>CAOKQZ010000057.1 GCA_948471055.1 uncultured Clostridium sp. | reverse complement strand
TGTATTTAATATATGATAAAATCACCTTAAAAGTTTGTAAACGAATATTTCACCCTAACTGTATAAAAATGTAAAAAACAGACAAAATAGAAAGGTGGAATATTTAATGTTAAAACAAAAAGATTTAAAAAGAGCTACTTTAATCGAAGCATGTATAAAAGGACAATGTACAGTAAAACAAGTCGCTAATGCCTTAGGTCTTTCAGAACGTCGTGTGAAACAAATCAAAAAGGAGGTAAAAGAAAACGGCGTAAAATCCATTCAACATGGAAATCGTGGTAGAAAGCCTAAGAACACAATACCAGAAGAAACAAGAAAAAGAATATTAGAACTTAGAAGCTCTTACGAATATGAAATATCTAACTTTAAACATTTTCAGGAACTTTTAAAAGAACGAGAAAATATTGATATATCCTATTCAGCTCTATATAACATTTTAAGAAATGCTGGTATAAAAAGCCCCAAAAAACATCGTAAAACAAAACTACATCATAGAAGAAAACGAAAAGAATGTGAAGGAATGATGTTACAAGCTGATGGTACACCTTTTGAATGGTTTGGAGATGGTCAAAAATATTCTCTTCATGGATTTATAGACGATGCTACTGGAAAAATAACTGGCTTATATATGTGTAAAAATGAATGTTTACTTGGCTATTTAGAAGTATTAAGGCAAACTCTAGAAAACTATGGTATACCAATTTCACTTTATCCTGATAAATATAGTGTGTTTTTCCCACCAAAAAAAGTTGACGACCATATAACTATTGAAGAACAGTTAAATGGTCGAGAAAAAGGTATTACTCAGTTTGGTAGAATTGTTGAAGAACTTGGAATCGAAATGTTTGCCGCATCTTCTCCTCAGGCAAAAGGAAGAATTGAAAGATTGTGGGAAACACTTCAAAGTAGACTTGTTACAGAATTTAGAATTCACCATATAAAGACAATGGAAGAAGCTAATATTTTTCTAATTCAATATATAGAAAAATATAATTCTAAATTTGCTGTAGAAGCTACTAGTAAGAAAAATGTATTTTTAAAACTACCAAAAAGATATAATTTAGACGAACTCTTATGTGTTAGATTTGAAAGAACAATAGATAATGCTGGAGTATTCTCAATCAACAATAGTAAATTTCAAATTATGGATAGGCATTTACCACCCAAAACTAGAATTCAGATTTACTTAAGTGAAAAGATTGGAATGCGTGTAAAATCTAACAATAAAACTTATGATGTACAGCCTTTAGAGTTGATATCTAAAGACCAAATCGATAATAATTCATTAGATTATCATAAATGGCTAGCAGATGTAGTAATACAATTGATCCATGAATTTTATCTTAAAGATGCTAAAGCATCGTATTAAATCTATCGCCTACAGATAGTATTTACAAAAAATAAGATTTTAAAACAAAAATTAAATCTTGAGCCTGCCTCCGCGGCGAGCGGATAAACTCAAGATTATACATAGGTGAAATATTCGCTAATAAAATAAGACAATTTTTTAGTGAAATATTCAAAAATTATTGACAGTTGCTATTTCCTTTTTTTCTCATTTGTAGTACAATAAAGTTGCTATTGACAGTTATTAATTTTATATACAAAATTTATTATATTTTTTATAAAGTAACAATTCGGGGGGGACCGACAAGGTTACCAACTGTTACTTTAGTTACAGTTGGTCCGCAGTTGGGAGTTCTTTTAAAAAATATTAATAAATTTTGTTATTACTTATTTAAACTGTGAATTGTAGTACAATCAAATTACTATTTAGTACAAATCATATATTATAAAATGCAAAGTTTGGAGGTAATATTTTGAAAAAATTTAAAATTGCTATTGTTGGTGCAACTGGTCTTGTTGGTAGGTCTGTTATTCAAGTATTAGAAGAAAAAAACTTACCAATTGAAACATATGGTTTATTTGCCTCAAAAAAATCTGCTGGAATGCTCTTTACCATTCACGAAAAAAACTATGTAGTAGAAGAATTAACAGAAAAATCATTTGATTCTGGCTTTGACTTTGCTATTTTTTCTGCAGGTGGAGAAACTTCCAAAAAATATGCACCAATTGCTGCCGAGAAAGGTTGTATTGTAGTTGATAACAGTAGTTATTTTCGTATGCATAAGGAAGTTCCCTTAGTCGTTCCTGAGGTTAATTTAGAAGATGCCTTTCATCATCATGGAATTATTGCTAATCCAAATTGTTCTACCATTCAAGCCATGCTTCCTTTAAAAGCTTTAGAAGATAAATATCGCATAAAACGAGTCATTTATTCTACTTATCAGGCTGTATCTGGCGCAGGGAAAGATGCCTTATGCGATTTAGAAAACACCGACAATTTACAACCATTAAAAAAATTCCCTTATCCTATTTACAACAACTGTTTACCACATATTGACACATTTATGGAAAATGGATATTCTAAAGAAGAACTAAAAATGATAAATGAAACCAAAAAAATTCTACATAGAGATGATTTAAAAGTAACAGCTACAACTGTTAGAGTACCTGTTCAAAACTCTCATTCTGAATCCATTAATGTAGAACTGGAAAAAGATTTTGAAAGGAACGATTTGATACAT
>CAOKQZ010000056.1 GCA_948471055.1 uncultured Clostridium sp. | reverse complement strand
AACTAACAGCAGACGAAGGAAAAATCATAGTATCAAAAGAAACACAAAAAGATGAAAACGGCTTAGATGTACCAATTGTTCGAGCAAAAGAAATCTATTTAGGAAAAGAGGATAGCGAAGAAAACTATGTAGAAGTAGATGAGGAGGAAAACAATGAATAATACAGTAATTGTAGCAATAATAAGTTTTATTGGAACATGCTTAGGAACTATAGGAGGAATTGTAGCAAGTTCTAAATTAACTAATTATAGACTTTCTGAATTAGAAGAAAAAGTAAAAAGGCATAACAATATCATAGAAAGGACTTATAAATTAGAAGGACAAGTTGTAGAAATACAACACGATATTAAAGATTTGAAAGGAGTAAAGTAAATATGAAAAAAAGAAAGTTTGAAGCTATCATAGCAACTGCTATGATGGCTTTTATTATAGTTATGGTATTTGTATTTAGCAATGACAAAGATTTACAAAAGGAAGTAGTAGAAAAAGTCACAGACACTGTAACAGATATGACAACCTATGAGATGACAGAGAAAGAAATAAAAGAATTGCCAACAACAGAAATAAAAGAACAAACAGAACAGCAAGAAAAGGAAGTTTCAAAAGAACAAGAAACAGAAAGCGAAACATTTGAAGAACAAGGAGAAATAGCATACAACGGAACGACAGAGTATCCTAATGTAAATCTAGGAAGTTATAAGGGGCTTACTTATTATAGTCAAATAGATAGTAGATGGAGTTCCCATCTATATACAAGTGTTAATAATTATTCTCAAAATATAGGAACTAGTGGTTGTGGGCCAACATGTGCTAGTATGGTAGTAACAGCAACAAAAGGAACAATAACACCGCCAGAAATGGGAGATTTATTTGTTAAATATGGTTATCGTTCAGCCAATAATGGTACCTATTTTAGTGCATTTAGATTTGTAGCTGATTCATTTAATATTGGTTATCAAGAGGCATATAGATTAGATGAAGCAGTTAATTTGTTAAGAAAAAATTATTATGTAGTTGTTAGTTGTGCAAATGGTTTATTTACCACTGGTGGACATTTTATTCTATTAACTGGAATAGATGGGGACACAATCAGTATATATGACCCATATTTATATAGTGGAAAATTTGAAACTGCTACTAGACGTGGAAAAGTAACTGTAAATGGAAATACAGTATATTGCAGTATTGATAATTTCAGAAATTATGCTAATTATCAAAAGTTTTTTGCTTATGCCCATGATGGAAATGTAATAGTAAATAATACGCAGACTGTTACTACTGCTAATTATACAAGATATGTTACTGCAAAAATAGGACTAAATATAAGAAAAAGTCCAAATGGAAGCATAATAGGTAGTTATAGACATGGAACAGCTATAACTATTTTAGAGACATCTGGAAATTGGAGTAAAACAAATTTAGGATGGATTAGTTCTAATTATTTGTCAAGTTACAGTCAAGTTGGAAATACTAGTGTTTCTAATAATACAGGTTATAGAACTGGAACGTATAAAGTTAATGCTTCTATTTTAAATGTAAGATATGGAGCTGGAACAAACTATAAAGCTAAAACATATAAACAGCTAACAAGTAATGCTAGAAGTCAAAATAAACGATTTGGAAACTACTATACAAATGGATACAAACGTAATGTAGTATGTACAGTAACAAAAGTAAGTGGTAATTGGGGATATACAGCAAGTGGATGGATTTGTTTAGATTACTGTATTAAACTAAAGGAATAAATCCTTACTCAATATGTTCGTTTGAATTGGGGTTGCTTTTTGCGGGGCTAACCTCAATTCTTTCTTTACTTAGTTTGACTATGTATTTAAAAATACTAGCAAACTAGCTATTATGAGATTATACCCAAATAATAATCCAATAATGGCAAGAATTATAGGAGTAATAATTAAAAATGTTTATTATATTTTCTTTATAGATATAGGTGGAAAATTATATTCACATAATTAAAAAAGAACTAGCAATAGTTCTTTTTTTGACAAATTCCAAACATAAGCAATCCAAAAACCAAAGAATAGCTTAGAAGTCGCAAGACTTCTTTTTTTGTGACAAATAATAACAAAAAAACAAAAAAAAGTCGAAAAAACAATTGACTTTTTTTAAAAATAAATATATCATATATAGGTAGTGACATTTTTTAGGACAAATGACATATATTAGGTAAAAATAAAAAGCGAAGAGAAAGACAAACAATATCCCAAAGATCTTTCTCTTCCAAACAATATACTTAAAAAAGTATATCTATTAATAGTATACAGCTTTTTTAAGTGATTGTCAAATTTTGCCAGAGGAAACAGAAGAAAAGAAAGGAGTATACTATGAAAGATATAGTATTAAAAAAAATCACAAAAAATGAAAAAGAAAAAGAAAAACTATTTACAAAAAAGAAAAGTAAGGTTACAATAGAAAAGAATTATAACCCCTTTGGAGTAAATTATAAAATTTACAAAAGAGGGAGTGAATTGTATAAAATGAAAAAAGAAGTTTTAGAAAAAAAAGAAGAATTAAATTTAAAAGAATTTCCAATCAAAAGAATCAAAAAAAATGCTAATTTATTTTCGCAGGAGGAATTAATACTTATAAAAAATAATATAGCTTTGATTGAAAAAATTTATATATTAGGAATTTTGGATAATATATAATTTTAATGCAATTTTTAATGCAACGCCAAAGAAAAGTTATAAAAAACGAGATAAAAATTAGTAAATTGAAGAAATTAGAAAAGGTTTGAAAGTGCCTAAAAATACTTTAAAAGGAAATGAAGAGAAAATACAGAAAAATATTGGCTCCTCATCTCCACCAA
>CAOKQZ010000055.1 GCA_948471055.1 uncultured Clostridium sp. | reverse complement strand
TCAACGTAGTCAGACGAAGTTTATTTTTGCAATTGAGGAAGGAGGTATATTTGACTGTATACGAAATGAAGCAAGCATTTTTGCTTGGTAAGACAATATTTGATTTACCTTTAAATGTAAGTTATTATGCTAGAGTTTCTACAGATAAAGAAGAACAGATTAATTCTTTGGAAAATCAGGTTAGCTTTTTTGAGGAGTACATTAAGAAAAATAGTAACTGGACTTTTATTCGGTGGCTATGTTGATGAAGGAATTAGTGGAACAACTTCTAAGAAACGTGAAAACTTTATGAGAATGATTGAAGATGGGGAAGACAAGAAATTTGATTTACTAATTACAAAAGAAGTTTCAAGGTTTTCTCGTGATACGATTGATAGTTTGCTCTATACTAGAAAATTGCTAGAATATGATGTTTGTGTATATTTTCTGTCAGACAATATTATAACAGCATCTTCTGATGGAGAATTGAGGCTTACCATCATGTCTAGTATGGCACAAGATGAAGTTCGTAAAATTTCGGAAAGAACAAAGTTTGGTTTTAAGAGAGCCTTAGAAAAAGGTACTGTTCTTGGAACAGATAATATTTGGGGCTATAAAAAGAATAAGGGTAAACTTGTGATAGACGAAGAAGAGGCACCTTGCATTAGAGAAACTTTTGATATTTATGCAAATGATAGTAAAGTTGGATTAAAGAAATTATCTACTATTTTAAAAGAACATGGCTATTGTAATCACAATGGAAATCCAATTCATCCTAATACCTTAAAACGAATGATACAAAACCCAAAGTACAAAGGGTATTATACAGGAGGATTATCCACAGTTGTGGATTACAGAAGTAAAAAGAGAAATTTTAATGACCAGGCAGAATGGAAAGTGTATAAAGATTATGAAAAAGTTCCACCTATTGTATCTGAAGAATTATGGGAAAAGGCGAATCAGAAATTACTAGCTAGAAGTAAGAAGGCAGCGATGTATCAGAAACATCAAACCTTGTATGCTTTATCTGGAAAGTTGTATTGTGATAAGCACAAATGTGGATTTGTTCGAAAAATTAGACATTATAAAAATAAAGATGATGTGATTTATTGGTACTGTGCAGATTTTCATAAGAGTGGCAAAAAGAATTGTATTCCTGGATGCTTTAAAGAAGATGATCTATACGATATTTTACTTTCAGTATTTAAAAGCTATGAAATCTATAAAGAAGAAATTTGTGAGGAATTACTTTCTTTTTACAAAGAACTTTCTAAAGAAGAGGAAAATGTAGAGCAAGAAGCAAAATTACAAAATGAGTTAGAGGTACTTGAAAGAAAAAAAGATAAATTATTGGATTTAGCCTTAGATGGACTTTTAAGCAAGGAAGATTTAAGTAATAAGAAAGTAATCATTGAAACAGAAATTAGCAAAATACAAGCAAAATTAAAAGAATTAGAGGGTAAAAAGAAAACGCAAAAAGAAGAAAAAGGGCAGGATACGAAATTAAAGGAAAGCATATTAAAGCAGTTAGTGATAACGAAAGATAATTTAGAAAAATACATAGAAGAATTGCTAGATAAAATTATAGTAGTAGAAAAAACGCAGCTAGATGAAAAGGGACAAAAGAAAATACAAAGTAAGTC
This sequence comes from uncultured Clostridium sp., assembly GCA_948471055.1. GTDB lineage: Bacteria > Bacillota > Clostridia > TANB77 > CAG-508 > RGIG8482. The sequence goes on along the minus strand of CAOKQZ010000055.1, from coordinate 1,840 downwards.
AAATAGAGCAAAAGAAGATGTAAACAAAAAAGGAATTAACGAATTGGACCAAAAAGAAAGTGAAGTAGAACTAAAAATTATTCTTGCAGGAAACAAAATAATTACCTATGGTAGTGCAGTAAAACCCAGGCAATTCAGTCAGCTAAACGGGAACAAAGTGGCTAATTTTAAAAATCTCCCACTTTGTCATTCCCATGCACATGGTTAGTGCTTGCTTTCCTGTGGTACACGCCTTTTTAAAATAGTTATCTAAGTTAAAAGCAATTCGTGGTAAATAGCCTAAATCTTCTAAAATGGTAAATAGTGGAAAGAAGATTGCCATTGGTGGTAGCATAACCGAGATAACCCACGAGACGGTTTGAAACATGCCTTCTACTAAAATACCTGTTAGCCAATCTGGTGCATGTAGGGTATAAAACACAAGAAGGAGTTTTTCTTGTACCATATTAAAAAAGTCGGATAATAAAGAAGAAGGGTAATTTGAACCAGTAATGGTAAGCCAAAAGACAATTCCTAAAAATAAAATCATAATGGGAATACCAAATTTTTTGGAGGTTAGAATTTTATCAATTTTTCGGTCACGGTTTGAACCGTGCAAGTCCTTCATAGGAAACCACATGGTCATGAACATCTTCCGCTGTTAGCACAATACTAGAGACAATTTTGTCTCGGAAATTTTCCTCATCGATATCATTCTCACTTAAAAGCTCTTTTGCCTCGTCTAACTTATTTTGAATATCTTCTTCCGAAAAAGAAAGCGAAAAATGTTTTTCCATGGAGCGAAGGATACTTGGTTCGCCATCGATTAATTTTAAAGCTGTCCACCTAGATAAATAGGCATACTCTTTTGGAAGATGCTTTTGAAGGGTGGATTCTAACATAAGCAGGCTATCTTCAATAATAGGATGATAGGTAACCAAATTTGGTTTGTTAATATGGGGAGAGGAAGCTACTTTTACAATAGTAGATAATAGATGTTGTAAGGTTTTTGTTTTTCTGGCAATGGTGCCAACAACAGGAACACCTAAGAAATCGGACAATTTCTTTAAATCAATACGAATATGCTTTTTTCTTGCTTCATCTAAAAGATTCACGCAAACGACAACTTTGTTTGTAATTTCTAAGGTTTGGAATACTAAATTTAAGTTTTTCTCAATACAAGTAGCATCCAAAATAATAACCGTTGTATCCGGTTTTCCAAAACAAATATAATCTCTTGCAATTTCTTCTTCTTGGGAATTGGACATAAGAGAATAAGTTCCTGGAATATCCACCAATAATAAATTTTTATTCTTATGTATGCAAGTACCACAAGCATTACTTACCGTCTTTCCGCGGCCAATTTCCAGTATGTTGATGCATACCGGTTAAAGCATTAAAAATCGTGCTTTTCCCCACATTCGGATTTCCAGCTAGTGCAATGGTATAATCGCAGTCTTTTTGAAGAGAGAGCATATCTTCTCCTAATAAATTTGTTCCACAAGAACTAGCAGTAAGCCCCATAATATTCCTCCTTTTATATGTAGGGGCAGATTTTTATATCTGCCCAATTATACATTAACCAAAATTAAATTCGCATCTTCTTTTCTAAGTGCTATCACACTGCCACGAATCAAAAAAGCAGTCGGATCTCCAGAAGGACTCTTTAAAATTGGAAGAATCTTCGTTCCTTTTACAATCCCTAAATCCAAAAGTCGCCTCCTGATAGCACCATTACAATTTAAAGTATCTACCATACCAGTTGTTTCTAACGGTAATTCATCTAAATGTATTCTTTTCATTTCCTTTTAAAGTACCTCCGTAAAACTAGAATGTGTCTATTATAGTATATAGAAAAGCG
>CAOKQZ010000054.1 GCA_948471055.1 uncultured Clostridium sp. | reverse complement strand
GAGAGTATCGGAAAGTTTGTGTAAACTTTCAACTTCTTATGATAAATTTTTTAATTTTAATAATTAAATTGACAAAATTATATTTTTAAGATAAATATATATTATCTTATGACATATGAAATTGTCAAGGTTCAATTAACAGGGCATGTTAAAATTCACTTTTTGACATGCTTTTTTATATTAATATGGTAAATATTACTATTAATTAATAATTACTCTATCTGGAAAATATGTATGTAATTCATCTAATGTAACTCCCCAATTTTGATATCTGCTTGTCCATTTTTCTGTAATAATTTTTGTTGATAAATACATACTTTTTTCTAGTGATTGTTGTGTTGGAAATACTCTACGTCCTTTATTTAACTTCTTGTAGCAATTATTTAAACTTTCTATCGCATTTGTTGTATACATTATCTTTCTCGTTTCTGGTCCATACTTAAAGAATGGTTGTATATTATCCCAGTTATTAACCCAATTGTCTAATGATACTTTTCTTTTGATCCATTTTTCTTCTAATTCTATTAAATTATTATATCCTACTTCTTCTGTTGATGCTTGATATATTTGCTTTAAATCTTTGGCTAATTCTTTTCTGTCTTTATATGATACATATTGTAATGTATTTCTTATCATATGTACTATACAGCGTTGAAATTCTGTTGTTGGATATACTGTTCCGATTGCTTCTTTTAACCCCTTTAGTCCATCTGCACATATTATCAATATATCTTTCACTCCTCGATTTTTTATTTCATTTAATATACTGGTCCAATATTTTGCACTTTCTGAATCTCCTATATAAAATCCTAATATTTCCTTTTCTCCTGTCATTGTTACTCCTAATGCTATATATACTGCTTTTTTTACAACTATTCCATCTTGTTTTACATTAAAATATGTTGCATCTACAAATACTATTGCATATTGTTCTTCTAATTGTCTTTTTTGCCATTCTCTTATTTCTGGTATTATTTTATCTGTTATCGCTGTTATCATGTCTGGTGTGACTTTTATACCATATAATTCTTGCATTTCTTCATATATATTTTGATTTGACATTCCTCTTGCATACATTCTTATTATTTTTTGTTCTATACTTGAAATATCTTTTTGTCCTTTTTCTACTACTATTGGATCGAATGTACCTTGTCTATCTCTTGGTATATTTAACGTAATATCTCCTTCTGAAGAATGGACTGTTTTTTGTGAATAACCATTTCTATAATTATCATTTTCATCTCTATATTCATTTTTTTCATATCCTAAATGCTCTGTTAATTCTGCATTTAACATTTCCTGTATTGTATCTTTAAATAACTCTTTTATTGCACTTTGAATATCTCCTGCTGTTTTTAATTCATTACTTTTTATAAATTCTTGTATTAATTTTTTTCTTTCTTCGCTTATTTTTTCTTTTTTTGACATAAATAAAACCTCCTATGATATTTTTATTTTATCATAAGAAGTTTTATTTTTAAACTTTACACAAATTTTTCGATATACTCATAAATTTGAATATTTATAATGTAATCATATTAAGATTATTCAGTTTTCCAATTAAGTCGTATTGAACCAAGCCCACCTTTTCCTGCCAAAATGTTACCCGGTATCCAAACCCTACTTGGATTACCGCCACCATTTGACGAAACTTTTATATTTGCGTCTTCTGAGACATTTAAAGCAACGATACATCCGCCTCCACTTCCTCCAGCCATACTGTTAGATCCCCAAACTTTTGTTGCCTCAAACCATTTCATATTTTCTGCTCCATGTCCAATAGTGCCATTAGCCAATACAAAACCAGTTCCTTTGATTAAATGACCATAACATACAATTGTACCTCCAGAAGTTGATACACGAGCGGAATAGCCATTATGATCAACTGTCCTGCCACCGCCCCCATAGCCTCCGCACCATGTGGAACCAGTTCCTCCATTTTCTACAAATTCACCTTGATTTATGCATTGTTGCACAACAGCACCACCACCTCCACCAGTACCAGCATTATATTCTGGTGTGGTACTAAATGATTTTCCGAGAACCAGCAGAATGAGTCCTCACTGCACCTGCTCCCCCAGTTGCACCTAGTTTAGTTATCATATTATAAGTTTCATCATTTCGTTTCCATAGATAAACATCTTGGCTTGCTGCACTACATGATACGCTACTCATATCTATTGTTCCATTTATTGTTAGTGTTCCAGTACAATAGATGAATAACCCTTTTCCTACTGCTGTTCCATTTTTTACTGAACTTAATTTGTAATTTTCTTCTAGTGTTAAATCTCCATCTACCTTTAATACTACTGAATTTGTATTTGCATCTGCTACTTTTCCTGCTCTCCATTCTGCGGTATTTGCTACTTTAGATAATTCATTTCTTGTTACTTCATTTCCTTCTGATGTTAGTTTATCTCCTATACTTAAATTTCCCTTGTGATATACTACATTTAATGGATATGTTTCCAGTATTGGTTCATTTGTTGTTGTTTTACCTATTACTCTTACCTTTACTTCCCCCGGTATATTTATTTCTTCTATACCTTTTAATAATGATTCACTAATTATTATATTTTGTAAATTAGTAATCTTTGTGCTAACTCTTGCTGTTCTCTTATTTGTTCCTACTATTTTAAATTTGTATTCTCCATTTAATGTTACTTTATATGTTTTCTCAGATGTTCCATTTTCTGATACTAATTCAAGTTTATTAAGACTTTCTATTGATGCAATGTCTCCTTCTGTTGTTTGTGCTATTACTTTTAATTCTAGCTCCTCTACTCCTTCTTGAGTTGTTGATAATTCAAATGTTGCTGTTGGTATTGCTCCTGTTAAAGCTCCTCCTATTATTACTTTGTTGTTTTCGTCTATTTTGTATTCATATCCTTTATATTCTCCTTCAATTATCTCATCATTGTAGTCTGTTACTTCTGCTCCTATTTCGTCTAATCTATCAACTATATCTTGTTTTTGCATTTCTCTATTATTTTCTTCTTGTACCAATTTTATTTTTACATTTGCTATTTCTGCTTCTAGTTCTTCTTGTATTCTTGCTTTTTCAGTGTTTTCACTAGCTTTTTTTGCTCCTGATATTATTCCATTTTCTCCTAATGCTAGGTTTAAAACTACTCCCGCCATTATTAATAAAATTATAATTGTTATTATGAGAGCAATTAAAGTTATACCTAAGTTTTCTTGTTTTGCATATTTTATATACATATTTTCCTTTAGTTTTTCTTTATTACTCTTTAAGTTATTTCTCATTTTACTTTTTTTATCCTCCTTATTTAAATTCTTTTGTTTTAGTACTTGTTTTCTTATCTTTTTCATGTACACTTTAAGCATTTTTTTATGTATATGTTTTGATAATTTTACTCTTACTTAATTGTAAGTATATATTTACAATAATAAAATATCAAGAGGTTGCGTAACATAATTCTGCGATTCATAATACGGTATTATGTTATAGAATAACGTATTATTTTACTTTATTAAAGTATTTGCCAATACTTTATAATATATAAAAAATCTGTAATTTTTCTATATGAACAAATCGGAAAGCTAACAAATTATA
>CAOKQZ010000053.1 GCA_948471055.1 uncultured Clostridium sp. | reverse complement strand
CTCCTCATCTCCACCAATAGTAAAAAAACATATAAAGGTATATAAATAAAGAAAATAAAGGGGTTATAATTCTAAAAATAATGCAATTTTAATGCAACTAACTTATTTTTATATTATTTTTAGTTAAATATTCTTCTAGCTTGGTATCTTCTTGAGCTTCAAATTTATCTAATACAGAAGCATAAGTATTTAATGTAGTTTGTATATTTTTATGTCCTAACTTTTTAGAAAGAACTTTGATATTCATTCCAGCTTCAATACATCTTGTGGCATAGGTATGTCTTAACATATGATTGTGAAGATTGTTTGCAATTTTATATTTTCGATTTAGTCTTGATAGATAGGAATTTACTTCGTATGGTTTTATTATTTCTTTTGTAGTTGTATCACAAAATAATAAATTTTGTTTATTTTTAATTTGATGATTTAATGAATTAGATAAAATTTCTTTAATTATCGTATTAATTATAATTGGTCTTTTAGAATTAGCTGTTTTAGTTTTATTTCCTAAAATAGGTTTATCATTTTCATCTCTAGTCATAGTTTGGGAAACATATATATAATTATCATCTATATCATTTAACTTTATGGCTAAAACTTCTCCAATTCTCATTCCAGTAAAGAGCATTAAAAATATGATATTTACATAAGGGCTATTTTGGCTTGATAATATGGATAAAAGCTTTTTTTCTTCTTCGATAGATAAAGAAACTACTTCTCTGTTTAATTTATCTGATTTTGGCTTTTTAACTTCTTCAAACAGCATTGGATTTTTTATAATGTAATCTCTTTCAACCGCTCTCCTGAATGTTTGGCCTAATAATTGATAAATTTTTTCAATCGTAGAATTAGCATAAATGGTAACACTTTTTAGATAATCTTTTATATCTTTTGCTTTTATTTTTTGAATAGGCATATTAGCAATATTGCTATCAGATATATATTTAAGAGTGTAAGTTGCCCTTTTATAGGTACTAGAAGATATTTCGTTTGTGTCTTTTTTGTCTTCAATGATTTCTTTTGCTAATTGAATTAAAGTGACATCATTTTTTTCTATATAGGTTTTAGATTGGACATCTGCTAATGCTTTTGTCATTTTTTCTTTTACTTCTTTTCTAGTACTACCATATACAGATTTACGATTGATTTTTCCATCAGCTTTTCTTCCAACAGTAAATTGTCCAACCCATTTATTTAGTTTTTCACTATAATAGATAGTTCCTTCTCCATTGCCACGTTTTGCCATTTTTAATACCTCCTATAAAATAAGATAAGTGTTTTCGACTTATCTTTTGTTTAATTATTTTTTTCATCAGATATCCCTTTTTTATTTTCTTTCAATATTATTTCAACCATAGCTTTTATTTGTTCTTTTTGTGTTTGTGTTGGTGGGATATAGTTATTGATATCAAAACCAATTTCAGATAATCCTAAAGGATCAATAATTTTTTCTTTTTGGATTTCAGATAATTGTTGATTAGAGGCTTTCTTTTTAAAAAGCTCAGTTAAGGCATTATTGTCAAAGTCACTTAAATAAGCTAAGTTTAAACAAGATATGAATTTTTTAGTATATTGACATATTTCTTCAAGTTTTTCTCTAATAAAAATTATATTTTTACTATCATAAGTAATAAATTCAAAATTTTCTAAATATCGTGTATCTGTAATTTTGTTATAAAATGAATCTAGATCAAACCAATTTGTAAAATTATAGTTGTTTAGTATAAGATAGTTTTCTTTTTCTAAACATTTTATAAAAGATTCATACAAAAATAGAAAAGTAACTATGAAATTATAATCTTCCCAAAAGAAGTCTTTTCTGAAATAGTCTATTAAAAGAATTTTAGAACCCTCTTTTTTTTCTAAAGTTTCTAATAGGTCTGAACTATATTCTTGAAATTTTTCAATAGAAAATTCTACTTCATATAGATCTTGGTTTTGTTTTTTGTAAATTAACTGACTTAGACTTTTTAGCTGTTTATATATTTCGTACACAGTATTTTCAATTGTTTCTTCATAGTAACCGCATATTTGCATGAGTTCTTCATATGTAGTTATACCATTAGAAGAAATAGATATTTTTTCTAAAATCTTTGGAGTAGGGGGATTATCTAGTTTCATATTAATATATTTAGACAAATACGTTCTATTAACTTCTGATTTATCAGCAAATTCACTAATAGAGGAATAAGTATTTGTTATTTTTTGTAATATATTTGAAAAAATTTTTATATCAAACATAAAAATCAGTCCTTTCAATGTGAAGTTATTTAACAACATTATATAATAATATGTGAAAAAAAGCAACAAAAATAAAAAAAATAATAAACGTGAAAAAAATTCACAAAAACTATTGACAATTTTTTTTCACGCATGATAATATGCAATTGTAAATAAAATTCACGAAGAAAGGAAGTGAAAAAATGACACCTAATATAGAAGCTTTAATGCAATTGTTGGAAATGAAATTTAACAATAATCAATCAGAAATGGCAAGAGTTCTAAAAATAGAGAGAACACATCTAAATAAAATGTTTAATAATAATGGTAAAGGAGCAGGAGCAACAGTGTGTGGTGCAATAATAAAATATTGCAATGAGAACAATTTAGATTATAAAAAATATATTTTTTTAGACTAAAACGTGAAATAAATTAACAAAAAGGAAGGGAAAAAAGATGAAAATAAAAAAATCAAAAATGAAATATGAAGATTTACCAGATACAATTACACCTTATGATTATGCAGATTGGAGAGGAATAGGAGAAAATAAGGCGAGAGAAATATTTAACAGTAAAGATTTTCCAAGAATAGAAGGAACTGGCGTAAAACAAATAGCAGATAAAAGAGCAGTTTATTTATATGAATTAGGATTGTCAAAAGAAGATAGAAAAGAAGTACTTAAAGAAATGGCAAGAAGGATAATTTAAAAAGAAAAGGAGGAAAACAAATGAAAGATTTGATTAAAATCGAAGTAACTGAAAATCAAGAACCAATAGTAAATGGAAGAGAACTGCATGAAGCATTAGAGGTGAAAACAGATTATAAAAAATGGTTTGATAGAATGTGCGAATATGGATTTAATGAAAATATTGATTTTTGCACAGTCAGTCAAAAATGTCCAATTGCAAATGGGGGCTATCAAGAAAAAATTGATCATGCAATTAAATTGGATATGGCAAAAGAAATAGCAATGATACAAAGAAACGAGAAAGGTAAGGAGGTAAGAAAGTATTTTATACAAGTAGAAAAGGATTTTAACAGTCCAGAAAAAATAATGGCAAGAGCGTTGAAAATAGCAGAAGGAAAACTAAATGTATTACAACTGAAAAATACACAACAAAAACAATTAATAGGAGAATTGAAGCCAAAAGCAGATTATCTTGACCAAATATTACAGAGCAAAGCATTAGTAACTATAACAGCAATAGCAAAAGATTACGGAATGTCAGCTAAGACTTTTAATAAGAAGTTGCACGAATTAAAAATACAATTTAAGCAAGGTCATCAATGGTTCTTATATAGTGATTACCATAATTCTGGATATACGCATAGTGAAACAGTAGAGTATTTCCACAAGGACGGAACAAAAGATATAACTATGAATACAAAATGGACACAAAAAGGGAGATTGTTTTTGTACGAGTTATTAAAGAAGAATGGTATCGTTCCAGTAATAGAAAAAAAGTAAATCAGTACAACAGTGTGAATAAAAATTAAGAAAGGAGTTGGTCTTATGAAGAAAGAGTATAAAGTAACAAAGAAAATTAATACAAAAGATTAGAAAGGAGGTGAAACAAATGAAAAGAAAAAAACTGAAAAAAATAATAGCAAAAGCAATGTTATACACAATTTGTTGTCGGAATGTGGACAGGCTTAATAATGTATGGATT
>CAOKQZ010000052.1 GCA_948471055.1 uncultured Clostridium sp. | reverse complement strand
CTGAAGATAATAGTGCTATTGTTAGAGTATTTCCTTTAGAAGATTATTACAAACTTGATCCAGACAACAAAATGGAAACTTATAGATTTGGAATAATCTACATCAATGAAGAAGATAAATTCCAAATGCAAGAAATTGATACAGCATTTGAATATATACCAGATGAAACAAATACAAGTGTAATTTATACAAAAGAGCCTATACCCATTTCAGTAGGTGTAAAGCCAGTAAAGTTCTGCGAAGAAGATACACAGGAAACAAATTAACAGAGTAGTAGGGCTTCCAAAAAGCAGTGCTTTTTGGAAAGTAGGAAAAGCAACGAAACGAACTAAAAGGTCAGATGACAATATGACCTTTGGTGAAGTGAGGTTTGCTTTGATGAGGCGATAGTTAATTTGAATAAAATTTATTTGCCAAAAATAAATTTTATTGCCTCGCAGAGCCCCCATGTTATGATAGCATGTCATAACATATAGGGGGTTAGGACTTCCGTCAAGACTAAGTCCTATGCTACGAAGAAATTTCAAGGGAGGGATTCTATGGAGCAAGAATTAGCATATTCTTTTCACTTAGGTAGTGATAAAAACAAAAGTAAATTAGCAAAGAAAGTTGCAAAAGAAAATGTATCTAGTACTACTTCTTTAGCTAATAATGCAATTCAAACTGCAAAAGATTTATCAGATGTAAACAAGCATAATTTAAGAGATTATGATAATCAAACAGAACTAATTAGAACGATATATGGTACAAGTGATATTGTAAATGATGTAAAACAAGTATATTTAGACGAATTTGAACAAGCTAGAATTGAATACAACAATAAGCAGACTAGAAACGATAGAAAAATAGATAATTACTTTACTAAAGTATGTGACTCACAAAATGATATTGCTTGTGGTGCGCCATGAAAATATCAATGTAGCATAAAAGTACAAAGATATTTGTAAATTGTATAAATGATGGTAGTAGGTCTACCGCAATCGCTATGCAGGTAGAGGTTGCAAACCGCTCTAAGGTGCTGTATTCAAAAGATATGGTGCTGAGCGTTAGAGAAAAGGCAACATATAAGTTGTCAGGTGAGTGTTAAGGAGATGAACGAAGGTGTGAACCACTTACGAAAGCATCGAAAGGTCTAGATTTCATCAAAACCAATAATCACAAGTATATTGGGATAAGTTTAGTGGAAACCTGTTTACTGACTAAATGGTGGACGGTGCATAGGTGGCATGAACTTAACATAGGCGTTTATACGAAACATGGGAACCTACGGACTAATGTTAAGGGAGAATATCAAGTGGAAGAACCACAAGATAAAGAGTACCAATGTAGTCATAGGGGCAGATTGAACCGTAGTAGTGAAGAAATTTCTGTAATGGAAATGGAGCGAAGGGTTCAAGATTACTAGTTTAAGAAATAAATCAACTTTGAAAGAAGGAGGAATTTATGGAAGAAACAAAACCATTTAAAATTTCAAAACAAGCAGTAAAGATAGCATTTGATAGAGTAAAAGCAAACAAAGGAACATATGGAATTGATGAACAGACAATAGCAGAATTTGAAGAAAATTTGAAAGATAATTTATACAAAATTTGGAATAGAATGTCATCAGGAACATATTTCCCAAAACAAGTAAAAGCAGTAGCAATACCTAAAAAGAATGGTGGAACTAGAATATTAGGAATACCAACTGTTGAAGACAGAGTTGCACAAATGGTAACAAAGATATACTTTGAACCAAAAGTAGAGAAAATATTTCATGAAGATTCGTATGGATACAGACCAAATAAATCAGCAATACAAGCAGTAGGGACTTTAAGAGAAAGATGTTGGAGAAAAGACTGGGTAGTAGATTTTGACATCAAGGGACTGTTTGATAATATCAGACACGACTATCTAATTGAAATGGTCAAAAGACATACAAATGAACAATGGATAATTCTTTACATTGAGAGATGGCTAAAAACGCCATTTAAAATGCAAGATGGAAGAATATTAGAAAGAACAGCAGGAACACCACAAGGAGGAGTGATAAGTCCAGTATTAGCAAATTTATTCATGCATTATGTATTTGACGACTTTATGAGCAAAGAATTTCCAACAATACAATGGGTACGTTATGTAGATGATGGAGCATTGAACTGTGTATCATTAAAACAAGCAAAATATATTATAAAGGTATTAGACAAAAGATTTAAAACATTTGGGCTTGAATTAAATTTAGAGAAGACAAAAATAGTATACTGTAAGGATGACAATAGAAAAGGAGATTATGAAAATACAAAGTTTGATTTCCTAGGTTATACATTTAGACTAAGAGGAGCGAAAGACAAATTTGGGACACTATTTAATAGTTTCTTACCAGCTATGAGTGATAAAGCACAAAAAGAAATAAGAAAAGAAATAAGAAGTTGGAAAGTGCAATTAAAAGTAGATAAAACACTACAAGATATAGCAAATATGTTTAATAGCAAAATACAAGGTTGGATAAATTACTACTCACATTATTATAAGACAGGTATTTGTAATATACTGCAATATGTAAATACTATTCTAGTAAAATGGGTTAAAAGGAAATATAAAACAAGAAACTCGAAAAAGAGAGCAACAAACTGGTTAGCAGAAATTGCACGAAGAGATACAAAGCTATTTGCACATTGGAAATATGGAATTTTACCAATGGCATGGTAATTGGGAGCTGTATGAAGCGAGAGTTTCACGTACAGTTCTGAGAGAAGCTTGAGGGGAAGTTCCTCAGGCTTACTTACTAAATTATAATAGAACTTGGAGATATGGACTTTTGGAACGATAAAAGCGAAAGATATAGATTTAAAATGGTTGATGTATATAATGAGCAAGTAAAAGAGTTAATAAAAATTGTACCAGATTTTAAAATAGCAAATGCTACAATACACTTTGACGAAACATCTCCCCATATGCACGTTGTAGGTGTTCCAGTAGTCTTAAATTGTACTAGAGGAATGAAAAAACAAGTAGGAAAAAGTAAATTATTTACTAAAACTTCACTTACTGAAATACAAGATAAAATGAGAAATGCTTGTATTAAATCATATAACAAGTTTTATGAAGTTAATACACAATTAAAACAAAAGCAAAAAGGCAGAAATCAAGACATCAATGTTAATGAGATGAGCAATTACAGAGAAATCAAGAAACAACTAGCTAAAAAAGAACAGAAACTTGAAAAAGCAAATATTCAAACTAGAGAACTTGATAATTCTAGCAAAGATATAAACACAATATTAGATAATTTAAAGCCTACTTTGATGAATAAAAATAATATGGTTATTTCAAGCGAGGATGTCCAGAAAATCAAAAATTATACAGAAGATGTAAAAGATGTCACTCAAACTGTTAGAAGTGTAAATGACTTAAATATGGCAATTAAAGATTTTGAACATTCGGCTTTTGAAATAGAAAAGGAAAATCGTTCAATTAAATATAAAATAGAACTAAAAGATAATGAAATCGGCAGTTTGAAAAAGGAACTATCTACTAAAGACAAAATTATAGGTAGATTACAAACTGAAAAAGAAAAACTTAAACAAGAATTACAGAAATTTAAAGGTTTTTGGCATAGCATTATGAGCCATTTTCACAAAAGAATTTGCTATGATAAAGATAATAACTATAAAATTGTTAGTGATGATTTATATAAAAATGGCATATTTGACAGCAACGATAATGAAATTGCAAATAATATTGCTAGAAAAGTAACTATACCAGATGAAAATAAGCAAAACAAGAATAAAAAGAAAAATAATGATACCAGATTTTAAGAGAAGGAAAAAGTTATGGAAAACGAATTACCAAAAACAAAAATTGATGAAAGAACAGGTATTGAATATAATTTAGAGGGAGATTATTATATACCTAATATATCAATACCTAAACAAGAAAAAATCACTTTAAATAAATATGGAAAAATGAGATTAAAATATTTGAAAGAACACAAAAAAGCCGATTATACTATAATGTTTATGGATGGAACATTAAATGCACACTTAAAAGAAATACAAGAAATGGCAGATAATAGAGTAC
>CAOKQZ010000051.1 GCA_948471055.1 uncultured Clostridium sp. | reverse complement strand
TACTAATTTCTTACTTAAAAATATGTCACTTCCAAGTAATTTGTTTCTGTATTATCTATAATACCACCTTTTACTTCCTCTGTCAACACATTTTGGGTGGAAATTTTTACAAATTGTTACTGTTAAAATGTCATCATAGAATATTCAAATTAATATTATAAAGAAAATGTAGGGATGATAAGTAATCCCTGTTCTTCAAAAAATTTGCTAAATTTCTATTTCATATTTAGAATATTCTTCGAAGTCTACAAGCGAATAATATTCGTCCCTACACTGGATTTGATACTATTTGATATAAGATACTTTTTATTGTATTACATTCTCCATATTGGTAATAGTATTTGTTTCTACTGCATTTGGATCAATTTGTGTTAGCCCATTTGCATCTTCTTGTGCTTGTGTTTCTTTTGCTACTTGCATCTGTTGTTCATATATTTTCTTTAATTGTGCTTTTATTGAACTTATTAATTGTGCAATATTTTGTGGTGTACGGTTATTAAATACTGCATAGTTACTTTGGTTTAATTCTTGCAAAGCAACACTGGTAACTGGTTTTGTATTTGAGTTTGCTCGAATTGTAAAATAGGTAATATCCGAATCGCTAATGTTAATAATAATATTATGATTCATTCCTTCTTGTAGGGTATTTGGTTCTGTTTTATTTTGAATGGATATTTTTACACGAGAATCGCCAACTTCTCCTCCTACAATTGCTATGATATTATTCTGGTTTCCTGATACTTGTTTTGCAATTTCAATGCTCTTTATGGTAATCACTGTTGGTGGTTCTGGTTCTGGAGCTGGTCTTTCCACCGCACTTCCTTCAATTACTTGGTATCCGTCTTCTGTAAAAGTAACTCCTGGTGTTTCTTCTGGTGTTGAACCTCCTACCTCAAATTGATAGTTAAAAGAAATCAGGGTTCGAATGGAATCTTTTCCTCTTTCATAATCAAACGTGTAATTTTCTACACCATTTTTGGAAATCGTGGTTCTTACAATTTTTCCATTTGCTTCATACACTTCAATGGTAATTCCTGAGGCAAATTGTACAGTTCGTAATTGTTCTACTTGATTTTGTATCTCTTGTTTTAGGTTTTCAGCTGTAATATCGGTTTGTGAATCGATTAACATGATTTTTTGTAATAATAAACTAATCATTGCTTCATTTTGTGAAATTTCATTTAATAAGGCAATTATCACATTCTTATATTCTTCTTGGTTTAGTGTAACACCATAGCAATTTGCATTTACTTGTTTGGTATCAATTTCAATCTCTACTCCACGATTATGATAATATTTATCTTTCGAGATTTGTGTGTTTGCCACTTTTACGAATAGTTCTTGAAGTCCTTCTTTTTGCTCTTCACTTAAGGTTAATAAATCTGTTATCGAAACTTTTTCCAATCGATTTGGTATTTTCGATACATCTTCAATTCCCATTTTTTTTGCTAATTGTTTTAAATTATTGTTTTCAATTCCTAGGAAAACATTAAAAACTGGTGCTGAGGTAATTGCGTTGGTTCCATTCACAACATGTAGGTCACCATCATGTACATATTGTGCTTTAAATAATTCTTTTGTTAAATATTTTATTTTTGCTTCGCTCGTATCTTTGTTATTTTCTGGGTCTGCATTTTTGGTGTAAGCAATGCTAAAATTTCTAGGTGGTGTGGTTTGGTTTGCAATTTCAGGATTGCTTGACACTAAGTCAAAATTAATGTCGGAATTTACTGTGTATGGTGCACTTTTTAGTGCCTGCATTGTGCTTGTATTTGGATCTTGTAAATATTGGTCTAGCACTTCTAAATTTCCTGCAAAATATTTAAAAAATAGTTCTTGGTCACTTCTTAGAAAATCCGTGGTTAGGTATAAGACTAGTCCCATCACAATGACCAACAAAATAACAGTAATACTACCTGTTATGATAAGTGTTTTTTTCTTGTTTTTTCCCATAATTTCTTCTCCTTTACTTTCCCATTTTTTGGACTCTTGCTTCATACATCACGATGCCTGCTGAAACAGAGGCATTAAGCGAGGTTATTTTCCCTAACATTGGAATTTTGGTTAAGAAATCACAATTTTCTTTAGTAAGTCTACTCATTCCATTTCCTTCGCTTCCAATGACAATGGCAATTGGTCCTGTCAAATCTTGACGATAGTAATATTCCTCTGCCTCCATATCTGTCCCACAAATCCATATGCCTTCTTCTTTCAAAATATGCATAGTTTCCACAAGATTATTGACTCTTGCAATTTTCATATGCTCTACTGCACCTGCTGAAACCTTTGCAACAGTACTATTGACGGATGCTGCTCGTCTTTTTGGAATAATGATACCATGAACGCCAGCCGTTTCGGCAGTTCGAATAATAGAGCCTAGGTTATGTGGGTCTTCAATTCCATCTAGCAAGATAATAAATGGGTCTTCATTTTTTTCTTTTGCCACTGCTATTATATCATAAACTTCACAATAGTCAAATGGGGGAATAATTGCAATAATTCCTTGTGCATTCGGTGTTTGACACATACTTTTAAATTTTTTCTTGTCAATTTCCGAAATGATTATTTTTCTTTCCTTTGCTTTTTTCAATATTTTATTAATCGAACCTTGCTTTTCCCCTTTTTCAACATAAATTTTATTAATATCTTTTCCAGACTCCAATAACTCTAAAACCGCATTTCTACCCTCTACTTGGTCTTGGTATAGTTCTTTTTCTTGTCCGCATATATTACCTCCTTTTTTGGGCCTGCATAATATGCACTCCCTACATTTCTTCCCTATATTAATGCCTATACATACTATTCCTCGTCTAATTTTAACACTGATAAAAACGCTTCTTGTGGGATGTCTACGTTTCCAATTTGTCGCATTTTCTTTTTTCCTTTTTTTTGTTTTTCTAATAGTTTTTTCTTTCTTGTAATGTCTCCCCCATAGCATTTGGCAAGTACGTCTTTTCGCATTGCAGAAATGGTTTCTCTTGCAATAATTTGTCCTCCGATGACTGCTTGAATTGGAATGGCAAATAATTGTCTTGGGATAACGGTTTTTAGTTTTTCTACCATTTTTTTACCTCTTATGTAGCTTGAGTCTTTGTGTACAATGAAGGATAGTGCGTCAACTCCTTCTCCATTTACTCGAATGTCTAGTTTCACAAGCTCTGCTCTTTTGTATTCTTTAAATTCGTAGTCAAAAGAAGCATATCCTTTGGTTTTCGATTTTAATTGGTCGAAGAAGTCATAAATGATTTCATTTAGTGGTAACTCGTAAATTAGTGTTACTCTTGTGGTGTCTAGGTATTTCATATCTACATAAACACCTCTTCTATTTTGACATATTTCCATGATGTTCCCCACATACTCTTTTGGTGTTAAAATTTCCGCCTTTACAATTGGTTCTTCCATATAACTAATTTCTTGCGGTGCTGGTAAATCTGCTGGATTGTATAACTCTTCTATGGTGCCATCGGTTTTGTAAACTTTATAAATAACCGAAGGTGAGGTAGTAATTAAGCTTAAATCAAATTCTCTATCCAATCGTTCTTCTATAATCTCTAAGTGAAGTAGTCCTAAAAATCCACAACGAAAACCAAACCCAAGTGCTGTGGACGTTTCTGGCTCATATTGAAGGGCGGCATCATTTAATTTTAATTTCTCTAATGCGACTTTTAAATTTTCGTAATCACTTCCATCTACTGGATATAATCCACAGTATACCATTGGGTTTACTTTTTTATAGCCTTGTAAGGCTTGTCCTGCAGGTCTACTATTTAAGGTAATGGTATCTCCTACATGAATATCGGATAAATTTTTAATGCTTGCTGCAATATATCCGCACTTCTCCTGCTAATAACTGTTTGGCTGATACATAAGTACCTGGCTCAAAATAGCCAAGTTCTGTTACTGTAAATACTTTTCTAGCTGCCATTAGCCTTATTTCATCTCCTACTTTTACACTCCCATCAACTACACGTACATAGGCAATGGCACCTTTGTAATTGTCGTAAAAGGAATCGAAAATAAGACATTTTAATTCTGCATTTTCATCTCCCAAAGGAGTTGGAATATCGGTTACAATTCTTTCTAATACTTCTTCCACATTTAACCCAGATTTTGCCGAAATACAAGGTGCATCCATGGCAGGAATTCCAATAATATCTTCTATTTCCTGTTTTACTTCCTCTGGTCTTGCATTTGGTAAGTCGATTTTATTAATGACTGGTAAAATTTCCAGATTATTATCAAGTGCCAAGTATACATTCGCAAGTGTTTGGGCCTCAACTCCTTGGCTAGAATCCACTACCAAAATAGCCCCATCACAGGCAGCAAGGCTCCTAGAAACTTCATAATTAAAATCCACATGCCCTGGAGTATCAATTAAATTAAATGTATACTCTTGTCCATCTTTTGCTCGGTATGCCATTCGAACCGCTTGTGACTTAATCGTAATTCCTCTTTCTTTTTCTAGTTCCATGTTATCTAACACTTGGCTTTCCATTTCACGTTCTGAAAGCACCCCTGTCATTTCAATTAATCTGTCTGCTAGTGTTGATTTACCATGGTCTATATGGGCAATAATACTAAAATTTCGAATTTTACTTTGTCTATCACTCATTAGCTATCCTTCCTTCATATTTACTTTATCAATGTTCTTCCTTTATACTAATTTATACATCCTTCTTATAGGTACCTGTATTTTATCATAGTATCCTAAAAAGCACAATTATTTCTTGTATAATTTTCTGCAATGTGGTAAAATATACTATGAAAAAGCTATTAGCTAAATACTAGGAGGCAGAAAAAT
>CAOKQZ010000050.1 GCA_948471055.1 uncultured Clostridium sp. | reverse complement strand
TGATTTATCAGTTCAGAGCAGTTTCATCACCTGCTCTGTTTTTTTACAAAAAAAATAGATATGTGTCATCACTCACATATCTGGTGTCAGCATGAATCGGTTACGTTTCATTGCTAAAATTATTATAACACCAAATTTATTATATGTCAAATTTTATTTTTTTATTCTTTTTTTGTTCTGCAGATATATAAAATACAATTTTATTCATTTGAGAATCAATTTTAAGGCATTTTTTTATTTAAGGTATATAACTTTATTTCTTTCTCTAATAAAACGGGGGTGAGGGAGGTACGAGCGAAGGAGGGGTGTCCCCCTAGTGGACTTGCTTATAAGCTAGACCATATAAGCGATAGCAGTACATTTTAATATAAATCTCGTTACAATGCGGTAGAGTATTTATTGCTGCAGAAAAATATATTCGTCCTAGTGAAAGGAAAGAAAAATTTTTTCACCTAAAATGTAGTTTTTTGTAGGGAAATAAAATATCTGTGGAAAACGAAAAGAAAAATGTCAGCAAAAATCGTTGACATTTCATTTTATTTAATATATTATAATTTCAATTGAATAAGAGATAAAAAAATAAACCTTTCGACCGCTACTCGAAAGGCAAATATTCTGAAGGTATTCTTCAAAACAACTACCTTCGATATATATAGTTTAACGAAATTTTGTAGAAATGTCAATACAAAACTTAAAAAAACTTAAAAGAATTTAAACGAATTGAAATAAACTATAAAGTATTTAAGAGAATTTTGCTTAGAGAGTGCATTGAATTGTACTCTCTATTTTTTATTCAATTACAATTAAATATGACTTAAATTTAAGTTAAGTGGGTGGAGAAAATGCAAAGTAACTGACACCTAAAAAATAAGGTTATGGGGTGTGGACGAGCCCATGCAGAGAGTCGCCTCGTATTGCTTATATGTTAGTAATATAAGCTGTGCGTCAGCAGGAACTCATACAAATCGAAAACCTGCAATATATAAAGAATTTGGGGTGGAAAGTTAAAGAGGATTTACAACTTATGACATGGATTAACTTGTGTTGTCTAAATTAGACTATGTTGTATCAAACTGGAATGTTTGAACTTTACTAACATTGAACGACCGATCGACCGACGGTATTGTTTAAAGCAAAGTAATTTTTGTTTTATGGGATTACTTTGCCTTTTTCACTCCCTTACTCTCTCTGGTATTGTTATTAAATTAGTTTAAAATACAGTTTAATTGAAAAATGTATAAAATTTAGTTATTATTGCTAAAAATTTATATTTTGTGCAAAGTTTAAAAAGGTTTAAAATGTAGTTGTTTGTAAGAAAAAGTTTTAATTTGACAATAAAAAAAACTTGTAGTAAACTAAATTAAACTAAAAAAATATTAAAGTTTATTAAAGTTGTTTTATACTTTTTTAAACTATTGAAAGGGGTAGTTTAAAGTGTTTTTAATAAAGCAAGTATCAAGTGATTTAGGAATTACACCACAGGCTATTTACAAACAAAAAGATGACCTTATGGGAAAGGGATATATGTTTAAAAATGAAGCAAATGACTGGGAAATAACTGCAGATGGATATAATTATTTAAAAGAAAAACAAATAAACAGATTTAAACGAAAAACAACAAGTTTAAAGGAAGATGAAACAAAAAGCATTGATAATACAAAGGAAACTGCTTTTTTAGGTTTAAATGAAACTTTAAAAAACTTTTATGAAACTCGAATTGAAGAAATAAAGCAAAGCTATGAAAATCAATTAAATGAGCAGAAAAAACAAGTTGAATATTTTAAAAATTTATATGAAGAAGAAAAAAGTGAAAGAATTAAAACGAATGCACAATATCAAACTTATCTTTTAGGAACTGCAGAAGATAATAAAAAACATTGGTGGCAATTTTGGAATAAAACAAATAAAGAAAGTTAGGAGGTTTTTTATGAAAGCTAAAATTTTTATAGTAATTTTTATTATTTTTATTATAGGAACGATTATTATTTTTCTTTATAAAGCTAACCATAAACAAAATGTTTTATTAGATCAAGAAGAAGATTCATCAAGTTTAAATTTGGAGAATGAAAAATATGCTAATATTGAAGAAGGACATATAAATCTTAACAAAATAAGCATAGATATAGATTATACAAGTGTAAGTAATAAAGGTGTTACTATTATTGTAACTGATAATAACGATGAAAACCTTCCTTGGACCGAGGGATTTAGGATCCAAAAAAAAGAAAATGAAGCGTGGATTGATTTAGAACCGATTAATGATTTAATTACACCAGCTATTTCTCATTGGAAAGATGAAAACAATCAATACAAACAAAGTATAGATTGGAGTTATTGCTATGGAGAATTAAATGTTGGAGAATATAGGATTGTTAAACCAATTTTTAACCCTCAAAATAATAGTTATATAGACTTTTATTCAGATGCATTTAAAATTAATAAATAAAAAGTAATTCTATCAATTTATATAAAAGAAGAATTTAAAAATGTAAAAATCTTTAAAATTTTATTGATTGTTTTAAAGATTAGTGATATACCTATTATAGAATTAAAAAAGGAGGGGGATGTATGGTTAAAAAATTAACAAAATTAATTTTTTTATTATTTCTATTTTTTTCATTTTTAAGTTTTTCTAATTTAAAAGTAAATGCAAACACAGAAAATATTCAACCTTATCAAGTTACAGATGAAATGGTTGAAAATTTGGAAAAAATGCAGAAATCAGTAGGCAGAGATGAAAAAATAATGAAATATGATGCTAGGACAAAAAAAACGACGGAAGTTGATATGCAAGAATTAAGGCAAATTAATACATTAAAAAGTAAAAGCTCTAACGTTACTGAAGGTTACACTTTAAATAAAGTTAATTCTAAACTAAATACTTTACAACCAAAGGCAGTGTTTAATAGGGTTTATGATGTCACGGCAGATCCAAACTTTCATACCGGACTAATAAGTATTAGTGGAAAAAATGCAGGTACAGGTTTTTTGGTTGGAAGAAATCTAGTTTTGACTGCAGCTCACTGTGTAATGGACGATAATAATGAATTTTATGACTGGAGATTTTATCCAGCTTATGCTGGAGGACCGTATGAAGGATATTCAGATGGTTGGGCTCAAGTATATTATTCAAATAACTGGACATCTTCACATAGTGCAGATTATGACTGGTGTCTTTGTGTTCTTTATCAAGATTTAGGTTCAAGATTTGGTTGGTATGCTTGTCAGACTTATGCTAATAATTCTGATTTCGACGGTAGGAGTGTAGGAGATATAGGATATCCAGGAAGTTTTGAAGGTGGTCATTACCAATATTATACTTTTGGATCAGTATCAAATACTCATGATAGATGGTTTGATTCAACTGCCCAAGTTGTAGGAGGTTTTAGTGGAGGACCTATTTATCAGACTTCAAATAAATATGTAATAGGTATAAATAAACGGCTATTATACTAGTAGACCAAATATAACTTTTGGTGTTAGAATAACACAAAATATAGTCGATTTAATTAATAGTTTAAGTTAGTGAGAGGTTTTTTAATTTATATAGTAACAATTAATAATAATATAAAGAGGGAATGAATCCCTCTTTATATTATTATTAATTGTTACTATTATACTATATTTCTAAATCATAATCATCTCTTGATTTTTCATTAATTAAAGCTTTTTGTTCACTACTTTCAATTTTTTCTAGTCCTATGTCCATGTATTCCATTGTTTTTAATTCTCTTTGTACTAATTCAGGATTATCAACATATCTATCATAGTTTTTTCTAAATTGTTTTACATTTTTTAAAATTCTTTCTGGAGGGACTTGGTGAGAAAGTTGATACATTACAAAACTAATAGTTGCAACAATTTTAAAATTAAATATTTTATCGGCTATTTTGTTCCAAAAAGAAGGTTTATTTTTTTCTTGTTCAATAGTTGTATTTTGCATTTCTAATATTCTTGTGTTATATCTTTGTTTTTCCTTTTCATATTCTTCTTCTAATTGTTTTCTTTGTTTTTTATGTTGTATTTCAAGGTCTGCGATACTTTCCTTAATATAATCTTTTTTGCCTTGCAAATCTTCTATTTCAGCTTCTAATTCTTCTATTTTTTCACTTTCATACATTGCCTTGTTTTTACATATTTTTATAAATTCAGGATCTCTTTTTAATTCTTCTTTTACAGTTTCAATTTCTTCTTCAACTATTGATTTTTTTTGTTCTTCAGGTATATTTTCTATTACTGCTTTTTTTATTTCTTCAGATGGGTTTTTTATCAATTCTGTTATAGCTTTTTGTTTTATTTTTTCTTCATTTTTTAATTGTTCTACTGTTTTGTTTCCTTCTTTTGTTGCACCATTTAGGATATTTACTTTTGTTTGTAATTTTTCTTCTAAATATTCTTGCATTTCTGGGTGTATTTTTTGTAATTCAACTTTGTTTATACAAACCTTCGCATTTACTTTGTATGTCTGTTTTTTCTCATCATATATTACAGGGACAAAGCAAAAGTGCATATGGGGACTTGTTTCGTCTAAGTGAACATAGGAAGAAACCACATTTTCTTTTCCATATTTTTTTTCAAAAAAGTTATAGACTTCTTTAAAAAATAGTTCTTGACTTCCAGTATAATCTGCAGGAATAGTAACAACCCAAGAAACTAACCAATTTACATTATTTCTTTTTAAGATTTTTAAACTTTCACATCTGTTTTTCATAAATTCAAAATCAGTCATATTCTCGTGTTTTGGTGCTAAATTATAATTTAAAAAAGTTCTGTTGTGATGTATTTCTTGATTTTTGTAAGTTCTATTTGGATCACTCCTATTACAATGTACTAAAATATTTCCAGACTGATTTCTTGTAAATTTTTCGCAATTCATATTATCACCTCCAGCGACATACTTATTATACCATAATATTTTTGGTGTAGCAAGTTATACCAAAATATTTTTCTAACGAAAAAATTATTGGTAAACTTGCAAGGGTGATCCCCTTGACCCCCTCCTGCAGAAATAAAAAAACATACCAAAACGGCATGTATATTTTTTTATTCTGCAGAACAATACCTATACTAAAGCATAGGTATTGCAGGGGCTATTCTCGCCCCTACGAAAATACTTTGTATTTTCTACCCCAGAGCTACCGCACTACATTGCTAATATAAAATTAGCAATTCCGTTTGGTCTTGCTTAATCTATTTTAGTAATATGCCTTATATAGAAAAATGCAATTACTTCTGCAATTATAAGAATTGATTGCATTATTAGTATTTGTTTTTCTGCAGGTAATTCATTAAATTTAATTGCTATTTGTAATGCTATATCTGAATACATTATTTATCACCTCGACATATATTTTAGCACTTATGACCTTAAAATACAATGTCAAAATTTAACGGTGTGAATATAAGGCTAAAAACGGTTATATTATTTAAGGGTGATAAAAATGAAATTTGAGAAATTTAAACCAGAAAATTATAAAAATGTAGATATAAAATTTACTTTAAGATTACCAGAAGAATTACATCAAGATATAGCAAGTTATTCAAATAAACACAATATTTCAATGAATACCCTAATACTAAATTGTATTGAATATGCAATGGCTAATAGAGAAGAAGAAGATAAGTAGGCAGTAATATATGGACAAAATGTCCATCTTAATATATACTAGCACCAACCCTACTTTGTAGGGTAATCCCTTGAAGAAAGGGGGTGTCAGAGTACATGAATCGGTTATTTATTGGTATGGATTTTACTTCAGAAAATTGAAAAATTGGAAGAAGAATTAAAGAAATACCAAGACACCAACAGCAAAAACTGATTTATCAGTTCAGAGCAGTTTCATCACCTGCTCTGTTTTTTTACAAAAAAAA
>CAOKQZ010000049.1 GCA_948471055.1 uncultured Clostridium sp. | reverse complement strand
TTCTTCTTCTCTTATACTTATTTGTTCATTTAGTTCTTGTTCTATATCGTCTTTATCTAAATAATCGGGTAATTCTATCTCTGTTTCTACTTCTTTAAAAAATATTCTTACTTTTACTTTCATAATTAATTATTTCCTTTTCATATTTCCTTCCACATTTCAAATAAATGTTGTTTTGCTTTTTTCAAATGTTGTTCGATTTCTGGCATATCCGCTTCTGTTATGTTATGTATAACTGCGTGCCATTGCTCGTATCCATGTCGTTGTAATGCATGATGTAGTTTTAGAGTATATGTCCCATAACGTCTATTCTCTTTGTCATCGTGAAAGTCTATATCAAATCTAAATAATAAGTTATAATTAAAATCGTAATCTAATCCTTCTTGCTCTTTAAAGTCTTTCCAGCTTTCGTATTCAGATGTTCTTTTTGTTTCCCAGCATTCACAATAATAACTATGATTTGTTTCTTTTAATTCCATTTATATTCTTAACCTCCAATATCTTTAAAATTTTTAATATATAATATTCTTCATTAGGTCTTGCTCCCCATTCTTGTTTTCCTTTTCCTTTATCTAAATGAACTAAACACTTAACTTGTGGAGATGTTTTGTTGTAACCATTTCTAAAAATAACCTCTTTATCTACTAAATTTTTATTTATTCTTATTTTGTTATTATAAAAATATTTTTGAAATCTAACATCATAATACTGCTTAATTTCTCGATATTCCTCTTTCTTTTTTCTTGAAATAATCATATCTAACCATGTTTTAGTTATCGGTAATACTAACATTTTATCCCTCTTCTTTTCTTACATTTATTTTTACTTCTAAATTAACTTTTTCTTGTTTTGTAAATATATCTATTTTATCTAAATCTTTATAATTATTTTCTAAATATTCCCCTAGTTCCCCCTCTTCTAGTTCTATCCTTTCATAAGTCCAAAACATACCTGTAAAATATTGTCTAAATACAATAAATTTTTGTTTTTCTATGCTAGTTACCATTTTAGTTCCTCCTTTATTTTTTTAATTTTAAAATTTCATAGAATCTCCATAATTCTTCAGTATTTTCTATTTTTGATAAAAATTGTACTGCAGCATTTATTGTTGCATTATAACTGCTTACACTTTGCTGTGAAATTCTTTTTATTTCTCTTTCTATTTCTTCCATAATTTGTTACCTCTTCATATTTATTTTAATAATAATTCTTCAAGTATTTTTTTCAACACATCAACAACAATAGTATTTCCTGCTTGTTTGTAAAGCTGAGTATTAGAATTAGCATTTGCAGCTTTTTGAAAATCTTCATCGGAAAAACCGCATCAATCGCCAACATTCTTTTGGTGTTAATTTCCTAATTCTCATTTTCTGAGTTACAACTCCCATACTTTCACTACACTGCAAAGTTTGGCTTACTTGATTCCCAACTCTACCTCTTCTAGTGTTACTGTTAGGATAAGCTAAATTTATACTATCGCCTTCAACTGCTTCTAAATAACCTTTTTTAGTTGCATTTTTTATTAATATTTTATCTTCTAATATCGCTGTAACTGTTCCATGGTTTTCTTTCACTGTTGGTGCTAGTCCTTTACTATCTACAACTCTGCTTGCGTCATGTCTACTAGGACTGTAGTTTCCTAATACCTCAATCATCGGCTGTCTCCAACCACCCTGCATTGTATCTAGCGTAGGTGCTAATCCATTTTTATTGTAAATGCTTCCTGCTTGATGTTTAGATTTTTCTGTATCAAAAATTCCAGCAATTCTTATACACTCATTTATTTTAATTCCTTCTTCTTTATTAGTAGTTAGTATTGGTGATATATTTGCTAAACATACTTGTCCATTCATTTCTCTGCTGCTTGGATTGCAATTTCCATTATTATTTTTTATAAAATTATGCATTTGTTTTTCGCTTATATAATATTTTTCATCAACTTCATCTTCTAAAATATCTTTAAGTCTTATCTTTAATTCTTCTTTTTCTGGAAATTTAAAAGTATTATTATCAATATCTTTTCTAATGCTCACTGTATATACTCTTTCTCGATTTTGAGGTATTCCATAATTTTTAGCATTTAACACTTGATAATATGAGTTGTAACCTAATTTATCTATTATTTCTATGTAATTATCAAAATTATGCTTATGTTTCTTACTTAATAGATTCTTTACATTTTCCTAAATTATATATTTTGGTTTTAACTTTTCTACTATTCTTATTGTTTCATACATTAAACTACTACGTGTACCACTGTTTTTATTACCTCCTGCTTGTTTTCCTGCAATTGAGAAATCTTGACATGGACTTCCGTGCATTATTAAGTCTACTTTTATGTCTTTGTTCCAATCTCTTATATCTTGAGTTTCAAAATTAGTATTATGTATTGCATTAAAACTATCTATTGCATACTTGTCTATTTCTACTGCATCTACAATTTTGTGTTGTATGTTCAAATTTTCTAGAGCTTTACTACAAGCACCTATTCCTGCAAAAAGTTCCAATACTTGTAATTTATTATTTTTTAATGGATATTTATGCATACAAATATTAACTGTTTCTCGTTTTTCGTATTGATTGTTTTTGTTCATTTTTTATTCCTTTTTACTCGTTTCTAACTTATTTAATCTTTTATGTGTTTCTATATTCATTTCATATTGTTTTTGAAATATCTTTATTACTGTTTCTAAGGTGTTATATGTAGAATTTAAAGCTTTGTAAGTATTTCTAAATATTATAAATTCAATAATTGCTGCTACGATAAATAGAATTGCACATATGATAGTTATATTTAACATTTTTCCTTTCCCCCTATTCTTTAGGCATTTCAAATATTTTTGGTAATTCTGTTGTTGAACCATTAGCACATATAAAATATTTTTTGTATTTATTTGTAATTTCTTGTAAAACTTCTTTTGCTCTTTCTCTTGTTTTATAATATCCTAAATCCCAACATTGACTTTCAGCACTATTTGTATCAGCACCAATTCCAAATCCATCTCCATCTTCTGAAAAATCTTCTATAAAAATTCGTGTTACATTATCTAAATTAATTAATTGTTCTTTGTCTTGACTAATTATTATCATTTTTAAATTCACTCCTTTTTTCTCTAAACATTCTTCTAAAACAGATGTTGGTATTAATTTATCTTTTTTTAACGTCGCTTCATAAATTCCAATTGGTTCTTCTGTTTTATTTGAATTTCCATATAATATTTCATTATCTATTTTTTGTATTGCCGTTTTCATAGTTTCTTTATCAATATTAATTTGTAAATGCATTCCAGCTTTTTTAAATAATAATATTATTATTAAAAAGTAACTTATATCAATTAATATTTGAATTATAAGTATAAATTTCATCTTATTTTCCTTTCTAATCTACTCTTGGTATGTGATTTCCACCTTCATTCATAAAAAAGTAATCTAATAAAGCTTCTTCATTTCCACATTTTGAACATATTTTAGTTTTATTATCTTTTCTACTTATAGCTGGTGGCTCATAATATTTTCTTCCACAACGCCTACAAATTCTATATTTCTTATTTTCTTCCTTTCCCATCTTCCTTTTCTCCTTTTTTATCTTTTTGAATATACTGGCATTTTTCTACTTTTAACTTACTATAAATTATCCCTGCAATCGGATCTCTTGCTATAATACCTCTTTTCATTTCATCTAAAGTTTTCATTAACATAGCGTGTTCGTAAGATGTTACATTTTTACTATTAAAATGTGCGTATGGTATTTTTTCATTTAATCCTACAACGATTCTTGCTTCACAAAATCTATTGCTTTGCTTTATGTTTTCTTCTCTCTGCTTCTGAAATTCTTCTAAATCAATTTCTATATTTTCTTCTTTTTCTTGCATCTCTTCCCCTTTCTTACGATTGATATTCTATAATAATTTTTTCAATTCTATTTTTGATTAATCTTCTAGCCTTTTCTCTAGCTTCTTTATCTTTCTTAGTCTTTTCGACTATTACTGACATATCTACTATTTGATCTATAGAGTATCCTAGTCTCCATTTTTTTATTACTTCTTCTTTGCTCATTTCTTCACCTCGTATTCTCGCTTAAGAGTTTTGATAAAATAGCATACAATATCTTGAATATCTGTTTCTATGTCAATTTTCTCTATGCTTAACATTTCTAAAGTTTTAAAATATTTATTTTTTAAAAATTGTTCATCTATATCATTTAAATAGACTTTAAAACTGCTTAAATAAAGCTCTTTAATACACCAATAAATAATTAGATAATTATTCTTTTGCTCTTCTCCTAAAACATTCAAAGTATCTATATCTTTAGCAAATAAATCAAGTCTTTCTAATGTTGATACAATTCCAACTCTATCTTTTTCTGTAAGATTTTCAAAATTTCCCTTTTCTTTTATTAAAAATTTAAATAAAGATAAAAGTTTAATATAATTTAATTTATTTAATGTGCAAGCATTTTGTAAGTTGTTTTGTAAAGTGTTTTGTAAATTATCTTGTAAAGTAACTTGTAAATTATTTGACATAGTCAACTTATAAGATGATGCTTTTGTTCCATTAGATTTAAAGTCCGCCAATCCATTTTGTTTTAGAATGTTTCTATTATCATTAATAGATTGTCTGCTTAATCCTGTGAATGATTCTAAAGTTCGATTTGCTGCTGTAAACCACTCAGTTTGATACCTTGTCTGTAAAAAGTTTAAGGCATGCCATAATGCAATTGCACCCGTTGGCAATGGTTTGATCGATAGCAAATTATAAAACTCTTCAATCTCAGCTCCATTCTTACTCATTTGTTTTTCCTTTCTGCATTTAAAATAATTCTATTTTAAATAGCTTATTCCAATTAGTTTTATAAAATCTTCTCTTGTATGATCCAATTCATAAATTTCTTGACATATTTTTCTTAGTTTTAATATAGTATCTTCGTCATCATGACATTTTCGACACAGTGGTAGTACTAACCCATTTTGCATACTTCGTAGTCTGTTACTTCCTCCATACACCTCATGTAAATCTGCTTTCTTTACTTGCTTTCCATCCAAATCACACATAAAGCATATTTTAAGATTAGAAGTAAAAATACTATATCGTTTCTGTTCTGCTTGTTTTAATTTTTGACTTTTGTTTTTCATTTTTTTATAAACTTTGAATTGTTTTAAAGAACAATTTTTACATTCTTCAAAACTAATTTTCTTTTTCTTTGTTTTGCAATATAAAAATTTAAGTCCTTTTTTCTGTTTACATCTTAAAAAAATACAATTCATTTTTATACCCTTTCTGTTGTTTTCCGTTGTTTCACAATAAACACTAAATATTTAGTTTTTCTATTACTCTGTTTGCAATTAATAAAATAAGTCTTTGATTAGTTACTTTTGAAATATTAAATTTACTTGCTATATCAGTATTCTCGTGAAAATATCGTATTGCACATTCTACTTTTGAACTTGTTGTCTTATGTTTTTTAGCAACATATTTATATAAATCGTTCATTACTGATTTTTCTCCTGAACAAAATTTATCTATTACATACGGTATTGCTGTTATAATAAACTTTGTTCCAAGCCAATTTTGTGGCATTCCAAATTCATTTAATAGCCTTTTTGTTTCTTCTTTTTCTAATTGTTCTATATCTGTCAACATATTTTTCCTTTCTAGTTGCACTCTTTTTATAAATGTGATACAATATAAAAAGAGTTAAACATTTGTTTTAATTTCTAGTTGATGTATTATCTATTCTACTTTGGTCGGTTGTATTAGATAATTCATCTTTTTTTATGCGTATTTTTATAACTTGTCCTGCTTTTATACTATTTGAATTTATGTTATTATCTTTTTCTATTTCATAGATTACTTGTCTTACCTCGTCATTTTCATAATAAGAATTACTTTCAATTTCTTTTTCTGCTATATCCCATAATCGTTCTCCATCCGATACTATTATTTCTTTATATGTATATGGAACATCTTCATGTCTAGGTGTAAAAGTATAATCTAAAATCCAATAAAACAATAATCCTATCATCATATAAGTTAGAAGCTCTATAAAAATCTCACGACGTTTCCTTTTTACTTTTCTACTTGTTATTTTCTTATTCATTTACTCTTGCCCTCATTTCTTTAAATATTTTCCTCCTATCCCTTATTTCTTTTTTGGTTATACCAATTTCTTATAGCACTTCCCAATGCAACCTTTTCCTTTCCGTAGTTTTCACTTGGAAAATCTTCAGCATTAAAAATTGTTTGTGCTGTTGGTACACTGCAAGATCTTAATTCTGCAAATTCTGTTGGACTATAAAATACATCATCTTTTAATTCTTTCATTTTTTCCCTCCTTGAATTTTATGTGACGTTCCGCATTTTTTAATTCTTTCATACTTTTCTCCTTTTATTAAGTTTTTCCTAACTTTTAACCTAAAAAAATTTCTCTTAATTCTTCTGATGTCAAATTTAATTCTTTGTCAATTTTTCTAATGTCCTCTTGAGAAAATTTAATC
>CAOKQZ010000048.1 GCA_948471055.1 uncultured Clostridium sp. | reverse complement strand
GAGAGCCGAAAAAAGTTGTAGATAACTACGTCATCGGCACCATAACTTAAATGCGAATGAAAGGAATAATAGCTATTTAGAAAAAAATCTAAATAGCTATTGACATATAAAAAACAAAATAGTATAATCTATTTAGATATATATCGAAATACTAATACAGAGGTGATTTATATGGGAATGTCAGAAACATTAAAAGCAATTAGTGACCCTGTAAGAAGAGAAATACTAGAATTATTAAAAGACGGGAGAAAAACTGCAGGAGAAATTGCAAGTTGCTTCCATTTAACAGGAGCAACGGTATCGTATCATTTATCAAATTTAAAAAAAGCAAATCTAATAACCGAAACAAAACAGAAAAATTTTATCTTTTATGAGATAAATAGTTCTGTGTTTGAAGAGGTTTTGGTATGGATTTATCAGTTAGGAGGAAATAAGAATGGAAAAGAAAAATAGAAATTTATTAATAATAAGTGTGATGGTATGTTTATTGCCAATGGTATTAGGGATGGTTTGCTACCACAACCTACCAGACCAAATGCCAATTCATTTTACAATTAACGATGTACCAGATAATTATGCACCAAAGAATTTTGCATTATTTGGAATACCCGTAATAATGGCAATCGTGCAAGCAATTTGTATCTTCTTTACAACAAGTCAGGCAAAAGATAGCAAAAAACCGAGAATTGTAAAAATAATGGAATGGTTTATTCCTATTATGACAGTAGCTATCTATGTAATTATGGTAGAAGTTGCATTAGGAAGTAACATATACATTGGAAAAAGCGTATGTCTTATCTTAGGAATACTATTTATGGTTATTGGAAATTATATCCCTAAAGTAAGCTATGAAGTAGGTGAGATAATGTTTCATCCAAAACCAAAAAATGAATCATCTTTTCGAAAGATGACAAGAATAATGGGTTATTCTTTTATTGGAATAGGAATTATTTTATTAAGTTTCATAATATGGGTGTAGAATAAAATAGCCTCAAAACGCAGGATATAGAATGTGTTTTGGGGCTATTTATTCTAACGCATAGCCATTATTTGCAAAAAAATACAAAAAAATATTGACAAGCTGGTAGAGATAATATAAAATACAAACAACAGTTCTTTTAAAATAAAAATGAAGGGTGTGAGTAAATTGAACAATATAGAACAGTTAAAAGATTTAATCATATATCAAAGCCAAAATAATGAAAATATATCAGTAGAAGTTTTATATAATGAGGAAGATTTTTGGCTAACGCAAAAATCAATGTCTAAATTATTTGGAGTGGTAGAAAATAATATAACATATCACTTACAAAATATCTTTAAAATGGAAGAATTAAAGCAAGAGGCAGTTACTCAAAAAATTAGAGTAACTGCTTCAGATGGAAAAAACTATAATACGAATTTTTATAGTTTAGATGCAATTATAGCGGTAGGATATCGAGTAAATTCAAAGGAAGCAACAGATTTTAGAATTTGGGCAACGAAAACGTTAAAAGAATATATAAAAAAAGGGTTTGTTATTAACAGTGAAATGTTAAAAAATGGACCTAAATTTGGCAAAGATTATTTTGATGAGTTATTAGTCAAAATAAAGGAAATTAGAGCAAGTGAAAGAAGATTTTATCAAAAAATAACGGATATATACAAAGAATGTAGTTTTGATTATGATAAAAATAGTGAAACAACACAAGAATTTTATAAAAATGTTCAAAATAAACTACACTTTGCCATTACAGGAATGACTGCACCTGAAATAATTTATCACAGAGTAAGTAGTAAAAAAGAAAATATGGGATTAATGACTTGGAAAAATGCACCAGAAGGGAAAATACTCGAAACCGATGTAACAATAGCAAAAAACTATCTTTCACAAGAAGAACTCACAGAACTAAATAATTTAGTATCAATGTATCTTGATTATGCAGAACGACAAGTAAAACTAGGCAAAATTATCTCCATGCAAGAATGGAAAGAAAAGTTAGAAATATTTTTGAAAATAAATGACTACAACATGTTAAAAGATAATGGCAAAATAAAAAGAGAAATAGCAGATAAGCTAGCTTTAGAGGAGTATAAAAAATATAGAGTTGTTCAAGACAAAGAGTATATTTCAGACTTCGATGAGTTGATACAAGAAACGCAGAAACAAAATAGTATTTAAGACAAGATAGTAGAAAGCTATGGGAATAGAAATTAAAAAATGCAGTAGGTGATATAAATAAACTTAAGGAAAGGACTATTAAAATGGAAAAAAAAATAAGAAAGAATTAAGTAAGTTATTTATTGAAATAAAAGGTAATAATAGGGTAGCTTTTGAAAGATTTTATAGTAGATATCATAAGCTAGTATATGGTATTGCTTTTAGCATTGTAAAAAATAAACAGGATGTAGAGGATATTGTTCAAACAGTATTTACTAAGATATATTCTATGGAGAAAAACAAATTACCTATGAAAAATGAGGCAAGTTGGTTATATTCTACTGCGAAAAATGAAACCATTAATTTTTTGAAAAGAAGGAATCATAATATAAGTTTAGAAGATATTTATGAAATAGAGGATAATAATGATGAAATTACCAATATAATTGATAAGGAAAGTTATGAGAAACGAATGAGTGGTCTTACGGATAAAGAAAAGGAAATTATTTCGTTAAAAGTATTAGCAAACTTATCTTTTGATGAAATAGGAAAAATGTTAGAAATTCCGACAGGAACTGTGAAATGGAAATATTATAAATCCTTACATACGTTAGAAATCCTACTAAGTAATTGGGGAATGTTTATAATAACAGCAATATTAGGTGTTCTTACCTTTAAAAATCAAAAAAAGGCAATTGTACCAACTAAACCAGAAACAAACAGGATAGAAGATGAACAGTACCGAGAAGATGTTAGCCAAACACCGTCAAAAGACGAAACCAAAAAAGAAGGAAATACGGTAGAAGAAGAGAATTCAAAGACAGAAGAAAATATAGTAGAAAATGTAGTAGAAATACCAAAAAACAGTAATGAGCATTCGTATCTAGGCTTAAGTTTTATGGGGATTTCCACTGTGTTTTTTATCACAACTATCATTTTTTCAATTATTTTTACAAAACACCAACTAAAAGCAAGAAAAAAATTGTCTAAATAATAGAAAGGAAAAAGGTGAGGTTATGAAAAAGAAAACAATTTTGATAATAGGAGTGATTGTACTATTACTTATATTATTTTGCCCAATTAAAATAAACAGATTAAGAGATGGGGGAAGTATCGAATATAAAACATTATTGTATGATATTACGAAATATCACAAATTAGGTGTAGAGGGCAATTATATAGAAGGTATTAAAATTAAAATACTTGGTAAGGAAGTTTTTAGTAACATTAAAAAGCAAGAAGAAGATAGCAAAGAGATAAACGATAAAGAGGTAGGAAATAAAATAATAGACTACAAAGAAGAAAATAATACCAATATACAAAAGAAGGAAAGTTTTGTTGCGACTGTATTAGAAGAGACCACTACTTATATGATTGTCGCACCAAATGAAGACGAAGAAGAACGAAAAACATCTGATAAAATTGTAATTAATTATGGAACTGACCATATCGATTATCTATTTGGTATTGGAAGAAAAGTAATTATTAACTATACTGGTTATATAAAGGAAACTTATCCCGCACAAATCGACACAGACGATATTTTAATAAATGGATACGAAGAATTTGAACTAACTGTAAAAAATGCGAACAATCACAATAAAACCAAGGTACTAAGCAATCAAGATTTAAACCAATATAGTACCGATTGTGACTTATATTACTATGGACTAGAAGAAGTAAATATTACCATAAATAGTAAGACAATGCCATTAGAAGAAGCACTAAAGAGTGGAAAAATGACCTTAGATGGATTAATAATAAAAGCCAACAAAGATATTCCAAATCCAAAAATCTACAAAGATGGTGGCAGTATGGAATATCATTACAATGACTATACTATTATCAAAATGCATAAACTAGATGGAAACAGGGATATATATATTGGAACAAAAGATATGACAATAAATGATGTAGTTTAAAAGGCAGAATTTAAAGAAAATGAATTGAAAATTTGTTGCTTTTGTGTTATTTTATATTTATCAATAAAGTTATAAAAATAGAAAAGAGAGAAATGGATGGATATTTTAAAACCACAAAATCTTGATGTCAAACAATGGAACCATCAGTGTATAACAACGATAGAAGAAAGTAAAAAAGTAGAATATTGTAATTTTGAAAATGATGAAGAAGACCATATAAACTTATATGAAAACGAATTTGAACATTGCAAATTCGATAATGTTTGTATGCAAGAAGGAGTATTTGAAAAAGTTACATTTCGAGATGTATGCTTTCAGCAATGCAATTTTTCAAATACACAATTTAAAGAATGTACATTTATTCGATGTGAATTCTATAGTTGCAAGGTTTCAGGTTGTGACTTTATTCAAAACAGGTTATATCATGTTGCATTTATAGAAACCAACGCAAGTTATATGAACTTATCCGAAGCAAGTATAGAAAATATATTATTTCAAAATACGGGACTAAAAAATAGCTATTTCCAAGAAACCAAAATAAAAAATATCTATTTTAACAATGCCGATTTAACACAAGCACAATTTTTTAAAACAAGTTTAAAAGAAATTGATTTATCGAGCAGTAAAATAGAAGGAATTGTCATTTCAATACAAGATATAAAAGGAGCAATTATAGACCAATTTCAAGCAGTCGATTTACTATACTTACTTGGTGTAAAGTTAAAATAACAGCGATATCATCATTTCGATAAATTGTAAGTTATTGGGAGGTAGTTATGAATAAAAAAATCGCTATGATAGTAACAATAATTATAGTCTTAGCAATTATTTTAGCCTTATGGATGAGTGGCATAATTCCTAAACAAATAGCAAAAATTTCCGCTATTACCTATTTAAAAACACATTTCCCTAAAAAGCAATATGAATATATAGACGGTGAGTGGAGTTCTAGTATGGGAGGATATATAATAAGAGTTAAAGACGAAAACGGTACAATGGCTGGATTTATTATAAACAATAAATACTTTCCAATTAGCCCAGGACAAGGAACCTATGCATTAGAAGATAGTTATAGAATAGAATATGAAAGTGGTATTGAGGATATAAACGATTTTTATAATCATAGTCTTACAAACGATTATGAGGATATTAGAAGTTTGCCCAAAAACTATTCCAAAGAACAAGCACAAAAAGATAAGTGTTTTATAATAGGAGCAATGGTTCATAACGATAATCTATATAGCGAATTTATGGATAAATATCATAAAAAAGAAAACGCATTTATTAGAGTAGTTCAATCTACGGTTGAAGGAGATACTTATATAATAGACGTCTTATATGAAGCAATAAAAGATAAAATCCATATAGTAAAAGACAATACAAGAGATAAATTCTCAAGCCAAGAAGATAGAACGATTACATATAAAACATATGAAAAAACAGGAACATGGAATTATCAAAATTCAAAATATTGGGTTGTATATAATAAAGAATTACCAGACGATCCAAAAGCAGAATATTCAATCAATTCGGATGATTTATTTATCATTACGACTATTTCATTAGGAAGCAATACAGTAGAAAATGAAAAGAATAAGCGCAGTACAGAAAATGTAACAATAGAAGTATTGCAAAACACAATAACTCCTTCTGAAGTTTCAATATTAATAACAGATAGAAATGACATTTGTTATGGTTGGGGTGAAGAATTTAGAGTTCAAGAAAAAATAAATGGGGAATGGAAAGATTTACAATATATATCGGATGAAGTAATGTGGATTGCAATAGCATATGTGCCAAATGCAAATAAACAATTAAATCAAAAAATAGATATAGGGGAGCGTTATGGAAAATTATCCAGTGGAACATATAGAATAGTAAAACCTGTTTATGACAATGGACGTATTGATATATATTCAAATGAATTTGTGATTAAATAATTAAATACATTTGAAGAATTGATTAAATAAAGCTATGCAAAAGGGGGAGAGAAAATGAAAAATGTATTACTAATTCATGGGTTTAATGGAATACCTAAAATATTCAATTATTTTAAGCAAGAATTAGAAAAGAAAAATTATCATGTAATTATGCCAGATTTTCCTGTAAGAGATGAGATTACAGTTGAAAAATATTTTGATATCTTTGAGAAATATCAGTCATATTTTAATAAGGATTTGATTGTAGTAGCACATTCAATTGGAAATCCAATGTTTATAAAATATATTTCAAAAAATAATTTGAATATTGGAAAATACATTAGTTTAGCAGGGTTTTCAAAAGATTATTACAACGAAGGAAAAGATGTTTTAAATGAAAAAGTGAAACTAGCAATATTAACGAAAAAAGAGAAAGATGATGCTAAAAAATTAATAATGAAAAGATATTCAATATATAGTGATAATGACCATATTGTACCTTTAAAACTACTAGAAGAATTTTGCCAAGATGTTAATTCTGAACCAATATTAATAAAAGATATTGGACATATGGGTAAGAAAAGTGGACTAGAGGAATTGCCAGAAGTGATTAAAATAATAGTAAAATGATTAGTATCATCGTTTTTGAAATATGACACACAAGTTGTCAAGTTATATGATGTATACTTCTTCTAAGGAGGTAAAAGATTATGGCATTTGATTATAAAAAAGAATATAAGGAATTTTATATGCCAAAGAATAAGCCAAGCATTATAGAAATTCCTAAAATGAATTATATTGCAGTTAGAGGAAAAGGAATGTTATATTCTATGTGCAAAAATAATAAAACATTCTTAAGTGATTAATTAAATAGAGTTTAACATATATTAGGCGAAAAAGATAGACTTTTTTAAAAAATATATCGTTTTCGCTTGTTTGCCATACAAAAAAATAATATAATAAATTTATAAAAAAAGGGCTTGACAAAAATTAGATAGTCAATTTGAAAGGTAAAAAGATATGCTTAGTATATTTTCGATAATTTGACAAAAAATTGACAATTATAAATTAAAATATAATAGGGGTCATGGAT
>CAOKQZ010000047.1 GCA_948471055.1 uncultured Clostridium sp. | reverse complement strand
TCAAAGTTCAAATTCTGCTCTGGATAAAAACTTTTTAAATATTCTGTAATTTCTTTATTACTCATTTTAGAAAGTTTATTACAAAATTCAGTTTTTAAATTCTCTAAAAACGTATATTCTTCATTAGTTAGTTCAATTCTATATATTTTTCCATTATCTTGCATCTCTGTCAGCCCTCCTTTTCTTGTATTTAGGAGAGTTCTTAAGTTTTTGCTTTTCAAGTCTTGCTTTTTCTTTTGCTTCTTCTTGAGCTTTTCTTTCAGCTTGTATCTTCTCTTGTTCAAGTCGTTGTCGTTCTAATTCATCTTGTTTTTCTTTATCAAATAGATTTTTAAAGAAATTTGTAACCTTTTGTGGTGCAAGTTTTATAGCATGGAGGTAATCTTTTGTTTTTTCTATTATATCATCATATAGAGATTTCCACTTGTCTACTGCATTTCTTAAATTATCAATTCTACTATTAAGCTCATATATTTCTTTATCTGCAACAATTCCTTTTTTAGCATATTCAGTTAAATTCTCATAATCTTCTTGCTCTAATTCAATTTTCTTTGAAAATCTCTTTTGCTTTCCTAAATTTGAAATATCTTCAATTTGCTTATCATATTTCATATAAGAATTATAAGAAGATTCTTTTTCTTCAACTTTATTTGTAATGTTTTCTAATCTTTCAGTATCTTTCTTAATTTTATATTGTAAATCATCTAAATGTTCTTGATTACTGCCTTTTACACCACGAATAAAATCTTTATAACCACTATCAGACATATACTTAAAGAATCTGTCTTGTAATAAACTATATGATTTTATTAAAACTGCATTTCCTTTTTTATCATATACAGGTTTCCCTTGATTATCTAATACTTGCTCTGATTTCCATTTGTTACTATGGCTTACTTGGTTGATAACTTCTTTAGTAGTGCCAATTAAAGATTTATCTTTACATTTTTTAGTCCATTTTACTTCTTTTCTAACAACAGGAAGTGCTACAACATGCAAATGATAATGATATATAGGCTTTCCATATTCTTCTGTTAAAGCTGTATTTAATTCATCTGCATGCATAACTGCTGATATAATATTATCAGCTCCCATTTCTTGTTCAGCAAAGTGAAAGGCTCTTTCGTAAAATTCTTTTGCAAATTCATAACCACCATGTTTTTCAAAATAATCAGAGTTAATATCAAATATGAGTTCATCAAAAAGTTTAGCATTCTCTCTTAAACCTCTTAATGATACATGTCCTTTATCAAGCAACTCTTTTAATTTTTCATTATAGGTAGTTTCACACCTTTTGTAGTGTATATTATTTTGCGTTTGAGATAAATCAACATTCATATTAGAATATGATTTATTTTTTCTTTCGTTGTGTCGTTCAGCTTTAGTTATACTTGTTTTAGTATAAGTTTCTACTCTAGCTACTGAATAATTTGTTTTGTTCTTGTCCAATATATTTCCCTTTCTGTAGGTAGCAAGTAGCGACTGAAGGGTGCCTGTTACATAACTTTCTTGCGAAAGTATGTAACCCACTATGACACTTTCAAAACTTCGTTTTGGAAAGGTGTCAGTGGGCTCCTAGCGGAGGGCTCATAAATTATCTAATCTTGCGATAGATAATTTATGTTTGGCTTCGCCAAAGCAAAAGAATATATTTAATACCGTTCATATATTCTTTTGCTTATCTTAACAATTTATTTACATACCAAAAATAAATTGTTAAGCTCTTTTTGTTTCTGCATAAATAGAGAGGGCAGAAATTTATACACAACAAAAAGACCATAAGCGATATACCAATACTCTATTTACCTACATGAATACAATTTTAATAAGCTCAAACAAAATTTGAGTTTTCAATATGTACTCATTTTATAGTGTGTATGTAAATAGAATATTGAATTTTGCACTCATGGCTTTCTAATTACTTATAAATACTGGACAAGTTTACTATTATTATTTTAAATTTTTCACACTTTCTAATAACCAGCTCGCAATCCTATATGCGACTCGTTTTTGCCTGGCATCTGAGGAATGTAAAAATTCCAAAGAAGACATCAATATTCATTTTTTAGTGTATTTTGACAAATACATATATTATATATCACATTTTTGCTTGAAAATCAACAATCATTTACAATTTACATAAAAAATGTTATAATTAAACTAGTACATTGAAAATTTAGAAAAAATCCAATTTCAACTTTTATAAGGAGGACTATTTATGTTATTACCTATTACTAATTACAAAAATGACATTGTTGAGGCAGTTCGTAATCATTCTTTCACGATTATATCTGCTGAAACAGGCTCTGGTAAGTCTACTCAGATTCCGCAATATTTGGCTGATTATTACAGTCAAATAGTTGTAACTGAACCACGGATTATGGCAGCTAAAACCTTGGCTAAACGTGTAGCGGAGGAAATGGATGTAACTCTGGGGCAAGAAGTAGGATACAAAACAGCATATGACAAATGTTCTTCGACCACTAGTAACATTTTGTATTGCACCGATGGGCTCCAACTTATTAGAACAATATTCAGTGAAGATAACGAAAATGAAAATGTTTTGATAATAGATGAAGTTCATGAGTGGAATCTCAATATCGAAACACTTATTGCATGGTGCAAATTCATGCAGGGAACATGGAAAACTAAAGTTGTAATTATGAGCGCAACTTTAGATACAGCAAGACTCGCCGATTTTTTTGGCGAAGATGTTGCGGTATTAAACATACCAGGAAATCTGTATGATGTTTCATTAGAAGAAAGACCAAAGTATGCGTTAATTGATACCATTAAAGAAAACATCAATGATGGTAAAAATATCTTGGTCTTTGTTGCTGGTAAGAAAGAAATTCACAGTGTAATCGAAGAATTAGATGGAGAAAATGCTACTGTTTTGCCATTGCATGGAGAGATGGACTGGGATGACCAAAAGAAATGCTTTGAGCATTATACTAATTCAAAAGTCATTGTAGCAACAAATGTTGCCCAGACTTCTCTTACAATACCAGATATTGACGTTGTTGTTGATAGTGGTGAGGCAAGGATATCAATTGCAGAGAATGGGATTCAAGGATTATTTTTGAAAGACATCAGTCTTTCTGATATTGCACAACGTAAAGGACGTGCTGGCAGAACAAAAGCTGGAAAATATTTTCTATGTTCTGATACACCTATGAAATATCGGAATGAATATTCTGTTCCAGAAATTCAAAGAAGTATTCTTGATCGTGTTGTTTTGCAATTGGCAACCATTGGATTAAACGCCGAAGAACTTCAGTTTTACCATCAGCCCGAGATTGAAGCGATATTGACAGCCAAAAATGAACTCACTGTGATTGGAGCTCTTTCTGCTAATAAAGTAACAGAACTCGGACATAAGATAGTTAAAATGCCTGTTTCTGTTCAGTTTGCTCGAATGATAGTAGAAGCAGAAAAATATGGTGTTACAGAGCAAGTTATGACTATTGCAGCCATTATTGAAATGGGAGGTCTTCTTGCCAAAGAAGGTAATTACTATGATTTTACTTCCGAGAAGGAGAGTGATTTGTTAGCTGAACTCGATGTATGGAACTCTATAAATAAGATGGGGTATATCGATTTCAAAAACCTTGGAATTAAAAAGAAAAGTTTCTTTAAAATTAAAGAACATATTCAAAAATTGAAAGAAACTTTATACGGCATTGTAGAGATTACCAATAATGATGATAGAGAAGCAGTTGTAAAATCTTGTTTATGTGGCTTGGTTTCACATATATATGTAAGAAACTATGATAAATATCGTAGTGAAGATGGAACCGAAGTACAGCTTGATAGAAACAGTTGTGTATCTAATTATTCACAAATTATAGTCGGTATACCAAAAACAATTGAGTTTAAGAATCGGTATGGATGGACTAATTCTTTGAGTTTGGTAAGCTTTGCAAGCAAAATTGATGTAAATACATTGTTTAAGCTTGTACCCAATAGCATTACCAAAGAAACAAGTCTACGTTATTCTAGGAGCATGGATACAGTTGAAATTACTATCAGAAGAAGTTTTGCAGGAATTGTAGTAGATACTGAAATCAAGTATGATAACACTCATCCGAAATATACCGAACTTAAAGCTAAATATGAGGAAGAATTAAGAGATTGTAGTAATTCTATTATGCATAATTCCGATAATCGACAAGAAGTGGTAGTAATTGACGGCAGACAGTTTGCAGTACACTATAGCTTTTGGGATAAAGGAGGAGTAGTATACATTGATAATGAGACACTGTTTACGACAAATGTAAAAGAGGTGATTCTTGATTCTGGAGAGAAGGTGCGTTTCTGTGCAGAGACACTAATTGGTAGAAAGGAAACCAATATTGTCGCACTTAAAAATGTAGTGGAAATGAATCGACTCAATAGAATACGTGAAAGAAAGAGACAAGAATACGAGACACTAAGGATAAATGGTCTTGATGATGTCATTAAAAATGCTAGCAGAATTGGTAAAATCAAACTTACTATGAATAATGGTGGATATGGAGATATGCCAATTCTTGCATATGGTTACATTGCTCTTAAGAAAAACACAGTAACATTTAAGCTTGGTGATGATGAAGAAATTGCAAAATCCAATACTCTTGAAGCTCTGCAATATTTATTTTTTAAAGAAATTGAAAAGAGATATGGAGAAAGCAAGTTTAGTCATCAAGAAGGTAAGAAAAAGAAGATTCTTACTGAATCTGAAATGGAGGCGAAAAAGGATTTTGATTCCCTTGTAAGGGAAGTGTTGCTTAGTCTTACTATTGAAAATGCACTTGAGAATCTGGAATTTCTTGAGGAATACTATCAAGAATTAATGAAGTAAGATTGCAATAAAAACATAAAAGCTATCAACGATTGTTGGTAGCTTTTATGCTAAATATATATTTTAAGTATAAATGTATTTCTTGAAAATTATTTCTTCTACTGAATTTTTAATACTATTCATTTTCTGTACCCATTCCATTTGATTATTAGCTTTCAATTCTTCTGTTATATTTTCTTTTTCTGCAAACTGTTTCATTAAAAGTTCAAACTGCTTTTTGCATTCTATATCAATATTATATAAATGTTCATATAGTTTATTATCCATAAATAAAATCATATACTCTGCTTTTTTATAATTCTTTAAATAATTCAATCTCATTCTTCCATACTTACATAATTGATAATTTTTATACTTACTTTCTACAAGTGTTAAATTTGGCATATAATAATCTCCAACTTTTGTATATGTAATTTTAC
Source organism: uncultured Clostridium sp. (assembly GCA_948471055.1). GTDB lineage: Bacteria > Bacillota > Clostridia > TANB77 > CAG-508 > RGIG8482. Next base: position 2,217 of record CAOKQZ010000047.1, on the reverse strand, counting down.
TATTCATTCTTAAAATCCTCCTAAAATTTAATTTCACTACTTTTAGAACTATAGTTTTATATCTGTTTAGCTGTCTTTTATAAAATACAATTTTTAATAAAATTTAAAGTGTACTTAATTTAGTCTTACTGGGTTAGGACTTCCGTCAAGACGAAGTCCTGTGCTACGAAGAAATTTCAAAGGAGGGATTCTATGGAGCAAGAATTAGCATATTCTTTTCACTTAGGTAGTGATAAAAACAAAAGTAAATTAGCAAAGAAAGTTGCAAAAGAAAATGTATCTGGCACTACTTCTTTAGCTAATAATGCAATTCAAAATGCAAAAGATTTATCAGATGTAAATAAACACAATTTAAGAGATTATGATAATCAAACAGAACTAATTAGAACAATTTATGGAACGAATGATATTGTAAATGATGTAAAACAAGTATATTTAGAAGAATTTGAACAAGCTAGAATTGAATATAATAACAAGCAAACTCGTGAAGATAGAAAAATCGAAGATTATTTCAAAAAAGTATGTGAATCTCAAAATGATATAGCTTGTGAAATCATAATAGAACTTGGAGATATGGACTTTTGGAACGATAAAAGCGATAGATATAGATTTAAAATGGTTGATGTTTATAATGAACAGATAAAAGACTTAAATAAAATTATTCCAGACTTTAAAATAGCAAATGCTACAATACACTTTGACGAAACTTCTCCCCATATGCATATTGTAGGTGTTCCAGTAACTACAAATTGCAATAGAGGAATGAAAAAACAAGTAGGAAAAAGTAAATTATTTACAAAAACAACACTTACTGAAATACAAGATAAAATGAGAAATGCTTGTATTAAATCATATAACAAGTTTTATGAAGTCAATACTAGATTAAAGGAAAAGCAAAAAGGCAGAAATCAAGACATCAATGTTAATGAAATGGGTAATTATAGAGAAATCAAGAAACAGCTAAAACAGAAAGAGCAAAAACTTGAAAAAGCTAATACTCAAACGAAAATACTTGATAATTCTAGTAATTATATAAACGAAATTTTAAATAGCCTAAAACCTACTAAACTAAACAAAAATAATATGGTTATTTCAAACGAGGATGTCCAGAAAATCAAAAATTATACAGAAGATGTAAAAGATATAACCCAGACAGTAAGAAGTGTAAATGACTTAAATATGGCAATTAAAGATTTTGAACATTCTGCTTTTGAAATAGAAAAAGAAAATCGTTCACTTAAATATGAAATAGAACTAAAAGATAATGAAATCGGCAGTTTGAAAAAGGAACTATCTACTAAAGACAAAATTATAGGTAGATTACAAACTGAAAAAGAAAAACTTAAACAAGAATTACAGAAATTTAAAGGTTTTTGGCATAGCATTATGAGCCATTTTCACAAAAGAATTTGCTATGATAAAGATAATAACTATAAAATTGTTAGTGATGATTTATATAAAAATGGCATATTTGACAGCAACGATAATGAAATTGCAAATAATATTGCTAGAAAAGTAACTATACCAGATGAAAACAAGCAAATTAAGAATAGAAAGAAAAATAATGATACCAGATTTTAAGAGGAGGAAAAAGTTATGGAAGAAAATAAAGTTGAAAATGTAATAAATATAATTAAAGATATGAATATAAAAGACAAATTAAGATTAGGAATATGCTTAACTACAAGTGACTGGGTGAATATTTCATATAATAAAACTGAAATGTATGAGAAATTTGATACTATGCTAAAGGAAGTTGATGAGGAATATAGAACAACATTGATAAACTTTGCAAAATACAAACTGGTAATGTTTACAATGGCTAAAATAATGGAAATGGAACAAGTTGAAAGAAATAAAGTAGCTTTGTATCTATTTAATTGCATGGGTAATTTTATAAGTTGCAATATTATGTAAAATATGATATAATATATTTGTAAGACTTTTTGTTTCCATGTAAAAGCAAGCCAAGGCGAAAAACATGGTAAATGTAGAAATAATAAATTAGTTATCTATTACTACATTTAGTGTAGACATTGAAAGGAGTACGATATGAAGTATATTGTATTTTGGCGGAGAAGCAAATCGAAGCAATTGGTAGAGAAAGGCATTTGCGACAGCGAAGACATTGTTGATATGACTGAAATTTGTGATAGTGAAGAGTCATTAGCAACGACAATTCAAAATCTGCAAATTGATTGCCAAACTATGTGTAAG
>CAOKQZ010000046.1 GCA_948471055.1 uncultured Clostridium sp. | reverse complement strand
GTAGTTTATCGAATGAGACAGCTAAAACCCTATGCCAGTATGGATATGTATAAGGCATTATACAACGAGAAGACAAGATTGGGACAAGCCATTCGGACGATGTGTACAAATTCAGAGCTACAAAACACCGTACCATTACAAGTTTCCCTTGTAGAGCAATTTATTCAAAGGGCAGTAAAACAGTTACACCACTGTGTAGGAAAAATTGGAGAATACAGTGAAGAGGTGTATCCAGAAGATTCAGAGAAGTTAAGGCAAATTCGAAAAATGTATGAATCTTTTAAAATAGGAGAGGGATATGTTTCATTTTATGATGAAATCTTAAGAAGAAATACGCGAATCCCTATTAATTCACCAAGTTTTAACTATGCGGTTATGGTATTGTTTTCTAGGGTGTATGGAAAAACGCTTCTATGGTTATGGAAAAATTATCCAAGTGGGCAATGGTGCCCGATAAGCCCATGGAAAGTAATTCGGGAGTTTGAATCTATCCATTGGAAGATGTTTCGTTAGGAGAAATCGACAGGATATTGCCTGTCGATTTCTTTTATGCTATACTAAAAAACATAAGGAGGAAAATAAAAATGATCGATAAGATTGCATGGATTTATATAAAAGATAAAAAAGTACTTTGTACTCTTAGTAAGGGGAAAAATACGTATTATTCTCCAGGAGGAAAAAGAGAAGAAGGAGAAACAGATGAGGAAACTCTTATTCGAGAAGTAAAAGAAGAACTTTGTGTGGATATTAAAAAAGATACAATTCAATATTATGGTACTTTTGAAGCACAAGCAGATGGAAAAGGGGAAGGTGTTATCGTAAAAATGATTTGCTATTTAGCGAAATATGAAGGAACTTTAAACCCAGCGTCCGAAATAGAAAAATTCGATTGGTTAGATACAAGTCATATGGATAAAATAAGTCTTGCAGGAAGATTAATTTTTGAAGATTTAAAAAAACGAGGTTTGATTTCTTAGTCAAACCTTGTTTCATGCACCCTTTGAAGATGAATCTTTTAAATTTTTAATAAATTCCTTATTTGCATCTAATAATTTCTCAATCAAAATTATTTGAGAATCGGATAATTCTTTATTATCATTTAGTAATCCCAAAATTTCCAAGGTATCTTGAATTCGATCTAAATTGTTACTTTTACTATCAGAAAAATTTTTGCGATTAGAAAAGCCAAGTAAATAATCAATTGAAGTACCAAGCACTTCAGCGAGTTTTACGACAATTTCAATCTGAGGTTTTCGTTGTCCGTTCAAATATCGAGAAATGGTAACATTTGTCGTCCCAACACGTTTGCTAAGTTCTAATCCGTGTTAAATTTTGCTCTTCCATTAATTCAATCAATCGTTTTATAAAAATATCTTGCATAATGACCTCCATATTTACCAATATTATAAATGTTTCTACAAATAAGGAGGAGAATGTTACCAAGATTATAAAAACTGCATTGACATTAACCAAACGGTAATATATAATGCCAAATAGAAATGGAGTATATATTTTTACAAAAGTGGAAAATATAGGTAAAAAAATAGAGAAAGAAAGGAACCAAAGAAAATGAAAAAATTAAAACAAAATACAGGAATTACATTAGTGGCTTTAGTAATAACGATTATTGTGCTATTAATTCTAGCAGGAATAACGATTAACCTAACAGTAGGACAAAGAGGAATATTAAATCGTGCACAGGAAGCGGGAAAAAACTATGAGGAATCAGCAAAACGAGAAGATGAACAATTAAGTAATTTCCTAAAAGAAGCAGATAAGATTATGGAGGAACTAACTCCAAAAGAACCAGAAGTATCAGAAGAAGTAAAAGCATTAAAAGTAGGAGATTATATTAAATATGATACAGGAGTAAGTAGTGTTGGAGAAAATGGAGTAGTTGTATGTAGAGTATTATATCCAGTAAGTTCAGAATATGGATTACAAATTGTATCCGATAAAAGTGTGAAAAATCTAAGGATAGTACAAGATGGAAGTACATGGGAAGATGCAAAAACTGCCTATAACGGATTAATTAAAACATTAGATAGACTAGCAAAGGAATATATAAATACGGATTATGTATATGATGCAAGATGCATAGGCAGTATACCTACAGTAAAAAATGGAATGTTTATAGATAGCAATAAGGAAACTGAAACAACAGTACAATTCCCAATGAGTCATTGGGATGAGTATACAAGGCCATCTGGATGGGAAACTGATGATACAGGATATTATGAGGCAGATACAAATTATAAAATCGACCAAGCAGCATTAAAAAGTGCTAATACATATATAACGGGTGAATATTATATGTTTGCATCTCGAGATGTATCACTTCCTACAAAAATGGCATATTTTTGTATACGACGTGTGGATCCAAGTGGGGGATTATATAGTCATCCCATTTCTTGGGCGAATTTGGCTGGAATGACAGCTGGATTAGAATTTTCAGCAGGATTTCGTTTTTGTGTTTTGTTGAAGTCAAAAGAAATAAAATTAATAGGTGGAGATGGAACTAAAGAAAATCCGTATATAATGGGGGTATAAAATTAAGAAGATTTTGTTAAAGCGAAATAAAACTGAACTTACTAAAATGGTAAGTTCAGTGGCTACAAATTTAGGAAAAATGTGTTTGACAATTCTATTTATTTATGATAAAATAAGCAATGTTTGAGAAAAAGCATTGCTTTTTTCCTTACTCATACCGTATAAAAGGGAGTATGGGTTATAAGCCAAAAGGAGGTGAAATAATGAATAAGTACGAGAGTATTATCATTATTAATCCAAGTTTAGAAGAAGAAGGTCTAAAAAGCCTTATTAAAAAGTTTTCAGACTTGATTAATACTGATGGAAAAGTAGAATCTGTAGAAGAAATGGGAAAAAGAAAATTAGCATATGAAGTTAAAAAGAACAAAGAAGCTTATTATGTGTTAATCAATTTTGAAGCAAACCCAGAACTAATTACAGAATTAGAAAGAAATTACAGAATTACCGATGATGTAATTAAATTCATTGTTGTAAAAAAAGAAAACTAGTAAATGAATTAGGAACCTTTAATGAAAAGAAAGGTAAGGTAAAAAAATATGAACAAAGTAATTTTAATGGGAAGATTAACAAAAGATCCAGAAGTAAGGTATACACAAACCAATAACACACTAGTGGCAAGTTTCTCACTTGCTGTTAATAGAAGATTTGCAAGACAAGGAGAAGAAAGACAAGCCGATTTTATTAATATTGTGGCATGGAGCAAAACAGGAGAGTTTTGTAGTAAATACTTTAAAAAAGGACAACAAGTAGGAGTAATTGGAAGAATTCAAACAAGAACATGGGATGATGATCAAGGACAAAAGCATTATATAACAGAAGTTATTGCAGAAGAAGCGTATTTTGCAGATAGCAAACGTGATGGTGATGCTGGAGCAAATTTTGAAAATACATTTGGAAATGTAGCAACCCAAAGCCCAGAATTTGAAATTTCTTCCAATGATGACCTACCATTCTAAAACAAAGATAGGGGGAAAAGAAAAAATGGCAGACAAAAAAAATAATAGAAGAAATAATAGAATGAATAATGGGGATGAAGATTATAATCCAAGATTTCGCAAAGTAAGAAAAAAGGTATGCCCACTATGTGCAGACAAAAACTTTGTATTAGATTATAAAAATCCAGACCAATTAAAAAAATTCATTAATGAAAAAGGTAAAATATTACCAAGAAGAGCAACAGGAGCATGTGCAAAACATCAAAGAGATATTACCATTGCAATTAAGAGATGTAGACACATCGCCATGTTACCATACACAGAAGTTTAATGTAATAAAAGAGGGAACCGATTGCAGGTTCCCTCTTAAACATTAGTACCATTTGAAATATCTTTTGTAGCTAAAATATTTTTTCTTAGCAGGAATTTCAATTTCTTGTTCACCTTCTCCAGAATAATTGGTTTCTTCTATTAAATCCAAAAGAACCTTCCGAAGAGTATGTGAATAAACGATTTTTCCTTCATAAAATTTTAGCATAAAAACACCTCAAAAGTTTCATTGAAACCATTATACCACAGATTACAGAAAAATTCAAAAATAGCAAAACCGAAGGTTTAAACATATTGTAAATAGGAAATACTGTTTATAAGGTAGGTGACAAGATGAAATTAGGAATTGCTTTATCTGGAGGCGGAATTCGTGGGATTGCTCATGCAGGAGTGCTAAAAGCATTAGAAGATAATGGGATAAAAATTGATATAATTGGAGGAACAAGTGCAGGAAGTTTGGTGGCTTCTCTTTATGCCATGGGGTATTCGCCATATTACATATATATTCTATTTAAACGATATGCCAAGGAACTCGTATATATTAGTAGTGGACCAATTGTTTCAGGAATTGGTAACTTTATGATGAACCGAAAGAATACCATTCAAGGGCTAAAAACGGGAAAAAGTTTAGAAACCATTTACAACAAAATTGCTTATAAAAAAGGAATTCAAAAATTAAACCAAATAAAAATGCCAATTGTCATTCCCAGTATAGATATTATGAACTCCAAAGAATATGTTTTTACCAATTACATTCCTGGAGGAATAGAAGATACTTCTCAGTACATTACCAACATTACTGTAGGAAAAGCAGTACGTGCGAGTAGTAGTTTCCCTGCTGTATTTACCCCTTGTGAATTTGAAAATCATGCCTTTATGGATGGTGGAGTACTAGACAATGTACCAGTATACGAAGTAAAAAAGCAAGGAGCAGATAAAGTAATTGCTGTAAAATTTGACGCAGACCCAGTAAAAGAAGATAGTAATATTATGGACATTGTCATGAAAACCATTGACATTATGGGAAGCAAAATATCCGAAGAAAGTTTGGAAATGAGTGATTTGGTATTAAGTGTATACACTGATAAAGTAGGTTTATTAGATGTAGAGAAACTAGATAGTTGTTACCAATATGGATATAATTGTGTAGTGGAAAATATCGATAGAATAAAGAAAATTATAGAAAAATAACAGAAAACATGATTTGTTAAGTAGAAGAATATCTAATGTTGCCAGTATATAATTTTTTGATATTAATTTTCAAGAAATTAGTAGTCAAATATCGTTAGTGTGAATAAAATTTGAAAAAAATAAGAATATGTGATACAATTGTATACATAAAGCAATAAAGCAATTAAGGAGGAAAAGAGATGTACAGCATTACAAAAGGAGACATTACCATTCGGGAGATGAAAACAAGCGATGTTATGCCATTGGTCCGGCTAGCGGATATACCGCAAGATAGGGCACTTCTTGTTATTAATGGATTAAAGAAGCAAATCCGTGAGAAAAATGAGATGTCAGATTTACTGTTTGTTATTCTGTATAAGAATAAGGCAGTAGGAAAGATTGATATTGCATACACGGACAGGTACTGCAAAGAACCGAAATACAAGGGAATTAAAACAGATGGCGACATGACAATTCAGATTCCTTCGGTGGACATTTCTAATAAGATCGCATCTAATGTAACAAAGATGTTCATTGAACTTTGCAAGGAAGAGGGATTTGTAGATGTGTTAGGAATTCCGAAAGAAGGTCCGAATGGTTTGCTCATTTGGAAACCGATGAGAATTCTTCCAGCAGCAATGTAAGCGTTAGAGAAACGTGCCAGATTATAGCGGCACGTTTTTCTTGTTATTTTTGGGAAAATGTGGTATGATAAAAAATATTAAATAAAGAAGAAGGGAAAAATATGTTAGAAGTAGTACTAGATACCTTAAAAGATAGTATTAAGTTATTGCCATTTTTGTTTGTGGCATATCTTATGATGGAATATATTGAACATAAAACAAGCAATAAAACAAAACAAATTGTGCAAAAATCTGGTAAGTTTGGGCCAGCTTTAGGAAGTATATTAGGAATTTTTCCACAATGTGGCTTTTCGGCTATGGCAGCCAATCTATATGCAGGAAGAATTATTACACTTGGAACGTTAATTGCCATTTTTCTATCTACTTCGGATGAAATGTTACCCATTCTTTTATCCGAAGCAGTACCCGCTCAAGTGATTGTAAAAATTTTAGCCGCGAAATTACTAATGGGAATGCTAGCGGGATTTATTATTGATTTTGTAGTAAGAAAATTTAGTAAAAAAGAAGAGAAAAATAAAATTACCGAAGTTTGCGAACATGAACATTGCCATTGTGAAGAAGGAAGTATTGTAAAATCTTCCTTAAAACATACGATAAGCGTTTTTCTCTATATTCTTTTTATTTCTTTTATTTTAAATACCGTTATTTATTTAATCGGAGAGGACAACCTAGCAAACATTGTTTTAAACAAACCAGTCTTAGGACCAATTTTAGCAGGATTCATTGGACTTATACCGAATTGTGCATCTTCTGTTTTACTAACACAATTATATTTATCAGGTGTAATTAGTGTTTCAACCATGCTTGCAGGATTATTAGTAGGAGCAGGAGTAGGAATTTTAATCCTTTGCAAAGTAAACAAAAACAGAAAAGAAAATGCAAGTATTATTGGATTATTATATGTCATTGGAGTAGTAGCAGGAATTGTATTAGAAATAATAGGATTTACAATTTAAAAAATAGAAAGGGGATAAACTATGAAGATTTATGTACCAATGAGCATAAAAGAATATGGAGCATATTTAGCATATAAATGGAATGCGAAATTTAATTACTACCTTTTTGTAGAAGGAATAAATGTTATCCTCTTTATTTTTGCATTATTAATAATATGTATATCTATTTTTATTTATTGGTTAATAGCACCATCTACATTTCCAGATGTAATTGAAAATGTAAAAAAATTGTATTTATATTCAGGATTATTAGTTTCTTTTATTATAACAAGTTTGATTTTTATATTTAGTATATGGAGCAAAAATGAAAAGAAATTGTTATCTCATATGGTTTTTACTTTAATATTAACAGTTACTACAATGATAGTATTATTAGGAACCAAAGCATATATGAATACGATATATACACAAGAACGATTTGAGGAATTTTTTCAAGACTATTGTGTAGAAAATCAAATTTCAAATAAACAAAAGGAAAAAATAAAATATGATATAAATGTATGGCAAGGAAAAGTAGAACAAACAAATTTAAAAGATAAATATATACAAGAAAATATAAAATTATACCAAAGATTTACTATTAAGTCTTGGTGTGTTCTCATAATTTTAATAGGGATTTTAGTACTAAATATATATATGTTAAAAAAGATTTGGGTTGCAATACAATACAAAAACATGCTAGAAAAGAATGATAATATCTTAGAAGATGATGAGATTGGCATAATATAAAAAATTAAATTTTAATGTTGAAACGGACGACCAATGGTCGTCCTACATTTATTTAATTCCAAGAATTTTTTTTGCCCTTACAATATCTTCCTCAGTAGCAGGAAGGATATTTTCTAGTTCATAGGCTACTCCTAAGTTGTCCCATTTGAATTTTCCCATGTTATGATATTTTAAAAGTTCTACTTTTTCGACGGTTTTTAAAGAAGAAAGAAAATCTTTTAGCATTTTTAAATCTTCTTCATTATC
>CAOKQZ010000045.1 GCA_948471055.1 uncultured Clostridium sp. | reverse complement strand
ATTTTTTTATTATTTATTTTTAATTTTTAGTTTAATCGCCAAAACCCTTACGTATGTGGGCTTTTCCTGTGTTTATATTTTTTTGTTATTTTAAAATAAATATAAAAATAATTATATTATTTTGCATTTATTGTTTTTTAATTCTAAAAAAATATTTTTTGTTTGTTGTTTGGCAAATTTTTGTTTTGGTTTGCGAAAACTATTTCGCTTTTTCTTTCTTCTTTTCGTTTTTGCTTTGGTTTCTTTTTGTTAACTTTACTTTTTTAAAACTTTTTTCATTTTTTCTTGTTTTATGTATTCTTTTCTTCTGTTTTGTCTGTTTTTTCTTTTTTCTTTATTCCGTTAGGGTTTGCTGTCGCTTTTTTCTTGTTTTTTTTGTTGTTTCTTTTTTTGTTTTACTTTTTGTTCTCTATTTTTAGCGTGTTTTTTGTTTTTTGTTTTACATAATTTTCGTGTTTGCTTTTGTTTTACGTTTAGAATGTTTGTTCTTGTTTTTATGTATGATTTCTGTGTTTCATTACCTCCTCTTTTTTCTTGAATTCCCTAATGTTTTTTCTTGTTTTGTTGGGTTTTAAAATCTTTTTGCTTTTGTTTCTATTGCCCCTCTTTTTTTCTTATTCGCTTTTCTTTGCCAAAGATGATGCTTTAACGTTTTATGTTTACTGTTTGTCTTTTGGGTGTGCTATTTTTTTGCTTTTTCTTCTTCTACTGCCTTTCATTTTTCCTTATTTTTCTTGTTGTCTTTTTTGCAATTCTTCTCTTTTGCTCCTTTTCTTACTATTCCCAAGCGTTTCAGGTGTTCGGTATAAGGACTTTCTTGCTTTCGCAATAATAAAAAAAGTAGCTCATTTATAAGAAATGAACTACTTTTTTTATTGATTTTATGCCTTCATTGCCTTTTCTATGGCTTGTTTTTCTTCTTCAGATAAGGTATAGGTCGATACTCCTTTTTCTACTGGTTTTGCGTATATATTTGACATATCTCTTGAGTAAATTCCATTTAAAACGACTCCTGTGTTCTCTTTATTTAGTAGTGCTAATGTGAAACTTAAGTCACTTCCTGTGTCTTTAAAGGCGCTATAACGTATCAATCCTACTTTTTGAATACATCCTGCAACTCCTGTTTCTAATTGTTGAATTCCTTTTTTTAATGTTTCATTTTCTTTTTTTACTTCTTCTACTTGCTTCACATATTTCTCTAACGATTCTTGTATATTTTCTCCATTTCCAACCTTATTCATGAAAGATGTGTAATTTCTTCTTATTTTGCCCAATTTTACGATATTGGTGATGTATAATATAATTAGTATCATAATAAAAATTATGAGCCCTAAATCGAAATATGGCGCTTCTAAAATATTCAGCATGCTTTCCATTCTATTTTCTTTCCTCCTCTTACTTAATTAAGTCTAATATTCTTTCTAAATCATCGTTGTTGGCATATTCTATTACAATTTTTCCTTTTCTTTTTCCTACTTCTAATTTTACTTTTGTACCAAAAAATCCTTGAAAACTATCTTCTATGTCACGATAGATGGCTTCGTATCTCTCATCTTGCTTTTTCATTTTCTTTTTTTGTTGCACTTTTTTTTCAACTTCTCTTACACTTGCTCCCATTTCTAGTAATCGAAGTGCCATTTGATATTGTTTTTCATTATCTTCAATGGCAAGTAAACTTCTCGCATGTCCTTCTGTTAATTTGTTTTGTTGTACTAATTCGATCACTCTTGGGTCTAAGTTTAATATTCTTACGGTATTGGCTATACTGCTTCTACTTTTTCCTAATATTTCAGATACTTGTTGTTGTGTTAGTCCATATTCTTCCATTAATTCTTTTATTCCAACGGCTTTTTCATAGGCATTTAAGTCTTCTCTTTGTACATTTTCAATTAATGCAATTTCTTTGTTTTTTCTTTCATCGCCTTCTCTTACAATGGCTGGTATTTCTGTTAATCCTGCTTTTTTAGAAGCTCTCCATCTTCTTTCTCCTGCAACAATCTCATAGTAATCACCTTTTTTTACAACAATGATTGGTTGTATTACCCCATATCGACTGATAGATTCTGCTAATTCTTCTAATGCTTCTTCGTCAAAATGTTTTCTTGGTTGATTGCGATTTGGTTCTACTTGTGTTATTTTTAGTTTTTCGATGACTTCATTTTCTTTTAAGGTTTCTTCTACATCTACATTGCTTGCAAATAATGCATCTAACCCTTTTCCTAACCCTGTTTTCTTTACCATTTTCCTTCCTCCTATTTCATGTGTTTTGGTTTTTTGACAACATCATTTCTTCTTAGTAATTCATTTACAAATTTGTCATAACTTCTTGCCCCTTTTGAATGTCCGTCATATTCTGTAATTGGCATTCCATAGCTTGGTGCTTCGCTTAATTTTACGTTTCGTGGTATTACCGTTTTATATACTTTGTCTCCAAAGTATTTTTTTACCTCATTTACTACTTGGTTTGATAGGTTTGTTCTTACATCATACATGGTAAGAAGAGCACCTTCTATTTCTAAGTTTTTATTCAAATGCTTTTTTACAAGATTGATGGTATTCATAAGTTGTCCTAACCCCTCCAAGGCATAGTATTCACATTGAATCGGAATTAATACACTATCTGCTGCAGTAAATGCATTTAGTGTAATTAATCCTAACGATGGTGGACAATCAATAATCATATAATCATATTGATGTTTTAGTTCTTCTAATTTTTCTTTTAACCTTTGCTCTCTTGACATCATGGAAACAAGCTCTACCTCTGCCCCAGCTAAGTTGATATTGGATGGACAAACTTTTAGATTTTTGCTTTTGGTTTGTACTAATGTTTCCTCCATTTTGATATCTTCTACTAATAGTTCATATACTGATTTTTGCGTTGGCCCTTGTAAGCCTACCCCACTGGTCGCATTTCCTTGTGGGTCTGCATCAATCAAGATTACCTTTTTACCCTTTTTTGCAAGTAATGCACTTAAAGTGATTGAAGTTGTAGTCTTTCCTACTCCTCCCTTTTGATTTGCGACTGCAATAATTTTTCCCAAAGTCATCCCTCCATATATAAAATTTTGACATATTAATCATATAAAAAACTATTCCATATGTCAATAAATTTCATAAAATTTTTTCAATTTATTGTATTGGTTGTTTTGATGGGGTTCCCGCTTTTCTTGGGTATGAACTTGGCGTTTCTTTCGTCTTTTTTATTATGATTAGAGTTCTTTTTATATCTGAGTCTGGTAGTGTAAATTCTTTTATCGCTTCTATTTCTCCCCCTAATATACTAATTGCGATTTTACTATTTTCAATTTCCTCCCCTTTGTTTGCTTTCATACAAATACATTTTCCACCAATTTTAACAAATGGTAATAGGTATTCCACCAAAGTAGCAAGTGGTGCAACTGCCCTTGACACTGCAATATCGAATTGCTCTCTTAGTTTCTTGTTTTTTCCTGCTTCTTCTGCTCTTACATGATGTGTCGTTATATTTGATAATTCTAATGTCTTAACTACCTCATTTAAGAAATTAATTCTTTTTGCTAAGGAGTCTATTAATGTAATCGATACATTTTCTTTTGCTATTTTTACTGGAATTCCTGGGAACCCTGCTCCTGTTCCTACATCTATAATACTTGCATTATTTTCTATGTATGGGGTAATTGTTAATGAGTCTATAAAATGCTTTTGTAAGATTTCGTAATCTTCGGTAATTGCTGTTAAGTTCATTTTTTCATTCCACATCTTTAATATCTCCATATAGTTATAAAACCTCTCTAGTTGTTCTTCTTTTAATATCGTATTACTCTTCCCTGCTTGTTCTTTTAATTTTTGCTTCCATGTTTCTTTTTCCATATTACCCCTCCTCTTTTTTATTCTTGTTTTGTTCTAAGTAAATTAGTAACACTGAAATATCAGCTGGAGAAACACCCGATATTCTAGATGCTTGTCCAACGGATATTGGTTTGTATTTATCTAGTTTTTGTCTTGCCTCTAATCGTAACCCTTTTATTTGGCTATAGTCGATTTCTTGTGATAATGCTTTGTTTTCTAATTTACTTGCTTTTTCCACTTGTACTAATTGTAAATTGATATACCCTTCATACTTTATTTGAATTTGCACTTCTTCTTTTTCTTGTTTTTCTAAAATTGGTCTTTCTTCATCAATTGGGCTTAAATCTTCATAAGTAATTTCAGTACGTTTTAATAAGTCCGATAACTTAACCCCTGTTTCTATTTTTGAAGTTCCCAAGCTTTCTAACAACTCATTTACTTCTTTTGTTGGTTTAATTGTCTTTTCTTTCATACGTTTAATTTCTGCTTCTATTCTTTCTTTCTTTTTGCAAAAAGCTTGATATCTTTCTTCTTTTATTAATCCTACTTCATGCCCTATTTTCGTTAATCGTAAATCTGCATTATCTTGTCTTAATAAAAGACGATATTCTGCTCTCGAAGTCATCATACGATATGGTTCATTGGTACTTTTGGTAACAATATCATCAATTAAAACACCAATATATGCCTCATCTCTTCCCAATACAATTGGTTCTTTATCATCTAATTTTCTTACAGCATTAATTCCTGCAATAATTCCTTGTGCTGCCGCTTCTTCATAACCAGATGTCCCATTAATCTGCCCAGCAAAAAACATTCCCCCTATTTTCTTACTTTCTAACGATATTTTTAATTGGGATGGTTCAATACAGTCATATTCAATGGCATATGCTGGTCTTGTAAACTCTGCCTTTTCTAATCCTGGTATAGTTCGATACATTGCAATTTGCACATCCTCTGGTAAAGAAGAACTCATTCCTTGTATATACATTTCATTTGTATTCTCCCCCATTGGTTCTACAAAAATCTGATGTCTCTCCTTATCCGCAAACCTTACTACCTTATCTTCAATGGAAGGACAATAACGAGGTCCTGTTCCCTCTATCTTCCCAGCATATAATGGTGAACGATGTAAATTAGCACGTATAATCTTGTGTGTTTCTTCGTTTGTGTATGTTAAATAGCATGGTTCTTGTTTCTTATTGTCTGTTTCGTCTTCAAAAGAGAACATTTCAATCTCATTATCCCCCTCTTGAAGCTCCATTTTTGAAAAATCAATACTGTTCCTATTAATCCTTGCCGGTGTTCCTGTTTTAAATCTTAATAGCTCAATTCCTAAGTTTTTCAAACAATCCGATAATCGATTTGCTGGAAACACCCCATCTGGTCCACTTTCAAAAGACACTTCTCCAATATGTATCTTTCCTTTCAAATAAGTACCAGTCGCCAATATAACCGCCTTCACCTTATAAATCGCACCAATATTCGTCTCAACACTCTCCACCTGATTATCCTTCACACTAATATTCACAATCTCTGCCTGCTTTATATACAAATTCTCTTGTTTCTCTAAAGTATGCTTCATCTCCATATGATATCGCTTTCGGTCTGCCTGCGCCCTTAACGAATACACCGCCGGTCCCTTCGACTTATTTAACATTTTAATCTGTATATAAGTCTTATCAATATTCTTCCCCATTTCTCCGCCAAGCGCATCAATCTCTCTTACCAAATGCCCTTTCGAACTTCCACCTATATGTGGATTACAAGGCATATTAGCAACCGCCTCTAAACTAATCGAAAACAACAACGTCCTCTTCCCAAGTCTTGCCGAAGCAAGCGCAGCCTCACACCCCGCATGCCCAGCACCAATCACTGCTACATCATATTCTCCCGCTTGATAACTCATTTCTTTCTCCTCTCCATGTTTTTCATGAAACAAAAACACCTGTTTGTAATTATCTTCCCCAATTTAAAGCACTTCCTCCATCTTTACGCCAACAAACTCCGCCTCAAACCAGCGTGAATGTAATACTACGAATAGAAAAAAACGAATTCGACCTACAAAGCCCAATGCTTACTCCCAAGCACAGTGTGTCACATCATTCCAAAAAACCACCAACACAAAAACGCCTTGGAGAACGGAATTTTTTTCTATTCGTAGTATTACATGGAAGCGGACGTCAAAATCAATCCTTCAATCCAACACCCCGTTCCTCGTAATTACTCTCAAAATCAATTTTAAGCACTTTTAACCAATTCAACATACAACAAATCATTTTAACTATAAAATCGCCTCAAATCAAATCCTCGCATCTCACTTTCCCAAACAAAACTTAGCAAAGATTTCATTGATAATTTCCTCCGACACCGTCTCCCCGGTAATCTGTCCCAAAGCCTCCAAAATCGCCTTAATCGACAGCCCCACCATATCAATCGGCATTCCTTCTTCATTCGCCAAAAGAGCCTTCCTTGTCTCCTCTATCGCCTGCACAATAATCTGCTTATGACGCACATTCGTAATCACCGTATCATAATCCACCTGTATCTCATCTAATCGAAAACGCCTCTCAATCTCTCGGTAAATCTCCTCTATCCCCTCTCTACTCTTCGCTGATATCCTAATAATCGTCTGATTCGGAAACCTCTTTTCAATCTCCTCTTGCACCATATTATCCTTACAAATATCCATTTTATTAATCACAAACACACACTTTTTCTTTCTTACCATTTCAACAATCTGCTCATCTTCCTTAGAAAATGGCCTACTGCCATCAAAAATAGCAATCACAAAATCCGCTTCCTCTACACTCTTTTTTGAACGTTCAATTCCAATTTGTTCTACTTTATTATCTGCCTTTCGAATCCCCGCTGTATCAATCATATTAATTGGAATTCCTCTTACGGAAATAGACTCTTTGATAATATCTCGAGTAGTCCCTTCCACATCTGTAACAATCGCTCTTTCCTCTTTCAAAATAGCATTTAATAATGAGGATTTACCCGCATTTGGCTTGCCTACTAATGCAACCCCGATTCCCTCTTTTACAATTTTTCCAGTTTCAAAACTGTTTTTCAATTTTACTAACTCTTGTTCTACTTGTTTTAATGTATTTTCTGCCTTTTTCTTATCCACTTCTTCTATATCATATTCTGGATAATCAATAGAAACTTCCACATCCACCATAATTTGCATAAGCAAATCTCTTATTTTCCTTATTTCTCTTGATACTCCTCCTTCTAATTGCTGTATGGATACCTTCGATTCTTTTTGGGTTTTGGCATTAATCACATCAATGACTGCTTCTGCTTGTGATAAATCTATCCTTCCATTTAAAAAGGCTCTTTTAGTAAATTCTCCCGGTTCCGTAAGTGTTGCTCCATTTTGCAAACACAATTCTAATATTTTTTGGACAATATACATCCCGCCATGTGATTGAATCTCACACAAATCTTCTTTGGTATAACTATTGGGTGCTTTAAAAAAAGAAACCAAAACTTCATCAATAATCTTCTCTTCTTCTACAATATAGCCATATTTAATACGATACCCTTTTATCTTTTCAAAATCCATCTCCTGTTTTGGCTTAAAAATCTTTTGTAATACTTGGTATGTCTTACTTCCGCTCATTCTTACAATTCCAATTCCTCCAATTCCCGGTGCGGTTGATATTGCTACAATGGTACTCATGACATTTTTCTCCTTTTTTTCGATAATAAAAAGTCAAAATACAGATAATTCATAAGATTTTTTCTTATTCTTTTGAATC
>CAOKQZ010000044.1 GCA_948471055.1 uncultured Clostridium sp. | reverse complement strand
AAGAAATTTTTAATCATTCATCACCTTCAATTACTTTAAAATATATTGGAATTAACCAAGATAATATTGATTTAGGATATAAAAATTTTAGTATTTAGGATATAAAAATTTAACACAAAAAAGAATATTTTTACTAAATTGACCTTCTACAATGTAGTATTTGTAAGGAATTATATGTCTCTTATTAATATATATACATTTAGGTCAATTTTTTTTTATCTTCTTTTTGGAAGGTATATTCATCTCTCTTTTTCTCTTAATATCTCAAAAAAGTATGTATATTCTTTCAATTAGTTTTTGGAACATATAATCATCTTTCTTCATCTCTTTACCTTCATAATAGGTATAAGGATTAGATGTCAATATAGATGTTGTAGTAGATGTTGGATAATATATCTAATCTCCTTCAATATCATAATATCCTTTAATCTTCCTATTTATCTTCAAATAATAAAAATAAATCCCTTTTACTTTTTATCCTTCACATCTTCAAATCATCTAAAAATTACATCTTCTAAAATACATCTTCTTAACATACCTTACTTATAGGTAGTAGTATATATTTCTTTCATTAATATATAAATCTTCTTCTATTAAATATATTTAGTCATATTGGAGTAGATGAAGATGTATTATTAATTATTCTTACATAAATAATATATCCTAACATCTAATACAAAAACAAAATCAAATAACTTTTCTTACTTATTCTTTCACTTTTACTTATCTTTTACCTAAAATACATCATCATCACTTATTACATAATCCCAAAAATCAAAAATACATCACATCATCCTTTTATCATTTTCAAAAATCAAAAAACATCACAAATCACATCATCAATACATTTTACCAAAAATAATTAATATAAACCATCTTCCTATTGGCTCTAAAAAGCCCTTTTAAGACACTTTTACTAAAAACTAATATACTATCTTATCTATTTTATACTTTTTAATTTTAACAACATTTTACTTAATTCGCTTAAAGTTGGAAGTTTAACCCTTTTCTTTTATTATCTTTTCCACCTTCTTCAAATAATCTTTCAATTCCTTCAAATTCTTTTTCTTCACACCATTTTTCTTATTAGTAACTGAATGTATATATATATCAAATTCTTCCATATCAAAATTATTAATATTAGAAACAATATCCTTATATCCTTCTAATTTATTAATTATCCTTCTTTTTTGTGGATATTCGCTCCTATTCTTTTTATTTTCCTTCTCTCTACACCTATCACACTTTTTCCTACTTCTCATATTACCATTAGTCACTTTTATCCTTTTTTTACAATCAGGACATATAAATTCTTTAATAATAAAATTTTCTTTCACACATTCATATTCAACATAATTGTCTAATATAACATACATAAATAAAACATATAGGTCATAAGAGTATATTAACATTCCAAAATCTTTTATCATTTCTAATTTAGTATAATCATTATTTTTATTAAATTCATTCAATGGGTCAATATTATATTTTTCCAAAAAATCCTTTCTTTCACTTTTAGAAACGTAGATGTTGTAAATTAAATATAACTTAACTACTTTTACACAAATTTTATTTATATCATTCATTCCTAAAGTAATTTTTTTATGACTATTCAAATTTACATTATAACCTACTATAAATCCACATTCATCACACATCTTCATAAAAATATCAATTACTTTTTCTTTCTCCTTTTTACCCAAAAAAATATTTTTACTAAACCATTCATCATAATTAATAATGGATATTAACTCTTTTCCATAATCTAATAATTTTTTGAAATAATCATCATCTACAAATTTTTCTATATCAATTATATTTTCTTCTTCTCCATTTTTTGTTATTTGGACCTTATTTTCTAAATTTTCACAACTACAAAAAAATCTTTTATGTTTTAAATCATATATATTTGTCATCTTAATACCTCCAAACTTTTCTTATTATACCAATACTTATACCATTTGTAAAGATAGTTATTATAAATAGTTGTTATAGTCCAAAATTCAAATTTTTGGGGGTTATATATATAAATGTATTTTTTAGAACAATAAAAAAGGAGAAAAAGAAGACATCAAAAAAAATAAAAAAATTTATTTTTAGTACAAAACTATATTTTCTACAACATCATAATCTTTAATTTTTACCATTATACCAATGGTTATAACTTATAAATTATATAGTTCATACAAATAGTTGTTATAGTCCTTCGTTCAAAAAAAGTGCATTTTAGTAGTTAGTGATTTGCAAATCCATACAAAAAAATTTTTTACAACTTGCTTTAACACCTTGTCTTTACACCTTGTAATAACATCGGTCCTTCGTACTTTGAAAACTAAATAAGAAAGGAGGTGTCAAAAATAATGATAGATACCATTAGACATACTATTGGAGACATCACACCAAGACAAATTAAACATTATAAAAAATTCCAAAAGGTTGGAAATGGAGTTTATAAGTATAATTATCAAAACATTCATTTTGTATATTACTTATTTACTCATACTCTTCTAATATTTACTAATACACACACCCTTCTCCATAAAAAAGACATAACTTTAAATGACTATGGTCCTTATATGGATAGGTTAAGAAGAATACTAAATGTCGTTGTAGGTCAACCATACAAATTAACGTTAAATAGAATCGACTACTATACAAATTTAATATTTGACACAAATGACCAACTTGATGATGTGTGTAAATTAATACAATTATATCCACATAACTACAAACGTATGAAGACATCACAACAATATGATACTTCAATACATCTTCATACCAAGAAGGGACAAAACAACATCAATATTTACAACAAATATGTAGAAAGTGGCTATAACAAAAGGTTTGATAAGACCTTAAGGGTAGAAATCCAAAATAAAAAGGCACTTACACAAAAACAACAACAAAAATTTGGAATAGATAGAAAACTAAAAAATTATTGGAATAAAAATATGTTTCAAAAATTATATTTAGACTTTCTAATCCCATTCCTATATGAAGGAGACCATTACAAATTGGAAAATGCCAAAAGAATTGTTATAACATCTTCTTACACTCCAACCATTAAGAAAAATTTATGTGAGTTTTTAGAAGAAATTAACCAATATGGAATGGAAGATACAAAACATCTACATAGTAAAAACACCATTGGGAGAAATATTGGAAGGTTAGAAGAAATTGGAGTAAATCCAATAACTCTCCCAAAAGGTTGTAAAAGTAGTTATATTCCAAGTTTATTAAAATTAGTCCAAGATGAGACTAAAAAGTTATTAATTAAATAGTCCTATTTAAGACAAAAAGGGACATTAAACACTTTTACTACTCTACTTATATATTTTCCTTTGTGGAGTAGTAAAAGAAATAAAATTTTAAAATTATAAGGAGGTACAAAAATGTACAGATTAAATATTGCGAAAGCACAAGAAAAGGTAATAGAAGCCTTAAATGAAGGAAAGGAAGCTAAAATATTAGCTCCAACTTCCAAAAATAGTGAAATATTAAAACCAGTAGGAGAACATATTTCTATTGTAAGAGATATTAGAGTAGATACCCAAAATAAAGGTATGTCAATTTTAACATTACAATTTAAAAATAAAAATGTAGATACACACGCATATATAGATAGTTCAATTAAAGTTGGATCAGTAGTAAGTACAATAGGTTTTTTAACTGATAATGGACCTATTTCATCATATTATACTAAAGGTGGAATTAATGCCGTAAATAACTACTTATATGAAATAGACCCCGATGACTTTGCACCTAATAAAGTCCTTCGTTTAGGTGTAGTATTTGAATTATCAAATGTAATTGCTCCAACAGAAATATATAACTCTAAAGATGAAAAAGTCAAAAAATTAGAAGGTGTAAAGGATTTTTATTATGTCATAGAAGAAAGGGAAATTCCAAAAGATGATGTAGGAACAAAATATCAAAATATTGTAGATAAAGTAAGAAATGGACAACCTTCAACTGAAGATTACCCAGATGAAGACACTCCAATAGGTGTTGGAGAAAATGACAACCAATAGAAATTACATAAATTAATTTTAAGGGATAGTTACCTTCTAACATATAAAAGTATATTAAGAAGGTAACTAAAATCCCACATACGACCATTATAGGTCAAATAAAGATAGAAAAAGGAGAGTATTTAAAATGAAAATCGTAATTGAAGAATTAGATAACAATAACTCAATAGAAATAGGAGACATAGTATTAAGAGATTTAAAAGAAAATAAAGGAATAGTTATAAAAAATGCACTCATATCAAAAATGATAAACTCAGAAACAAACGAAATTCAATCTTGGATACGTTTTAAAGAACGTATAGACCTTATATTTCTAAATGACTATGTAGAATGGGAATTGAATCGTAAAAAGATTAAAAAACTTAAAAAATTTATAAAAATTACACCATATCCATATAATCCCCCAATGCCTTATAGTGTAGATTGTATTGATAAAATTGAAGTAAAAGGAAATTTAGAATATTCTTTTAATAAAGATGAAGGAGAATTTTTATTAGAAGGGATACCTTTTTACGTAGTTTCAGATAGTCCATTTAGACAAGCAGTTGTAAAAAGAATTTAAGGAGTGTTAACAATGACATATAAAGAATATTTGGAGCAACAGCAGAAGGAACAACCAAAAAATATTAGTAGAGCATAAAAATCCTACATATAAATTTACACTTGATTGGGATTGCTCAAAAGGAGCAAACCAAAATGAGAAAAAATTGTATACAACAAACCAAAAATTCATATTTATTAAATATGAACAAGAAAGAAAATAAAATAAATGAGAATAATATTATAATTGAATATGGAGAGCAGGACCTAAAACAAATCCTGCTCCAAGTAATAAAACAAGAATACATAAATCATTACAAAGATAGAAATATTACATCTTTACAAAAAAAAAGTAACATAAAACCTATGGAAAATATATGAATTAGTATATAATGAAAAAGTAATAATGAATAGGTTACAGTTACTTGTCTTTTAGAAGGGAAGGTGTATATGGAAAAGACAAGAACATACAAAACAGCCATTTACCTAAGGCTCTCAAAAGAAGATGGAGAAAATAAAGAGAGCCAAAGTATTTCAAACCAAAGAAAAAGTATATATGAATTTATAAGAAAGTCTAACGAAGATAAATTTGTTGTTATAGATGAATATGTAGATGATGGATATTCTGGAACGAATTTTGATAGACCAGATTTTCAAAGGCTTTTAGAAGATATTGAAACAAAAGGAATATCAGCTATTATTACAAAAGATTTATCAAGACTAGGCAGAGACCATATTTTAACGGGTTATTACATAGAAAATTATTTTAAAGACAAAGGGATAAGATATATTGCAATAAATGACAACATAGACAGCAAAGAAGATGATTCGTTTGATATGCTAACTTTTAGATTAGCTTTTAATGATTTTTATCCAAAAGATACATCAAAAAAAATTCTTAAAATCAAAAAACTTAAACAAGAAAAAGGGGAATATCAAGGTTCTTGGGCACCATTTGGATATAGAAAAAGTAAGACCGAAAAAAATAAATTAGAAATTGAACCCGAACAAGCAAAGGCTGTAAAAATGATATTTGATTTATACACAAGTGGAAAGACTACAATAGATATTGTAAGAATACTTAATGAAAATGGAATAAAATCACCAGGACTATATGCTAATCAGCCAAAATATATGCAACGGCTATAACCTATGGAGCAAAAGCACAGTATGTAAGATTTTACATAATTCTACCTATATCGGTGATGTAATAGGTCATACTACTACAACTATTAATTATAAAACGAGAAAAAGGAAAAGAGTTCCAAAAGATGAATGGATTATTGTTCATAATATGCACGAACCAATTGTAAGCAAACAACAATTTGAACTTGCACAAAAAATATTAAAAGAACATGGAACAGTAAGGAAAAGAAAGCATGATAATTTATTTAAGCGGTATGGTTCGTTGCCGGACACTGTTCCTCAAATATGACAATTAAAATTGATAGTAGATATAAAGATGATGACACAAAAGTAAGTTATATTTGCAGTAGAAAAAATCAAATTAATAAAAATTGTGAAAATTCTGTAATAAGAGCAAGTATAATTGAAAAAGCTGTTTTTGATGAATTGAGAAAAGAATGTAAAAAAATAGTTTTTGATGAAGAAGAATTAAAAGAAATATTTAAAACAGCAGAAACAGAAATAAATATAGAAAAATATAAAATACAAGCAGAGATAAATAACATTGAACTAAAAATGGAAAAACTGGAAAATCAAATAAAAGCTATATATGAAGATAAGTTAAATGGAATATTGTTAGTAGATGACTTTTTACAAATTTATAAAATTAAAAATGAAGAAAAAGAAAAACTGATAAATGAAAAGAACGAATTACAACAGCAGTTAGAAGAACAAGAAAAAACCAAAATGTTAGATTGTAAAGAATTAAAGCAGTTTGCTGATGATTTTCTACAAATGGAAAATCCAACAAAGGAAATAATAAGAAATTTAATTGATGAAATAATAGTAAGCAAAGGTAGAAAAATTAAAATTAAATATAAGTTTTCAAAGGTGTAACAAACTTTTGAAAACACAATGTATACTTAAGGAACATTTAAACTTATAAAAATAAACCTTAAGTATACAAAATAAATTGTATACTTAAAGTACAATCAAACCTATTTGAACCAACCGCAACCATGACCCAAAATGCAGGAAAAGGCTATGTAGTAGCTTCTGTTGGGGAGGCTGCAGGAGAAATCCCATATACCGCCTATTTTGCAAAAAAGAGCTATATAGAACAAAACGGTGATACCGTTCAAGCCTTCACCGACGCCATTTACAAAGGCCAAGTATGGGTAAAAGAACATAGTGCCAAAGAAATAGCAGAAGTCATCAAAGGCTTTTTCCCAGACACCGATGTAGAACTACTAGCAAACGTAATCCAAAGTTACATTGACATTGATGCATGGAACGACACACCAGTTCTAAAACAAGAATCTTTCGAAAGACTTCAAACCGTCATGGAAGAAGCAGGAGAACTAAAACAAAAAGCACCATACGAAAAAATCGTAAATAACGATTTTGCTAGGAAGAGTATAGAAAATTCCATAAAATAGTTGACAAATGTTACCAAGGTAATTATAATGGAAAATACGAAAAACTTTTATAAGTTTTACGCCTCTTTAGGCAAAAGTTTTTTAGTAAAGCTTTTATTAGAGAAGGAGGATTGGCGGCATGAAAGCAATTCGGGGTAAACCTTGTCATGTGTGCATGATGAACTCGATGAAATGCGATGCGCTGGAAGCAATGTTCTCTATTATGTAGGCACGACCGAGAGCTTGGTGGAGACCTGACCTCTGATGTTCAAGCTAATAGAATGAATTAACATTGCAAAAAAGCTTCATAAAGAAGCACATAAGGAGGAGTTTCATAGAGGAAACTCCTCCTTTGTGTATAAAATAACATAAAGACTATTTTCAAAACCTCTTAAATATGATAAAATAACATAAATCATATACAGGAGGTTTTTATAAATGAGATTACTTTTAACAAGACATGGGCAAACAGATTGGAATGTAGCAGGAAAAATACAAGGGTCTACCGATATTGAATTAAATGAAACAGGAGTTAGGCAAGCAGAAGAAACGAGAGAAAAATTAAAAAATGAAACCATTGATGTAATCATATCTTCTCCTTTAAAGCGAGCTAGAAAAACCGCAGAAATTATTGCTTCTGGAAGAAATATTCCTTTGATTTTGGATAACGGAATTACAGAAAGATGTTTTTGAAAATTTGAGGGAAAGACACCAAAAGAATTTGATTTTGATGAAATATGGAATTATAAATTAAATAAACAATATGAAGATGCCGAAAGCACGGGAGCTTTGTTTACGAGAATAGAGAATTTTTTAGAAAAAATTAAAAAAGAATATCAAGATAAAACGGTGCTTCTTGTTACCCATGGGGGAGTAACTGTACCCATTCGAGCAAAACTAGAAGGAGTGCCAGAAGGAATGGAAGTATTAAGAGGATTAGGCATTGATAATTGTGAAGTAAAAGAATACGAAATCTAAAAGACAGTTTCTATTTTTTAATAAATAAGCAAAAAACGCATATATTAAAAAATAGGAGGTTTTTTTATGATTCGTATGATACCATTACCATATCCATTAAATGCCTTAGAGCCATATTATAGTAAAGAAACACTAGAAATCCATTACCATACTTTATATAAAGGCTATGTGGATAATACCAATAAAACTTTAGAAAAATTAGAAAAGGCTAGATTAAACAATCAATTTGAATCGATTAAATGTCTTGAAAGAGATTTAAGTTTTTATGGTTCAGGAGCCATTTTACATGAACTATTTTTTACAAACATGGGAGTACCAATGCCAAGTTTGCCAAGTAATGCACTTATGGAGCAAATCATAAAAGATTTTGGAAGTTTTGACAAATGCCAAAATCAATTTATAGAGGCAGCAAAAACAGTAGAAGCATCACGGTTGGTGTATTCTCGCATGGGTACCTAATTTTCAAAAACTAGAAATCTTACAATGCGAAAAACACCAAAACTTAACTCTATGGGGATGTAAACCTTTATTAGTATTAGACATGTGGGAACACTCGTATTTCTTACAATACAAAGCAAACCGAACAGAGTATATTCAAAATTTTAAAAATATACTAAATTGGAAGGAAGTAAATAAGAGATTTGAAAAAATAGACTCATAACCCGAAGGCACGTAGTCCAGAGTCTTACCCCCGCAACCAAACTTCAATCACTAGAACTATAATGGTTTTAGTGATTTTTTGTTGATTTAAAATAGTTTACAATAATGCTATTTTTAAGCACTATTATGTAGAATTGGGTAAAAGTTGGG
>CAOKQZ010000043.1 GCA_948471055.1 uncultured Clostridium sp. | reverse complement strand
GTGCCGAAGATACTTGCGGGTTACCCTGCTGGAAAAATAGGTTGTCGCCAGGTTTTTTTTATTTATTTAAAAAGAAACGATACATTAGAAATAAAAGAATATTTTTAATGTATCGTTTCTTTTTCTTTTCTTTACATGTTTATAAAAGGATGATATACTAAAAGAAATTTATTGATTAGAGGAGAGTCTAAATGAGCAAAGTAATGTGGAAACCAGGAACTTTTTTATACCCTATACCAGCAGTTCTAGTATCATGTGGAACAATGGAAAAATCGAATGTGATAACGGTTGCTTGGACAGGAATCTTAAATACCAATCCAGCAATGGTTTATATTAGTGTACGACCAACAAGATATTCCTATGATATCATCAAAAAGCAGGGAGAATTTGTAATTAATTTAACAACAGAAAAATTAGCATATGTAACGGATTGGTGCGGTGTAAAATCTGGAAAAGACCATGACAAATTTAAAGAAATGCATATAACGAAAGAAAAAGCGAATTTTGTAAAATGCCCATTAATTAAAGAAAGTCCCGTATCAGTAGAATGCAAAGTAAAAGAAATAAGAGAATTAGGCAGTCATCATATGTTTATTGCAGAAGTATTAGCAATAGATGCAGATGAGCAATATATAAATGAAAAAGGTGCTTTTGATATTAGTAAATGTAATCTAATTTCATATAGTAATGGTGGATATTATGCGATGGGAAAGAAAATCGGAAAATTTGGTTTTTCTGTGGAGAAGAAAAAAAGAAAAGCAAAAAAGTAATACAGCGATTTTATAAAAGATAAATATGGATAAAAATAGAAATTTCAAAAGAAAGAATTCCATGAAAGTAGAAATCATGGGAATCTTTCTTTTACCGAAAATTATAATTAGAAGACAAAAACGAAAAAAGCGGAAAACCTCTTGACAGATAGTTACACCTAATGGTAGAGTAAAGACATAAATAAATGTGTACATTGACAATTGAATAAGAAAAAAGAAGAAAATGAAGAGAGAGGAGAACAAGAGAAAACATGAATAAAAAAGGAAATGTAGGCGCAGGCCTTGTGACTACCCGGAAACGGTATTACACTAGTGGCTTTGGTAATAACCATTATTGTGTTATTAATCCTAGCAGGAATTACCATTAACCTAACAGTAGGACAAAGAGGAATCTTAACAAGAGCCCAAGAAGCAGGAAGAAATTACCAAGAAGCAGCCAAAAAAGAAGATGAAGATTTAGCAAAATTTTTAGGAGAAGCAGATAATATCATAGCAGGAATAAATACACCTACTACACCAAGTGGAGATAAATATACAATAGTAGATGGAGTACCAGTACCAAAAGGATTTGAACACACAGAAGGAACAAAAGATACTGGATTTGTAATAAGAGATAATAGTGGAACTGAAACAAATGGAAACGAATTTGTATGGGTGCCATGTACCGAAGACGGAGCAGGACGGAAGTATCAAATATGACCGATATGCGTTTTCAAGAGAAGGATGGACTTATACACAAACCAAAACAGGAGAAGAAATAAAAGTACCAACTTATGGACCATGCGTTTTTACAGAAGCAATGCCAAGTATTGAAATAGATAGTGTCAAACGATATGGTGGATTTTATATTGGAAGATATGAAGTAGGGATAGAAAATGGAACACAAGATTTAATAGGATATAAGGAAGATGAGTATACGGCTCCAAGTAATGAATGGACAGGATGGAAAAATGGAAAAGCGGTCGTACAAAAAGACCGACAAGTATGGAATTATATCACAAGAGATAAAGCCAAAAAAGTAGCAGAAGGAATGTATGAAAATAATAAAGCAGTAATGAGTCGATTATGTAGTAGTTATGCATGGGATACAGCATTACAATTTATAGGAGGAGAATATACAGTAAATAGTGAGGGAGATAATTATTCAGGGAACTTAAATAAAACAGGAGAAAATAGTACAGCAAGAAAAGGGATATATGATATGGGAGGAAATGTGGCAGAATGGACGACAGAGGTTTTGAGTTACGAAGACGTTCCTTGCACGGTACGCGGGGGCAGTTACAGCCTTACGGCTAGTGGCTATCCAGCAGGTGTTCGCGTCTACGCTAGTATGCCCTGTGCGTTCAACAACGTCGCTTTTAGATCCACTTTATTTGTAGCACTGTAAACTGAAAATTTGATAGAAACACAACAAGAAGAGGTATACAAAATGATATAGAGTAGAATGACGAAGCAGTCATTTTACGAATTGCAAATACGTAAAATGGCTTTGTTATGTGATAAAAATGAGTTTAATTCTAAATTGTTACAAAAAAGTTAAGAAAAAGCATGATTTTTCTTGACTTTTTTTTTGTATGTGATATAATATTTTAGCATATTGCTTAAAAAAGCTATGCTCACATCGTTTTAAAAGGAAGCTAAAAGATTACGGAGGTGTATTTAAATGGCTGCAAAAGGACCAAGAGAACATATCACATTAGAATGTACAGAATGTAAAAGAAGAAATTATGTAACTTCAAAAAATAAAAGAAACAATACCGACAGATTAGAAATCGTAAAGTATTGCAAATTCTGTAAAAAACGTACAACACATAAAGAAACTAAATAAGTTTAAGCGATTTTGGAGGAATAAAATGGCGAAAGTAGAAAAAGAGAAAAAAGATAAAAGTCACTTTTTTAAAGATTTCAAAGCAGAGCTAAAAAAAGTTATTTGGCCAACACCAAAACAAGTAGTAAATAATACCACTGCAGTTGTTGTCATTGTGCTAATAACAGCACTAATTGTTTTTGTGTTAGATTTGACTTTTGAAACATTAAATACACATGGTGTGAATCGATTAAAAAGTATTGTTCGAGTAGAAGAAAATGTGATGGATAATAACACAGTAGATAACACAACCAATACAATTGATGAAAATGCAGAACAAGAAACCGATACGAACACAGTTCCAGAAGAGTAAAAAAGTTAAAATAAGGAGGCCTAAGTAAGATGTCTCAACAAGAAACGTTACAAGCCAAATGGTATGTGGTACATACTTATTCTGGTTATGAAAATAAAGTAAAAGCAGACTTGGAAAAAAAGATAAAAAATCGTGAGTTGGAAGATTTCTTTTTTGAGATTATTGTTCCAATGGAGGAGCAAATTGAAATTAAAGATGGAAAAAGAAAAACAAACTTACGAAAAGTATTTCCAGGGTATGTTTTAATCAAAATGATTGTAACAGATGAATCATGGTATATCGTTAGAAATACAAGAGGAGTTACTGGATTTGTTGGTTCTGGGGCAGACCCTATTCCATTAACCGACGAAGAAATTCGTAATATGGGATTTGATGCAGCACCAGTTAATATTGATTATGATGTAAATGATTCTGTAAAAGTAATTAATGGACCACTAATTGATTTTATTGGTATTGTCCAAGAAATTAATAAAGAAAAAAACAAAGTCAAAGTATTAATTTCAATGTTTGGAAGAGAAACACCAGTAGAATTAGAATTTGCACAAGTACAAAAAGTAAATTAAGTTTAAAAACTTAACATAGAAACTTATCTATGATTTTGCAATCATCTTTGAGGATTACAAATCATGATAGGGGTTACTATAAAATTTGAAGGTAGGTGAAAAAAATGGCAGAGAAAGAAATTTCAAATGTAATTAAATTACAAATTGAAGCAGGAAAAGCAACTCCAGCTCCACCAGTAGGACCAGCATTAGGTTCAAGTGGTGTAAATATTATGCAATTCGTAAAAGAATTTAATGACAGAACAGCAAATCAACCAGGAATGATTATACCAGTTGTTATAACCGTATATAAAGATAAATCATTCGAATTCATTACCAAAGTTCCACCAGTTGCTGTACTTATTAAAAAGGCATTAAAAATTGCAAAAGGTTCTGGAAAGCCAAATAAAGAAAAAGTTGCTAATATTACAAAGGAACAAGTAAAACAAATTGCCCAGACAAAAATGGAAGATTTAAACGCCGCTTCTTTAGAAGCAGCAATGAGCATGGTAGCAGGAACTGCACGTTCTATGGGTGTTGTTGTTACTGACTAGAAGCTTAAATAAAATGTGGGAGAACGAAAAGTTCGTTATTACCAAAGGAGGATTAAAGTGAAACAAGGAAAAAGATATGAAGAAGCATTAAAATTGGTAGACGCTTCAAAATTATATGAAGCAAAAGAAGCATTGGAATTAGTAGAAAAATTCCCAAAAGCAAAATTTGACGAAACCGTTGAATTACATGTTAAATTGGGAGTAGATTCAAAGCATGCAGACCAACAAGTACGTGGAACCGTTGTACTTCCAAATGGTACAGGTAAAACCTTACGTGTATTAGTATTTGCCAAAGGAGATAAAGCAAAAGAAGCAGAAGCGGCAGGAGCAGACTTTGTTGGAGCAGAAGAATTAATTCCAAAAATCGAAAAAGAAAACTGGTTTGAATATGATGTTATTGTTGCTACACCAGATATGATGGGTGTTGTAGGAAGACTTGGTAAGGTATTAGGACCAAAAGGATTAATGCCAAACCCAAAATCTGGAACTGTTACCATGGATGTAACAAAAGCCATCAGTGAAATTAAATCTGGTAAAGTAGAATATCGTTTGGATAAAACAAACATTATTCATTTAGGTTTTGGAAAAGTGTCATTTGGTGCCGATAAGTTATTAGAAAACTACGAAACCGTAATTGATGCTATCATCAAAGCAAAACCAGCAGCAGCAAAAGGTCAATACATTAGAAGTGTAGCAATCACAACAACAATGGGACCAAGTGTATACATTAATCAAAAATAAATGATTATGAAAATAAAGTCAAGATTGCCAAAGACAGTAGGCATATTAAGTCCTACCGAGGTATCAATAAGAGCGGATTAAAATCGTTCATGATATACCTCGTGGTAATCATGAACGATTTTTTATGAAATGCACATAATGTTAAGATAAATTTAAAGGAGGTGAAAACCAAATGGCAAATGAGAAAATAATAAAACAAAAAGAAGAAGAAGTAAAAGCATTAGCAGATCAAGTAAAAGATGCAAAATTAGTGCTTTTAACAGACTACAGAGGAATTAATGTTACAGATGTAACGAATCTAAGAAAAACATTAAGAGGAACATCATCTGATTATAAAGTTATCAAAAACAATATTACAAGAAGAGCATTTGCAGAATGTGGAATTGAAGGACTTAATGACGCTTTACTTGGACCAACAGCAGTTATTATTGGAAAAGAGGACTATTTAGAACCAGCTAAAGCAATTTATGAATTCACCAAGAAAAATGATTTTTATAAAATTAAAGGTGGGATTATAGAAGGAAAAGTAATGACAGCAGAAGAGATTATTACACTTGCAAAACTTCCATCAAGAGAAACCTTACTATCTATGCTTGCTGGAGCATTACTTGGAAATATTTCTAAACTTGCAGTGGCACTTGACCAAGTAAAATTACAAAAAGAAAACGCATAACAAAAAATAAAAAATAGAATAACGACAAAAGTCGTAAAAATTAGGAGGATTTTAAAATGAGTAAAGAAGAAATGATTGAAGAAATCAAAAAAATGACAGTAGTAGAATTAGCAGACTTAGTAAAAGCAATTGAAGAAGAATTTGGAGTATCTGCAGTAGCAGCAGCTGCACCAGCAGCTGGAGGAGCAGGAGCCGCAGCTGCAGCAGAGGAAAAATCTTCATTTGATGTTGTATTAAAAGATGCAGGAGCAAACAAAATTCAAGTAATCAAAGTTGTTAGAGACGCAACAGGATTAGGATTAAAAGAAGCAAAAGAATTAGTAGATGGAGCTCCAAAAACAGTAAAAGAAGGAGTAGCAAAAGAAGAAGCAGAAGAATTAAAAGCAAAATTTACAGAAGTAGGAGCAGTTGTAGAACTTGCTTAAGCTCAATAGTTAAAATAATACAGGGAATTTCTTTTAAAGAGATTCTCTTTTTAATTGAAAAATATGAAGAAAGTATTTACAAAAAGCACGAAATGTGGTATAACAAGAATATTCTAGTAGCACATTTTGTGCTTTTTCAAAGTTAATTTAAATCAATGAATTTTAATCGAATAAAATTCCAAGATAAAGAAAAAATGAAAAAAGCGAATATTAATTCATATAAAATATTACTTAAGTTTTTATTATGTGTGTTTTTTTAGGTACAAAATGTGTCAAAAAGAAAATAAATTAAGAAAGGTATATCAAATTACTTGTAAAGTAAGATAAGAATTGATATAATAAAGGTGACATTATGGCGAACCAAAAAGAACAAAGAAAAGAGTACGATTTAAAAAATGATGTGATTTTTACAACGTTTTTTAGTAGAAAGGGAAATGAAGAGTTTTTAATTGATTTCTTAAGAGCATTATTAGAAATTGAGATTACAGAAATCGAAATAAGAGAAGAAGTCAATTTAGAAAGACTAGCACAAATGGAAAAAGGTGGAAGGCTCGATTTACAAGCGAGACTAAATACAGGTGTCATTGTGAATATTGAAATGCAAATTGAAAATCAGCATAACATAGAAGAAAGAAGCCTAATGTATGGAGCCAAAACATTATCAAGAGAAATGAAAAGAGGAACTGATTATTCAAGTATTGAACAGATTATAATGATAAATATATTAGATTATGAAGCTTTAAAAGTAGAAGATTATATATCACAAAGTATAACAGTATTAGAAAAACATAGAGAATATGAAGTAATAAGAGGAATGAAATGGTATTTTATAGAATTACCAAAATTTCGAAAAGCGCATCCAAATATGAATGAGAAAATAAATCAGTGGATAGCGTTTATCGATAACAATGATAGGGAGTTGGTAAAAATGGCAGAAAAGAAAAATAAGACATTAGAAAAAGCGAGAGTAGAGATGAATTATTTAACAGGAGATGCAGAAGTAAGAAGACTAGCAGAACTAAGAGAAAAGTGGGAAAGAGACTATATTGATGCGAGGATAAATGGAAAAAAAGAAGGATTAACAGAAGGAATGAAACAAGGATTAGAAGATGGACTAAAGCAAGGACTAACAGAAGGAATGAAACAAGGATTAGAAGATGGACTAAAGCAAGGACTAGCAGAAGGAATGAAACAAGGATTAGAAGATGGACTAAAGCAAGGACTAACAGAAGGAATGAAACAAGGATTAGAAGATGGACTAAAGCAAGGACTAGCAGAAGGAATGAAACAAGGATTAGAAGACGGACTAAAGCAAGGATTAGAAAAAGGTATGAAGCAGGAAAAAATAAGTATAGCGAAGGAAATGAAAAAGAACAACTTTCCAGTTGAATTAATTGAAAAGATGACAGGATTATCTAAAGGAGAAATAAAGCAAATACAATAAAAATTAGAAAAAAGAATCTTTAGGTATAGAGATTTTAAGAAGGAATGGTTTATGACTAATTGGTCAAAAACTATTGCAATTTTGAAAAATAAATAATAAAATGATTACATTATCAATATACATGTAAAAATGAAAAAACTTTGGAGGCATGAATATGATTATATTATTAGATGCAATGGGAGGAGACAATGCACCAGATGCGACCATAAAGGGAGCAGTAAAGGCGATAAATGATGTGAAGGCACATGTGGTGTTAATTGGGAATGAAGAAATAATTAAGACTAAGATAAAAGAATTCTATGGTAAAAACGATATAAAAGAGATATCAGACCGATTAAGTATTCATCCTACATTAGAAACCATTGAAATGTGTGATATTCCAACCCAAGCCATAAAACATAAAAAAGATTCCTCAATGGTAGTAGGATTTAATATGCTAAAAGAAGGAAAAGGGGATGTATTTATTTCAGCTGGAAATAGCGGAGCATTACTAACTGGTGCTACACTATTAGTAGGAAGAATAAAAGGAATTGACCGCCCAGCACTTGCTGGAATTTTACCATCTTATAAGAGTAGATTATTATTAATTGATTGTGGTTCTAATACTAACTGTAAGCCAATCAATCTATTACAATTTGCAGAAATGGCAAGTATTTATTTAACCAATACTTTTGGAACAAAATCGCCAACTGTAGGATTATTAAATATTGGAACTGAAGAAACAAAAGGAAATGAATTGATTCGTGAATCTTACCAGTTGTTAAAAGAAAAATCGGAAGAATTAGGAATTAATTTTGTAGGAAGTGTAGAAGGAAGAGACGCTTTTTCAGGCAAATTAGATATTCTAGTGGCAGACGGATTTACGGGAAATGTATTTTTAAAAACAGTAGAAGGAGTCGGTAAATTAGTAAAAAGAACCTTAACGGAAAGTATTAAGAAAAATGTATTTACCATGCTTGGAGCAATTCTAGCAATGCCTTCCATTAATGCACTTTCCAAAGCAATGGACTATAAGGAATATGGAGGAGCCTTATTTTTAGGAGTAAAAAAACCAGTGGTAAAAGCTCATGGCAGTAGTGATGAAAAGCTATTTGAATTTACCATAAAACAAGCCGAAAAATTCGTAGAAAACAAGGCTGTTGATAAGATGATAGAACATTTTGAAAAAAATGAAAAAAACACTTGACATTTTTTAGAACATATATTATTGTGTAGATAATCAATTTTAGTTTTCAATTGGAGGGGGGTGAACTTTAGAAATGAGTTCAGAAGAAATTTTTGATAAAGTAAAAGAAATTATAGTAGAACAACTAGGAGTAGCTGAAAATACAGTTACCATGGAAGCATCTTTTATTGATGACTTAGGAGCAGATTCACTAGACATCGTAGAATTAATTATGGCATTAGAAGAAGAATTTGACCTAGAAATTCCAGATGCAGACGCAGAAAAAATCGTTTCTGTAAGCGATGTTGTAGACTACATAAAAGAAAATGTATAAGAGAAAAAAGAAGGTTGACCTTCTTTTTTTGTATCTAGTAAGAAAGTTAAAGATGTGATATAATGAGGAAGATAACTAGTAATTGTGCGCCCAGCAAAGGGTAAGTAATCTAATGGGTGGAAATCCCGT
>CAOKQZ010000042.1 GCA_948471055.1 uncultured Clostridium sp. | reverse complement strand
ATTTATTTATATTTTTATTATTATATTTATTATCCTTAAACTTTTCTTCAATAGGGGGATTAAAGTTTTGTTGGAGAGGGTATTTAACTTTTGTTAAATAGGTATCTTTGTTTTTGCTTGTTGGTATTAATTTTCTCATTTCTACTTGTTTACTATTCTTTTTGTATATCAATTCAATGTTAATATAAGTTTTATCTTTTAATGAATTTACTAATTTTGATACTTGGGTTATTGATATATTTAGTAACTCACTCATAGTTTTGTTTGTTAAATAGCAATAGTTATTTTCTTTGCTCAAATATAAAATTATTGAATATATGATTTTTTCTTTATCACTTAATTTTTCATCTGTTAATATTTCTATTGGTATCCATATACCTTTTAAATTTAAGTTAGACATTCCCTCACCTTCTTCCGTTTATTCGCTTTATTTTTAATTTTTAGCCATTTTAAATTGTTTTTAGTATAATATTTATATTTGTTAAATGTAGACAAAAAATTTCCATAAAAAAATTGCTTTGAACTTATTTTCTAAATTCAAAGCATAATTTTTTTATAATTGGGCAACCATGGTTGCCCAATTTAATATCATTTCAATTTTTCTTCCATTTCATTCTCTATTTCTTCAACAGTTGGTAAATTTGATTTTAAATCTTCTGGTATTGCTTTTATCAATTCATATTCTGAAATTCCAATGGGTTTATTAATATCTTTTAAAGCATATTCTGCTTTTACTTTATTATTTTCTTTACATAGTAATATACCAATAGATGGATTGTCATCTTCTGTTTTTAGTATATCGTCTACAGCTGATAAATAAAAATTCAATTTTCCGTGCAAACTCTGGCTGAAACTCCACCGTCTTTAAT
Organism: uncultured Clostridium sp.; assembly: GCA_948471055.1. Taxonomy (GTDB): domain Bacteria; phylum Bacillota; class Clostridia; order TANB77; family CAG-508; genus RGIG8482. Next base: position 9,278 of record CAOKQZ010000042.1, on the reverse strand, counting down.
TCTATTACAACATAGCATTTCAATTTCAAATGATAAAATAATAAGTCTATATAATAATCTTCTCCTCCAATTTCTAAATGATATTGTCTACCTACAAAAGCAAAACCTGCTCCTAATTCTAATAAAAATTGTGTTATATGTTTTACTAATTGATCTTCTAAATCTTTTTCCTTATATTGTTTTGATAATGTTAAAAAATCAAATATATAAGGGTCTTTTAATGTTTGAACTGCTAATTCAGATTGAACTGGTGGTAAAGTTTTTGGAAAATTATGTATTTTTTCTTCTGTTGTTGACCTGTCATATAAACCATATTCTATCTGATGAATTAGCACACTTCTTGCCCAGCCATTTTTTATAGTTTCGTTTATATACCAATTTCTCTCATTTTCATCTTTTACTTTACTCATCAAAACAAGATTGTGAGACCAACTAACTTTTGAAAGTTCATCTTTTACATCTAAATAATTAGAATATGTTTTTGCAAATTGGCTCATATATTTTAAATTCCTGCTAGAATAACCTTTTGCTCCTGGAAATGCAGAAGTTATATCTTTAGATAAAGTTTCTATTACTTTCGCACCCCATCCTTGCTCTTTTTTCTTGTTTAAAATAACATTTCCTATATCCCAATATAAATCCAACAAAGTTATATTAGCAGAAATCACAGCCTTTTGTTGTGCTAATTGTATTTTTTGTATTATTAAATTTAAAGTTTCTCTATAATCATTTGGTAATATTTCATTATTCATACTATTGCCTCCTTAAATTGGGCAACTGTGGTTGCCTAATTTCAATTATTGTTTTGATTATAACATTTATTTTCAAAAATTTCATTATAAAATCAAAAAAAGACGAATTTGTATATATTTTTTACAATTCATCTTTCAAATATGTGAAAATTTTATAATTTACTTACTAAATTGTTTGTAGGAGGAAACCTTTGCTATTACTACATTTTAATTTTTCGTCATAAGAAAATAAAATTGTGATTACGAGTGCCACTAAGGTAATTCCTGCCTTGTTATTGTGTGATTCGGGCACAGTGGTGTCTGTCTTACGGGTATTCCCGTAGGAAGGTGCCCCTACAATTGGTTTGCATAATCTTTCCGTTTTGTTCAATTTTTCTTTTTTTCATTCTTTCTCTTTTGCCTCCTTTTTTTATTTTTTGGCCGGTAGGAGTTGCGCCATGCGCAACCCTTTAATTGTTGGCATTTCGCATATTCTGGGTTGCATGATATGCAACCCCTACCAGCATTTTTTTGTTTTTAGTTCATCAAATATGATTTCTATCATTATTATGTATCTTTTCTTTTTGTTTTATTCCTTTTGCATGTTTTATTTTGGAGCACATGGGTATTTTCGGTTTATTAGCATTTCTTTTTTGATTTTTATTCAATTGTCAATGTGCCTACTGGGTATGGATTACGTACGATTACGTTTGAGGGCGATACAGAGCATGGTTTCCTATGTTTTCCCTACCTTATGGCACTATTTTATACTTACGTATATTTACTGTCAAGTACTTTTATATTACATTTGTGTGACAGTGTCAAGTCTTTTTCCAATTTTTAGCAATCATTTATTTGCGTAATTTGTTTATTTTTACAAATTTGTATACAAAAAAATGCTATTGGATTTTGCTTCCTATAGCATTTTTCTTTTATCATTGACCTTTCCCCTGTCGTTAGCAACTTGTATTTTAGCATGTTTAATTTTTATTAAAATTTATTCTTCTAATAACCAATCAATCACATTTTTATGGATAATTCCCTCTTGTGAAAAATCAAATTTGTCCATTGTTATTACATATTTCGGATAATTATCGTCTATGTTTTTAAATGCTCTAAATTCTCTATTTATAACAGATTCATCCGCTAAAATGTATGCAACTTGAATATATATTTTCTCTTTAAATCTCGTTGCTATAAAGTCTATTTCTCCATTTTCTAAATTTGTTTCCCAAAACCACATTTCACCATTCCTTCACATTTGTGCAAAATCCACCAAACTCTTCTCTTCCGTAAGTTTCTTACAGTATTTTACATTTGACAAATGCCTCTTTTCGTAATAAAATAGAGGTTGAATGTACTCTTTTCTACATAATGTGGAAAAGGAAGGAGAGAGGTTTATGAATGAATTACTTCATGTTGGGCTAGATGTTGGTTCTACTACGGTGAAGGTGGTTGTGATGAACCAAAATTTAGAGACGATTGATATGTCTTATAGACGTCATTTTTCAGATACAAAGAATACGGTTTGTGATGTGTTAACAGAACTTACCGAAAACTATAAGGATTGTACTTTTACGGTTGCTCTTACGGGTTCCGGTGCTATGAGTGCTGCTAGCTTTTTGGATTTACCTTTTATTCAAGAGGTAGTGGCTTGTAAAAGGGCGGTGGAAAAGTATATTCCAAATACCGATGTTGTCATTGAGCTTGGTGGAGAGGATGCCAAAATTATTTATTTTGACCAGTTTATGGAACAACGTATGAATGGTACTTGTGCTGGTGGTACGGGTGCTTTTATTGACCAAATGGCAAGTTTGTTGAATACAGATACAGAAGGATTAAATGAGCTTGCCAAACATTATAAAACCATTTATCCGATTGCTTCTCGTTGTGGTGTTTTTGCAAAAACGGATATTCAACCTTTGTTAAATGAGGGAGCAGCAAAAGAGGATATTGCAGCATCTATTTTCCAAGCAGTTGTAAACCAAACCATTAGCGGACTTGCTTGTGGTAGACCAATTCGTGGTAGTATTGCTTTTCTTGGTGGTCCACTGAATTATTTATCTGAGCTTCGCAATCGTTTTATTGAAACTTTGCAATTAACCAAAGAAACGACCATTATTCCAGAGGAAGCACATCTATTGGTTGCAAAAGGTGCTGCACTTGATTCCATCTCGGTAACACCGATATCCGTAGAGAAACTAAAGGGAAAGATTGAAGTATTACGTATGTCTCGTGATACCACAACAGAACCTTTAAAACCATTATTTACGATTGATGCTGAGTATGATGAATTTACTGCTAGACATAAAAGAGATACGGTCGAAAAAGCGGACCTTAAAACCTATACGGGAGATTGCTTTATTGGGATTGATGCTGGTTCTACGACGACAAAATTGGTGCTAATTGACCGTGAAGGGAGATTATTATATTCTCTATATGGTAGCAATGAGGGAAATCCTTTACGAAGTGTCATTCATATGCTAAAAGAATTATATGCTAATTTGCCAAATACTGCCGATATTCGTTATAGTGGTGTTACTGGCTATGGTGAAAAGTTAATTCAAACCGCTTTAAATGTGGACTTAAATGAAATTGAAACCATTGCTCATTACACGGCTGCCAAACAATTTTTACCAAATGTAACAAGTATTGTCGACATTGGTGGGCAAGATATGAAGTATATCCGTATTAAAAATGGTGTAATTGATAATATTATGCTAAATGAAGCTTGTTCGTCTGGTTGTGGTTCTTTTATTGAAACATTTGCAAAAAGTTTGAATTTATCCATTGGAGAATTTGTAGAAGAAGCCATTAAATCAAGACGTCCTGTTGACCTTGGTTCTCGTTGTACGGTTTTTATGAATTCGAAGATTAAACAAGCACAAAAAGAGGGTTATGAAGTAGGGGATATTTCTGCTGGGCTTTCTTATTCGGTTATTAAAAATGCCATTCAAAAGGTAATGAAGGTAAGAGATACCAAAACCTTAGGAGACCATATTGTGGTACAAGGTGGTACTTTTTATAATGATGCCATTCTTCGTGCTTTTGAATTAATTGTAGGAAAAGAAGTGGTAAGACCAGATATTTCTGGCTTGATGGGTGCTTATGGTGCTGCTCTTCTTGCCAAAGAACAGTATGAAGCAAATTTCGATATGGAATATCATTCTCATATTTGCAAATTAGAAGATTTGGACTCTTTAGAAATTACTGTATCACATACAAGATGTCACGGTTGCGAAAACCACTGCTTACTTACGATTAATAAATTCAGTAATGGAAAAAAACATATTTCTGGAAATCGTTGTGAAAAAGGGGCAGGGATTGTTTCGGATAATACCAATTTGCCAAACTTAATAAAATATAAATTTGAGCGAATTTTTGGGTATACACCGCTAGCTTTGGAGGATGCTCCACGTGGAACAATTGGTATTCCAAGGGTATTAAATATGTATGAGGACTATCCTTTCTGGTTTACATTTTTTACCAATCTTGGCTTCCGTGTGATATTATCCGAAAAAAGTAATCGAAAAACCTATGAAAAGGGAATGGAGTCTATGCCTTCAGAATCCGTTTGCTATCCTGCCAAACTTGCTCATGGACATATTATCAGTTTACTAGAAGCTGGTATTAAAACGATTTTTTATCCTTGTATTCCATATTCCAGAAAAGAATATGAGAAAGCAGATAACCACTATAATTGTCCAATTGTTATTTCTTATTCTGAGGTATTAAAAAATAACGTAGAAGAATTAAATAAAAGTGATGTTAAATTTTTAAATCCATTTTTGCCATTAGAACCAAAGAATTTGACAAAACGTATTTTGGAGCTAGAAGAATTTCAAGAATATCATTTTGGCAAAAAAGAATTACTAGAAGCGGCTACAAAAGCAGAGGAGGAGTACCAAAAATGTCGTGAGGATATTCATAAAAAAGGAAAAGAAACACTCGATTATATAGAAAAAAATAATTTAAAAGGAATTGTGTTATCTGGTAGACCTTATCATGTTGACCCCGAAATCAACCATGGTATTGACACGTTAATTACGAGTCTTGGTTTATGTGTTTTAACAGAGGATAGTATTGCTCATCTTGCCGAAGCCAAACGACCTTTGCGTGTAGTGGACCAATGGATGTTCCATGCAAGATTGTATGCAGCCGCTGAATTTGTCGGAAAACATGATAATTTAGAGCTTGTTCAACTAAATTCCTTTGGTTGTGGGGTAGATGCAGTTACAACCGACCAAGTAGAAGAAATTTTGTCAAGCTATGAAAAAATGTATACCTTAATTAAAATTGATGAAGTCAATAATTTAGGTGCCGTTCGTATTCGTATTCGTTCTTTGCTTGCTAGTATGGAAAAACGTCTTGCCAAAAAGAAACAAACGACACAAACGGGAAATTATGGAGTAAACAAAATTCCTTTTACAAAAGAAATGAAAAAGGATTATACGATTTTAATTCCCCAAATGGCACCCATTCATTTTGAGCTTATTGCGGATTCCGTAAGCTCTGAGGGATATCATGTTGAGTTACTACGAGATTGTACCCAAAAAACAGTAGAAACTGGTTTAAAGTATGTCAATAATGATGCTTGTTATCCATCTATTTTAACAACGGGACAATTCATAGAGGCTTTGGAATCTGGAAAATATGATGTAAATAAAACTGCTTTAATTATGTCTCAAACAGGTGGGGGATGTCGTGCTACAAACTATATCGGCTTTATTCGTAAAGCATTAAAGGATGCCGGTTTTGAAAATGTACCTGTTATTTCTTTTAATGTTGTTGGTATGGAGAAAAACCCAGGATTTTCTTTAACCATTCCATTAATGGAACGCTTGTTACGTAGTGTTATTTATGGTGATTTATTACAAAAAATGCTAACAAAGAACAGGGCCTATGAAGTTCATAAAGGAGAAACCAAAAAGCTATTTGATACTTGGATGGAAAAATGCAAACATATTTTAAAAGATGGTTCTACAAAGCAGTTTAAACAAAGTATTTATGATATCGTAGAAGATTTCGAAAAAATTGAACTTGATACTTCTGTTTTAAAGCCAAAAGTTGGCGTGGTTGGAGAAGTGCTTATAAAATATCATCCTTTTGGAAATAACTTTGTAGCAGAACTTTTAGAACAAGAAGGGGCAGAAGTCATTTTGCCAGATTTTATGGGATTTGTGAAGTTTATGGCAACACATAAAATTACGTTCAATCATTTATTAAAAATCAATAAAACATCTTCTAAAATATCAAAAGTGGCTATTAAGTTAATCGATATTTTAGAAAAAGATTTAAAACTTGCTTTATCAAAATCGAAGAAAAACTATTTACCACCTTGTGATATTTGGCATTTAGAAGATAAGGTAAAAGATGTGTTATCCATTGGAAACCAAACTGGCGAAGGATGGTTCTTAACAGCAGAAATGATTGAGTATATTGAAAATGATATTCCAAATATTATTTGTGTACAGCCATTTGCCTGCTTACCAAATCATGTTGTAGGAAAGGGCGTTATAAAAACCATTCGTTCCAAATACCCTGAAGCAAATATTTCACCAGTTGATTACGACCCTGGAGCAAGCCAAGCAAACCAAACCAATCGTATTAAGTTATTAATGACAGTTGCCAAAGATAATTTAAAATTAAAGGAAAAATCATCTCAAAAAATATTAGAAGAAAACACTTTTGAAAAAGACTCCGAAAATTCTTCTCCTTCAATAAAAAAATAAATTTAATTTTAAGAAAATATTTACTATTTAAAATAACTCATAAAAAAGAAGAAAAATATTTTGTATTTTTCTTCTTTTTTATCTTATACCTACCATAGAATATTCAAAACATTTATAAATACCGACATTTTCTATTCCAATTTTATCAATACTCTAACATAAGATTTATCTACTTTCTATACTTTTGCTATTTTATACTTATAGACAAAAAGTTGTGTTTTTATGATTTTTACTGATTTATGTAAAACAATTTGCATTTTAATCTCATTTTCTACTTTCTTTTAATCCGTAGTTTTTCCAAAGAATTTTTGGTTTTCTAATATTTATGTCTACACTTTTTATTTTGGTTTCCATGAAAAAGAAGCACTTTTCACAAGTTTTAACATTACATAAAATTTATGTGTGCAAGTTTGCCATAAAAAGCACTCTCTTTCTCCCATTATTTTCCTCATACTGCTTAATTCTTTTTCCTGTAAACATCCTTTATCCCTATTACAAAAACCTATTTTTACTATTTTTTTACTTTTATCTATTTACTCTAGATTACGCCTCCTCTAAAATCTCATCAAACTAACTTGTATTATCCTATTACTACATTCTTTTTTCTAATATGCCAATTTTTATATTTTCTTTCTATTTTTTAATATTTTATATTAGCATTTTTATATTTTTTTATTTTTTCTTTTGCTACTTTGTAGCCTAATTCATATAAATAATCAATTTTATTTATATCCAATAATTCTATATTTTTTGTTTTTATTTTTAATAATTCATCTGCTCCTGCTAATTCGTAATTTGATAATTCATAAGATAATATATCAATTGCATTACTTATAATATTAATAATATTTTTTCCTTTTTTTCGATTGATATTTATTTCTTTTTCAAAAACGACCGATATTACTTTTTCTGCTCCTTGTATTTTTGTTAATTTCCATGGAATATTTTCTCTTATTCCGCCATCTATTAATTTTGTATTTTTATATTCACATGGTGAAAATACTCCTGGATAGGAACAACTAGCTTGAACTGCTTTTCCTATTTCACAATCATAAATATATTGAATATCATTTGAATATATTGTCCTATTATTTTTAGAAGAAAATACATATAATTTTCCATCATATAAATCAACAGATGGAATAATTAAATTCTTTTTTATTTGATTAATATTTTTTATTCCTTTTTTTTCGCATGCCATATTAATTATTTTTTTTATTTTATTTCCATTGGTTAATCCATCAATTATAATTTTTCTTTTTATGATTAATCCCCATATTCCCTTTATTATATTGATACCATCAACATATTTTATTTCTTTACAATATTTTTTAAATAATTCATAAATCTCTTTTGAGGTATATCCACATGCATATAGTGTAGCTACGATGCTTCCTGATGATGTACCAGAAATATAATCAAATGTAATTCCTTCTTCTTCAAATGCTCGTAATACGCCAATATGCGCTGCTCCTTTTACTCCTCCTCCAGCAAAACAAATTCCCATTTTCATATTCTTCACCCTATATAATTCTATGTTTTCTTATTTTTTATATTCTTTTTATATTTAAAAAAAGCACGAAAACATATTTGTTTTCGTGCTTTTTTGGCGGAGATTGAGGGATTTGAACCCTCGCGGCCACTTACGCAACCCTAACGGTTTAGCAAACCGTCCCCTTCAACCACTTGGGTAAATCTCCAAATCATTGATGGTTTTCTTATTTTTTGGCGCAGAGGGTGGGATTCGAACCCACGGTAGGCTATAAACCTACGCCAATTTTCAAGACTGGTGCCATAAACCAACTCGACCACCTCTGCGTGTGTTACCAACTTTCGTCGGTAACAGTATATATATTAGCACATTTTATACTTACTTGTCAATAGAAATTTAAGGAAATTTTAGTATTTGTCAACCATTTGTCAACCATTTGTCAACCTTAATTAACTTTTATTAATTTATCAAACATATTGGCTACTTCTTGGTCTGTTTTCTCATATAAGTAAGAGTATAAATTCATTGTTATTCCCTATCTGACTAGACCTAATTGACGGATATTTCTTTTGGTTATATCCTTATTTTAACTAATAGTGAAGCATGTAAATGTCTTAAATCATACATACGTACAATTAATAAACTATATTTTTCCTTTGACGCTTTAAATTTCGTTTTAAGGCGTTTTTATCTTTTTTTAATAATATTATGCCTTTATTTATTTTGATATCTTGCCATTTTCATTACCATTTTTAATAAATTTTTCTATTATTTTATTTATCTATTATTTCATATATTATTTGTTATATCTTCTACTTTATACTTAAATGTTATTACTTACTTTTTATTATATTTTAATTATTATTTTTTTACGATTCGATATAGCATTTTTATCTTTTGACTTGTACTTTATATTTAATATCTTATTATTCGTTTTGTTCTTTACTCTTATTAGTTTTCTTATTTTATTATTTATTTGTTTTTATTATTTACTTTATATTTCACTTTGTTATTTTGTATTTTACTTTTTATGCTTTTTTTCTTTTTTATATTTTTTTATTTTAATTTTTCATTTTTCTTTTTTATTCTCTATTTTTTATTTTCGTTTTTACGTTTTTACTTTTTATACTTTTTTTATCCTCTATTTTGTATTTCTGTTTTTTATACTTTTTTATTTTTATTCTTTATTTCATATTTTTGTTTTTATACTTTTTTATTTTTATTCACTATTTTATATTTTTCTTTTTTATACTTTTTTATTTTTATTCACTATTTTATATTTTTGTTTTTATACTTTTTTATTTTTATTCTTTATTTCATATT
>CAOKQZ010000041.1 GCA_948471055.1 uncultured Clostridium sp. | reverse complement strand
CTTACAAAAAGTTTCTAATCTTTCTCTTTGTTCTGGAAGACTAAAGCCGTTCGCGAGCTTGGTCTTCGGTGGAAACTCTTAAATATAACCCACATTGTTTCTTTTCTTCATTCATTTTTCAAACCTCCCATAAAATAAACAAAAAGAGACATCAAAGTACAATACGAGTACTGTTGACATCTCTTAAATCCATTTATCATAAACTAAAATATAATAATGCAATATAATATAATATTTTCAAAGTACTCATATATATATAACTCTTACCGAGTAAATATAAATTTTTATTGATTATATTATACTATGATTTTAAGAAATGTCAAATATTTACATTTATAGGTTTTTCAAATATTCTTCTAACTCTGATAATTTAATCTTTTTAGTTAAGTTAGTGATATAAATATCATTAGAATAATTGAAAACTAAAAAAGTAATATTTTTAATAATCACTCTATGTGGCTCAATATATGTAAGATTAGTTTTCTCTAGCTTTCTAATGCTACCATTGATAAAAGTAGGAGTAATTTTAGAAAACTCACATATAAATTCAAGCCTTTGTTTTAGACATTCTTCAAATTCTAGTTCTTGCTTAATTATCTGCATATCAAACACCATCCTTTCCTTTTGGATGATTTTAATATTGTTTTTAAGCAACAAAAAAATCAACCAGATTTTATTTTCTGATTGATTTTTGTATCAATTCTGTTCAATTTAGTTCGAACAGATACGTCGTTGGTGCAGATGGCCGGAATCGAACCGGCACGGTTTATTCAACCGCAGGATTTTAAGTCCTGTGCGTCTACCAGTTCCGCCACATCTGCATGTAAAATTTGTAAACTGGTTTTATTTAGAACAGAACTAATTATAATATGTAAGATAGAGGGTTGTCAATACTTTTTTTGTATTTTGTGAAAAATTATGAAATGTGATAAGATGGGGAGGAAATTTGTGCAAGAAAAATTAAGAAATAGAGGTAAAAAACGTGTATCTTATTTATGAGGAGGGAAAAGATGAATTATATTGTAGATGTACAAAAGACGATTGATTAATTTGAAAAAAATTTTGGGAAGAATTAAAACAAAAGGGAATGGTGAAGGAATTATCTAGTAACTATACGGAAAAGACAATGGGAATTTGTTTTGGTGAATATGGAACAGAAGATTTTAAATATGGAATAGGGGTAGAAAGATAAAGCTTTACGAAAAAGAATGGTTGTGATAGTATTAAGGAAGTAAAGGAAGGTAGGAATATGGCGAATATTTTTGATTATTTGACTTGGAGAGGGGATTTAACTCTTGCACAATCTGAATTTAATGAAATCGATAATTTAATATTAGCACGTTTTTCGTATTTCCCATTTGACCATATTTTAAATAAAGACGAAATAATAACTATGAAAGAAGCACAAAAGCGTTGGGCAAGGTTAGAGTTAGAAAAGGAAAATATTTTGCAAAAAGAGGATATTGATTTATTTCCACAAATGGCAAAAAGTGTGCGATTTTCAGATATGAAAATGACAAAGTATGTGAATAAGATTAATTTAGAAGAAGAAAAACAATTTGGTGCTATTACGATTTTAATGCCGGATGATACTATTTATGTATCGTTTCGAGGAACCGATAATACATTAGTTGGGTGGAAAGAAGATTTTAATATGAGTTTTCGAGAAAAGGTGCCATCACAATTAGAGGCGGTTTCTTATTTAAATGAAATTGCTTGTCAATATCCAAATCCTCTTCGTGTTGGAGGACATTCAAAAGGCGGAAACATGGCAGTGTATGCGTCAAGTTTTTGTAAGGAGTCTTTTAAAGAAAGAATTATTAATGTATATAATAATGATGGACCTGGATTTCATGAAGCAATTATAGAAAACCCAAAGTATCAAAGGATGTTAGAAAAAGTACATACTTATGTTCCACAAACCTCAATCATTGGACGTTTATTATATCATGAAGAAAACTATACAGTTATACAGAGCACACAAAAAGGTGTTATGCAACATGATTTATACACATGGCAACTAGAAGGAAAGGAATTTATACATTTAAAAGAAGTCGATAAAGGAAGCAAATTTATGGATAAGGCAATCAAACAATGGTTAGATGAAGTATCCAAAGAACAAAGAGAAGCCTTTATTAATCAAATATTTGAAATTTTACAAGTGACTGAGGCAGATACCTTAACTAAAATGAGAGAAAATTGGTTAAAAAATGCAAAAGTATTAATGGAAACTTACAAAAACATGGATGAAGAAACAAAGAAAATGATGACACAAACAATAGAAGCATTGTTTATAATTATTAAAAATAATATGATGGAAAAATTAAAACCAACCGATAAAAGAAAGAAGATTAATAAAAAAGAGGGGGAGAATTAGTATGGTCAATGTAGCGATTGCAGTAATTGTGAAAGAAGAAAAAGTATTGCTGATAAAACGTGAAAGAGGAGATTTTATAGGGCTTTTTGCTCTTCCGGGAGGAAAAATAGAGGAATGCGAACATATTGATGAAGCAGTTTCAAGAGAAATAAAAGAAGAATTGGGACTTGATTTACAATTTACGAAAGTATTAGGAGTAGCAACCGAAATTATGCTAGATAAAAAAGCAACAACAATGATATATTGTTGTGAAATGAACATGGGAGACAAACAAAACATAACCAATCCAGAGTTTCAATATCAGTGGTTTTCAAAGGAGGAATTGATTCATTCAAAAGAAATTGTTGAAAGTGACAAAGTGATGGTTGAGAAATTTTTTTATGATAGAAAAGAAAATTATATAAAATTTGATTGTGATAAGGATAAAGAAGGAAAGTACTATTGGAAGTAAAGAAGGAATAAAAATAATCGATAAATAAGAAAATATCGGTTATTTTTTGTTTTCTTTTACAAAGTTAACAACCTATTTTCACAAAAAAGACATAGAAAATCGATAAAATAGCAAACAAGGAAGGAGGAAGGAAGTAAAAAAAGAAAAATATGAATGATGAAAGAGACAAAAGCTGTTAGGAGGAGAAGAAAGAAAAATAATAGAATAGAGATAAAAATGTTAGGAGGAAGTAAGTAGAAAAGAAGATAAAATGGTGAAATACCCAAACATACAATATAGAAAACCGTCGAAAGTCGAATTTTGACGGTTTTTGTCAATGAAAAATGCTTTACAAATGGCGAAAATTGGAGTAAAATAAAATTGTTAATTCATAAAAATTAAGTTCGAACTAATTGAAAAGAATTTTTTTCTATAAGATTAAAATCTAAATTTGAATTTCCAAAAAGAAAATGAAATAGGAAGTGAGTGATTAACGTGAAAGAACATACGAGGTTATGTGTCAGTTTGCTGACTTTATTTGTCACGCTTGTCATTTTTGTTCAAACCAATGTATTAACCATAATGATATTTAGCTTAAAAAGAGAAGAAAAACAAGTGGTGCAAGTAGAAAAAGAAGTTAAAACAGGGATGATACAAGAAACGAAAGAATGGCAGTTAAGTATTCCAAAGATTAAGGTATCTGGAAGGATTGTAGAGGGAACCGATGAAAAAACTATCAATACACAGATAGGACATTTTGAAAATACGCCATGTTTAGAAGGAAACATCGGACTAGTTGCAGGTTGTGATGGTTATGAAGAAAACTATTTTGCAGACTTAGAAAAACTAGAGGAGGGAGACGTTATTTTATACCAATATGGTGAACAATACAAACAATACCAAGTAACACGGAAATAAGATTATTGAACAAACCGATTGGTCTGATTTGAGTGAAACAAAAGAAAACAAATTAACACTAATTACTGGAGTTGTAGGAAAAGAAGACAAAAGAAGATGTGTACAAGCACAAGAAATTTAAGCGAAAGAAGCTTAAATAAAAGGAGCTTAAATAAAAGAAATCTGAGAAAAAGATAAAGAACTATAACAAAAGAAAATATATGAGTTATAGGTAAAATCCAAGTTTAAAAATATGAAATTAAAAAAGGAAGGAAAAAGAATAATGAAAAAGATAATAAAATTAGGAACAATCATTTTTTGTATGATGATTGCCATAGTAAATACAAATGTACAAGCATATACAGTCGATACTGAGGCAAGAGCAAGTATTGTTTTTGACCAAAAACTACCATATCATTATGAAGGAGAAGAAAAAGGAAACTATAAAAAATTAAGCTATAAAAGTGGAACCACATTATATTTTTTACAAAGAAATCAAACCAGTGTTATGACTCTTTTTACGAATGTAGAAAAAAGAAAAGATGATATAATAGAAGGAATACTAGAAAATGGGTATCCAGCTAAAACCATAGAAGAATTAGGAGTAACAACCTCAAATGAAGCATATTTTGCTACACAAGAAGCAATTTTTGCCCATTTAGAACACAAAGATATCAATCGATATATTCCAGAAAATGAAGAAGGTAAGAGAATTCTTACTTGTGCCAAGAATATATTAGAAAAAGCAAAGCAAAAAGAAGTCATACTAAAAGAAATAGACAAAGACTGGAAAGTAGATGGAAGCGATGCTAGTAGAAGATACAAACAATATAACATAACCTTATCTTCTGATATCGAAAATGCAAGAATTGTCGTAGAAAATGGTGAAGATGTTATCATTATGAATGAGGAAAATCAGACGGTTACCACAGTGAGAAATGGAGATACCATAAAAATTCTTGTACCAAAAGGAATGAATCAGGAATTTCAGGTAAAACTAGTATATGAAAAATTCGGAACTGAGGTTTATAACATTTATCATACTTCTAATACCAATCTTCAGTATTTATTAGCGGTACAAGAAAGAGTGTCAAGGCAAAAAGAATTTGATGTTTCTTTTCAAAATCTAGCACCAGTTACCATAGCAAATTATACCTACGAAACAAAAGAACCAATGGAAGGAAGCGTGTTTACCATTTCCGATCATTTCAATAAACCAATAAGAGAAAATCTAGTAACCGATGAAAATGGTGAAATACATACCTTTTTAGAAAAAGGCGAATATCTTTTAACACAAACAAAAGTAAAGGATGGTTATTCCCCATCTGGGCAATTGTTAAATTTTGAAATTAATGAGTTAAAAGAGGTAAAATTAACGGTATTAAATATAAAACAAACCAATGAAGAAACAAAACAAGAACAAACCCAGACGAATGTGGTAAAAGAAGACAAAAATGTAGTACAAACTGATGTAGAGAATATTACTAATATTCATCAAACCAACATAGAAAAAGAAATTACCAAACAAACCAATGAAACAAATTTAGAAGAGAAAAACGAATTTATTAATACCATTTACAAAAAAAACGTAAATTATGCTACTCGTAACAATGTCTATGAAAATAAAATATGGAAAGAAACGGTAACCAATTCCATTCTTCCAGGAAGAAACCAAACAACCTATTTATCAAAAGAAGAATATCAAGCCTATACCAATCGTATAAAAACGGCCAAAATCGATGTGCCAGTTTTACCAGTAGCAGTAAAGAAGTAAGAACCCCCAGTCGCTCCGCGCCAGCCCCCTTAAGTAAAGGGGACTTTGTTTTTGCAATTATGGTAGCACCCATTCTAAAATTGCCTTAAAAAAGAATTGACAGACAAACTAGGAAAAGTATATAATAAGCACAGAAAAAAAGAGAAGGAAAGGAAAAAATAATATGTCACAAGTAATGGTTTTGGTTATTTTAATTCTAATTAATGGATTTTTTGCAGCAAGTGAAATTGCATTTATTTCCTTAAATGATGTAAAGGTTGCAAAACAAGCCAAAGAAGGAAATAAAAAAGCAAAGCAAATTCTAAAAATGTTAGAAAACCCAAGCAGGTTTCTAGCAACCATTCAAATAGGGATTACCCTTGCAGGGTTCTTATCAAGTGCGTTTGCATCGGATGCATTTGCAAGCCGTTTGGCTCCTATTTTAAACCAGTGGATACCAAGTATTAGCATTGGTGTATGGCAAAGCATATCCATTATTGTGATTACGATTATTTTATCCTTCTTTACTTTAGTATTTGGAGAATTGGTACCAAAACGTTTGGCAATGAAGCATTATGAAAAAGTAGCTTATGCCACAATTGGAGTCATTCGTGCGATTTATATTGTTACTGTACCATTTGTCAAGTTACTAACCGCTTCTACTAACCTTATTTCAAAGCTATTTGGTGTTTCGGAAAAAGACGAAGAAATTGTAACCGAAGAACAAATTAAAATGATGGTAGACGAGGGTGAGGAAAAAGGTTCTATTGATGAAGAAGAAAAGAACCTAATTAACAATGTATTTGAATTTGATGATATTACCGTATCGGAAATTATGACACATAGAACCGATATTTATGCGATCGATATGAACCGTGATGTAAATGAACTAATTGAAGAATTAGATGAATATAAATACAGTAGAGTTCCGGTTTATGATGAAACCATTGATGAGATAAAAGGAATTTTGTATTTAAAAGATTTACTAAAATATGTAAAAGGAAAAAGAAGTGTCAAAATAAAAACAATGATGAGACCAGCTTATTTTGTAGCACAATCCAAACCAATTAATGAGGTATTTCGAGAATTACAAAAAAAGAATAGCCAAATTGCCATTGTGTTAGATGAATATGGGGGAACAGCAGGGCTCGTTACCATGGAGGATATTTTAGAAGAATTAGTAGGCGATATTTTTGACGAATACGATGACATTGAACAAGAATACGAAAAAATCGATGAAAACACCTACTATATTAGTGGAAATGTTACCATTAATGATGTAAAGAAAATTTTAAATGTACCAATACCAGAAGGTGATTATGAAACCTTATCACGGATATTTACAAGATATTTTAGGCAGAATACCAGAAGACGAAGAAAAGCCAGTTATTGAAACAGATGCGGTTACCTATAAAATTGAAGAATACGAAGATAAAAGAATTCTAAAAGTAAAAGCATGTAAAAACCGTAACATAGAAGATATACAAGAAGAAAAGGAATAAACGTAGGGGTTGCATATTATGCAACCCGAAATACAATTTCATATGTTAAATTAATAGAGATTCTGTAATGAATGTTCGAAAGGATGGAAAAGAAATGGAGAATAAAAAAGTAGTAATGATTATAGTAGCAATTATTGTAATAGCAATTGGCTTAAGTGTTTATTTCTATCAAGATTACCAAAGAAAACAATATGAAGTAGAACAAGTAGGAAGCTTTCAGTATTATGCGATTTATGAAAATGGAAAAATGGGTGTTATTGATGTAGAAGGAAACATTCTGATTGAACCTAAATATGACAATGTAAAAATTCCAAATCCCGAGAAAGCCGTTTTTATTTGTGAAGAAGGAGACAACATCATAGTACAAAACGATAAAAAGGAAGTACTATTTGACCAATTTGAAGAAGTAACCCCGATTGATATAAAAGGAATTGCAACAAACATTCCTTATGAAAAACGAGTATTGCGTTATAAAAAAGAAGGAAAATACGGATTAATTGGTTATGATGGGAAAATCGTAACCAAAGCAATTTATGAACAGATAGAAGGATTAGAACACAAAGAAAGTGAATTATTAATAAAAAAAGATGGAAAATATGGAGTGATGAACCAAAAAGGAGCCATCCTTTTAAAACCAGAGTACGATGGTATTATTGCAGATGGGTATTATGATAAGAAACAAGGATATGCCTTATCAGGCTATATGGTATCGAAAAAGACACAAGAGGGATATCGTTATGGTTATATAAATGCAAAACGTGAAAAAGTGCTAGAAGTAGAGTATAATACTATTTCTCGTGTGTTAGAAATAGAGCCAGCGGAAGATGTTTATTTAATAGCAACCAAGAATGGACAAACTGGTATTGTAAAAAATGGAAAAGTGTTGATAAACTACGCATATCAAACCATAGAATACGAAGATTACAATAACGTCTTTTTCATAGAAAGAAATGCCAAATACGGTGTTACCAATACCAATGGAAAAGAAATTTTACCAGTGCAATACGATGAAATTGAAGCAAAAGGAATTTACTTAAAAGTAGTGACAGAAGAAACGAGCACATATTTTGATACCAAAGGAAACAAACTAGAAAACAACGAATATGAAACCGTATTAAAAACAGACCAAGAAGATTATTTTATTACCATTAATGTAGAAGGGCAATATGGTGTCATAAATAGCAAAAAAGAAGTGGTAATTGAAAATACGTATCAATATTTAGAGCATTTATATGAGGATTATTTTATTGCTTCTAATGAAAGCCACTTAGGAGTGATTAACAAAGACGGACAAACCGTAATAGAGTTTGAATACGACGTTTTACAAAAAATAGAAGGGACAAAAGTAATTGAAGCAAAAAAATTACAAGACAATATAACAGACTTATATTCAAGCAAACTAGAAAAAATTTGTACAAAAGAAAATGCAGTGGTATATGCCTATGAAAAAGATATTGAAATTTCATCCGAAGGAGAAGTAGAGTATTTTGATGTAGAAGGAAATCCCCTAAAAGAAACAAATAATCATCAACACCCAGAAACCATAGGCGAATATCACCGAGTTTACTACGGCTATGGCGAAAGTTATTACACAAAAGAAAGGGAAAATACAGAAGAATAAATAAATAGGTGTAGAACGATTAATTGTTCATACAATGTAGAAAAACATGCCAGTAGGGGTTGCATACTATGCAGGCCCTTGCACATGAAAGGAGAGAAAATAAAACATGTACCAAGAATTTGGAATTAAACAAAACATACTAGACCTAGCAAGACAAGTAGAAGATGAAATAAAACCAGTTTTTGAAAATATCGATAATACCTGTGAGAAAAATAGCCTAAAAGTATTACAAGCCTTTCAAAAGTATCATATATCGGACATGCACTTTAACAGTACAACGGGATATGGGTATGGAGATGTTGGAAGAGAAGCGATTGAAGGGATTTTTGCTGATGTACTAGGAGCCGAAGATAGCCTAGTTCGAGGACAATTCATTTCAGGAACCCATGCCCTAACGGTAGCACTATTTGCTTTTTTAAGGCCGGGAGATACCATGCTTAGCATTTCTGGAAAACCATATGATACTTTAGACTCTGTCATCGGAATAGAAGAAAATGCAAGCTCCCTAAAAGCCTTTGGGATTCATTATGAGCAAATCGACCTAAAAAACGATGAATTCGATGAGGAAGCGATTATAGAAAGAGTAAAACAAGGCGGAATTAAGTTAATTGAAATTCAACGTTCAAGAGGATATAGCTTAAGAAGTAGTATCACATTAGAAAAACTAGAACCCATTATTCAAAAAATCAAACAAATCAATTCCAATATCATTATCATGATAGATAATTGTTATTGTGAATTTGTAGGAACCAAAGAACCTCTGCAAATTGGTGCAGATGTGATAGTAGGTTCATTAATTAAAAATCTAGGTGGTGGAATTGCACCAAACGGAGCCTATATTGCAGGAAGAAAAGATTTAGTAGAACTGGCAGCCGAACGTTTAACCTCTCCGGGCTTAGGAAAAGAAGTAGGTCCAACCCTAGGAATGAATAAATCCATTTTACAAGGTCTGTTTTTTGCACCAAGTGTGGTAGCAAGTAGCTTAAAAACTGCTGTATTTGCAAGCCGAATGCTGGAAAAATTAGGCTACGTAGCTTCTCCCAAATATAACGAACCAAGAGCCGATATTGTACAAACTATCGCCTTTGGAAACAAAGAAGATTTAATCAAATACTGCCAAGGAATTCAAATGGGTTCACCAGTAGATTCAAACTCTATTCCAGAACCATGGGACATGCCAGGCTATACCAATCAAGTCATTATGGCAGCTGGAGCCTTTACACAAGGCTCTTCCATCGAATTATCTTGTGATGCACCAATTCGACCACCTTATGTTGCCTTTATGCAAGGAGGGCTAACCTACGAATATGGGAAACTAGGAGTATTAAAGGCAATTAGTAATATGGGAAAGTAAAAAAGTACTAGAAGAAATAATGAAAGACATAGAAGAGAATATTAGTTTATAGAGAAAAGTAAAGTAGGGAGAATATGAGAGTAGTTGTTGTAGGGGGAGGACCTGCACGGAATGTTAGCTGCTATTTCAGCGGCAAAACAGGGAAATGAGGTAACCTTGCTTGAGAAAATGGAGAAGTGTGGGAAGAAGTTATTAATTACAGGAAAAGGTAGATGTAATATTACAAGTAGCTTACCCATAGAAGAATTTATTTCAAATGTTCCGGGAAATGGAAGATTTTTATATAGTGCATTTTCCAATTTTACAAACCAAGATATCATTTCTTTATTACAAAGAAATGGAGTAAGAGTAAAACTAGAAAGAGGAAACCGTATTTTTCCAGAATCTGACCACTCTATGGATGTGTTAAATGCATTATTAGAAGAATTAAAAAAGAATAAGGTAGTAGTAAAAACGAAGATAAGAGTAACCGATATTTTAGAAGAACAAAAACAGGTGGTAGCAGTTCAATATGAAGAAAAAGAAACCA
>CAOKQZ010000040.1 GCA_948471055.1 uncultured Clostridium sp. | reverse complement strand
AAGGAGAAAAAAAGGCAAAGAAACAAAGTGAGGGAAAGAAGGAAAAATGAAAAATTTGATATTAGTAAGTGGAGATATAATAGAAAATTCAAATAAATATAATGTTGAGGCTATTGTGAATACAGCAAATAAATATATGGACTATGGCGGTGGTGTATGTGGTGCAATATATGATAAAGTTGGAATAGATAAATTAGAAACATATTGTCATAGTAAGTGGAATAAGGATATGGAAGTAAATGAGATTAGAATAACAACAGGATTTTCACTACGCAAAGATATTATACATATATATTGTCCTAGATACTATGAAGAACAACAACCATTAGAAAAACTAAAAGAAAGTTACCAGAATTTATTTAACACAATATTAAGAGAGAAATACACAAGTGTAATAGTCCCATCTTTAGCAACAGGTTTTCATGGTTATGAACATCAAGATGTAGCACAAATGGTAATAGAATTATTAACTGAATTTTGCAGTAATAATGATGTTAAAATTATATTTAATTTATTTGATGAAGATACTCTACAGATTTATGAGAAATAATAAGGAGGAATAAAAATGGAAAGAATTGAATTACATTTACATACAAATATGAGCAAAATGGATGGAGTTACAGAATGCAAAGATTATATAGAAAAAGCAAAAGAATATGAAATGACAGCATTAGCAATAACTGATCATCGGAGCAGTACAAGCATTTCCAGAAACACAAAAATATTTAGAGAAAATTGGAGATAATGAATTTAAGATATTGTATGGCATGGAAGGATATTATGCACCTAGTAATGATATAATTGGAAAAACATATCATATAAGTATTTTAGTAAAAAATAAAACAGGAATTAAAAACTTATATAAAATAGTTTCTATTTCAAATTTAGATTATTTCTATAAAAAACCTATAATTTTAAAAAAAGTTTTAGAAGAAAACAGTGAAGGATTACTTATAGGAAGTGCTTGCAGTAAGGGAGAACTATATCAAGCTATGATTGAAAATAAAGTAGATGAAGAACTTGAACAAATTGCGAAAGAATATGATTATTTAGAAATACAACCAATAGGCAATAATTATGATTTAATTAGAAATGGCAAGGTAAAAGATGAAAAAGCATTACAAGATATAAATATTAAAATAGAGGAATTAGGAACAAAGTTAAATAAATTAGTTGTTGCAACATCAGATGTTCACTTTATGAATAAAGAAGATGCAGTATATAGAAGAATATTACAAGCAGAAATAGGTTATGAAGATGCAGATGAACAACCACCATTATATTTTAGAACAACAGAAGAAATGCTAAAGGAATTTGAATATTTAGGGAAAGACAAGGCATATGAGGTAGTAGTAACTAATACCAATAAAATAGCAAACATATGTGAAAAGATTAAACCAATATCAAATGAGAAATGTTATCCATATATTGAAAATAGTGAACTGGAAATTAAAGAACTAGCTTATAAAGGTGCATATAATATATATGGAAATCCCTTACCGATAAAAGTAGAAGAAAGATTAAATATAGAATTAAACTCAATAACAGAAAATAATTTTTCTACACTATATATGATAGCTCAAAAATTAGTACAAAAATCAAATTCAGATGGATATATTGTAGGAAATAGAGGTTCAGTTGCTTCATCACTTGTAGCATATTGTATTGGAATAACAGAAGTAGATCCTATTAAATATAATATACCATTTGAAACATTTGCAGGTTTTAATGGAGAAAAAGAACCAGACATTGATTTGAATTTTGCAAGAGAATATCAAGCTAAAGCACAAGAAACCGTAAAGGAAATATTAGAAGGAAGTGTAGTAGTTAAGGCTGGAACAATTGGAACAATAACAGAAAAAACAGCTTATGAATATGTAAAACAATATTACGAAGATAAAGATATAAAACCTAGTAAAGAAGAAATACAAAGACTTACAGAAGGGCTTGTAGGAATTAAAAAAGCAACAGGGAAACATCCAGGAAGAGTTATAGTAGTTCCTAAAAATAGAGAAATATATGAATTTTGCCCAGTACAACATTTATCAGATGACCAAAACTCTGATATTATAACAACACATTTTGATTATCATTCAATAGATGGAAATTTACTAAATTTAGATATATTAGAACATGATGTTCCAACTATATTACATAAATTAAAGATATTAACAGGGATTGAACCAACAACAATAGATTTAGAAGATAAAGATACGATGAAAATGATATGTATAGCAAACACTCTAGCAATTCCTGAATTTGGCACAAAATTTGTTAGAAATATAATTTTAGAAACTAAACCTACTACATTTAATGACTTAATAAAAATATCTGGATTAGCACATGGTACGAATGTATGGAAAAATAATGCAGAAGATTTAATAAAAAGTGGAATAGCAACATTAAAAGAAATAATTGTTTTTAGAGATGATTTAATGAATGATTTAATACAAGTTGGAATTGAATCTAAAATAGCATTTGAAATTATGGAAAAAGTACGTAGAGGAAAAGGAATAAGTAAGGAACAAGAAGATTTAATGAGAAAAAATAATGTACCTGATTGGTATATAGAATCTTGTAAAAAAATCATGTATATGTTTCCAAAAGCACATGCTACATCTTACGTAATAAATGATTTCAGAATAGCTTGGTACAAAGTACATTATCCAGAAGCATTTTATAAAGTATATTTTGAAACGATAGATGATATAGATAAAACAATATTAAATAGTAAAGAAAAGGTATTAGAGAGGTTACAAGAATTAGAAGAAATATTAAATAAAGAAACAGATAATTATAAGATAAACGAAAAAATAGAAGATTATAAAATTGCCTTAGAAATGCTTGATAGGAATATAAATATTTGATGAAGAAAAAAGAATAAGAGATAAAGTTTAAAAACTCCATAGAAAGTCCGCAGTTTGTGCAATTAAACTAAACGATGTAAGTTTTATCTGCCAAGAGCTTCTAGTGGAGTTTTTGTCTGAAACTTACATCGTTTAATTTCTTATTCAGTTGTAAGACTAACTATATGAAGTCAATACAAAAATGAATATAAAATAGGATATACAAGTGTTGATAGAAATCTAAATTTAAGTTTGGTAGGGTGTACAACAATTATACAAGACATGATAACAGAACTATTTGAGCATCTTGAAACAGATAACAGAATACTAAAAAATGAAAATAATTCAGTATGGGTACTAGCAAAATTAAAGATACACTTTAATAAATATCCAATATGGAAGCAGAAAGTACAAGCAACATCATTTATTACGAATAAATCGAAAATAAGAGTACAAAATAATACTAAAGTTGAAGATGAGGCTGGAAAGGTTTTATTTGTAGCAAAACAAGAGAGCTGTCCTATTGATTTAACAACAAAAAAAATAAGAAAAATAGAAACAATAAGATTCCCATTAGATAAGGAATTTATTGAACAATTTAAAGATTTTATAGAGCAATTAGAAGCAAATAAAATTCAAGAAGAATGTGAAAAAATAACTAATACCGAAGATCTAATAAATGAAATCAAATCAATTGAATGCCTTGACACAGAAAAATTAAAAGAAATTGCTTATAGATTAGATTTATTTGATTCAGAATATACATTTGAATTAAAAGAACAAATTATAGATAGAGTTAAAGTTATAGAATTTAATAACTTTGGTAATTGCTATACATTTGAGAGCATACAAAAAGAGTTAATTGATATGATTAGTGATATAGCAACAGATTATGGAGTGAATTTAGATGAAATTGAAGAATCAAGATAGGAAGTAAATGTTATATGGATAATGAAAAAAATATAATAAAATAGCAAGAGAAATAGAAGAGAAAAATCAAAAAATACTGGAGAGGAAATGATATAAAATTAGTTACCTTAGTTTACAAAATAAATCAAAAATGATATAAATATATTGGGCGAAAAAATACCATCTATTAGTAAAAAATCATAAGACTAAAAAAGTTTGAAAAATGATAAAAATGATACTAGCTTGTTACTAACCGATAAAATTTCAAGGAATTTCATACAACTTAAAGCACATATGTCTCCTTATAAGAAATCAGCCAAAACCTGAAAACAAGCTAATTACAAAGTTTTGCTCATTTGGTGGACTTTTTAGGCTATATATGATATAATAACAAAAATTTAAGTAGGAGGTTTGAAAATGAAAATTTTAGTACTAAATTGTGGAAGTTCTTCTCTAAAATATCAACTAATTGATATGAAAACCGAGGAAGTGCTTGCATCTGGAAAATATGAGAGAATAGGAGAAGACGAAGCATTTATCACTCATAAAGTAAATGGGCAAAAAATTGAAATTACACATCCAGCAAAAAATCATGAAGAAGCAATCGATTTTACTTTAAAACAATTAATTCACCCAGAATATAAAGTAGTCGATAGTTTAGATGAGATTGAAGCAATTGGTCATCGTTTAGCACATGGAGGAATGAAAATAACCCAATCTGTTGTAATTGATGATGATGTAATTGCCGTATTAAAAGAATGTACCGATTTAGCTCCATTACATAACCCTGCAGGAATTATTGGTGTAGAAGCTTGTAAAAGAGTAATGCCAGGAAAACCAATGGTAGGAGTATTTGACACCGCATTTCATCAAACCATTCCAGAAGAAAGATATTTATACCCAATCCCATACGAATATTATGAAAAGTATGGAGTTAGAAAATATGGTTTTCATGGAACCTCTCATATGTATGTTTCAAAAAGACTTGCTGAAATAGAAAATACACCAATTGAAAACCTAAAAATTATTACATGTCATTTAGGACAAGGTTCTAGTGTATGTGCTGTTGAAGCAGGAAAAAGTGTAGATACCAGTATGGGACTTACACCACTTGCAGGAGTTCCTATGGTAACAAGAAGTGGGGATATTGATCCATCGGTTGTTACGTTCCTTATGAAAAAAGAAAATAAAACCGCAGATGAAATTGAAACGATTTTAAATAAAAAATCCGGAGTACAAGGAATTTCTGGTTTAGCACCAGATTTTAGAGTAATCGAAAATGAATCAGTTGCAGGAAACAAACGAGCATTGGTAGCTATGAATAATTTTAAATACTCTGTTGCGGGATTTATTGCAAAATATGCAGCTGCGATGAATGGGGTAGATGCTATCATCTTCACTGGAGGTGTTGGTGAAAATCAAATTAACATTCGTAAAGGAATTTGTGAAAGATTAGGATTTATGGGTGTGGAATTAGATGAAGAAAGAAATAATGTAAGAAGTGAAGAAACATTAATTTCAAAAGATTCTTCTAAAGTACGTGTTTATGTCATTCCAACAAACGAAGAATTGATGATTGCAAAAGAAACCGAAAGATTGGTGTAAGAGGAATTGTAGGGGTCGATGTCCTCATCGACCCGGAAACAAGAATAAGACATAAATGGGTCGATGTGGGCATCGACCCCTACTTGAAAATTATAAATATATGTAGTATAATATTGATTATGTTAATCAAAATAAGGAGGAAAGAAACATGGCAAAAATTTTAGAAGATATTTCAAGAACATTTAATGAATTTTTATTATTACCAAATTTAACAACAGAAAATTGCATACCAAATAATGTGTCACTGAAAACACCACTTGTCAAATTTAAAAAGGGAGAAGAACCAAAATATAGTGCCAATGTGCCAATGGTATCTGCCATTATGCAATCCGTTTCAGGAGAAGAAATGGGAATTGCTCTTGCAAGAGAGGGAGGAGTGGCATTTATTTATGGTGCCCAGTCTATTGAATCACAAGCAAACATGGTATATCATGTAAAAAAACACAAAGCAGGTTTTGTAATTAGTGATTCAAATGTAAAAAGTGGAACACCTTTACGAGAAGTGATTGAATTAGTAGAAAGAACAGGGCATTCTACGGTTATGGTAACTGAAGATGGAACGGCGAATGGAAAATTTTTAGGTATTGTAACGGATAAAGATTATCGTGTTACAAGAGATAACCAAGATGCTCCTATTGATGAGTTTATGACAAAAGCAGAAAAAACCATTTGTGCAAAAAAGGGAATTACATTAGCTGAAGCAAACGATATAATTTGGGAAAACAAAATTAATTGTTTGCCAATTTTAACGGAAGAAGGAAATTTGAAATATTTAGTTTTCCGTAGAGATTATGAAGAAAGAAAGAACAATCCAAACTCATTATTAGATGAAAATAAGAGATATATTGTAGGAGCAGGTATTAATACAAGAGATTATGAGCAAAGAATTCCAGCTTTAGTAGAAGCAGGAGTGGACATGGTATGTATGGATTCTTCTGATGGATATTCTGTATGGCAAAAAAGAACGATTGAGTTTGTAAGAGAAAAATATGGAGATAGTGTAAAAATAGGAGCAGGAAATGTTGTAGACAAAGAAGGATTCCGTTATTTAGCAGAAGCTGGTGCTGACTTCATAAAAGTTGGTGTTGGTGGAGGTTCTATTTGTATTACGCGTGAAACCAAAGGAATTGGACGTGGACAAGCAAGTGCTTTAATCGATGTAGTAGCAGCACGTGATGAATACTGTAAAGAAACTGGAATTTACATTCCAATTTGTTCAGATGGAGGAATTGTACATGACCACCATATTACCATTGCATTAGCACTAGGAGCAGATTTTGTTATGATGGGAAGATATTTTGCTCGTTTTGATGAAAGCCCAACAAGAGTATTAAAAGTAGGAAATAGCTATGTAAAAGAATATTGGGGAGAAGGTTCTAACCGTGCAAGAAACTGGCAAAGATATGATTTAGGAGGAGATAAAAACAAATTATCCTTTGAAGAAGGAGTTGATTCATACATTCCATATGCAGGTTCTCTAAAAGATAACCTAGCAGTAACCGTTTCTAAAATAAAATCTACCATGTGTAACTGTGGAGCAACCACAATTCCAGAACTACACGAAAAAGCAAGACTAACCCTTGTATCCGAAGTAAGTATCGCAGAAGGAAGTGCCCATGATGTTATGCTAAAAGAGGTAGATAAGAGTTATAAATAAAAAATCTTTGCAACTTATCGAAAAGAACACCCGTGCTATTGGGAGAATTCCAATAAGGACAAAATTTTTCTTATGGATTTCTTCAATAATTTTGTTGTGTTAGATAGCCTAAGAAAGATATAAATTATTTAGTCTAATTTGTAGTGAAAATCAATTTATGGAGGTTTTTATTATGGTAGAGATAACTTATCACAAAGAAGGAGATTTTTTTGTTCCTGACTTATATTTGGAAAAGGAGAATTACGAAAATGATTATATTATTGGAAAATATGGTCATTTAAGATTAGAATATTTGAAAAATCACAAGAAAGCAGAATATATAATAATGTTCATGAACAAAACTTTAAGGAAACATATTGTAGAAGCTGATAAACAAGCTAAAAGAAGATTTGAAATACTTATGAAGCAAATGCTAGAAAAGAATCCTATTGATGAAAATTTGAAAAATACTGATCCTTTAGAATGGACAGGGCTTATGAACAATTATAAAAATTCGGTTGAAGAAATTATTTTCAAAGAACTTATATATTGTTAAAATATAAAGTAAAGACATATTGAACAATCATCTTATCTTTTCAATATGTCTTTACAAATTATCTTAATCTAATCTCCATAATTGATATTTTCCTGTTATTTCATTAACATCTTCTGTATTACCATAAATAATAGCACCTAGATATTCTAATTTATCATTTTCTTTTGAATTTATAGATGTAACTAATTCATCATCTGTTCTTGTGTCTAACATATCTTTTGGATAGTCAGCTACTAATAAATTAGGATTTTGTTTTGCTAAATCTATAGCATTTTTTAATTTTCCTTGTTTTACTTTTGTTATTATAAATGGGAATTGACTAATTCCTAAATGGTTTACACCTGATTTATCAACAATAGTTGGTTGTCCCATAATTTCGTCATTTGAATATTTGCCAATAGATATAGCAAGATGACCTATAACATTAAGGGCAATTGATGGCTCAACATTTGATGCGATAACTCCTACAATTTTTTTATCTTCATAATTCATATTTTCTTACTCCTTTATTAATTAAATTTAATTGTTAATAAAGGAGATTAAACATTTTCAAGCACTTCTATTTTTGCCCATAATTCTCCTCCATGCATTTTTCTTGAATATTTAGGCATTATACTTCCTCCATTCTAATAATTCTTATTATACTAATCTAATTTTTCGTTTTTTTCTTGTTGTTGTATTTCAAAAATCGCTTTTTGACTTTCAATTTCAGCTTTTAGTTCTTCTTCTGTTGGCAAATATGTTTTATATTTTGTTGCAAATAGTTGTTCATTTCCTTGTAAAACTGAATATCTTGCTACATCTGCATCTGTATCAGAACAAAGTAAAATACCTATTGTTGGATTATCATCTTTAGACTTTTTTAGTTCGTCATACATTCTTACATACATGTCCATTTGACCTATGTCTTGATGTGTTACTTGAGTAGTTTTTAAATCTATCAATACAAAACATTTTAAAATATAGTTGTAGAACACTAAATCAATAAAATAGTCTCCCTTTTCTGTACGAATATGTTGTTGTCTTTCAACAAAAGCATAACCTTTTCCGAAGTTCCATTAAAAATTTTTGTAAATTATTTATTATGCTTGTTTCCAATTCTGTTTCTGTATAATTATCTTCTAATGAAAATCCTAAAAATTCTGCTATTACTGGATTCTTTATAAATTCTAGTTTGTTCATTAAATAATGTTCTTTATTTTTCTGTTTCATTTCTTGTATTACAGACTCTTTAGCTTGAGATTTTAATAATCTATAATAATATTGAGATGAAACATTTCTTTGCAATGTTCTTACATTCCAAGTTTGCTCTAATGTTTCTTTTTCATACCATTCTCTTGCTTTTTCATCTTCTACTTGTAATAAAGTCCTATAATGACTCCACGAAAGTAATATATTAGATTTTGCACACACTGTGTTCAAAATGTTTGGAAACATTTTGTAAAATTTCAAACAATAATATAAGTTTCTAGCATCAAAACCTTTTCCATATTCTTCCTTTAATTCTATAGATAATTTCTATATTATTTCTGTACCATAATATGCTCTATTTTCGCCTTTTAATTCTTCTTCTGCTATTCTATAACCAATAAACCAGTTTCTTTCTACTAATGCGATATTTACTGATTGATACGCATAATCTCTCGCTGATTCAATAATAGAGCATACATCTTTTAATACATTATCTGTATTTTGATATTTAATAATCATGGAATTATTATCTTTCTTTTCTAAATCCATTATTTTCCTACTTTCTTACTTTAAATTTTAACTAACAAATAATACATCTATTATTTGTTTATATCTATCTTCTAATATTTTTCTAGTTTTTTCACTTAGTTTATTATAATCTCTTTCTAATTTTTTCCTAACATATTCTTTGCCATCTGATATAGATAAATTCATTTCTTTATAAACTAAAGAAAATAATGAGGGTATGCAATCAAAATGTGCTATTACATCTGCATCTGCAACACATTGTTCTTCTATTGTATTTCGTGGTCTATCTTTACTTCCTCTATGATTTAATACACAGTTCTTAACTTGCTCTGTTCTTTCTTTAGGATAATTTAATTCTGTTAATAATTGTTCTGCAATTTCTGCTCCATAAATATGATGTTGTTCTCTTTCTCCATACTCTGATGGCATTGCTATATCATGTAATAATGCTCCTAGTTCTACTATTTCAACATCTGCTCCATATTCTTTTGCTAATTTTACTGCATTTTCAACTACATATTTGATATGTTCATTCCAAAAATCATATCCATCCTTTTCTTTTGATTTTTCACATCTAACTAATAGTTCTTGTTTTATTTTTTCAGTGATTTCACTCATGATCTCTCCTCCTAACTATATCTTATTTTAAAATGGCTCATCTACTTCAATTTCAATTGGCTCCTGCTCTAATAATTCCAATTGTTCTTTAGATAAATATTTTTTCTCTATAATTACATTTAAAACAAATTCATTGAAAAAGTTATCATTCATTATATAATAGCCATTTTCTTTTTCTTTATCTCCATAGCTATCTTCTACTTTCCATCTTATAGGTTTATTTTCTACTAAATGTACTCCACAAAATGTCATTGCATGGTGCATTTCAATATCATGTAAATCTAGTGATTCTTTTTTAGTCAAAGGTTTAAAATTTAATGTTTCTTTATAATTATATAATCTTATATCTAATACTCCAGATTTTTTATCTCGCAATTTTAGGATATGAGCTCCCATCCAAACTGGAATACCATCTTTCAATTGTTTAATAGTTAATTCTTTTAAGTCTTCAATTGGTAGATTTAAAAAATTTGCATAACTGCTTTTATATATATTTCCTAAATACTTCTTAGAATATACTTTGTAATATTCCTTGTTATACATTGGAAAATTTCCTATTGATACAAAATTGTTCAAATTTAATGTTAAAAATCTATTTCTAAAATCAATTGGTGTCATATTCTTATATATCATATAATTATTGTCTTTATCTTTATACTCATAATCAAATTTAAATAATGGTTCTCCAAGTATTTTCGATAACAAATTATAGTTTTCTTGCAAAAATCGTTCTTTTTCTTCTCTTAATTTTTCTATACTTTCATTTTTATTTTTTAATTCTAATAAGTAATTAATATCTTTTTTTACTTTTTCAGCAAGTATTTCACTTACTTTTTGATAATTAGTACTTTCAACAGCATCTGACATAAAAGGCATTGGTACAATTCCATATTTGTTAATAATAGCAACAAACCATTGCCAATAACCACCTTCTGCCACGCAAAATTTTATTATTCTTTCTTTATGTATATAATCTAAACTTGTATTTTCTAGTTCTATTATATTTTCATAGGCATTATTAGATTTTTCTAGCTTATCGAAAAAAGCAATATAATTGTTTGATAATTCTAACTTCATTATATCTATATCTAAATTTTTTGATATATCATGTTTGATAACATTAATACCTGCATATATCCAACACTTATAGCTATCTTTTTGGTCATATCTCTTACATTCTGGTAACTCAATATTAAAAACAGGTTGATTTTCCATTATAATCTGTCTATCTATGCAAGTATTTTCTAATCCATTTTTTGTAATTGAATTTTCTATGATCTTATTATTCCTATTTTTATTATATTCTTCATTAAATTTACTAATTTGTTCAATGCTAATTTGTTCTTTCATTACATATCCTTCAACTCTTTTAATCATGTGTCAATTATATCAAGAACATACATTTTTTTCAATTAAATTAGCATTATTTTGTTGATTTTTTGCAAAATTTGTGATATATATTATGTGTATTCTAATTAGGAATACAAGAATATTGATGTCTTCTTTGGAATTTTTACATTCCTCAGATGCCAGGCGAAAACGAGTCGCATATAGGATTGCGAGCTGGTTATTAGAAAGTGTGAAAAATTAAAATAATAGTAAACTTGTCCAGTATTTAGAAGTAATTAAGAAAGCCATGAGTGCAAAATTCAATATTCTATTTACATACACACTATAAAATAAGTACATATTGAAAACTCAAATTTTGTTTGAGCTTATTAAATTTGTATTTATAGTAGGTAAATAGAGTATTGGTATATCGCTTATGGTCTTTTTGTTGTGTATAAATT
>CAOKQZ010000039.1 GCA_948471055.1 uncultured Clostridium sp. | reverse complement strand
TAATTCCTTTTTCGGTTCCTCCTACTTTAAAGTCCATATCGCCAAAGAAATCTTCTAATCCTTGAATATCGGTTAGCATAATGTAATGGTTTGGGTCGTTTTCGTCTGTCACAAGTCCTGTTGAAATACCAGCTACTGGTCTTTTAATTGGAACACCTGCATCCATTAAAGCAAGGGTACTTCCACAAATACTTGCTTGTGAAGTAGAACCATTTGAACTTAATACTTCGGATACTACGCGGATTGCATATGGAAATTCATCTTCGGATGGAATTACTGGAACAAGTGCTTTTTCTGCTAAAGCTCCATGCCCAATTTCACGTCTTCCTGGTCCTCTAGATGGACGCGCTTCTCCTACGCTATAAGATGGAAAATTGTATTGGTGCATATAACGTTTTGCATCTTCTTCATCAATACCATCTAAGGCTTGTTCTTCACTTGCCATACCTAAGGTAACAACAGACATAACTTGTGTTTGTCCTCTTGTAAATAGTGCACTACCATGAACACGTGGCAATAGTCCTACTTCACAAGAAAGTGGACGAATTTCATCAATTTTTCTTCCATCTGGTCTTTTTTGTTCTTCTAATATCATTTTGCGTACTGATTTCTTTTCTAGTTTGTATAAGCTATCTGCAATATCGCTTGCTTTTTCTTCGGCCACTTCTTCTCCATATTTTTCTACAAAATATGCCTTTACATCTTCTAATAACTTGTCCATAGCAGCATCTCTTACTTCTTTATCGACTGCTTGTACATCTTGGTACATTCTTTCGGCATATTTTTCTTCAATTTCAGCATATACCTCATGGTCTACTTCAAACGATTTGTATTCAAATTTTGACTTTCCAATTTCAGCCTTCATATTTTCAATAAAGTCACAAAGTTTTTTGATTTCAACATGTGCTTGTTTGATTGCTTCTAACATGATATCATCTGGTATTTCATCAGCCCCTGCTTCAATCATCGCAATTTTTTCTTTGGTTCCTGCTACTGTTAAGGTTAATCTTGTTTTTTCTCTTTGTGCTAGGGTTGGGTTAATTACAATTTGGTCATCAACATATCCTACATTAACGGCTGCTGTTGGTCCTCCAAATGGAATATCGGAAATGGATAGAGCAGCTGACGCTCCTATCATAGCAGCAACTTCTGGTGAATTGTCTTGTTCTACAGATAGAACCGTAGCAACTACACATACATCATTTCGGAAATCTTTTGGGAATAATGGACGTAGTGGTCTATCAATTGCCCTTGATGTTAAGATTGCTTTATCAGCTGGTTTTCCTTCTCTTTTTTGGTAACTTCCTGGAATTTTTCCTACAGAATATAGTTTTTCTTCATAGTCTACAGATAATGGGAAAAAATCTATCCCATCTCTTGGTTCTTTAGATGCAGTAACATTGACCATAACAACGGTTTCTCCATATCTTACCATAACACTGCCATTAGCAAGTTCTGCAATTTTTCCTGTTTCAATACTCAATTTTCTTCCTGCAAGTTCAGTTTCAAATGTTTTAAACATAATCATTTCTCCTTTTTTGTTTTATTTGTATATTATTCGATAATAACTAAAATAGATGGTAACCTCTATATTGCATAAATATATTTTAAAATTATATAGAATAATGCTATTCATTTCATATCCGTATTCGTTTATAATTTTATACGTTTAGTATTTCTATCTATTTATACAATATACAAGCTACTTCTATTTTCTATTATCGCTTATACCACTATTCTTAATTATTTTTGCTATTATCATTTATATAGTTGTTATTTAAAATAGCATGATAGGACGTTTAAGCTCTTAAACGTCCTACACCAACAGATTATTTACGTAATCCTAATTTTTCAACAATTTGTCTATATCTTTCAATATCTTTCTTTGCTAAGTAGTTAAGTAAATTTCTTCTTTTACCTACCATTTTTAAAAGTCCACGTCTTGAATGGTTATCCTTGGTATGAACTTTTAAATGTTCTGTTAATTCTGTAATCCTTTGAGTTAAAAGAGCAATTTGAACTTCTGGTGACCCAGTATCCTTTTCATCTCTTTTGTAAGTTTTAATAATTTCTTCTTTTCTTTCCTTTGTCATTTTAAATCCTCCTATATTTTATTTATTCCTTAAACTGAGCTAAAGAGGAGCTTTCATCCTTAAGCTAAGTATAAGGTATTTAACATATGTTATTTTACTACATTTATAAACAAAAATCAAGGTTTTGACGAAATTTTCTAGAAAAAGAAAAAAGAGAGAATTTTCTTACAATCGTAGAAAATTCCTCTCTTTTTAAAATTTCTCCTACACTCTAGCAACTCCACTTACGATTTTGCTTTCTTTAATGTTGTTGATTAGCTTATGTCCTCCAGAAATAACAACTAAATCCCCTGTTTCTAAAATTCCTTTTGTTTTTATTTTTTCAATTCCTGCTACTATCATGTCTTCTACACGTTCTTTTGTTTCAACATAAACTGGGTAAACATTCCATGCTAATGCTAATTGGTTAAAGGTTCTTCTATTATCTGTTACTGCTAAAATTGGGCAACCTGCTCCCATTCCAGAAAATTTTCTTGCTGTATCTCCAGATTTTGTATAGCAAATAATTGCTTCTGCTTTTGTATTTTTTGCCATAACACAGCTTGAATATACAATATTAGAACCTAAATCATTTAGTTCAATATTTGTATTTTCTTCAAATTTTTTCCAATAATCAATTTCTGGTTCTACTCTACGTGCAATTTTAGTCATTGTTTGAACACATTCTAGTGGGAATTTACCCATTGCACATTCTCCTGAAAGCATGATAGCACTTGTTCTATCAAAAATAGCATTTGCTACGTCACTTGCTTCTGCTCTTGTTGGTAATGGGTTGCTCATCATAGATTCTAGCATTTGTGTTGCTGTAATTGCTGGTTTGTTTGCACGATTTGATAGTTTAATGAATTTCTTTTGCATAACTGGTGGTTCGGTAAAATCAGTCTCAGTTGCCATATCTCCACGAGCAATCATTTGAGCATCTGCTTTTTCTACAATAACTTCCATATTGCTTAGACCTTCTACGTTTTCTACCTTTGTAATGATTTTAATATCTGTTCCACCATTGGCATCTAGTACTTCTCTTACTTGACGAATGTCATCTTCATTTCTTGCAAATGATACAGCAACATAATCATAATCATGTTCACAAGCAGTTTTTAGGTCATTAATATCTTTTTCTTTTAATGCTGGTAAACGAATGGCTGTTCCTGGTAGGTTCATTGTTTTTCTACTTCCTAGTCCATTTCCATGAACAACAGTACAAACAATATCTTTACCAACGATTTCATCTACAACTAATTCGATGGCACCATCATCTATTAATACTTTTGCTCCTGGTTTTAAGTCTTGGTATAAATTTTTATAACTTACAGATACTCTATCTTTATCACCAACAATGTCTTCATTTACTAAAGTAAATTTTTGTCCATCTTCTAATTTGATTTTTTCATTTTTTCCTGTAACAAGCATACCTGTTCTTATTTCAGGCCCTTGCATATCTAATATCATTGCAATTGGAATATCTAGTTCTTTTCTTAAACGAATGATATCTTCTGTTTTCTCGGATTGTTCATCCCAACTTCCGTGTGAATAGTTAATTCTACATACATTCAATCCTGCATCAAATAAATCCTCTAGCATATGTTCACTAGCAGGTCCAATGGTTCCAACAATTTTGGTCTTTTTTAAATCTTTTTTCAATTTAATTCCCTCTTTCCTAATTTTTTTCACGTAGGTATTATAACACAAATAAAATTATATATTCAATACTATTTGCATAAAAATTTTGACATTTTTGTAGTTTTTCCACGAATATTAGATTTTACCGTCGAAATCTTCTACAAATTGTTGCAAAGCGTGTATGTGTTTCGTAATAATTCTTTGATAAATATCATTTGCAATATCTTCTTTGTATGTATGTGCTGTCATATTTCTATCTTTTAACATATCCATCCATGTTTGCCCATCTTCAATTACTCCATATTGAAAAGCATTTTTTATGGTTGCATTTGGACCATAGTCTTGAATATCTTCAATATATTCCAAATGTTTTTGTACTGCTCTCCACCACAACTCAAAAGTATATTCATAAGCATGTATAATTGCCATTTGACTTATTTCTGTTTTGTTATCTGTGTCAATAAATTCTTTTAACTTAAAATATGCTTTTTGAAATGTTTGGTATAGTATTTCATCTTTTATAATACTCTCTTTTAAACCAAATCGTTCCATTTCATTTCCCCCACACAAGCATTATACACAAAAGAAATACAAAAAGCAACAAATTAATTTTTAGAATTCAATTTCAAATTTTATCTTATATAACATTTGCTATTCTTCTTTTTATGTGTTATCATATTTACATAAACATAAAGGAGGATTTCCTAATGAAAAATTCAAATGAGTTTTCAAAGTGGTGGCGCGAGGAATTTCAGTGGCGGGATATTTTTTTCTCTTCAATAGTGATGCTTGGTACAGGTATGGCAATAAAAATTAGTGATATATGTGATCTCAACATGTTGCTTACCATACTTATGCTCTGGGCATTTTATGGAATTTCCATATTTGTACTTTTTTGCTATGACCGCCGTCATCGTTAACCTAAAAAGTAGGAGCCGTTATGGCTCCTTTCTTCTTACTCACTAGTAATCCATTTTACTAAATCCAAATTCGCACTGTCTAGTAGCATTTTGTGTTTTGGCATGACACGGAAGGTGTAGCCGTAGTTTCCTCCTGTGGTTAGTTCTATTTTGGCTTTGTATAGATAGGTATTTGGTTTTCCTTCTATTTCTTCTACAAATTTCATTGGAATAATTTGCATGCTTTTTACGACTCCGTTATCTAGTATTTTTCCATAGTAGGTTTCTACTTCTATGTTTTCACGATCGATGTTTGGAAGTTCGACTGAGCAAGTTACTTCTATATTGTTTCCAGCATCTAGGGTAATGTTTTCTAGGTTGCTTTTTTGCTGTATTTTGATGTCGTTCCAGTTATTGTATAGTTCATTTTTCCATGCTTGGAAAGAAGTTACTTCTTCTAAATCGTTAAAGTATTGGTTGGTTAGGTTCATAAGTGGCATGTATAATTTATCTACATAGTCTACTACCATTCTGGAAGTGCTGTATTTTCCACCTGTGGAAATAATCGAATTTTTCATGTATTCCATCCATTTTGCCGAAATTCCATTTTTATCTTTTTCATAATAAATTGGAATAATCTTATTTTCTAAGGTTTGATAAATACTTTGACTATCGGCATTGTCTTGTGCCTCATAAGATGGGTATTGTTCATTGCTTCCTATTAACCAACCATTCTTCATATTATATCCTTCTGCCCACCAACCATCAGAAATACTAAAGTTTACAACACCATTAACAGATGCTTTTTGTCCACTGGTTCCAGATGCTTCCATTGGTCTTCTTGGGTTATTTAGCCATACATCTACACCACTTACTAAATATCTTGCAATTTGAATATTGTAGTTTTCCAAAATAAAGATTTTTCCTTTAAATTGTGGTTTTAATGATATTTCGTGAATGTATTTAATTAAATCTTGTCCCTCTTTATCCGCTGGATGTGCTTTTCCTGCAAATATAATTTGAACAGGACGTTCTTGGTCATTTAGTATTTGAGTAATTCGTTCTAAGTCTCTAAAAATCAAGGTTGCTCTTTTATAGGTTGCAAATCTTCTTGCAAACCCAATCGTTAAAGCATTTGGATCCAATTTTGAAACAATTTCTCTTATTTCATCATAGCCACAACCTGCATTTTTCATGCGATTTGTTACATTTTCTTTTACTAAATTTAATAGTTTTACTTTTCTATCTACATGGGCTTTCCACAATTCCTCATTTGGAATATTGGCAATTCCTTTCCATGTTTCATCATCGTAAATGGCGTCTTGCCAGAATGGTGTTAGGTATTTGTTATATAGTTCTTTTAAGTTTGGTGCAAGCCAAGAACAAGTATGAATTCCGTTGGTAATATGGGTAATTGGCGACTCATCTGCTGAAATATTTGGCCATACATCACCAAATAATTCTCTTGATACTTCCCCATGTAGTTTACTAACTCCATTTTTCTTTCCTGCAATTTTTAATGCTAGAATTCCCATATTGAACCCTTGCTCCAAATAATCACATGGTTTCATTCCAAGTTTTAGGAAGCTTTCTCTTTCTAGCCCTAACCTTGGCCAAAAGTCTTTAAAGTACTTTTCTACTAAATCAAGTGGGAAGATGTCATTCCCAGCTGGTACTGGTGTATGTGTGGTAAATACCGTTTTGGAAGAGGCAATTTCTCTTGCAATTTCAAACGATACTTGTTTTTCTTCCATAATGTCTTTGATGATTTCTAATAATAAGAAAGAAGAATGTCCTTCGTTCATATGGTATACGGTTGGATTTAATCCTAATATTTTTAGAAGATGAGCCCCTGCCATTCCTAATACAATCTCTTGGCGAATTCTCATTTCTTGGTCTCCACCGTATAATTTTAGAGTAACTTCCCTATCCTCTGGATTTGCGTTTTGATCAATATCCGAATCTAATAAGTATAGAGTGACTCTTCCTACATTAATTTTCCATACCTTTAGATATACTTTTCTTTTTGGAAATTTGACATCGATAATTAAATCTTCTCCTTCTTTATTTTTTACTGGTAAAATTGGAAGATTGTACAAATCGATGTTATGATAGATATTTTCTTGGTCACCATAGCGATTGATTTTTTGGTTGAAATATCCATTTTTATAAAGTAGACCAATTGCCACAAAAGGTAGCCCAAGGTCACTTGCCGATTTTAAATGGTCACCAGAAAGAATACCAAGTCCTCCTGAATAGATTGGCACAATTTCATCTAGCCCATATTCTGCTGAAAAATAGGCAATTAAATCATTTTTGTTGTTTGGATATTTTTTAGAAAACCAAGTATTTTTGCTATTCATGTATCCATCAAAATCATTTACTACTTTATCATAGCTTTTTAATAAGGTTTCATTTGCTGCTGCTTGTTCTAATTTTTCTTGTGATACTTGTTTTAAGAATTTTACAGGATTTTTTCCGATTGTTTCCCATAAATCAATATCAATTTCTTTGAATAGTCTTAAATATTCACTATTCCATGCCCACCATAAGTTGTTTGCCATTTCTGATAAACGGTTAATCCTTTTTGGTAATTGTGGATTAACGGTAATTCGATTAAACATATACATAGTAATATTTCCTCCTTAGTTCTTTTACAAATATTTTTCTTTTTGTATCGACATACTTATTATCCATTATAATAAATAAAAAGTCAAATACTTTTACTAAATTTTTTTGACTTTTTCAAAAATTTGTGTTATCCCTTAGAAGTATGTAAAAATCTTTCATAAAATTTTGACATACAATAACTTCCAATTCCTTTGTATTGGGTTACAACCGAATAGTCGCTAATCTCTCATAAAAAACGCCCAAAAACCGCAAAGGTTTTAATTACGCTAAAGGTAATTTCTGGTAATCTTAAGGGTTTGACGTTGTTTTTTTATGTATAAAATTCCGTATAATATCCACAATAACTATCAGATATCTTCCTTCCCTTCTAAAATTAGTTTTGTTATTTTATATTACAGGTGATTAATAATGAAAGTAGATAAAAAGAACACAACCATCAAAATTGGAGATTTATTAAGAAGAACCAGAAAATCGCTTGGCTACACCCAAGAAGATGTAGCAGAAAGATTAGATCTAGCTTCAAGATATGTTTCCGATATTGAACGAAATAAAACAAAAGGTAGTATCGATACATTAGTAAAGCTTTGTAACATTTATCACATTACTCCTACTTATGTATTACAAGAATACTTGGAGTTAAAAGATGAATTTAAAATTGACCCCGATTTAATCGGATTCTACAAGTTAGATAGACGAGAACAAGAAGTTGTTTTAGCACTCATTCAATATATGAATATAACAAAAAAATAAAGTGATACGAAAATCACTTTATTTTTTTCTGCTAGTAAATTTAGTCTATGGTTGTGGCAGTTCTTCCACTTCCTACTACATTTTCTTGTAAAGAACGCCATGTGTTACAACCAATAATGCCATCTACTGCTAATCCTCTACTTGCTTGGTATCTTCTTACTGCATTATAAGTGTTATTTCCAAATATTCCGTCTAAACCGCCTGTCGTGTAGC
Organism: uncultured Clostridium sp.; assembly: GCA_948471055.1. Classification (GTDB taxonomy): domain Bacteria; phylum Bacillota; class Clostridia; order TANB77; family CAG-508; genus RGIG8482. The sequence continues at coordinate 4,403 of CAOKQZ010000039.1, read as the reverse complement.
CTAATGTGTTTAAATCGTCTTGGGCAATTAGTACATAGACACTTAAACTTCCTCTACGAAGCATTGGGTAGCCTCCACTTGAACACGCTGGTGGGCTTTGTCTTCTATCAAAATGGACCCATGTTGGGGAAATGCTTACTGGTTCTATATAACTCCATAGCCCAGAGTTTTTGGCACTATTTCGCAATGTTGCTCTTTGAGCATTTGTCCATAATTGTCCTACATCAAAAGCAGTTCCAGCATAATGTTGGGATTGGTTTTAATAGCCATTAAGTATACAATTTTATTTCATGTATACTTAACAAATGTTATTATAAGTTTTAACATCTATTAAGTATAACATTATACTCTCAAAGACTTGTTATACCTTTGAAAATTTATATTTAATTTTAATTTTTCTGCCTGTGCTTACAGTTATATTTTCTACTAGATTTGTAATTACTTCTTTTGTTGGTTTTTCCATTTTTAAAAAATCATTAGCAAATTTATATAAATCGCCATAATCAACTATTTGTGCATTTTCCTGTTGTTCTAGTTTTCTTTTTAGTTCTTCCTGTTCATTGATTAGCTTTTCCTTTTCATCTTTTTTAGCTTGATATATTGGAAGAAAATCATCTACTGATATAATTTCGTTTAATTTATCCTCATATATGGCTTTTATTTGTAGTTCTAGCTTTTTTATTTGTTGACCTATTTTGTCTATTTTTTCTTGAATTTTGTATTTTTCTACATTTAATTCTTTTTCAACTATTACAAATGTTTCTTCTATTTCTTCTTTATTAAAAACAATTTTTTGACATTCCTGTTTTAGACTTTCTAATACCTTATTCAAAACTATATCACTACTTATTACTGCATTATCACAATTCATTTTATTTCCATTTCTATTGCTACATATAAAGCTAAGTCTAACTTTTCCAGATGTTCTTGTATCAGGTTTAATTGTCATGGTTCCACCGGCATTTTCCACATTTTATAATACCTTTTAGCAAATGGTCATGTTTGCGTGTTCTTGTAGATGTTCTTTTTTTCATTAACTCTTGCACCTCATTAAACTGTTCTTTGCTAATAATGGGTTCGTGCATATCTTCCACGACTATCCAGTTTTCTCGTGGAATTCTAACACATTTTTTTATTTTGTAACTAACTTTTGAAGTAGTATGACTAACAACTGCTCCAGTATAGACCTGTGAATGTAATATTTTTTGGATGAAACTTCGTTGAAAATAGTCATTTCCTTTCAAATATTGCTTTTTTCCTGAATATTGTGCTGGTGTTTTTATACCCTTATCATGCAATATTTGTACTATTTCTCTAGTCCCATTACCTGATAAATATAAATCAAAAATTAATTTAATTATTGGTGCTGTTTCAGGGTTTATTACTAGCTTGTTCTTTTCTGTGCTACTTTTCATATAACCAAACGGTGCTTGCCCAGCTTGATATTCTCCTTTTTGCATTTTCATTATTTTTACTTTTTTTATTTTTTTACTAATATCACGTGCATAATGGTCGTTGAAGCCGAAGACGGAATGAAATCATATCATAACTATTATCATCATCACTGTCTATATTATCATTTATGGCTATGTATCTTATATTTTTTTCTTTAAAATAATTTTCCAAATAGTACCCTGACATTATGTAATCTCTCCCAAGCCTAGACAAGTCCTTTGTAATTACTGCATTTATTTTTTCATTTTCAATATCTTTTAGCATTCGTTGAAAATCAGGTCTATTAAAATTTGTTCCTGTATAACCATCATCTATATAATCATCAATTACAAGAAACTTATTTTGTTTAGAGTTTTCTATAAAATCATATATAATCTTTCTTTGATTAGAAATACTTTCACTTTCTCGGTCATCTCCGGTCATCACGACTTAATCTCATATACACAGCCACTTTATATGTTTTGTATTTTCTTGCCTTTTCCAATTTACACCTTCCCTTCTAAAAGACAAGTAACCATATTCATTAACTATGTTATTATATATCTAATTCCATATTTTCCATAGGTTTTATGTTACTTTCTTTTTTCGAAGATGTAATGTTGTCATTTTTGTAGTTATTTATATATTCTTGTTTTATTATTTGTAGCAATATTTCCTTTAGGTTCTGCTCTCCATATTCAACTACAATATTACTATCGTTTTCATTTGTTTTAATTTTATTTTCTTTCTTGTTCATATTTAATAAATATGAATTTCTAGTTTCATTTATACAAATTTCTCGCATTTATAGCACTCCTGTTCCAGAGTGCCTTGTTTTATATGTAATTTATCAAGTGCAAGGACTTAACTCTATTTATTTTTATAATTTAATATATTATTTGTCCAAAACCATTAACTGATACAGCCACTGGATTATCAAATGTGCAATAAAAGTAATCTTGTAATAGTACTTTCCTTGACCCCCTATAGTCTTTTATTATTTCCATTTTTGATAATTCGACTGTTGGTGTTTCTGTATATGCTTTTAGATGATTATATTTTTTTCCAACTATACTTGTTTCACTAAATTCTGTCATTGGAAAATATGTTGTATTATAATTCCCCATACAAAATCCAATGCTAAAATATGTTTTCGATTCTTCTAATATTCCTTTATATCTATATCCTTCAAGTTTATCCAATTTGTTATCAGCAAATCTTAAAGTTATATCTAGCATTTCTCCATCATCTCCTTCTATATTTCTTACATTTTCTACTTTTTCAATAGTTGTTGCATATTCCATTATTTTATAAGTTTGTCCAGCTTCAAAATAATGCCACCATAGACTTGCATTTGTATTGTTGCTTTCAGCATATTCTTGCATTTCTGCAAATTTTTCTAAAATTTCTTTTAAATTCATGATAAAACTCTCCTTTATTTTATATATTTGCACTTTGGCTATATCAGTAATGATAATTCTTATGTGATATAGCCAAAATGCTTAAAAACAGCTTTATTTTAATAATTGTTATATGTATTATCATCTGTATAGTAATTTTCGTTGTAATCATTTCTAAAATAATCATCATAATAACTATCATGTTGTTGTCTATACAGATTTGTAATATATCTGGTTTTCCACTCTATTGCTTCCGATTCTAATTCATAGTAAGCATCTTGCAACTCTATCATGTGTTTTTTAATAATTTTGTCTATTTCTTCTTGTGTTAATTCTTTTCCAGCTTTTAGCAACTTTTCAAAATCATTTTGCATTGTATTCATATTTCCATCTCCTTTCATTTCTTCTAATAAAATTTCATTTAATTCCATAATTTTTGCTCCTTTCTTTTTTTAGCCTTTTCGGCTTTACTCTATTAGTATACCGACTGAAAAACGGACAAAAATACGGACATATATTGTATACTGTCTAAAAATGATGTATAATAATGACGAAAGGGGCTTATTTATGATATTTGAAGAAAAAATAAATTTTTTGAAAAAAAGTTACGAATGTAAAGAAATTAATGATAATATGAAATTAATTTTAAAAAATACTGCTGATAAGGAAATTGCTCTTACAGAAAATTTTTTTGGTAATAATTATGTTTCAAGTCTATCTCAATATTCAAATAAACTATGTCATTTATTAAAAATTCGTAAATATTCTTCTTTTGAAGAAATAATTGATTTTTCAAAATATGAAATTGAAATAAAAAGTATGTTTAAGGCTGTATGTCAAGACATTGGTTGTATAGTTGATACTTTAGAAATAACAGAAAAAGATTTGTATGATTTCTCTAAAAGACTTATTATATTTAACTATTTATATGAAATTTATGAAAGCACAGAAGATGATTATTCCACTGATGAAGATAAGCAAATACAAAGAGAAAATGCTAAATTAGATTTTAACTTTTTAATTCCATATAAAGATAATATTAAATTTGATACAGTTGAATTTTATGAAGCATTAAGTATTTTTGTGAATAAGCAAATTAGAGAATTAAAAATTTCCTTTTGTGTTGAAAAGAGATTTCACAATAAATCAATTTTTTATACTAGTAATTTGTTTAATGCAAGTTTACTTCTATTTGCTATTGCATTTGAAGATAAATATTTTAAAAAATATAATATATATTATACCAAATGTCAAAATTGCACTATAGGATTTTATAAAACAGGGCAAAATCAAAAATACTGCCGTAACTGTCGCCCTGAAATGATAAAAGAATATGATAGAGAACGAAAAAGAAAAGAAAGAGCAAAATTAAAGAAAAATAATACAAGTCTTAAATAAGGCTTGTATTATTTTATAGGTATTTTATATTAACTTACTTTTTTAAGCTTTCGTTGTTGATTCGTTTTCTCCTTTATATACTAAAATTCTTATAACCTAAGTCTATATTATCTTGATTAATTCCAATATATTTTAAAGTAATTGAAGGTGATGAATGATTAAAAATTTCTT
>CAOKQZ010000038.1 GCA_948471055.1 uncultured Clostridium sp. | reverse complement strand
GATTAGCATATAGCATGTTAGCAGATTATTTACAAGAGATCAAAAAATAAAATAGGAGGTATAGAAGATTGACAAGAGAAGATTTAAAAAACTATAAATATAATCAAATGTGGATAAAAGACCAAATAGAATACATAGAAACACAAAAAGAAACAATAAACAGATTAAACAATATTCTAACACACATGCCGAAGCGGAAGTAGGAAAGTTTATGATGTAGAAGCAGAAAAACTAGCAAAACTAGAAGATTGCTTTTCTGAATTAATGGACGATGTTATAAAAGAGCAGAATAAGCAAAAAGAAATAGTAAAGATGGTAAATAAGATGGAATATCCATATAAAAACATATTATTTAAAGCCTATATACAAGGAAAAACACTGGTAACAATAGCTAGTGAAATGAAATATGAGTATAAATATACATGTACGATACATGGAACAGCATTAAATAAATTCGACAACACGACAAATAAGGTTGAATCACGACATATAAATGTGTTTTAATTATAATAGATAAAGTATAAAAAGTCGCAGATGGAAACATCTCAAAGTCCAAGCGACAAGGTCTCTAACTTTATTTTAAAATATACAATCACAAAGCTAGTTATAGATTTAATTTATAGCTAGTTTTTAATATTAAATTTGTAAAATTAACATAAAAATGGTATAATATTAGTAGAAATACAATAAATTTTACAAAAATATTACAAAGAGCTTATCAAAACAGATAGGCTCTTTTATTAAGTTATTAACACAATACTAGGTAAGTGCTAATATATATATATATATAGCCAACGCAAGTTTAGTAAGTTTGATAATATGTAACGGAGAAAAAAGAGGAATAAAATGAGGACATTAGAACTTTCCTAGTAAGTTGTATTTTTTATAATATGATAATAAAAAGACAAGCCCCAACTCTTTCGAGAAGGGGCTAATAGATATGACCAACAAAGAAATTATTGTCATAATAGGAGATTAACAGAAATACTCAATGATATTGACGGTAGAAATGTTATCTATCCCTATGAGGTTTATTAATCGTGAAAATGATATCTTTACCTCTTCAGGAAGTGTATCATGTTCTAACTGGTAGCAGAAAAAGTCATAACCTTTTTCATGCACATAAGTGACAAAAACATATAACCAACACTTATGATTGCATGTATAGCATTTTTTAGCAGCTAACTCATAAGATGTTTTTAATAATTTCCGTAATTCTTCATTTTTCATATTTTTCTCCTTTACTGTTTTTTATAAAAACAGTATAACATAAATCAACATAAAAATCAAATGAGGTGTAAGCCTATGGAAACAATCTACGAAACATACATAAGAACATTATGCAGTAACTGTAAAAACAGAGAACGAAATCTATGCGAAATAAGAAGAAATACAAATGGAAATTTAAAATGTTGTTATTACATAAAAGAAAGGCAAATAGAAGGCTATAAGAAAGAAGAAAAGATAACAGCGAAACAACAAAAGCCAATCATGAGAATATAAGAAAAAAGACTGAGCAAATCAGCCTAATATTGTTTTAACATATCTTCAATAATATTAGAAATTGGCAAGACATCATTATTTTCAGATTTAATATAGAAGAATGGGGTATTAGTAGTAGTCTCCTTATACATATCTACTGAAATAGTACCAACTTTTTTGCCAACTATCTTGTTATTATTCATAATAACACCTCTTTTCTTTAGTAAATTGTAAAAACACACAACAAGCAAGAGTATAACAAAAAGAAAATAAAAAATATGTCGAAACAGGTAAGAGAAATAAAAAAATTAAAATAAAATCAAAAAAGGAGGAAGAAATGGAGAAGAAAAATGGAAGACCAAGGAAATACACAGAAGCGGAAATCATGCAAGAGAAAATAGATAAATATTTTGAAAGTTGTTATAGGCCAGTTACAAGAATTATAGATGGAAAATGTGTAAATGTAAAAAATAAGAATGGTGAAGTATTAAAAGAACAATACAAGCCATTTACTGTGACAGGATTAGCAGATGCTTTAGATATGAGTAGACAAAGTTTATTAAATTATAATAAAAAAGATGAGTTTTTTGACACGATAACGCGTGCAAAAAGGAAATGTGAATTATATGCAGAAGAAAGGTTATTTGACAAAGAAGGAGCAAATGGTGCTAAATTTAGTTTAGCAAACAACTTTTCTTGCTGGTCAGATAAACAGAAAATAGAACATAGTGGAAATGTAAATAATCCATTTGAAGGATTATCAACAGAAGAATTAAGGAAAATTTTAAATGAATAATTTAAAAGAGGAATTAAAAAAGCAAGCACGCTTAGAATTAGCTAGGCGTAATTTTTTTGATTATTGTAAATTAATGGCGCCAGATTTCTATAAAGAGGATAGAAAATTTTTAAAAGATGTAAGTAATCAATTACAAGATTTCTATAAAAGTAATGAAAAAATATGCGTTATTAATATGCCACCAAGACATGGAAAGTCAAGAACAGCAGGAAAATTAGTTGAATGGATATTAGGTATCAATCCACATGAAAAAATAATGACTGGTTCATACAATGAGACACTATCAGGAACATTTGCAAAATCAGTAAGAGACACAATTGCTTCCGAAAAAACAGAAGGTGTAATTGTATATAATGACATATTTCCAAACACGAAAATAAAATATGGAGAAGCTAGTAGTAGTAAATGGGCTTTAGAGGGAAGTGGGCAAGCGAATTATTTAGCAACATCACCAACAGGAACGGCAACTGGATTTGGTTGTACACTAATGATAATTGATGATTTAATAAAAAATGTACAAGAAGCGTATAACGAAAATGTATTACAAAAGCAAATTGATTGGTTTAACAATACAATGTTATCCAGAACGGAGAATGGATTTAAGCTAATAATTATTATGACTAGATGGGCTAGTATGGATTTAGCAGGATATATATTAGATAACTTTCAGAATGTGAGACATATTAATTATAAAGCAGTGCAAGAAGATGGAACAATGTTATGTAGGGAAGTATTAAATCAAGAGGATTACCAATTAAAAACCAAAAACATGAACAAAGATATTATATATGCAAACTACCAACAAGAGCCAATTGATATAAAAAACAGACTGTATAGCAAATTCAAAACATATGAGAAATTGCCACCAGCTCATTATATTATGAATTATACAGATACAGCAGATGAAGGAAATGACTTTTTATGTTCAATAGATTATCAAATGTACAATAAAGAGTACTATATACTAGATATAATATATACGCAAGAGGCAATGGAAATAACAGAGCCAGCAGTGGCAAAAATGATGACAAAGGATCATGTAGGACATGCCAATATAGAAAGTAATAATGGAGGAAGAGGATTTGCAAGAAACATACAAAGAGAATTAAAAGAACTAAAAAATACCCATACAAAAGTACATTGGTTTCATCAAAGTGAAAATAAGCAGGCAAGAATACTAAGCAATTCAACAGCAGTAATGAATAATATTTATTTTCCGCTTAACTGGGAAGATAGATTTCCAGAGTTTGCAAGACATATTAAACATTATATTAGAGATGGAAAAAATGAGCATGACGACGCAGAGGATTGTTTAACAGGTGTATATGAAAATCCAAAGCCAAACACTATTAGTTTTGGCTATAACAAGGTAATATAGGAGGAAAAAGATGGCGGTAGTAGAAAAGATACAATATTCGGAGGAATTTTTAAAAGAAGAGAATATAGCAAATAATATAAATATATTATGGGGAAAAGCGATTCCAATTTTACAACATAGAAAACAACTATATGATAGATATACTAGAAAGAACGATACAAGCGATGTAATAGTAGCATTAGAGTTTTATATTTCTACTATTGCGAGTGGATATTTTGGCGGAAAAGAACCACAATACAAAGTAAAAAAAATAAATGAAACACAAAAAGGAATATTAAAGAAAGTATTTGAAAAAGTGTTTGGCGAAAAAAATAATTTAGATGAATTTCAAACAATTATTGATTATATTACGAAATATAATGACAATGGTAGCTTTTTTTATGATTGTGTAAAAGATTATATCAATACAGGAGCTTGTTATGGCTTAGTGTACGAAAATAAAGAAAACGAAGTTGTTTATGCCCATACAAGTAGCTTAACAAGTGTAGCTATATGGAATTATGAAACACCAAATCAAAAAATAGGATTGCTAAGATATTGGACAGAAAATTCAAACAGTGGAGGCTTAACAGTCCATTTGGAATTAATAACAAAAGACTATAAAAAACATTATATAGATGGAATAGAACAAAAAAGTATAAAGGAAAGCCATAAAACAGACTTTAAAGAAATAAAAGAAGATAGCAAAGATGTTTTGTGGAATGATTTACCAGCTTTTGCAGTAGAAAATCCAGATGGATTAGCATTATTTGAAAATGTAATAACACTAATAAAAAAACATGAGCAAGTAATAAAAAATAATGCAAACATATTCCAATATAATGATGACGCAAAATTGAAGATAACAGGATTTACGCCAGATAATGAAGCAGTAATAGAAGTAATAGACGAAAATGGAGATCCTAAATTAGATAGTAATGGAAATCCAATCATGATAAAAAATCCAGCAAGAAAGCTAGAAGATGATGCTATATTAAATGCTAAGATATTCTATACACCAGATAATACAGGTGATATTGATTGGGTAATAAAGAACATCAATGATACAGCATCGGAAAATCACAAAAAGACATGTTTAGATTTAGCTTTAATGATAAGTGGCGTACCAAATGTGACAGACCAAGGATTTACTAATGCTGATAATTCCAGTGCATTAGAGAAAAAGTTTTTTCCATTAGATCAAGTATTACAACAAGCAGACAAGCTATTTGAAAAAGAATTATTAAGAATGTGGGAAATGATAACAGATAGAATCAATCTAAAAAAGAATATGGAGTATGATTTTAGAGATATAGAAGTAATTCTGACAAGGAACCTACCAACGAATAATCAAGAAATAATAGACAATTGGCTAAAGTTAAGAGGACTGTTAAGTGATAAAACAGTAATAGATCATTTACCTTATGATCTAGATAGTGAAAGCGAATTAGCAGAAATGGATGTACAAAACGAGGCCAATATTGAAAAAAATATGCAAAATATGCAAAAAATGGGACAAGATATTGATGGAAAAATATTAAACATACAACAAGATAATCCAAACAAACAATTTGAGAAAACAGATGAAGTAAAACAACAAAATATTAAACAGTCAGATACTATAAGTAAAAAAGAAGATAAAGAAAAGTAGGTGTTGTAAATGGAATATTGGCAATACCATAATCAGAAAATGAAAGAATTAAAACAAATTTATAATAGAGTTAGTAAGCAAACACAAAACAAACTACAAGAAATAATAGATACCTTTAGTTTTGATTTTGATAATTTATACCAAATAGCGAATTATAAGACTAAAAATAAAGTGAATACTTATATAGAAGAATGGAAAGATAAAGGTTTGTTAACAGGATATTTTGGAATGTTAGCTAAAAATATATATAGAAAAACAAGGGTGAAAAATAGTGAAATATTAGAATTACTAATCTATAGTGCTTATGTAGAAGAACAAAATAAGTTAGATAAGTATGAAAAACAAATCATGTATGAAGATGTAAATTATTATTATCAAGAACGGTCAAAAAGAAGTAATCAAGACACAGAATAAGAAAAAGCCAATATCAATAATAGATATGGCTTTATTTTTATATTTATTAGAGCAACCCAATTATACTGGTTTGAATTGGGAACAATACATTCAAACCATATTACAATATAATACACAACAAATATATAAACAAGTTATATTAAATATACAGCAACAAAAAGAGTTAGAAATTCAAAATAATGAGTTTCAGAGGATAATAAAAAGACAAAATAATCAAAAGCTTCATATAAAGGATAGTAAAATATCTGGTAGTGTAGATATGCAAATGATAGGACTAAACAACTTAGCAAAAGTAGAGGGAATAAAGACAGTAGCAGAAAATAATTCTCAAGTAGAATTTTGGGCTGTAACAGATGAATATAGTACAGAAATGTGCCAGTCTATGAATGGCTTAAAATTCTATATAAACAAGGAAAACGAATTTGATAGATATTGGGGAGAGAATAAAAAAGAACTTAAACTGGTAAGAGTAAGAATAAAAGGCTTAGTTCCTGGAATAAATCTTCCGCCAATAATCTACCATTGGCATTGGTGTAGAAGTACAATAAGATATTTACCACCAGTTGAAAAAGAACAAGACAATTATTATAACGCTGAAAGCGAAGTCGTAGAAGAGGCAAAACGTAAAGTAAAAAGTTTAATATATAATAGTTCGGTAATAGATTTTGAAAAATTACCATTACAATATAAAAATAAATTTATGTTAGGATTGAAAAAATCCGAAAAAAATACTAAAATAATATTATCACAAGAAAGTAAAAAGGTAGACTATATAGTAACAACAGAGGGAAAATCACTATATAATAATTTTTTAAATATTATAAAGATTAATACTCAAAAAGGATCTTCGACACTCGCACATGAGTTATTTCATAAAATAGATGAAAAATACAGAATATCAAAGTCAAATCAAATAGAAAAGTGTTTAAAAGAAGATTTAGAAGATATAACTCTTAACAGAGAAGATATTATAAATAAAGTTAAGCAAATTGATTTGATGGCATTTACTACAAACAATTTAGGAAAAATAATATTTAAAGAAGAGTATAGAGGATTGTCTGACATTATAAATGGATATTCAAAGGGAAATATAAAATTAGGATATGGACATACAAAAGAATATTGGAAAAAGGATAACCATTTGAGTAAAGAAACTTTTGCACAATTTGGAAGAATGTATTATGAAAATGATAGTAAGGTAATTGATACATTGGGAAAATTATTACCAAATACTAAAAAATATATTGATAATAATATAAAAAAGGTGGTTAGAAAGTATGTATAAAGGAAAGATGACAGAAGAATTAATTAATTTGTTTAATGAATATTATGGTATCTTTGGATGTTGCCCAGATGAGTATGATGATGTAGAATATTTTGAAGATGGATATGACAAATTTGTAGAAGATATAAAAAAATGCTTAAAAAAGAAAAAGGAAATACCAGAGATATAAAAAGTAGTTACTAAAAAGTAGGTGCTTTTATTATGGAAAGAAGGTGAAAAAATGGGAATAACAGCAATAATATGTGGAACTATAATAGTATTAGCAATATTAGGAAAAAACGATTAATAAGTTATTAAAATTTTAAAGTAATAAATTAGGGCATAGATGTATGCCTTATTTTTATGCCGTTTTTCTTGTAGTTCGGCTTAATAAAACAAACAAAATATTTAGTAACAATTTGGGCTTAAAAGAACAAATTGGGACAAGGAGTACAAAATGGAAGAAGAAAAGAAAGTTGGGGCAGAAGCAACAACAGAAATTACTGGGGCTACAGAAGCAACAGAAAATAAAAGTAATTATGAAGAATTGTCAAAGACTGATAAAGAGCTACAAAGCTACGTAGATAGAAGAGTATCAGACGCATTAAAGACAGCAAAAACAAAATGGCAGGAAGATTTAGAGGCAGAAAAAACAGAAGCAGAAAAACTTGCCAAAATGAAAAGCGACGAAAAGCTTCAATATCAGTTAGAAAAAGAAAAGTCTGAAAAGGACAATGCACTTGCTGAATTAAATGCTTATAAATTAAAAGAAGAAGCCATTAAGATAGCAAGTGAAAAAGGATTGGAAGTGTCTTTACTAGATTTAATTGATTTTAGAACCATAACGGCTGAAAAATTAAACGAAAATATTGACAATTTGTCAACTGTTTTCAATAAGGCAGTAGAAAGAATGGTAAATGAAAGATTAAAAGAAGAAACACCAATTACAAAAACAAGTGGTAATGCAGGTAGCCAACCGATAGCAATACCAAAATTATTTTAAAGGAGGAATAAAAAATGGCAGGAGAAACAACAGTAACACCAACCGTTACAAGTTCAAGAATAGATGCATTAAGCATCGAATTACAAGAAACAGGAAAGGAAAAATTAGCAGAAGAATATGGAAAGGTAATTGAAAATATCAATGCCAATACTTTAAGTTCAAAATTGAAAAATACTGATTTATCAGGAGACCCATCAAGTGGTTCAGTAGAGGCAAAAAGATTTGTAAATGCAGAAGGACAAACATATGGAACAGCTAGAAGTGGAGGAAAAGGAAATGCTATTAAAGCAAAACCAGTCATTATTCCAATTGATGACAATATGGAATATATAGAAGAAGTAGAGGAGAAAGATTTAAGACTTTATGGGGTAAGTGGACTAATTGAAAGAAGAACAGCCAATCAACAAAAATCAATTGAAGTTGATCTAGAAACCAAGTTCTTTGATACAGCAAAGAAAGCAGGAACAGCTTTTACAACAACAGCAACAGCAATAGAAGACGAAATGGAAGAAGCAATCCAAAAAATAGAAACAACCAAAAATAAATTTGTAAGAGGTGTACCAAGAACCATGATAAATGTAATCATGACACCATCTTATTATGGAAAATTAAGAAATAAAATTGCTACCCTACCAAATGCCAATGCTAATGTATCATCTTATGAAAGTGGTATTTTTAATAATACCAGAGTATATTCCAATGTATTTTTACCAGAAGGTGTAGATTATATTATTATGGTAGATGGAGCAGTAGCACAACCAGTGCTACCAAGTGTGTATTCACCAAAGAAAGTAGAATTATCCGATGCAACAGCATTTGGAATGTTCTTATACAAAGGAACAAAAGCAGTCATGGAAGATCTAATTATATATAAAGCAAGCAAATAATTAAGGAGATATAGCATGTTAGATAGAATGATAAAAGAATTAGGAGCCAATTTTCAAAAAGATACAGAAGAAATCTTGCAAAATATAATAAAAAGAATGACTGCTATTGCCAGTAATATTTCAAATCGAAAAGGAAACGATAAAAGACTAATTCCTTATATAGAAGAAGCTGTACGTAGTGAATATATGGCTAGAGGAGCAGAAGGATTACTTTCAAGGACAGAGGGAAGTATATCCAGCTCTTATAAAGATATTATACAAGAAATGCGTACCAATATAATTAGTAATGGAATAAGGAGGATTAAGTAATGTTATTACGAGATTTAACAAAAGTATGGGTATCAGAATATGAGACAGTAAATAATCGAGGAGAGAAAAGTAAAAACTGGAAGTTTAAACCTATGGATACAAAACAAAAATACGTATATTTAAATCTACAGCAAGATATAAATGAGTTAGATAGAAAGCCAACTGGAGAAGTAGATTATAGCATAGAAAAGGCAAGGACTGACGTAGATTATAATATACAAAAAGGCAATGGAATATCATTAACCGATATTTCAGAATTAGAATATTTTGTACCAGATTATCTTGTAACCGACAAAATAAAGATAGGAAGCACAACACTATATAAATTGGAGAAAAACAATGGGAATTAGTTTTAAATGTGAAATAAAAGGAATAGAAAAACTAGAAAAAAAGTTGAATAAAGTTGTTAAGAAATTACCTAAAACAATACAAGAAAGTATAGAAGAGGTATTGAAAAATATACAAGGGTGTGCCATTAAATTAGAAAGAGGACGTAACGAAAAAGGTATAGTAGTTGAAATGATTGAAACTTCTAGCATGAAAGTAAAGGGCAGAGTATATGCGGATCCTACAGAATTTATAAGAAATGGTCAATCTTATTTGTGGTTTGAGTATTTTGGAACTCGGTAGATTTGCAGAAATGGAACATATAGGAAAAACCAATCATTTTTTAAAAACAGGATATACAGAGTGGTACATACCAGTAAATAAGGTAGAAAGAGCATTGAGTTATCCCATAAAGATAATAAATGGAAAGCAATTTTATATAGCACATGGAGCCAAAAGCAATCATTTTATGACGGATGCAGAATTTAAAACAAGAAACGAAAATATTGACATAGTAAAGAAACAAATAAATCAAATGTTAGAGGAGGCTTGTAAATGAATGATTTTACTGTAAAAGATATGTCAGACTTATTATATGATGTATTATCTAAAATAAAAGATAATGAAAAAGACAATACAGAAACGGTTTTGCAAACTCCAACAACAGAAAGTATATTCCCATGTCGTTTGATAAATACACCAATTGAAAGTGTAATGAAAACAGAAAATGCAATTCCAATTCTTAAAACTTTTCAAGTACAAATAGAACATTGGACATCGAAACAAAGAGAAACTATGGAAATGGCAAATAAAACAGATTTAGAATTAAGAAAAAAGAATTTTATTAGGACAAATACCAGTCCTATTTTATTTGACGAAATAACAAAAAAGTATAGGTTTATAACAACTTATGAAGTTCGATTCAATGCATTGACGAACTCTTTAAATTTTATAAGATAGAAAGGAAGGATTTAATATGGCTAAAGAACCAAGAAGCACAATGATGACAAAATTATATCATGCAGAAACAAAAGCAGGAGAACGTAAGCAAATTGCTTTTGTACAAAGTATACCAGAATTTTTAACAGCACCAGAACCAATTACATGGAGTGCGTTAGATATAGACGATGAAAGACAGGCAGTAGGAAGAAAGAAGGCAGAAAACTTAGAAATAGAACTAATATTCACAGAAGCACAATACGATGAATTAAAAGCATTACAAACAACTAATGCTAATGAGTATTGGTTTATTCAATTACCAGAAGAGACAGCAGAAACAGAAGGGAAACCATTGACGTGGAACTTCCAAGCTACTGTTCATGTTGGATTAACGGAATTAGCTTTAGATGACATGATAAAAGCAAAAATAACCTTATATAGAAATACAGAAATTGAAGAAAGCAAAGGATTTCCCACAGCCTAGTTCTACTAAAATAAGTGCTAGGAGTAGAACGAATGAAGGAACTAGCACAGAAGAAACAAGTAAAGGAATAGAAAAAGAAAATTTAGAGGAGGAATAAGCCTCCTCTCTTTTGCAAAGGAGAGAAGAAAAATGATATTAGAAACAAAAAACAAAACCATCAAATTAGTATTAAAAACAAGGAAAATAGTCGACATTTCCAATGTTTTAAAAGATAAGAATTTTGAGGAAGCATTT
Organism: uncultured Clostridium sp.; assembly: GCA_948471055.1. Taxonomy (GTDB): domain Bacteria; phylum Bacillota; class Clostridia; order TANB77; family CAG-508; genus RGIG8482. The sequence continues at coordinate 1,766 of CAOKQZ010000038.1, read as the reverse complement.
ACAAAAGCGTATGCTATTTGTGATTTAGAAGCATTAACCAAAATGATATATATATTAGCAGAAGATGAAAACGGAAATAATATATTTACATCATCTGAGCAAGTATATGACTTTTTAGATGATTATAGAAAAGAAAACAAATCTACCTATTTAGAAATTTATAAAAAGATTGCTGAGGAATTAAATGAAGAGGGTTTTTTCAAAAACAAGAAGAACAAAAAGGAATTAGAAGAAATGACCTCAAATCCTTTATCAACAATCAATATGAACGAATTAATGCAGAAGTCAACCGAAAAAGCAATGAGCAAGATAGCGGAGGAACAATTCAAAGGCTTCAAGGCATAGATGATATTATAGAAAAGATAAAAGAGGCTAATAACTTAATAGAATTACTGTATGCAACTGAGCCTCTTTGTTATTATTTTGATATGAGACCATCTGAATTTTGGAATAGTAATTATAGAGCAATTAATCTTTACATACAGACTCATTTGATTAAAATAAAAGATGATCTAAAACGTGAAATAAACTTATATGAGGTAATTACAAACAAAATGATAAAGGCAGATAGTATGAGCAAAAGACCTAAAATTATACCAATTCGCGATAGCTATAAGGAATTATTTAAGGAAGAAAAACAACGAATAATGTCCCCTGAACAGATAAAAAGAAAAATGCGTGAGGTTATGAGAGAAGAATTGTTTTAAAGTATAAAAATAGTTTTAATAATATTGACAAATAGGAAAAGAAATGTTACAATCTCTTTACAAGATATTTAAAGTTGTATAACATTTAAGCAAAAGATATTGATTTTTAGAATAACACGTGATAAAAGTAAATATAATAAATGAAGAGTAAGGAAAACCTTACTCAACTGTATCGATTGAATTGGGGTTGCTTTTAGCAGGGCTTACCTCAATTTTTTCTTTACTTAATTTTACTATATACCTAAAGATACCAGCAAATCCGAACTAATAGTCCGTATACAAAGAATAATAAAGCCGACACCTACTAGAAGCAAAAAGTTCTCCATAACACCACCTCCTTCGTTGCAATTAAGCAAAGCCTAGTTGCATGGTAGAAGCAATAAACCTCAATAGCTTGTTGCTTCTTAATACAACAAAGCTGTCATGGTGGTGTATCAAACGATATTTATAATATATCAAACATTATAAGATATAGTCAAGTGCTTTATTAATATAAAGATTTAAAAATATCAATAACTTTGTAAAAAATAAAAACAATTTAAACTTTTGACAAATTTCGACAAAGCAAACCCTTTTTATGTGTTATAATTCGAAATATTGATACAAAATATACATAAAATAAAAAGGGGGAATTAATTATGGCAAATCATGCAGAAATCGAGAAAAAACCAGTTTATAAGAAGTGGTGGTTTTGGGCAATTATAATTATTATAATTGCAATTATAGCAACAGGAGGAAAAAGAGGTAATACTCAAAATCAAACGATAGATACAAGTACAGTGGCAACTGAAGAAAGACAAGAAACAAAAATAACATTAGAAAAATTTAACAAAATTGAAACGGGTATGTCTTATGAACAGGTAGTAGAAATAATAGGAGAAGAAGGAACGACACTTTCTGAAAGCAATATAGCTAATGATGAAAAGTATCATACAATAATGTATAGCTGGAAAGCCAAAAATGAAATTGCTAATGCAAATGTAACTTTTCAAGGTGGCAAAGTCATTTCAAAAGCACAAATTGGATTAAAGTAGGGAGATAATTATATGGAAGAAATAA
>CAOKQZ010000037.1 GCA_948471055.1 uncultured Clostridium sp. | reverse complement strand
AGAGCTTAAAAATATTGAAATCTAGGGAATTCCCCAGCGAAAAAAACTCATACTTTTGTTATCTAAAATTTGACTTTGTTTCCATAATATGTTATAATAATCATCGGTGATGAGAAAAGTGGAAGGTTTTAATAGTAATCGATTTTTAAAAGTTTTATGGAACAGTAAGTTTTTTGTCCTACTGCTTCTATTTCTTTTTGTTTTAATTGGTTATTTTTATAGTTACTATTATGTAACTCCAATGTACCGTTCTTCCGCAACGGTGGTTTTGGTACAAAATGAAGGTGCTACAGAGGAAATCACCTCCGATTTAGCCATTACACGGAAATGATATTTCGTTAAATAAAAATTTGCTTTCTACTTACACCAAAATTGCAAAAAGTAACACGGTTTTAGAGCAAGTCATTACTTTATTACATTTAGATATGAGTGCTCAGGAGCTAGCACCTTTGGTGCAAGTGGAAGCCGTTAATAATACACAGGTTTTTAAGATTAGTGTTTCGAATGCCAATCCAGAACTTGCCTCTCGTATTACTAACCAATTATTAGAGGTTTTTTCAAAAGAGGTTGGTTCATTGTATCATGTAAATAATATTTATATTATGGATGAAGCAGAACCTTCTAATACGCCTTATAATATTCACCATGCCAAGGATTTGATGATGTTTTTTATGTTTGGTCTTGTGGCTTCTTTTGGTTTGGTGGTTATTTTGTATTTGCTAGATAACACGATTAAATCGGAAAAAGATATTGAGGATTACACTGATTTAAGTGTGCTTGCGAGCATTCCTTTTTGTAAAACAAATGCGGAACTCATTGTAAAGGAGTCTCCCAATTCTCCTATTTCGGAATGTTTTAAAACGTTTCGAACAAATGTGATGTTTTCGATTCAAAATAAGGCATTTCATACCATTTTGGTAACTAGTGGGGATATGTCGGAAGGGAAGAGTTTTGTTTCTTCTAATCTGGCGGTGGTTTTTGCCAATTCTGGAAAAAAGGTAATCTTGATTGATACTGATATGCGAAAAGGTAGAGTGCATAAGATTTTTGGGTTACAAAATGAGGCTGGCTTGTCTACGTGTCTTTCAGAAATTGCAACAAAGGGAGCAAAGGTAAATATAAAGGATTTTATTCGTAAGACAAATCTTTCGAATTTGCATGTGATGACTTCTGGAATTGTTCCACCAAATCCTTCGGAGCTTTTATCTTCTTCTCATATGGCACGATTATTGCAAACTCTAAATACACAATATGATGTGGTAATTTGTGATGGTACTCCTTGTATGTTAGTATCGGATAGTATTATTCTTTCTAAGATGGTGGATTGTACTATTTTGGTTACCGCAAATAAAACAACGAAATTGGATACCTTGCTAAAAATGAAAAAGTCGATTGAATTGGTGGGCGGAAACATTGGTGGCGCTGTTTTTAATATGGCTACCTTAAGTGGAACATCGTATCAAAATGGCTACTATTATGGAACCCACGAGGTTTCTTCTGCTATTGTAAATGATGATACGGAAGATACGCTTTTCGATATGCCTCTTTTTGTAGAGGATAGGGAAGATATTTCTTTAACTGATACCATACCTTCTTTTATGGAAGATACGAAAAACGAAGAGCCTTCCAAAGATGTCCCTATCGATACTTTTAAACAACAGGAATTGCCTTCTAATCATACTCTTCTAGCTTTTACTGATATGTTAAACAAAAATGCACAAGAACTTGCCGAACTAAAGGTATTGTACCAAACTATTTTGCAGCATATTTTGGAAATGCCAAAACCAGATACTTCTTCAAATGTTGTATTAGAGGAGCTACAAATATTAAAACAAATTTATCAAATGGGAAATTCAAAGAACAAGGAACAGTTTGGTGAATTGGAAAACCGAATGGCACATTGGGAAAGCTTTTTTACGCAAATTTTAGAAGAAGTAAAAAACAAACCGACATCTAGTTTGGATATTGATACCCTAAACCATAAGGTTGTTCAAATACAGGATTATTTGGAACATTCTACTCCAGTAGCACAAGAACCAGTTTCTCCCAAAACTGGCAAAAAGGATAAGAATGTGTTAAGTGGGCAAATGAATTTTATGGACGATTTGTTAGAACCTGCGGAAGAGCCAGTAAAAGAAGAAAAGCCAAATGTAAAAGAGCCAAGTTTTGTAGTAGATTATGAGGCTGTAAAGAAAAAACAAGAACGTAAAGGGTTTGGCTTGTTTAAAACAAGACCTAAGAAAATGGAAATAGAGGAGGAAGAAAGTGTTGCGATTGTCTCTCAAATTCTCCTAAACCATACGGAGTCGGTAGGTTAAATTTGCTTTATGATACAATTTCTTTCTTGTTTCTATAGGGGCGTGCATGACACGTCCATTCTTTTTAAGAAACAGACGACCAATGCAAAGCCCCTACGTTTTTATTTTAGTCGAAGTAATTAAACACTCTCTATTTCTTCTAAGGCGTTTTTTATAGCGATGTTTACTAATTTGTAGATAGACAAATTGTATTCTTCTCGCATTTTCTCTAATCCTTCAAATAGTTCTTCTCGAATGAGTAGTGAGCGTTGCTCTGATATTTCGCCTTTGGGTCTTACATAAATATTTATTTTTTTAGTTCGAAGTAATTCTTCAATACAAGCATTAATTAATTGATTGGTTGAAGTTTGATACTTTGTTTTTGCTAATTCATTTAGTTTTTCATAAAAAGTATTATCGATTACAATGGTCTTTTTTAATAAATTTCCTTTTTCCCAAAAACGGTCGAATGCTCCCATATATTTCTCCTTTTCTATTAGAAAAATGATATGGTTATCATATGCATTTTTTAACGATATATGTATATCGTTTTTTTATTCTTTATTAATCACCTTATTTTTATTACTTTCATATCATAATTTAGGTGATTTTATGAGTATCGTTTCTACAAATATTCCTTATTCCTCTACGGTTTTACAAAATAATTTGCAAGAATTATTAAAAACCTACCCTTTTTTAAAGATGCAAACCATTGGTTATAGTGTGCTTGGAAAACCCTTATGGGTGGTTACTCTTGGAACTGGTCCAAAGGAAGTATTTTATAATGCGAGTTTTCATGCCAATGAGTGGATTACCACTCCGGTTTTAATGAAGTTTATTGAAAATATGGCAGAATCCTATGTTTTCGATTCTAATCTACTTGGCATTTCGGTTCGAGATTTATTAAATGCAGTTACCATTCACTTATGCCCTATGGTAAATCCAGATGGCGTGGATTTGGTTACTGGTAATTTGCCTAAGGATTCCTCTGCCTTTTTAAGAGCTAAAAAAATTGCGGATTCGTTTGCAACCATTCCATTTCCAAATGGTTGGAAAGCAAATCTAAATGGGGTGGATTTAAATTTACAATTTCCTGCACGGGTGGGAAAAAGCAAAAGAAATTAAATTTGCACAAGGGTTTACTACCCCTGCTCCTCGTGATTTTGTTGGCTTTGGACCTTTGACTGAACCTGAAGCACTTGCGGTTTACGATTATACCCTTTCTTATTCGTTTCGTTTGGTGCTTGCTTATCATACGCAAGGAAAGGAGATTTATTGGAAATTTCAAGATTATTTGCCTGCTCGCTCTTATGAGATTGGAAGACGTTTTTCTGAGGTTAGTGGATATGTTCTTGCCGATACGCCTTATAATTCTAGCTTTGCTGGGTATAAGGATTGGTTTATTAAGAATTATACCTTGCCTCGGGTATACCATCGAAGCAGGTCTTGGCGAAAATCCTCTTCCGATTTCACAGTTTGATGAGATTTATCGTGATAATTTGGGGATTTTACTTCTTGGAGCAGTTTTGGGCTAACCGGAATGGCTCCGACTCGCCCAAAATAGCTGTTATTGTTTTAAGTATTTTACTATAAGTTATCTAAACAAAATACACTATATAGAGGTATACATTTTATATCATTTTCAAATCCAAAATTTTTAGTTGATATCCTAATAGAATACGGAATTTTATACAAACTTTTAAAAACATTTAAACTTTTTGATCTTGTATGTATACCTGATTTAACTTCAATTGGAATAATATTCCCCTCTTTGTCTTGTACTACAAAATCAACTTCTGCTTTTCCATTTGATTCCCAATAATATGGTTTTAATCCACATTGAACTAAACTATTACATACATAATTCTCAGCCAAAGCTCCTTTAAAATCATTCATATTATCATTTTCTACAATTACAATATTAGTAGGTATTCCAAATTTACTACATAACAATCCTACATCGCTCATATAAATTTTAAAACTTTCTGGCTCTATAAATGCTGAAAGTGGCAATTTTCCTTCTTTAATTTTGGTACATTGATTTATAATTCCTGAAGCATTTAACCAATTAATTGCGGTTTCATATTCATAAGCTCTTGCTCCTGACTTTATTAGTTTGTATTGGAATTTTTTGTTTTCTTTTGCTAATTGTGACGAAATAATATTATATACTGCCATTATTTTTGTTGTCTGTGTCGATGTTGCATATTTAGCCATATCTGCAATATATGAATTATTAATATCTTTCAAAATTGCTGTTACAAAGTCCATATCTTGTTTTTCTTTATATTCTAAAATTGCTCTAGGCATTCCACCAATTGCTAAATATAATCGATAATACTGATTTGCTAAACTATGTAATGAAAATTCTTTATCCTCCAAAAAAGCTTGTCTTATCATATTTACCAAATCTTTTTTGTTTAATGCCCACAAAAATTCTTCAAAATCCAATGGATATAATGTAAGCATTTTTACTTTTCCAACTGGAAAAGAATATTTTTGTCTATTAAGGGCAATCCCTAATAATGAACCTGCTGCTATAACATGATATTTTGTCTTACTTTCTGCAAAGTATTTTAATGATGTTAATGCTCTTTCACATGCTTGTATCTCATCGAAAAATATTAGTGTATCCTCCTCTAATATAGATATTCCTAATTTTACACTTAATTCTTTTATCATTCTTTCTACTTCTAAATCTTGTTCAAAAATTTTTGATATTTCACTATTATCTTCAAAATTTATATATGCTACATTTTTATAATTCTCTTTTCCAAATGATAATATCGTATAAGTCTTTCCTACTTGTCTAGCTCCATATAGAATTAATGGTGTTTTTTCTTTATTATTTTTCCACTTTAATAATTCTTTCGACATTTTTCGTTCCATTTTGTGTTCCTCCTATGCATTTATAGTAACATATTCTTTTATCTTTGTCAATTCTTAACTTATTTCTCCTATTTCTTGTTTAAAACCGATTAAAATTTCCTCTTACTTTCTTCTAATTTTCTTTTTTTATTTCATAGTTACCATTTATATATCTTAATATTGCTCCTTCTGTAGCTTCTTTTAATATTTCCTTTGGGATATTCACTTCTTCAAATTCGGTTTTGGTATCCTCGGTGATATCCTTTAAGAATCGGTTATTTCCTAATTCTTCGGTTACCAAGTATTCATGACCTTCTTTTCGGTAAGTGTTTAAGTGGTTTCCTTGCTCATTTATAATGTCTTGTGCCATATGTCTTACCGCCTCTTGCATTTCTTTTGTGGCAATGGCATCTACCACATATTCTCCATTTTCTTTGTAACATACATCATTTACTTGTATGCCTTTTGGCATGTCTTGTTTGTTTATTTCTAATTCCTGTATTTCTCCATTTTGCACTTCAAATACGGTGTACACGTCTTCGTTATATTTTCTTTGGTTATTTTCCCAATATGTTTTTTTACTGTCTTTTACAAAATATAGAGGTTCCATATCTCTGTTTTTGTTTGCGTATTCTATGATAACATCTCTTTCCCCGAATCGAATGGCGTTTTCATTTGCTGTTGCTAAAGTGTTTTTTTGTATTAGGCTTTCAATGATTGGAAGCTTTTCTTCTCCTCGGTTTTCGAGATTATGTTTGATATTGTTTTCTAAATATTGGGATAATTCTTTTACAAAACCTTGTATCTTTTCGTTTTCTTTTATACTGCGAAACATGTCCTTCATCACTTCTAAATTCAATGTGTCTTCCTCCTTTATTTTATTTTGTTTTGTTTTTAATTTGTGGAAATTCTACTATTGATACATAGTAGGAAGAATCAATCTAAGAGTGATTATATCTCTTTTTTTCTTAATTTACAATGGTTTTTTAGAAGTTTTTGTTTTGTTATTACTGCTTAGGTGTGTATTCCGATTTTTATAGGGATAGCCTTCGTAAGAAGGCACAGTGGTGTCACGAGTTTAGGGTATTCCCAACAAACAGTGCCCCTACACTATTGTTCATAACTTTCTCCTGTTTTGTAGTCTATGATGATTCCTGGTTGTACATTATAGCAATAGACATGAAAACAAATGCCTTGTCCATTGTCTTCTACTGATTTTGCTTCTATTTCTACTCCACTTGCTAGTTTATTTTCTCCTTTAAAGATTGGGGTAACACGGTATAATACATGATGGTTTGGGTTGTCTTTTATATAGTCTGCAACTAAGTTTTCAAATGGTAACATGCCTTCGGTGTTTAGGTATCTGGTTCCGGTTATTAGGTTTTGCTTGTTGGCGTTTTCTCCGGCTTAATTGCCAGCCGATTAAGTGACAACGATTGTATAAATATTTGTCTTTTATGATATTGTCGTATCGTTTTTGTACCCAACCGGAAAGGTCTTTTATGCTTCCAATTTCACCACGTTCTTCTCCTTTTTTGGGCATGGTTTCTTTGCTAATATTAGCAAATGCCACTCCGCTTCTTCCAAGATGGTCCCATTTACTATAGGTTTCAAACGACTTCGTCGTATTGTCCGTTTCTTCAAAATATGGTATGTTTCCATTTATTGTTATGTACGGATTTCCTGCATATTCTGGTATTTCTTCTATATTTCCAATATTGGTTGCCTCTTGTATGGTTTTGGGACGATTGCTTGTGTTACTTGGCTGTTCGATTTTGTTTGTTATATACCCAAAGCCTATCATAAAAACAATGGCGATTATGGAAGCGATTGTTTGCCATGTATTTATGTTTCTGTTTTGTTTCTTTTTACTTCTACTCATTTGTTCACCTTCTTATCTATTTTTATTTGGTTATCCCTTTTTTTACAATTTATTATACTTGGTACTAATCCCCTTTGCTCTTTCGACTGGATATTTTTTCTTTGTCTTTTCTAATTTTGCTAAAATAATTTCTTCTGGATTTACTTCTAATTTCATTGCCATTTGTATGCAATATGTAAATACATCTGCTAATTCTTCACAAACTTCGTCTTTATTATAATTTTCACCATTCCATTGGAAACATTCTAATAATTCCCCTGCTTCTATGCAAATTGATTTTGCAAGATTTTCTGGCGAATGAAACTTGTCCCAATCTCGCTCTTTATTAAATTTATCAATTTCTTCTATTACTGTTTTCATTCTCATACCTCCTACCTACTTCGTTATATCACAAAAACCTTAATATCTCAATAACAAATGCATAATTTTGTATTGGACTTGTTAATGTTCAGACATACTTTACTTTTAAGAACCCCAAGTCAGCTTCGCTGACAGCCCCCTTGTTAAAGGGGCTTTCTTGCAACGCTTCGTAAGGTTAAGCAAAATCGAGTTATTGGTAAATTATTATATTTTTAATATTATTTTTATTATTTTGTACTTGCTTATTGCATACAAACTTCAGAGGTTCTACAGAAAAGCCCCTTTAACAAGGGGGCTGTCGCAGAGCGACTGGGGGTTCTTAACATGAATTCATATAAAAAATGATTACTTCTAAACAATAAGGTAACTTATTTCTAAAAAAGAGGTTTTGTCTCTCGGGCAATTTTCATCGTCCCTACCAAAAAACCTCTTTTTTTTCCTACTTTAATCTTAACATATACAATCTTCTTAAAAATCCATTAGACAACCTCGTTTCTTTTACAAAATTTAATCCTACTTTTTCAAGCGTTTTACAACTGCCAATATTGTCTGGATGTGCCATTGAAATGATATAATCAAATTCTAATTTCTTGGCTAATTCTAGTTCCATTGTTTGTAGTTTGGTTGTTATTCCATTTCCTCTATATTCTGGCAAGACTAAGTTTCCGCCTAATTCACATACTTTGCAATTTTCAAGTCCAAATTCTTTTTTAAAATCACTAAGCATATCTTGCGAAACATATAATTGAGCCATTCCGTACAAGTTTTTCGCCGTCATATGCGCCATATAAAGGTGCATACTCTTCTTCGTCAAACATACTATCGAATTCCCATGGTTCGTATGGAATAAAATATTCTTCGTTTTCTAAGCCTTGTATTACCGTATCAATTAGCTTAAATAATTGTTCTTATCTTTTTGTTCAATTTTCTTATACGTTAAATTCATTTTAAGACCTCCTAGTTTTTTTATTCCCAAAACTTTCTTAACAATAAAATTTTACATTTTCTACTCCATAAAAACTTTTCCACTCTGATACAATATAAAAATAATTATATTGTATCGATTTAAATATTCTGTTCAAATCCTGTTTTGGTATTTTACTGTTATTATTTTCTAAAATACAATCCCCACTTTTGGTAATCCATACCTTTGTTGTATTTGCTGTCGGATTTCCTCTACAAATATGTACATGTATGGGTTCAAAATTTTCGTTTGCCCAAAAGAATATTGTATATCCTAAATAATGAAATAGATTAGGCACTTTGTATTCCTCCTTTTTTAGCAATATCAAAGAAATATCCTGCACCTCTTTCCACTACGGTTTTGAATATTGCAATTTCTTCGTCTGTATAGTGTCCGTCTTGTTTGACTATATTATAACTTGGTAATTCAAATATTATTGTATCAAAACCATATTCCTTTGGTCTTTCAAAACACACAATAAGATATTCTTCTCCATTTTCCTTTTTACGAATATCTGAAGATACTACCAAAGTTCCGTCTGCATAAGTAACAAATTCGTGCATCATTTTTAATCACTCTCCTCCATATTAATTAGTATACCATATTCTTTCTTGTTTTACTATGATTTCATAAAAATAACTATTTCGTAAATTAATCTCAAATTGTGTAATACTTTATAGCGTTTTTCACATCTATCTTACTTACTGTTTCGGCATTTTTTCATTTAATTTTTGATAAATAGTTTTCATTTTTTCTTCTTTTGTAATTTCAATTACTGAGTTAATGTCTACCCATTTTATCCCACTATTTTCGTCTTCTTTTATTCGTACTTCTTCTTTTTCGTCTGCTTCTAGTAAGAAGCAACAGTCTAAATGCAAATGGGATGGTACGAATTTTCCTCTTTTTTTATGGCTATCGACGGTTAGAATTTCAAGGCTATAAATACCATTACTTAATACTTTTAAATTTATTAAACCGGTTTCTTCTCTTGCTTCTTTTAGGGCTACTTGCAATAAGTTACTGTTTCCGTCTGCATGTCCTCCTGTCCACGCCCAAGACTGATAGATGTTATGATACGCCATTAGTACTTTGGTTCTTTCTTTGTTTACTATCCAATTAGAAGCAGTAAAATGGCACATTTTATTTTCTCTTGTTAGTACATCTTTAAATGTATCAATATAATGAAGCATCATTTCCTTATCATTTTCTTCTTGTTCGTTGTATGGTATATACTTTTCAATTTGTTCTCTTAATTCCATTTTATTCTCCTATCTTCATTTTTATGGTTTGAAGGATTTCTTTGTAATCCTCATAATTTTGGGTAACATCGTCTTCTTTGCCACTTGAGAAGTTCTTTAAGAATATAGCTTGAAAGTTCATAAATTCGCCAACACTTTCAAAGTATTGTTTGATGGTCTTAGCTATTTCTTCGTTTTCTTTTTCTTCTATTTGCCCAACTGTAATAATATATACTGTTTTTCCTTCTAGTAATTCTGAATGAGACATGTATGGGTTTAGACGGTCAAGAACATTTTTTAATATGCCTGTAATATGGTTCATGTAGATTGGTGTAATGAAAATGATTTTGTCTGCTTTTGCTATATCTTGATAGATTTTTTCCATATCGTCTTGTAAAACACAATACTTCTCTAACCCTTCACTACATTTACAACACCCTAAACAGTATTTGATGTTTTTTCTTGCAAGCGTAATCGCTTTGTCTTCCTTTTCTTTTAAGTCTTGCATGATTTGATAGCAATTTCCTTTTCGATTGCTTCCACAAATATATAAATTCATTAGGCATTCCTCCTATTATTTATATTCTACCATATAATATTATTATCTTCTATACTTTCATATACAAAAAAATGGAGTTTCCCCCATTTTTTTATTACGAAAGTAACAAGGTTTCTTAAGCACCTCACCCACAGGCTTTGCCTGTGCGGTGGGTCAGGTTCTTATTCTAACGCATAGCCATTCTTTGTAATCGCCAAAGGCGATAACTTAGGTCATTTATAATTGTACTTGTTGTTTGTTTTTTATGGTTGCTTGTTTTTGCATGGTACTAATTTCCTTAAAGTTTTCGTGTTCGGATACTTCGTCATCTAAATTTGGTATGTCTTTATATTTTCTTGTTAGGCTTTTGTATTGTTCGTCGTTTATAATTTGGGTTTCTTGTAGTAACCTTATAAATTCTGTATCATTTAATGTTGCCAAATATTTTGCGCCTATCATAATAGCGATTCTTTCTTCTTCGTTTAAATAGTTTGGATTGTATTTTCCCATTTTGATGCTAGTTAACACGGCTCTAGTATCTTCTTGTAAATTTTCTTCTCCATATCCGATTAAATTTCCTTTTTGTAATTGCTTATCATAATACTGGATATATTGTTTGATTCTTGTGTTTTTCGCGGTGTAATCTAAGCCTATTTCTTGCTTATCTTGATAACTTTCCCTTTTTTCTACATAGGTTCTTGCAAGAGTTAATTCTTCTGTGATTCCTTGCTTTGTTGCCTCTTCTACAATTTTTTCGATAAAGGCATATTCTTCTGGGGTTGTCCTACAAATATAATTTACAAATCCTTCATATGGTGTCGATTTATATTGTTCTAAGTCTTTATTTAGTTTCATATCACTATTTGCCTTTGGTAATCTTGGTAAAAGTCCATTTTCTATTATGATATTTTTAAACTCATTCATTAACCTCCTAATGGCTGGTGGATAGGTTTGTTTGTCTTCTGTTAATACCACCTTTTTTACTGCTTTTATATTATTTAGGTCGATAAGTTCTCCCATTCGTATCATCATTTCATCTGACATTTGTATCTTTCTTTTGGTGCTATTTTTTATGACATCATTAATAAAAATTTCTCTTATTCTTTCTATTAGTTGCACATAATCTTTTTTGGTATTTGCCATATCAATTTCTTCTTTTGCAATTCCGATTTTTGTTAAAATACGGATATAATCTTCATCTAATACATCAACAATTTGGTTATTCTCATCACGTATCATACCTTCTTGTAATCCATCTATCATATCTAGTGGTGCATAGGATATTTTGTCACCTAATCGCATTAGATTTCCTTCTGGTGTTGCTGGTTTTACCTTTCTATCATATTTTGGTGTGGTATAGCATTTTACCATTTCTTCTTCAAATTCTTCCTCTGTTTTGGTGGATTTTGGTATGAATATTTTATCTGGCATTTCTCCATTATGCCCATTAATGGCGTCCATAATTAACCATAAGCTTCCTCTTATTTTGGCTAATTCTTTGGGGGTTACTTTTGGATTATGTACTTTTATTTTCTCGATGATTTCATCATATATTTTATGTGTATAAATCAGTTCACTGGCTCCTAAGGTATTATGGCAAAAACAGCCTAAACCATAATCTTCAAGCACATTGGATATCCACCATTCCCCACTATGCCCCAAAAAGGTATGTCCAATATCATGGTGTTTTCCCATAATTTTTACAACATCTATATTTAGTCCTAGTCCTTTTGCAATTTGTGCTACTGTTTTTTCTAGGTCTTCGGTATGAATTTTTCGATTGGTTGTTTCCCCACAAGATTTTCGTGGTCCTTTTACCATCATCGTTTCATCGCAACTTTTCTTATTGTATTTGGTTAATACCATATCGATTTCATTAGCATATTTCGCTAATCTTCTTACTTGTATTTCTTTTGACAAATATCCCTTTGTATCAATAAATTTTTCTTTTGCCTGACTAACTTTTTTTCGTAGATTGGTTTTCATTATTTACTCCTTTTTTTACAAGATGTGCTTATTATATCACCTTTATGTTAATTTGTAAACTGTTTTTGCTTGCCTTTGTTTGTAGTTTATATTATAATGTTACTGTTAAGATAAGGAGGAATTCGTATGTCGAATAAAGTATTTGTATCACATGGGGAAATTATTTTGGATTGTATTTATGATGGTGATTTGAATTTTATCAAACAAGATGGTGGTGGAAGTAATTGGAATACTTTATATAATCTTTCTTATATGGGGGAATGTTGCTATGCGATTGGAAGTGTACGGAGATGATGAGGAAGGTCGTATTGCTATTTCTTCTTTGAAACGAGTTTTGGTAAATACCGATTATGTTCGTGTTGACCCTCACCCTACCAATATTATGAATATTATTATTCCGAATTCTACTTTGGGTGATGATACGATTATTCATAGTTGGTATTCTCCTATTACTAATACTCGTACTCTTGAGTTTCGAAATGACCTACCAATTTCTTTACCTACAGAGATTTTGGATAAAGAAATTTTTGTACTACTCGATAAATTTGAACCAGTTAATCTCGATTTTTTAAATCATATCAAAACAAAAAAGGTGTGTTTGGATATTGGTCATTATCGTTTTATTGAACATTTTACCAAACAATATTTAACTACCTTTTTTAAGCATGCCAATTTAATTCAATTAAATTACCATGTTTGTGATTTATTATTTGAACGTTTACAAATTCAAAATGAGTTTGAATTTTTTGATTTACTGGATTTGGATTTATTGGTTATTACAAAAGGAAAAAAAGGAGCCACTTTCCTTTTTAAAGAAAATGGCACTTTTCAATCGATTGACCAGTCACCAGAAATTATTGCAAAGGTACGTGATTCTTCTGGTGCAGGTGATGCTTTTTTTGCTACGGTTATTAAGCAATATGCTTATTGTTCAAAAATCGATAGGGATTTTGTAAGCAATACCTTTTTGATTGCAAATAAAGCTTCAAGAGATGTTATTGCTACTATGGGCAGTAGAAGAGTTTGATATTGGTTTAATCTTCTATAATAAAATAACTTTTCTTTTTTCTACTTTTCTTCTTTTATTTTTTGTATCTCTTCTTTTGATATTTCTACTAGTTCCATAATATCTTCTATATCCATTTCCTTTTTCAACATATTCACAACTACTTTTCTTGTTTTTTCTTTTATTCCTTTTACTGTTCCTTGCTTTAACCCTTCTTCTCTACCTTCTCTTCTACCTTCTCTTCTACCTTCTCTTCTACCCTCTTTTCTGCCCTCTTTTCTACCCTCTTTTCTACCCTCTTTTCTACCTGCTCTTCTGCCTTCTTCTAATCCTTCTTCTCTTGCACAACGTTTCATTGCGTTTCTTTCCCATATGGCAGTTTGTTTGTATTCGTTTATTTCTTTGATTACTGCTTCGGATAGGATTTCTTCTACTTCTTCTTTTGCTTCTTTTATAATTTCGTGTTTTTCTTCTGCCATTTTACTTAACCTCCCATCTTTATCATCAATTAAGGCTAGCCACCCTTCTAATGCGTTTGCTAGTCTTGGTTTACTTTGCCTGAATTTTGGTAATTCTATAAACCAGTAGGTTATGTCTTCGCTAATGATGTAGTCTCTGTGTTTGTCTGCTACCATTACACTCTTGGTTGCATAGTCTGGTACTTTTAGTATATTGTAGTTTAAGATGTTTATTAGTATGACTGGTTTTAGTTCTTTGTATTCATCGCCTCGTCCTACTTGCTCACTTAATAGTCTTGAACCGTATATCTCGGTTCTTTGTTTGGTGTTTTTGTTGTCACATAGTTGGATTTCTATGTTTACAATTTTGGTTTTGTTTATGGTTGCTTTAATGTCTAGTCTTCCCATTTTATCGGTAATAGCTAACTGCTTTAGGCTTGCTTCTCCAACTACTTCGATTTCATCGATGCTTTCTTCTAATAGTGCTTCTAAAAAGCTTTTTAGGTATTTTTCGTTTCCTTTTTTGGTAAAAAATGCTTTAAATACGATGTCGTTTTTTAAATTTAGTTTCATAT
>CAOKQZ010000036.1 GCA_948471055.1 uncultured Clostridium sp. | reverse complement strand
TAGAGCTTAAAAATATTGAAATCTAGGGAATTCCCCAGCGAAAAAAACTCATACACTTTAGAAATAACCTTTTTTTTATTTATCTATTTGATTTGCTGCAAAAATTACCAATAAGAAAGGAAAAAGAAATATACAAATAATAATTGTTAATAATATTTTGAAAACATTTTTCGCCTTTTCTTTTTCGGCTTCTCTTTCAGCCTCTTTTCTTTGTTCTTCAAACCAATCCATATTACCTCCTTATAGTTTGCTAAGTTGTAATAAAAATATGATAAATAAGTTATAACATAAAACTTCAATTTTTAACACCTTTTTATGTACTAAAAGGTTATTTCTTAACTTTAGAAATAACCTTTTTTATTTTTAAATATAATAGTGCAATTCCTATACCTAACTTCACTAATGCTAGTATCATCATTTAATTAGCCTTAAAATAATTAAATTGTGATGATTTACTCCATTCATAAGCACTCCATAAATCTGTCTTATCACTTGCAGGATCTACAATATTAACATTATTTCCATCTATACTCATTATAGCAACCCAATGTTGGTTACCTGGAGTTGCACCTTTCACTTCAATAGTAAGATAATAGCCTTGACTTGCATATTGATTTATCAATAACAATTTTTCTGCTCTTGATTTTCCTCTTAAATTTACATTTCCTACATATTGAAAACTTGGAACTGCTTTATTAACTGCTGCATATTGTAAATTTCCACTACTATCAAAACCACCATTTCTATTTAATGATTCAACAAAAGTACCAGGATTAAAAGGAATAATAGTTGTATTTGCTCCAGACTTTTCAATTAAAATGGCTATGGAAGTAACTAGACAACCAATATTACCTATTGTACTATTAGTATTTCCAATTTTTATATTAGACCAACTAGCACCACCTTGTCGCCAATTAACATATTCTCCTGTATCATTTAATCCATAAATAACTCCACTCCATAAAGAAGCATATTCATTACTAGATAATTCATTATATTGCTTTATCTGTGCAGCATTGAAATGATAATCATTCTTCATTTGTTCTGCAGACTTTGAAGTTATAGTTATATGAAGAACTCTTTTTTCAACTTGTTTAGGCATTTCATTGGTATTAACTCCCTGCTCTGTTACAGTTTCTGTTTTTACTTCTGATGATAAACTATTCATCTCCCAGAATATTTGTTTTACAATAGCCTTTTTTGATTCATCCATTGTAATAACTTCTTGTCCATCAAAACCATTTGACTGTTTAACTGCATAGATAGTAAGCAGATCTTTCCAAGAAGCCATATTCCCATCTAACACATAGTCGTCGTGTGGGTTCTGATCCTGTATTGTTTGAAGTCTATCAGAAAACTCTTGATTACATTCTGCAATTACATCTTTCATTGTAATTCCATTAGCACTTGTTTTCTCACTACTAAAAAATATTCCAAAGATAGAGGCACATAATAGTCCTACTAAACATATAACAATGATTACCACTACTGCTACCCAACCACCTGCAATAATAGCAGATATAAGTGCTTTTGTACCTGCAATAATTGCTTTAACTGCTGATATAGTTGCTTTAACTGCAACTTTTATTCCTTGTGCAGTTCGTTTAGCAGTTTCTTTTGCTACTTGTACTGCTCTCTTACTTGCTTTTGCAGATTCCTTTGCTACTTTCTTTGTGTTCTTTGCAACTTCTTTACTTGTTTTTATTGCAGTCTTTGTATTTTTAGTAGTATTCTTCATAGTTTTTTTAGCAAGTCTTTTTTCTTTAAATGCTTTAATTTTTATTTTAGATTTTTGCAAATTCTCTTTTGTTCTAACAAATGCTTTTTCTCCTTGCTTATTAAATTCTTTTGTATCTTTATCAACCGAAAAAGCAGTAATATTATTTATTTTATTACTGCCATATTCATTGATATTTTCTTCTTTTATAGTGGCTTGATTTGTTTTTTCTTTTACTTCTACAATATTATCCTTTAATTTTTCAGTTGCTACTATCCCTTTATTCAAAGTTTTAATTCCCTTTTTAGCAACATCTCTTACTTTTATATCTGCCATATAGACACCTCCTAAAACACACTAATTACCTTCTCCTGGTTTTGTTGTCATTAACTTGTATAACTGTGTATTCGTAGGGAATTTATTGACAAATGGTACTAACGAACTACCTACTTTTAATAAGCCTTGTCCTGCTCCTACATTAGTTATATATCCCATTTGTAAATCAGATATATTAAGTAATTTTGCAAGTTCTACTCTATCTGTACTTGCTTGATTAAGCATAACTATAAACTCTGAATTTGCTAACATAGTTCTAGCAGTATGACTTTGTAATAAATCATCTACATTTTGAGTGATTCCTGTTGCATACGCACCATACTTACGAACTCTTTTCCATAGAGTGAATAAGAAATTAGCAGAATACTCGTGTTGGAAAAGCAAATATATTTCATCTATGAAAATATAAGTGTTTCTACCTTTTGTTCTATTTTGAGTAATTCTATTTAAAATACTATCAAGAACAACAAGCATTCCAATAGGAAGTAATTGTTTTCCTAAATCTAATATGTCATAACATATCAAGCGATTATTAGTATCTACATTTGTATTTTTCGCAAAGGTATTTAAACTACCATCTGTAAACAATTCTATTGCAAGTGCTATCTCTTTCGCTTCTGGCTCTGTTTGTTTTAAGAGTTCTTCTCTAAAATCTTGTAGTGTTGGTGGAGTGCCTTGATAGTTTCCTTGTTGGAAATGTCTATAAACTTGTGCCGTACATCTATCTATAATAGACTTTTGCTTTGGACCGAGATTACTTCCACCTATTAACTGTTCGCAAAGTGAAAGTATAAATTCTGATTTTAATATAACAGGATTTGCTCCATCTCCATATTCACTATTCATATCCATAGCGTTTATATGATTTTCACTTGTAGCAGAAATATGAATAACCTCTCCTTTCATAGCATTTACAAGAGGGGAATACTCTCGTTCTGGATCTATGATAATTATATCTGCATTTGGATCTCGTAAGATTACTGATACAATTTCATTCTTTCCTGTAAAAGATTTGCCAGAACCAGAAACACCCAAAATGAAACTATTTCCATTCAATAACTGTCTTCTATCAGCAATAATCATATTTTTACTTATTACATTTTGCCCATAATAAATACCGTTCTCGTGATTTATTTCTTGTACACGGAACGGCATAAATACTGCAAGTGATTCTGTTGTCAAAGTTCTTAAAGTATCAATTTTTCTAACTCCATACGGCATAGCAGTATTAAGTCCATCCATTTGTTGATACTTTAATATTGCAAACTGACATAAGTGCTTTCTAGCAGTTGTAAGTAAACTTTCTGTATCACTATCTAATTGTTCTTTTGTATCTGCAGTATGAACCATTGTTAAAACTGATACAAACATTCTTTGGTCACGAGTTGTTAAATCATCCAAAAACTCTTTACTTTCATTTCTTTGTTGTTCCATATCATAAGGAATTACTGCTGAAAAGTTATTGTTTGAGTTTTGCCTTCTTTGCCAATTCGTGATATTAGTTTCTACTCCTAATCTTCTATTTTCCACTTCTCTTACTGCTTCATCCATTGGAATTGGTATGACATCAATACTCATCATCATATTTCTATTAAGATCTGTTAGTTCGGCAACCATATTATCTTTAATATAACTTGCATATTCTTTTAAATAGATAACTCTACCATACTTATTACCCATCTTAAAATAGTCTTTTTCAAATTCAAAACTATCTGGACAAATAAAATCCTTAAAACTATGACCTTTTCGCATACTTTGAATCATATCAAAAGAAAATACATTTTCTTCTCCTGCTCTATAAAAATCGTGAGATAGCCTTAATCTATCAACTGCTTCTAGTTCAATACATTTAGAACCTAATTGAGCAAAATGATTTACTAAATCTGCTCCTATTCTTGAAAAGTAACTCCTTGCTTCTTCTACTGACTTCTTATTTATGGATACAGTCAAAAACTTTTCTTGCGTGATTCCATTTGCACCTTTTGTTTTATCTAAAAGCATTTTGTTATATTCTTTTCTATATTCATCAAGTTCATCTTCATTTAATGGAAGCAATATATTTTTTTCAAAATCTACTTTATTTAATCTCCTATTTAAAATTGTTATTTTTGTTGTTGCTCCTGTGTCAAATGAATTTAAAAGTTCACTATATTCTAGGAACATTCCCTCTTTATCACTTCTACTCGCTACTGCATAATTTATATCTGTAAAACGATAACATTTTGAATACTTATTTTTGCCAACTTGAAATATACCATCTTGCCAAATTCTTTGAACAGGAATAACATCTTGTATTCCTTTTGGAACAACAAATGCTTCCTTATCTTGTTTAAATAACATTTTAACTGTTTTCACTATTTATCTCCTCCTTTTCTAATTTATCTTTTAATAATTCATAATAAAAATTAACAGGTTTAAATGTTAATTGTTTTGGTATAAGAAACTCTGATTTAATCCAAGCATAAATAAACTTTTCTGCTGTCATACCGTTATAAGTAATAAAACCTAGAACTGCAAAAGGTGCAGCACCTAAAATACATACCCAAGATAAAGTTTCAATACCAAAATGACTTTTTAATAAAAAGTACAATAATACTGCTACTCCACAGGCTATTACAGAAAAAAAGAACTGCCTCATAGACAGTCCAAAGAATATGCTTTCTGTATAATTCCTTATTTCTCTATTTATCTTAACTTCCATATATACCTACCTTTCATCTTTCATATTTTTTTCTATTTTTTTGGATTCTCTCTCGTACTTTATTTTGCTTTTCACTGCTTTTATCTGGTCTTTTAATGCCACCTTACCGTGAGGCTTATACCCATTATCTAAAAGCAATAAATCCATTTGTTTTTGCAAATCTAATGGATAATTTAACAAATCGTTATATCTACCATCTTTATCAAAAAAATATACAATAGTTTCTAATCTTGCTTTTTCCATAAATTTGCTTTTAGTAATAGATTTTAAAGTATGATTTTCTTCTATATTCCAATTATATCCAACACCAGAGGTAGAAATATTAAAAGAGGGATTGTCACTAATCTCTCCTTTAATAGCCAAATATACTTTCTTATCAACTTCTGTTGGGCAATCCCAATCAAGTTCATAATAATTCGTGTGATCTGATTCTATAATTGAATTTTCTGATAATTTAATATCTGTTCCTATAAATTTTGAATATTCTGATTTAATATAACTTTTATTGTCATCTACCCATTTTTCTAATAATTCATATACTGATTTATTGCCATACTTATATTCATCTGTCTGCATAAACTTGTCAATCATATTACTTGCAAAACTATAACTAACATCACATTCACTCATAGATGAATTTCTAAACATATCATTTAATAAGTCATATCCAAGTACAAAAGTTAAGTATGGCCTATCTACATTATTATTTTGTTTTTGATTATCCATATAGTATTCATCTATATAATCTTTGACATTTTGTCTTAATCCTATTGTAATTAGAGATACAGTTTCTCTTTCTTCGCCATTGATATAATCTTGCTCATTATCGTATATTTGAACAAGGTTCTCTTTTGGATTATCAAAGTTTAAATCATCTGCTTCAATGATATAGCCTTTATATTCCATTTTTTCATATAATGCTAATCCCTCAAAGTGTTTCATAATATCTGGTGTATCAAGTCCTGTCTGTTTATCTAAATACTCTTTTATAATCTTATTATCTGCACAATATTGCAGATAACTTTGAACTCCATCTTTATAATTTATATCTTCTGGATACAATTCTTCAATAGAGTTCCATACGCCATAATGATTATCAACACTCATATAACCAATTTCATAACCATTTTCTAATTCTTGAAATAAGTATTCATCAAAATTATATGCCCATTCAGCCACACTACTATAATTATTACTTTCATTTTTAGTATTAGGTGTAAATTCTATTATTTCTTCTACACCATCACTAGCAATAGTTATAGTTTCGTTTGTTTCTTGATTTATTAAAATAAAATCTATTTTTTTATTTTGATGTTCCATACTATCTTTTAGAATCTGCTCAATATTATTTTTAACTTCAAGCACTTGTTCTTTTATTTTCATAACTTCTCCTTTCTATCTTTCTCTAAAACTTTTCTTTAATTCTTTTGCTTGGATTTTTGAGATTTCTTCTAATGCTTCATATAAAACTTTTGTTGGTACTAAAGGACTTGCTTTAAACTGCCACTCAATTTCTCCGATTATTTCAGCAATAAATTGTTTTCTTGTAGTTGTTTTAGGCAAATATCCATATCCATCTTCAAATTTTATTTTTTTAGCAATTTCGTGCAAGTCTTTATTTCCTTTTATATTTTCAATTAAAATATAATCATCTGGGTTCTTTGCAATTTCAGACTTTCTTTGTTGTTTTTGTTCTATTTTTATTTGTTTGTCAATTTTATTTGTAATTTCTTCAATAGTCTTTGCAAGAAACACAGGTTCTGAAGCACCACATCCCTCTCTTTCTATTGAAAAGTCAAATTCATCTGAATAAAAGTTTTGCTTATAAGTCAGATAATAACCCTCTATCTGTTTATCTAACCACTTATCATATATCTTTCCTTTATCGCCTAATATATCTTTAAATTTTATTTTTCCTGTTTTCATACTATAATCCCATCATCTCCCTTACAACACGATCAGAAAGTTTTATTGTTCCAACGAGTACAAGCATATTGAATATTAACTCTCCTATATACTTCCATACTTGTGTTACTGCTGCTGCACTAGCGTCAACAACAGGTGGACTTGCTGCGAATGTTGAAAAGATAATACAAGCAAGAACAATAATTGCTCCCTCTAAACAAACTGCACTATAACTTTTTATAAAACTCTTACCAACACTTTGTGTAGGCTCTCCTGCAAAAGTTGATAGTGGTATAGGAGAAATAGCAGTATATAGATATAATTTAAAGAACCTACCATATACTGTCATAATCATAATAAAACTCAACACAGTTATGAATAATCCTCCTATTAAAGTTACTGCCCACAAAGGTATAGATTCAAAGAATCCACAACTTTCTACTGCCGTTATTATTTGTTGTGGCAATACAGTTTGTGTTGAAGAACCAAAGCCAGAAGCAGTAATTATAGTTGATATTGCTCCTTGAACTATTTTAAATATTGATAGCAACAAATCTAATCCATAAGTTACTACTATTTTAGCAATGGCAAATCTTATAAATAATTTTAATGCGTGTTCTGGCTTTTTAACTTCTGTCAATGAACCACAAGTTTTCATTACCCCAACCACAAAAAATAATACTAATAAGGCAAGACCTATTGCTTGAACTGCACCGTGAATATTTTTAACTACATTCCATATTGCCCCACCTTTAAATGTTTCTGGTGTTTGTGTAATCAATGTCCATATTTCACTTAATTTTGAATTCCAGGTATCAAGTGCATTTTGCAAATTTTGCACTACCCAATTACCACTCATATTAACACCTCCTAAAATAAATTAGGGGCAAGATTTTACTCCTGCCCTTTTTGATAATTTTTTAACCTGTAATCATATTAAGAATTTCTTTAGCAAATGTGATAATAATACCACCTGCTACTGTTAAGAAACCGTTTGCTCTTTGGCTTGGATCGTGGCTCTTTAATGATAGTCCTACTTGAACGATACCAAAGCCAAGTAGAATCATTCCTATTGCACGAATAAGTCCAAAAATAAAGTTAGATAAATTATTTACTACTGCCATTGGATCATCTGCAGCAAGAACTCCCATACTTGTTCCAATAGTTAGAGTAAATACACTAACTCCCATTACATACGCCTTAAATAGTTTCTTTCCTCTTTTACTTAATTGTAATTTATTATTATTTTTCATTTTTAAATTCTTCCTTTCCTTTAAAATAATCATCAATATCTTCTGAAGATATAACTTCAAAATTGTTTGCTATTTCTTCTATTTCTGTAAAATCATAGTTATCTACATTTTCATCAAAAATAATTGAAGCAATAGCATTTTCTGTTCCTCCGTGTTTATAAGGTTTTTCTTTACCATCAGTAGTAAATTCTACATTTGGGTGTTTAAGTACATCATATTTAAAGTCAATAATTGGTCTTTCGCCTCTTATAAATAAAATTGCATATCTATTATCAAGTAACCTTACTTCATCTGGAGTCATCAATTCTCTCCCACTAATTTGATAATTAGTAGAGTAATTACCACTTCTACCACTACTTTTTCCATAAGTATTGGTATCTATCGTTTCTTTGCCTAAAAGTTCGCTTACATACTTATGCGTTGATTGTTCATTTCCACCAAGATACAAGAACTCATCACAGTTACCTACGATTGACTCCCATTGTTTTTCAAACAAGGCTTTTAACTGTGCTAAATTTTGTAAAATGATAGATACTGATACTTCTCTTGAACGCATAACAGAAAGTATCTTGTCAAAATCATCTGGCAATGATACATTAGCAAACTCATCCATTACAAAATGAACTGGTATAGGCAAACTACCACCATATTTGTGGTCGGCTAAAAAAAACAACTGTTGAAACAGTTGCGTATATAAAATACTAACTAGAAAATTAAAACTTGTATCATTATCTGGTATTAAAGCAAATAGTGCTACTTTCTTTTCTCCAAGTGATGGCAAATCTAATTCATCTGTTGCAGTTAATGAAGCCAAACTTTCTAAATTAAATTTTTCAAGTCTTGAAGCAAGTGTTATTTGAATAGATTTTAAAGTTTTTGCAGAACCACTATGATAATCTCTATAATATTTAACTGCAATATGGTCTGGCTCTTTACTCTCTAATCTATTAAACAAAACATCTAATGGGCTAATATAGGTATCATCATCCTCGTGTACTTCTCCTGCACGAAGTAACTCCATAACCATTGGAAAGTTTTGCTCATCTTCTGGTGCTTCATATTTGAGATAAAAAATAAGTGCAAGTAATAGCATACTTGCAGCAGTATCCCAAAACGGATCATTACTAGATGAACCTTTTGGTGTGGTTGCCTTAAATAAATTAGTAACTAATTTTTGAACATCATTGTCACTTTTTAAATATACAAAAGGATTATAGCAATGACTTTTTTCCATATTTATTAAGTCCAATACTCTTACTTCGTATCCTTTTTTTTCTAATAAATATCCCTCATCTCTTACAATTTCTCCTTTTGGATCTAACACTACAAAAGAAGTATTCGTTTGCATTAGATTAAGTTTACAGTAGAATCTTGTTTTACCTGCTCCACTTCCACCACAGACTAAAACATTCAAATTTCTTCTATGCTTTTTTCCATTAAGACCGATTTTTACATTTTGCGTTAATATTTTATTATTAGAAATAGGCTTTTGCTCATATTTTTTATTCACGACACTAGCATTACCCCATTTTGCAGA
Organism: uncultured Clostridium sp.; assembly: GCA_948471055.1. Taxonomy (GTDB): domain Bacteria; phylum Bacillota; class Clostridia; order TANB77; family CAG-508; genus RGIG8482. The sequence goes on along the minus strand of CAOKQZ010000036.1, from coordinate 4,865 downwards.
ACCGTGTTCTTCTCTCCTACGATAGTTCTTTTTGGTAGATATATAAATACTTATTCCCATTACATATAAGAAGATAAATACTAATATAACCTTTGAAGAATTATCACACCAAGAAATGTGAAAAGGACTTCCCATCAAATTAGGAAAATCTTTCATAACTTGTGGTAGCCCTCCACTTATAGATGGTGCAATTAAAAGTGCTAACCAAATTGTAGGAATTAAGCCTAGAACATATACCCATTTCGGTATTTCATTATTTTCTCCTATCATCTTTCCTCAAAGATTTTACGAGAGTTCTTTTTTTTTCTGGGGCGTCTATTGCTTTTAAAAGAAGTTCATCAACAGGTGCAGTTTCTCTTTGTTGTTCTATAAGCATATTTCTAAATTCATTTAAAGCATTGATTAAAATACCGATTTCATATTTATCTAAATCCAATGTTTTTATTCCATCTCTCACTTTATCCCTCCTATCTTTCTTGCTCTTTACTTTTGTGAGTTTTAGATACATTTTCAAAATATTGCGACATCCTTGAATTTATATCTTCCATTGTGCCTCGCATTGAACTTAATTCATTTCTAACTTCTCCAGAGTTCATTTCATTTAGTGCCTCTGGTAGTGAATTAAAATCATAGTTTGATACATCAATGTCATACTTTTTACATAGCATATATGAAGTACATTTGCATTTAAAATCATCTAATTCACTATTTCCTGTTTCTTCTAAACTTGCTCTTGCAAGTTCCATAGATAATGCTCTAAATACTACTTGAGGTTCTCCACCAATTTTCACATATAAAACACTATCTTCTTTATTCCACATAGCCACTTTATCAGTTTCTGTTGGATTTTCCAATGCTTTAATATCTACAGGACAGTCTTTCAAAAGTGCAGTAAGTTTTGTTACATCATCATAATTATTTTTTCTTTCTTTTGCTTTGAAAGTAGTTTGTGATACATCAAACATCTTCTTTGGATTATATGATGGAGCAGTTGAGCCATCTGCTCTTGTATAAGAATCTCCTGGCTCTAATATAGTGATACCCTCTTGTCCTTTTTTGATATATGCTCCTAAATCTTTCCAATCATTAAATTCTTTTAATTGAGTAGCATTAGGCATTTGAGAAGTTATCAATAGTGCATTTCCAACAGAGTATTTATCAAATTTTCCTTGAATATCTAAATACGATTTAAACTTCTCTGGACTATTTTTTATTTCATCTGCAGTTTTATACATTAAGTCATAACATTTTTTTCTATCTTCTTGTTTCTTTTTTGCCCACGCTTCTCTATCAAAAGACTCTTTATTAGATTCTTTATTGTAACCTGCTAATATTTCATCAACATCATTCATAAATTACACACCTCTTTCCTTTGATTTTTTCTTTTTAGTTTTAGGTTGTTGATGTTTGGTAGTTTTATTTTGCTTATCTTTAGATGGTTCAGATTTTTCTAATTCTGCATTATTCTTCTTTTCAAGTTCCTTTTTTATAGTTTTAATTTCTTCTCTTACTGAAGGTTTTGCAGATTTAGTACCCAGATCTGATTTGCTTTTGTTCTTTGAGGTAGGCTCTGATAGAGGGCTTTTTTCCATCTTTGCCACTTGGGGGTTTGATACTTCATTTTCCTCCTTACCTGTTGGCTTTGATAAAATAATATCTACTAATTTTTCTTCTGGACTTTTTTGCTTTACGCCTTTTTCTGCTTCGGCTTTCGCTTTTGTTTTTTGAATTTCACTTTTAATTGTTGCAGTATCAACAGTAGATAAATTAAATCTTTCTACAATACGGTTAATTTTACTTGCGTCTTCTGCTCTTACCATAATATCAACCATACCATCTACATTTTTTTGTCTTTTATCAACCAAAGCACTAAATAAAACACCATACCTTTTTGCTTCTTCTGTAAATTTTTTTAAATCTTCTTGTTTTACAGAAAAAACTTTTAATTCTTTGCCAGATTTAAGCATATTTGTTAATTTTGTTTTACCTTTAGTTTGTTGCTTATCTTTCATAATGGTATAAAGTAAAACTGCAATATTCTTTGCACCACTACCAGATATTCTGGCTGCAACTTCAATTCCCTGCAAACTCATTCTTACGATTGATTCTGCAGCGTCACCTGATGAGTTCATTTTTCTCCACTTCCTTTCTATTTTGATTTTCTTGTTCTTGATTGAACTCATTTACATTTTGCTCTAACTTCGGTGTCCTTTCTTCAATTTCTTTACATAGCACCACCTCCTTTCGTATAGGTTCTATTTGCTTATTTATTTCATCAATTTCTTTTTTCAGTTGGTCTTTTTCAACTTTACTTTTAGATTTTTTATGCTTGTACCATAACTTGCTTCGTTTATCTAACAAATTAGTTAGTTCCTTTGACTTTTGTTCTTTAAACGAAAAAAACTGCTCGTTAGTTTTTAAATTATTTCTAACAAGCAGTTTAGTTTCTTCAGATATTCTTTCCATCTTTCTTACATCTGCACGAATAGATGGTGGGAGTTTCTGATATGGATATTTTTTAGGAAATACTTTTAATAGATAACAATAATGAATATATAATCCATAAATACCTTTTCTTTTTTCTTTATTATAAGTTGGCTTATTATATATTTTCTTCTTTCTGCCATATTCTTCTATAAAAGGTATTCTAGTAGAATGAGTAGTTTCTATTCTTTCAGTTATCTTATCAATAGAATAATCACTACCAAAGTATCTCTCTATACGAATATTTTTCTTATAAGGACTTCTTCTAATACTTAACTTATTCGCTCTATATATCAATTCATAGTCCATTGCTTTCATAAGTTTTTCAAAATCTTGATATGAATATGCCTGGCTAATAGCACGATCTAAATCTTCTTTTGCAATAGTATAATAATTATTTCTTTCTATTGTTCCTTTAGAATAATTAGCATAGTTTATCTTACTATTTCTACAAGCCTTTTCTTTTAAAACACTTAAACCATATTCTTCACAAATAGAATCTGATATTCTTCTTAACTCTGCATAAGTTTCTCTCTTATCATAATATCTCTTACCATCTACAAATGATACAGAATTGATAACAAAATGATTATGGTAGTGATTAGTATTTAAGTGAGTTGATACAACAACTTCAAATCTATCTCCCCACATTTCCTCTGCAAGTTTTACTCCAATAGCGTGTGCTTGTTCTGGAGTAACTTCTCCCTCTTTAAAAGATTGAAATGCGTGAAAACCTAAAATACCATTAGTTTTATTAAACTGTTTTTTAGTAATAATCATTTCTTCTAAAGCAGTTTCTGGAGAACAATTTAAACCAGATACATAGAATTGCTTTTCAGTTTTATAATCTGCTTCTGCATATTCAATTACATTGTGTAAATTATAATAATTATTGTTTGAATATGCTCCATTAACCGTTTTCTCTACATCCGTTGTATATTTAATTACATTATCTAATCTTTCAGATATTTTCCATATTCCTGTTGTTGCCATTTCTCACTCCTTTCTACAAAAAAAGAGCCTACCATTTATTGATAGACTCTATCTTTATTTTTTTAAAAAACTAGGTATTTCCACATCAGATTCGCTTTCGTTTGGATCATCTGAATCATTTGGATACAATTCAAATTTATTTGTAAGTTTTGTTCCCCATCTAGGATTACTATAAAGTATTGCTTCAACTTTTAATATATCTTCTATATTTACTTTTTTAAAAGTCTGATTATATCTACTATCATCTTCTCCAACTAACTTTTGTTGTTTTTCATCTAAATTATCAAAAGTCCATAAGTTAATATAATCGTGAACTTCATTATCAAATTCATTCTTATCGTGTGTTCTAAATACATCTGCAAATCCTACTATTTCGCTATTATCATTAAGATAACATTTTAACTTCATACCATTACATTGCTTTAAATTTTCTTCTGTAAGATCCACCATATTTTTTACTATACCATTTAATTTATAGAATATTATTTTTGACATAAACACCTCTATAAATCTAACTTGATTTTTTCGCTATTAGGATTCTCTTTATCAACACAATAATAAATTGTATATTCGTGATGAGGTTTAGGATTCATAAACTTTGATTCAATTTTATATTTTTTAGAACATTCTTCACATTGTATAACGGGTTCTTTATCTTCTATTCTGTTCCAATCATCTCCTATTGTTTCTTGTGTTATAGTTCCCTTACCACATAAACATTTTATTTTTTTAGTATTTATAACTTCCCAACTCATAATTTACTATCTCCTTTACAACTCATTATTAAAACCAATATTGATTCATTTTTTTTAAGAACTCTTTAGTAATTGGAAATCCAGAACTTTCGCCAATTATTGAATCAATACCACAATATGGACATACTGCAGTTCCACTTACATCTTTAATCCACTCTTTTATTTCATTTGGATGGAATATTGTCAAACAATAAAAACAACCACATTTTTTATCTTTTAACAAAGATTCTTTATGATTTGAACTAAATTGATGTGCCTTAACTATTTTATCTTCTTCCAAATTAAATCTCCCCTTTAAATTGTAATTTGTGCATTACATTTCATCTTTATTTGGCTTTCTGACATTATTTATAAATTCTTCATCACAAGCACCATATTTTTTATAGTTTTTTCTTGCTTGTTCTAATGTCATACTTCTATTACAATCACTTTTTTCTTTTAAGTCATACATATTATTCATAAAAACATCATTTTCCCAAAAACATACAGGGCATATAAATCCTACACATTCACTAACTTTTTTGGGTAATGTTTTATATTCACAACATAAGCATTTCTCTTTCATTACTTTACCTCACTAGTTTAGTAGACAAGTGCCTCACGACACAAGCCCCTATTCAGAACCGTACGTGC
>CAOKQZ010000035.1 GCA_948471055.1 uncultured Clostridium sp. | reverse complement strand
ATTCACAATTACAGGACGTGGAACAGTTGCAACCGGTAGAGTAGAAAGAGGTGTTGTAAAACTTTCTGATGAAATCGAAATCGTAGGACTATCTCAAGAAAGAAGAAAAACTGTTGTTACTGGTGTAGAAATGTTTAGAAAATTACTAGACCAAGCAGAAGCAGGAGATAACATTGGTGTTCTATTAAGAGGTATTGATAGAAAAGACATCGAAAGAGGTCAAGTACTAGCAAAACCAGGAACCATCAATCCACATACAAAATTCACATCTGAAGTATACGTTCTAACAAAAGAAGAAGGTGGACGTCATACACCATTCTTCAACGGATACAGACCACAATTCTACTTTAGAACAACAGACGTTACAGGTGTTATCGAGTTACCTGCAGGAACCGAAATGGTAATGCCAGGAGATAACATTTCAATGACAATTGAACTTATCACTCCAATCGCAATCGAAAAAGGATTAAGATTCGCTATTCGTGAAGGTGGACGTACAGTAGGTTCAGGAATTGTTGCTGACATTATTGCGTAAGATATACGTTTAAAATAAGAAATAGCAAGGATTACAAGAAATTGTAACTACCTTGCTATTTTTAGTGCAAAATTCATTGACATTACGTACCTATTTTGATAAAATACAAATAGTTGTTTGTCTCCTTCGGGTTGGGTGCATAAATTAGTAGTTGGCTAATGTGCACCAAATGCTAATTTATGCACTTAGCCTTCGCAAGATGGTTAGATGCAAATACAAAAGAAGGAGGTTCACTATGGAGAAATACATAGGAATTGGATTTGTAATTCTTTATTTAACTGTACTGGCAGGTGTAATTGGTATTTTAGAATATCAGTTTCATTTAAGCAAAGAAAAAGTTGATATTAGCCCAGCTAAAACTAATACCAACAAATCTAATAAAACAACCAATGAATAAGGGTTTGCCCTTATTCTTATTATTTATATTATATTATAAGAATTGATGTTTGTCAATATTGTGGGTACAAAAAATAGGAGGGTGTGTATGAGAATTTTGATTAAGAATGCAAATGTGATTTCTATGGAGGAAAAGCGTCCTAAATTAGAGGAAAATACGGACATTTTGATTGAAGATACTAGAATTAAAAAGATTGAAAAAGAGATTAATGAAAATGCTGATAAGGTAATACAGGCAAGTGGCAAGATTGTTATGCCGGGGCTTATTAATACTCATGCCCATGTGCCAATGAGTATTTTTCGTGAAACCGTGGATGGCTATATTACACAAGATTGGCTAGAAAAGAAAATTTGGCCAATGGAGGATAAATTGACCAAAGAAGATATTTATTATGCTTCTTTACTATCTTTTGTAGAAATGATAAAAACAGGAACCACCACAATAAATGATATGTATTTTTTGACAGAGGAAATTATAAATGCAGCAATAGAGGCAGGAGTTCGTATGCAAACGACTAGAACCTTAATGGATATGACTGGCGATGGAGATACACGAATCCAGGAATTAAAAGAATTATTAAATATCTATCAGGAAAAACAAGACAATATTACCTTTAATATTGGAATTCATGGGTTTTATACCACAAATGACGCATATCTTAAAAAATGTGTGCATCTTGCTAAAGAATACCATTTACCAATCCATATTCATTTTTGCGAAAATGACCAAGAAGCGGAGGACATTAAAAACCAATACCAAGTACAAAGTCCAGTGGAATTAATCAAACGTTATTTTAAAGGGATGCATGTGATATTAGCACATGCGGTAAAATTAACGAAACAAGAAATTGAAGAATTGTCAAAAGAAAATATTTCGATTGCCCACTGTCCAGTTAGCAACTTAAAACTTGGTTGTGGCATCTCGGATATTACAAGCATGAAGGAGAATGGAATAACGGTTAGCCTTGGCACCGATGGGCAAGGAAGTGGTAGTAATTTAGATTTATTTGAAACCATGAAATTTACTGCTCTTTTGCAAAAAGGAATCACAAAAGACCCAACAAAATTACCAGCCTATGAAGTATTAAAAATGGCCACGATAAATGGTGCAAAGGCACTAGGGTTAGATGAAGTGGGAAGTTTGGAAGAAGGAAAAAAAGCAGATATGATTATCTTAAATGTAGAAGAAGCAGTAAGTCAGCCAGTGAATAACATTTTTTCCGAAATCGTATATAATATAAAGGGGACAAATGTCGAAACCACTATTATTAATGGAAAAATTTTAATGGAAAATAGAAAAATGAAGAAAATCGATGAAAAAAGTATATATGAAGAGTGTAAACGAATTATTTGCCGAATTCAAAATTGACTTTTTTGGGTAGATGAGATATAATACGAAAAGTCGCAAACAGAAAGATAGTAGTTTTTTATAACGATAGGCACCTTGAAAGCGAAGCAAGAAAGGAATGGAATTTTGTTATGGCAAACTTCAAAAAAGCAATCATCATGTTACTTCTATTTCTACTTATTATAGTTTCTACAACAACAGTGTTTGGAGTAGACTCAGGAAAAGCAACCAAAAATGCAAAACTAAAAAAGACGATAGAAGAAAGTTCGATTACCCTTGAAATTATACCAAAAGGAGACGAATTTGAAATACTAGAGGAAGAGGGAAATTGGTATCGTGTCAATTATAAAAAAATAAAAGGGTATGTAAAAAAGGAATTAGTAGAAATAACAAGCAGTGATGATGATGAAAAAAATACAAAAGAGTCAAGCCAAGAAACAAAAGAAGATAGTAATGAAACAAGTCAGGCAACGAAAGAAGATAACAGCCATAATGAACAAAGTCAAGAAACAAAGGCAGATAATACCAATACCGTAGATAATACGACAAAAGAAGTAGTAGGGACAAATACGGTAGATAATCAAGTAACAACCCCAGTAAGTGTACCAACAACAAATAAAGGAGCAAACATAAAAGAGGGAAGTAAGGTATTTATTGTAAGTGAAGCAAAATTATCGGTACGACCATTGGTAAATTCAATGCCAATTGAAACAGCAAAGCAAAATGAACAAGGAACTGTAATTAATATAGCAAATGGATGGGTATATCTTTCCATAAATGGTAAAAACGGCTGGCTAAGAAAAGAAAAATTAGCTGTACAAAAACAAGAAGAAACGGTACCAACAAGTGCACCAGTAGAGGAAATACCAAAAAAAGAAGAGGAAAATAAACCAGAACCATCAGAAACAACAAAACAAGAGGATGATACACCCAAAGAAACCAGCACAGAAAATAAAACTGCCTATGTTTCATCCGATGGGTTAAACATTCGAAAAGAAGCATCAACGGAAAGTGAAATTGTAGATGTACTTGGTAAAAATGCAAAAGTGACTATTGTAAAAGATGATGGAACTTGGTGTAAAATAACCTACAAAAATACCGAAGGGTATGCACCAAAAAAATATCTTTCCGATGAAAAAGTGGAAGTAACCTCAAGAAGTTCAGAGGCAAGAAATGCCGAAGTTACCAATATACAAGAAGTACCAGTGGAAGAAACCACAGCAAGTAAAACAGGCGAACTTGTTGCATATGCAAAACAATATCTAGGTTCTCGCTATGTATATGGGGGAACCACACCTTCTGGGTTTGACTGTTCTGGATTTGTTATGTATGTATATAAACAATTTGGAGTAAGCCTACCACATTCTTCTTCGGCACAATCCAAAAAAGGAACCAAAGTAGAAAAGGCAAATTTACAACAAGGAGATATTGTATTTTTCTCTGATTACAAAACCCACAAAGGAATTGGACACTGTGGAATTTATATAGGAAACAATCAATTTATTCATGCGTCAACAGAAAAAACGGGAGTGATTACATCATCCTTAAATAGCGGTTCATATAAAACGAGATATGTAACAGCAGTAAGGATATTTTAAGAAAACATTTAGGAACCTTCTTAAAAAGAAAGAAGGATTGCTTATGGTAAAACGACCAATGGTAATCATTACCATTCGGATGGATGATAGGAATTGTATTTGGGCTATACTGTCATATCAGTATAGCTCTTTTTGTCGTAGGATTTTTTTGGATTTTGACTTATGGAATCACGAAAAATAAAAAAATAAAAAGATATGATGAGGTGCTAGCTTTTAGAAAATGGCTAATGGTGTTTTTGGCTTGTCTTTTAATGGCTACCTTGATTACCAAAATCGAAAATGAGAAATATGAACAAAAAAATAAGCAAATGGAAATGGGAAAAAATTATGTAGGAGTGGTGGTTAGTAATCCAATCCAAAAGGAGCAAGTAACACAGTATCAAGTAGAAATAAAAAGAATAGAGAAACATTCTTGTAACATCATGGTAAATATGCGTATTACCCAAGAAATTAAGTTAGAATATGGAGATGAGATTTCCTTTCTTGGGGAATATCATAAACCAGATGTTGCTAGAAATGACAAAGGTTTTGATAATAGAAAATATTTACAATCAAACCGGTATTGTTCGGAACAGTTACAGTAAAAAAAGTGCAAGTTCTTAGCAAGGATAAAGGAAATGTTGTAAAAAAGTTTGCTTGTAACATACAAAAAGCCATGGAGGAGCAAATTCGTAAAAAACTCCCAAATAAAAATCATCAAGATATCTTACTTGGTATTTTATTAGGAAATGATGATGGGATGGAAGAAGAGGTAAAAGAAAATTTTAGACAGAGTAGTTTATCACATATTTTAGCTGTATCGGGAATGCATGTAGCGTATTTGATAGCAATTGTGAATTGGCTTCGGAGAAAAAGTGGGAGTGGGAAAAAGAAAGACAAAAATTGGTATTGTGCTACTGCTTAGTTTTTTTATCATACTTACCAATCGGAACCCCTTCGGTAAGGCGTGCTTGTGTAATGGCAATGTTAGGAAATATAGCGGTATTGGTTTGCAGAAAAAATGATATCATCAATAACATGGCAATTTCTTTAGGCTTGATTTTACTACAAAATCCGTTTGCCATTACCAATACAGGGCTTATTTTATCTTATAGTGCAACTCTAGGAATAATAGGGTTTGTACCAATATTAAAAGCCAAAATAGAAAAAAAACAAGAAGAAACCGAAAAACAAAAATGGATTACCAAATTAAAAGAGATTAGTATCGTATCGGCTTCTGCATGGGTTGCAATTTTACCGATTAGCATGGTGTTTTTTCAAACGATTTCTTTCATCTTTCTTCTTTCCAATATGATGGTTAGTGTTTTAATGGGAATGATTGTTATGCTTGGTTTTTTAGTAAGTATCCCGATTTCTATTCCATTTGTAGCTAACATATTAGGTATCGTACTTTCCATATTAATTGGGATGAGTGAGTTTTTTTCTAAATTACCATTGTCGCAGGTTCTTGTTTGCTCACCACCAATCCTTGTTGTTGTATTGTATTATTGTAGTTTGCTAACATGGGTATCGATCCAAAATATAAGGCAAAAAACGGATAAAAGGAGAATTCACAAGCAATTTTTAAAAGGAATAGAACATAGGAAAAAGTGGCTATGGAGAAATAAGAAAAGAGTAGTAGCCGTGCTTACCATTATAATGATCAGTTGTTTTGTTTTTAAAACCTTGCCACAGGACCTTAGTATTCACTTTATCGATGTAGGGCAAGGAGATTGCACATTGATTACTACTCCAAACCATAGAACCATTTTAATAGATGGAGGGGGAAGTGTAAACTCAGAAGAATATGATGTAGGAAAAAGGGTTTTACTTCCCTATTTATTAAATCATGGCATTAAGAAAATCGATTTGATGGTGGTGTCCCATTTTGATGCCGACCACTGCAATGGATTAATGGCAATATTAGAGAAGTTGGAAGTAAACAAGCTTATTATCGGAAAACAAAAAGAAGAATCGGAAGAATATAAAACCATCATCGAACAAGCAAAAAGGAAAAAGGTTTCCATACAAACCGTAGAAAAAGGAAAAAAACTAAAAATAGAAAAAAATTTGTGGTTAGACGTATTATATCCAGAAGAACCCTTGAAATTACAAGGGTTAAACAATAATTCTCTTGTGTTAAAACTAAACTATGGCAATTTTAACATGTTATTTACAGGAGATATCGAAAAAGAAGCAGAACAAAAGCTTTTAACAGACTATCTAGGAACGGATACTTTAAAAGCCACAGCCCTCAAAATTGCTCATCATGGTTCAAAAACATCAACCACAAAAGAATTCCTAAAAGCCGTAAATCCTAAAATTTCACTCATTGGAGTAGGCAAAAATAACCTATTTGGACATCCCAATGGCGAAGTCTTAGAAAGACTAAACAAATACGGGAGTAAAATATTGCGAACCGATGAAAATGGGGAAATTACCATACGAGTGAATCAGAATGGGAAGGTTTGGATAGATAAGATGTTAAATTAGATTTGAACAATTTTGATAAGAGTAAAGATTCTTTAGCATTTGCCAAAATTAGGAAACGTTAAAAGGATGATCTAAAACGATAAAAAGGAGATTGAAAAATGGATTATAAAATGATAGAAAATGAATTATTACCAATATATGAAAATGAAAGCAAAGAAAAATTAGTAAATGCAAGAGAATTACATAGTATTATGAAAGTAGGAAGAGACTTTACAAACTGGATAAAAGGTAGAATAGAAAAATATAATTTTATTCAAAATGAAGACTATATTTTAACGCTCGCCAAAATTGGCGAACGTCAAAATGTAATTAAACATGAGTATTATTTAACAGTAAATATGGCAAAAGAATTAGCAATGATAGAAAATAATGAAATAGGAAGAACTATTAGAAGGTATTTTATTGAAGTAGAAAAGAGATATAGAACAATAGTAGAAACCCCACAAAATATATTTGACTTCATGAGATTAGCAATTGATCAGATTGAAGCAAACACAAAGGAGATTCAAAATGTAAAATTATTATCAGAAAATAATTTGAAAGAAATCGAAAAAATACAATCTCAAATAGATGTTAAAATCAAGAAAGAATATTGCTTAGCTTCCTTGTATAAAAATTCCATTTTTGAAAATACTATAAAAGACAGATGATTAAAAGGAAAGAAGGAATAAGTAATGAAAAAATGGATGTATGTAATTGGGGTTATGATTATCATTTTAGTTGCTATTTTAGTGGGATATTATTTGTTTCAAAATAGTAGTCCGAAACAAGAGCCACGTATGCAGGCAGAATCTAAAAATACCGTTCAAGAGCAGAACATTTTAAAAGACAATATGATTGTAAATGAGATTAGTGTAAGTAGTGTGGAAAAGGAGAAAATTTCACCAAAAGCAACCTTGGTTCTTGAGAAATATTATGAGGAATGTGACCATACCATAAAAGAGTATGTTAAAATTCCAGAGGAATATGTAAATAAAACAAAAGAAGAATTAGAAGAACTGCAAGAAGATTGGGAAGTACAAGAATTTTCAAGTAGCCGAGTGGTATTACGAAAAAGAATGAATAGTACTTGTAATGAACATTTTGTCATACGCGAGAAAGATGGAATTATTGCGGTATATCAAGTAAAAGATAATAATGAAGAAGTATTAAAAGAAGAAACTGGTATTACCGTAGAATATTTAACCGAAAACGATAAATTACGCTTAGAAGAAGGAATTCGTATTTATGGAGAAGAGGAACTAAATAGTACGCTTGAGGATTATGAGTAAAAGAAAAATATGAGAAAATAGAAGAGATACCAAAGTTCTCTTCTATTTTTGTATGGTTTCGTCATTAATTTTTAAATTTTCTTTTTTTAGATATCCTTGTGTATAAAAGGCCCTAAAGTACATAACAAGGGAGAAAATGGTCATAATTAAGGCTAAATAGTAAATGTATTGGTCAAATGCTGGTAAAGGACTCATACTATATTCTGGATGATTAAAGATGGTTATATTAAATTGTTTAATAAAGAAAGAGCTTACAATGGCAATGTAGAACAATACGGTCGAAAGCTTTCCATACCATTTGCTAGATACCACCAATTCTTTTCCATAAAGGAAAGAAGCACCTGCAATCATGATACATTCTTTTAATAAAACAATAATTAAAATCCATAAAGGAATAATATGTTGTAAGGTAAGGGTGGCAAGTACAGAAACTTGTGTTGCTTTATCAGCAAGTGGGTCAATCAGTTTTCCAAAGTTCGTAATAAAATTAAATTTACGAGCAATAAAGCCGTCTAATACATCCGTTAATCCAGAAAGAGTCAGAAAAACAAATGCTAATATATAATTTTCTTCGCTTAAATATCCTACAATAAAAGGAATTAAAATAAAACGAAGTATGGTTAATGCGTTAGGTATATGTTTTGCCATGGAAAAATCCTCCCTTATGTAATATACTATATCATACAATTTTTGATAAATTTCGTCAAGTAATTTGGGAAAGATAAAGAAGAATTAAGAAGATATTCATAAATGAAATAAACAATATTAATAAAAAACGTAGGGGTTGCATATCATGCAACCCTTTTATGAAAATAAATTTCGAAATTCTATTTGTGTATGCGATAACGGAAACATCTATTTTACCTCAAACACCAATTCCTCTTTCACACAGTCAATCATAACGGTCTGTCCGTCAGATAATTCGGAGCGTAAAATCATTTCCGACAAAATATCTTCTACATAACGTTGAATGGCTCTACGAAGAGGTCTTGCTCCATATTTGTAGTCTGTGCCTTTGGCTAAAAGATATTCTTTTGCTGGAAGGCTGATTTCCATTGTAATTAGCTTGTTTTCTAAAGCTGTTTTGGTATCTTGCAACATTAAATCCACAATGGATAATAATTGTTCTTTGTTTAAGCTATCAAAAATAATAATTTCATCAATTCGGTTTAAAAATTCAGGGCGGAAAGTTTGTTTTAAACTATCTTGTATTTTCGCTTTATCAATGGTGGCTTCCTTTCCAAACCCAATCGAGTTGTTATTTAAGTGAGAACCTGCATTAGAGGTCATAATAATAATCGTATTTTCAAAACTAACTGCATTTCCTTGTGAATCGGTTAATTTTCCATCATCTAATACTTGAAGAAGAATATTAAATACATCTGGATGTGCTTTTTCAATTTCATCAAATAATAAGATAGAATAAGGATGTCTTTTTACTTTTTCGGTTAGTTGCCCCGCATCATCATAACCTACATATCCTGGAGGAGAGCCAATTAACTTAGAAGTGGAATGGCTTTCCATGTATTCCGACATATCAATACGAATAATGGCATCCTCTTTTCCAAACATTTCATAACTTAAGGCTTTAGCAAGCTCTGTTTTTCCTACTCCAGTAGGACCAACAAAAATAAAAGAAGGTGGACGTTTGGTACTTTTTAACCCTGCACGGTTTCTCCTAATGGCTCTTGCCACAGCGCAAACGGCTTCGTTTTGCCCAATAATTCGTTTGTGCAAATTTTCTTCCAAAGAAAGTAATTTTTTGGTTTCTTCCTCCGTAATTTTTTGGACTGGAATTTTCGTCCAATGTTCAATCACAAGGGCGATGTCTTGTAACGTTAATTGCTTTGGTTTGGCTTTTTTGGTAAGAAGAGCAATTTGTTCTTCTAACCTACATTCCTTGGTTTTTAAATCGGCAGCTTTTTGGTAATCTTCGGCAGAGTCAGCAGTGGCCGCTTCTTCTTTTTCTTCTTGTACTGCTTTTAATTCATTTTTTAATAACTCTAACTGGTATAGTTCTTTATTATTTAAATTGATACGAGAACATGCTTCATCTAAAATATCAATCGCTTTATCTGGTAAAAAGCGGTCATGAATGTATTTTTCAGACATATTGACCATTTTTTCAATGACATTGGTCGAAATTTTTACCTTATGATATTCTTCGTAATATTTTTTAATTCCCTCGATAATTTTAATGGTATCTTCTACACTTGGTTCTTCTACTAAAATTGGTTGAAATCTTCTTTCAAGTGCGGTATCTTTTTCAATATGTTTACGGTATTCACGAAGGGTAGTAGTACCAATTAATTGAATCTCGCCATTAGCAAGCGAAGGCTTTAAAATATTGGCAGCATTGGCAGAATTTTCTGCATCACCTGCTCCCATAATATTATGAATTTCATCAATTACCAAAATAATATTCCCACAAGCTTTACATTCATCAATTAAGGTTTTCATTCTGCCTTCAAACTGACCACGAAACTGGGTTCCCGCTAAAATAGCCGTCATATCGAGTAAATATACGTCTTTGTTTAATAATTTAGCAGGCACTTTTCCAGCCGCAATTTTAATGGCAAGACCTTGCGCAATGGCTGTTTTTCCAACCCCTGGTTCTCCAATTAAACAAGGATTGTTTTTGGCACGTCTGTTTAAAATTTGAATCATTCGTTGAATTTCTCGATCTCTTCCAATTACTAGGTCTAATTCATTGTTTCGTGCTTTATTTGTTAAATTAGTGCCATAGGTATCTAAAAATTTCGTCTTTTTCTGCTTTACTTTTTTATCAACTTTTACTTTTTTATTCGAACCAGTAGTGGCATTGGAATCTTCACTATCTTCCATTTTTCCACCCATACCAAATAGGGCATTAAAAGGAATAGCAGTAGCAGAATCAAGACGAATATCCTCTGTGGACAAATTTTCAGTTAAATCTTTAAAAATCGTTTCAAATTGTGCTGTCATATCTTCTAAATTAACAGGGTCACCTTCTAGTACTGTGGATTGTTTAGCAAGTACCTCCAAAGGATTAATCCCTTTTTCTTTGGCACAATTATAACAAAATCCCTCTAAAGACTGTTCACCTTTTTCATCTTGTTTATTCACAAAAATAATCGCTGTGTTTTTCTTACATACAGAACATAACATTTATTAAAACTCCTAACTTTCTTTTTTCTATTAGTATATCATACAGGAAAAATAAGGAAAAGTCAAGGAGTGGAAAATAGGCATAAATAGGTTACATCGTGTCAAATTTGACGAAAGCGAAAATATGTGGTACAATGAAAAAGTCTTGGTAAAGACAAGAAGGGATGTTATAGGCATGAAACAAAGTAAAGGTGCTATTATGGTAGGAAGTATTACAATGATTAGTACAGTCGCAATACTTTTTACAAGTAGCATGGGAGGAGTCCTTTTTCATAAAGAGGTAGAAACACAAGAACCTGTTATGGAGATTTATGAAAGAGCAGTTGAAACCACAGCAAGGTCGTCAATCGATAGAACGAAAAAGAAGTTAGAAATAGCAAAAGACATGGATTTAACGCTAAGATGTGGATTAACAAAAGACGAATTTAAGGAACTAATTAAGAATTTAACATGTGATAAAACGAAGTTTTTTTACGACAATAGTGATACCATATATGAACTATGTGAAAAATATGAGTTAAATGAAATATTTTTTTGTGGATTAATTGCAGCAGAATCTGGATGGAGTATTAGTAGTAGACATAGAGAAAAATGTAATTATATTAGTATGATGTCAAAAGGAAAGCTAATTCGTTATGCTTCGGAAGAAGAAGGATTAGAAGCAGCAGCAAAACTATTACATAATAAATACCTAACCGAAGGGGCAATTTATTATAGGGGAAAAACACTAGAAGATGTACGAAAAGGTTTCTGCCCTAAAATTAAAAAATGGACGAATTTAGTTTATGAGCAAATGGAACAAATAGTCGAAGCATATGAAATGTAAAATAGAAGGGACAAGAAAATTGGAGTAAATAAAACAAACTCCAATTTTTTTATTATATGGTCAAATGGAGAATTCTTCCATGTGCTTAAACTAGGAGCAAATCTATTTTTGCTCTAGTTTGAAAGAGTATACAAAAATAAGTTCTTTTGATAATAAAATTGATTGTAAATATATTATACAAGGAGATAGCAAAATGAAAAAGATTTTTATGATAGGAATGGCAATTGGAATCATCTTAATCGGTGGTGTGTTAATGGTAAAAGAAATAAGATTAAAAGAATCTAAGGAAGAAAGAATACAGGTGAACCAAAATCAAATACAAGAAGAACCAACTGAAATTTTTGAAGCATATTACCAAAAAGCAAATGAAAAATTACAAACGTTAACACTAGAAGAAAAAATAGCACAACTATTGATAGTAGATATTTCAGCTAGTAGCAGTGTAGATACGTCTCAAAAATATGCATTTGGTGGATATGTACTTTTTAAAAGTTTTTTTCAAAACAAAACAGAACAACAAGTAAAAACAGAAATAGTAAATCTCCAAAAAACAGCGAAGATTCCACTTCTTATTGCAGTAGATGAAGAAGGAGGGAGTGTAGTAAGAGTAAGCAGTAATCCAAATCTTGTAAAAGAGCCCTTTTCCTCACCAAGCGAAATTTATAAAAAAGGTGGTTTTGAAGGAATTAAGCAAGATACGATTCGAAAAAGTAAAGTGTTAGAAAATTTAGGAATTAATTTAAACTTTGCGCCAGTAGTCGATATTGCTACATCTCCTAATGATTATATGTACAAAAGGGCCTTCGGGGAAGGAAAAGAGTTAACTTCTGAATATGCAAAAACGGTCATTCGTGAAAGTAAAAAAACGAAAGTATCATATACCTTAAAACATTTTCCAGGCTATGGAAACAATAAAGATACTCATGCAGGAAATTCTGTAGATACCAGAACCTATGAGGAAATTTGTGAAAATGACCTAGAGCCATTTCGAGCAGGAATTGAAGAAGGGGCAGAAGTGGTTATGGTAAGCCATAATGTGGTAACAAGCATTGATGAAAATGTGCCAGCTTCCATTTCACCAGCAATTCATAAATTGCTAAGAGAAGAATTAAACTTTAGTGGAATTATTATAACTGATGATATGAAAATGGGAGCAATTAAGGAGGCATATAGCTTAGGAAAAGCAGTGACAAAAGCAATATTAGCAGGTAATGATATGATGATTTTATCGATTGATAAAAATACAATTGATGAAAAGACGAATGAAATAGTAACATATGAAAATGTAATAGAGTATGTTAAAAAGGCAATAGAAGAGGGAAGAATAAAAAAGGAAATAGTAAATCAATCAGTAAGACGTATACTTGCATGGAAATATGTCAAGGGATTAATGTAAGCTTGACTTTTTATTATATTTTGTAGTATAATAAAATACAATGATTACCAATGATTGGTAAAGAAGAGATTTAAATTTTATGTATGAAAAAAGTAAAAACGTAGTATATTAACATTATCAATGTGAGATTCGTGAAAAAGAAAAAATAATGATGATAAAGTAAAAGATATGAAGGTTCGGGTAAAAAACATATCTGTTTTTAGGTGAATACCACATCATTTCTTAGAGAAGATCCATTTTGTTAAGTAGATGTTTTTCTTTAAGTTCTAAGAAAATTGCATTTTGTGTAATTGATGTAGAAATTAATGATAAAAAATCTTGATTCCGTTTTTCATGCGAAAATATAAATTGAAATGAAAGATAAAGGAGAATTAAAGTGAAAGAAAACAGTAAAACAGAAGAAAACAGTGGAGTATTAAAAGAAACTACTGTAAAAAGAAGAGAAGTAAGGACACGTGTTCCAAGAACAAACGGAACCAAAAGTAAAAATCAAATTCAAGAAAGAAAGGAAGAACCAACAAATAGTCAACAACAAAAGAAAAGCATGGAGTTAAAATTTGAAACACAAAAAAGAACAAGAAGCTCACACACAAATCAAGAAATTAGCAAGGAAAACCAAGGAACCGAAAGAAAATTAAATGCAAAAAGAGAAACAAGAAGGCAGGAAAAAAATGTGGAGTTAGAAACGGAAAACCAAGGAACCAGAAGAAAATTAAATACAAAAAGAGAAACAAGAAGGCAGGAAAAAGATGTGGAGTTAGAAACCGAAAACAAAGGAACCGAAAGAAGATTAGATGCCAAAAGAGAAAACAAAAACCGAAAGGGAAATGTAGAACAAAGAAGCGAAACGCAAAGAAGAAAAGAACCATATAACGAGTTAAAAGCACAAACCCAAACAAGGCGAAGACAAACAAGTTATACAAGCATGGTGAACCAGCAAGAGAAGGAAAATAAGTTGCAACCAGACAATCGTTTTCAATTTAAGAAAAGTCCATTAAAAATTATTCCACTTGGTGGATTATTAGAAATTGGAAAAAACATAACTGTTTTTGAATATGAAAATGAAATCGTTGTAGTAGATTGCGGATTGGCTTTCCCAGAAGATGATATGCTAGGAATTGATTTAGTCATACCAGATATTACGTATTTAGAACGAAACAAGGAAAAGATTAAAGGATTAGTTATTACCCATGGACACGAAGACCACATTGGTTCTATTCCATACCTATTAAAGCAAATCAATATTCCAATCTATGCTACCAGATTAACCGCAGGACTGATTAAAAACAAACTAGAAGAACATGGTTTAGTACGTAGCACGAAACTAAACATTATAAACCAAGGAGAAACCATCTATTTTGGAAAAATAAATGTAGAATTTATCCGCAGTTGCCATAGTATACCCGATGCGGTAGCATTAGCTATCCATACACCAGTAGGAACCATTCTCCACACAGGAGACTTTAAAATTGACTATACTCCAATAGATGATGAACGAATGGATTTTGGAAGATTAGCAGAGCTTGGAAACAAAGGCGTACTTGCCCTTATGTCCGATAGTACCAATGCAGAAAGAAGAGGCTACACCATGTCGGAAAGCACTGTAGGAGACGTATTTGAAAAACTATTCTTAAACTGCAAAAAACGTATTGTAGTAGCCACCTTTGCTTCAAACGTACACCGTGTACAACAAATAGTCAATTCTGCCGTAAAATATGGCAGAAAAATTGCCGTATGTGGTAGAAGTATGATTAACATGATTACCACCGCCATTGAACTTGGTTACATCCAAGTACCAAACAATGTATTTATCGATATTGACATGATTCGTAATTATACCGATGAACAATTAGTGATTATTACTACTGGTTCACAAGGAGAAACCATGTCAGCCCTTACGAGAATGGCAACGGGAGAACACAAAAAAGTAACCATTACCTCGAATGACCTAGTCATTATTTCAGCAAGTCCAATACCAGGAAACGAAAAATTAGTTTCCAAAGTAATTGATGATTTAATGAAAATTGGAGCAGAAGTCGTATACTCTACCTTAGAAGATGTACATGTATCTGGACACGCTTGCCAAGAAGAACAAAAACTAATGTTAGCACTTGTCAGGCCAAAATATTTTATTCCCGTTCATGGCGAATATAGGCAATTAATTGCCCATATTGAAACCGCTAAAAAAATGGGAATTGAACCAGAAAACACTTTTATTTTAACCAATGGTAGAATACTAGAAATAAATGAAAATGAAGCAAAACTAACAGGCTCGGTGCCATCCGGAAAGATTTTAGTAGACGGTTTAGGAGTAGGAGATGTTGGAAATATCGTATTACGAGACAGGCAACATTTATCACAAGATGGATTAATTGTCATTGTGTTAACGATGGATGGAGCCACAGGAGAAGTCGTAGCAGGACCAGATGTTATTTCAAGGGGATTTGTATATGTAAGAGAATCCGAAAATTTAATGGATAGTGTAAAAATGGTTATTCGCGATGAAATTGCAAAATGTGAAGAAAAACACATCAAAGAATGGTCTGTCATTAAATCGAATTTAAAAGATAATCTAAGAGATTACATCTATCAAAAAACCAAAAGAAACCCAATGATTTTGCCAATTATCATGGAAGTTTAAAAAGAAGACTAGAGCATAAGGCCCTAGTCTTTAAAATTATTTAAACGATTTTCAATATAATCTAATATAGGAATTACTTCTTTGTTATTTCATTAGTAACATATGATGCCATAAAAAGGTGTCGAAACATACATAAAAGGAAGAAGATGGAAGCCTAAGAAATATATATAATATGAGTTAAATAATCTGGGGAAAAATAGAAAGAAAATTTTGAGAAAAATATA
>CAOKQZ010000034.1 GCA_948471055.1 uncultured Clostridium sp. | reverse complement strand
GTGTATTAAATATTTTATCAAAATGTTTTAAATAGTCATTTCCTTCCATTTTTTAATCATCTCCAATTTGTTTTTTTGTAGTCTTTTTAGTAGTTGTAGTAGATTTTGTAGTTGTTTTATTTTCTTTTGTTTCCTTAGGTTTCTTTTCTTCCTTTGGTATTTCATACTTTTGGATAGTTTTTAATAATTCAGTTGTAGTATTAATAAATATAACTACATCTTTTACATCAGTTGGAGTTATTGACTTTCTCCTAAAATTTCTAACATTAGTTTCAATAGTCTTTTGGTTTTGTAATAAATCTTTGATGATTTCCAATTTCTTATTATTGTCTATGTTTTCATCTACTACAATTTGAAATAATGAATAATTAACGTGTCTTCTTAATCCATTTATATTAATATCCTTTGAGATGTTTTTTGATATTTTAATTAATTCATCATCTTTTAATTTATTAATATCAAGTCCAACTAATGTTTTGAATAAAATATTATTTTTATTTTCTTTCATAACTTTTTCATCTCCTTTCCTTAAATATGGGGGTTAGAGAATTTACCAAAATAATAAAATAAATCCTCTAAATGACAGATTACTAATTTAAAATTAGTATGGATTTATATTATGAGATTTCTATGTTGTTTGAAAAGGGGTAAATTCAAAAAAATTTATTTTTTCATAAAAATAAAAGACTACTACTTTTGTAATAGTCCTTTTTGGATATGATATAATTTGATACTATATCAAACGTCCTAATCCTACAATAATAAATGGTTGTGGGATTATTGATATTTTATAAATCTTTACCTTATAATTAGAAAATTAAAGTATTTTTCATATCTCAAACTATATCTATATGAACAAAAACTACTCTTTTTAGATTTCTTAAAAATTCTAATTAGATTACGTTGGTTCTTATTTATTACATTAATGAATAGTTACTACTTATCTTTTTATCATTTTATTAATGTATACTTAAGGTTGGTTCAAATAGGGTTACATAGTCTGCATTTCCTCCTGTGAAGGCTCCTGCCATAAGGTCAAATTTGATGCTGTCGTCTAATGTCAAGTCGGTTTGTGGATTTAAACCATTTCTTCTTAAAACATATTCTAGGGTCATATAAGGTACCCCACCTTTTCTTCCAGGAATGACCGTTTTTCCTTTTAAATCAGTCCATTTGAAATTTGTGTCATTGGTTCTACTAACTAAAAAAGAACCGTCTTTTTTGGTTAGTTGGGCAAACACTTGGCAGTAATCTTCTTTTCCTTCGTTGTATACGTAAATAGAAGCTTCTGGGCCTGCAAACCCAATATCACTTTGTCCTGCTACTACTGCGGTCATAACCTTATCGGCTCCTTGCCCTGTAGTAAGTTCAATTTTTAGACCAGCTTCTTCAAAATAACCATTGGCAATTGCTACATATTGTGGTGCATAAAATACCGAACGTGTCACTTCATTCACACGAATGGTTTTTAGGGTATGGTCTGTTTTACGGTTTTTTAGGATAACCGTGGTAACGGCTAACGATATGACAATCACACAAATGATTGCGGTTACAATTATTTTTTTCATGTTTTTCCTCCTTGTTTTTATTCTCCTACCTGTTAACGATTTTTCCTAGTAGTACAACTCCTTGGTACATAATAGCAGCAACGATGCTTAGGATAATGACACTAGTCATTACTAGGTCTAGTTGGAATACTTGCCCTCCATAGACAATTAGATAGCCAAGACCTGCTTTGGAAACTAGAAATTCTCCGGAAATAACGCCTACTAAAGAAAGTCCGATGTTGACTTTTAGAGAATTTAAGAAAGTAGGAATATTGGCAGGAATCACAATTTTGGTTAAGATTTGTAATTTACTGGCATGAAAGGTTTTTGCCATTTTTATTAATTCTTCATCTGTATTTAAAAATCCATTTAGAATTTCTAATACTGTTACAATTAACGAAATTGCTTACCTTCTCTGCTGACAACATTTAAGTCTTTTTTATTGGTTGCCTCTATCAATGGATTTGAAAGCAACCTTTTGTCTGTTTCACTAATTTTTGTATTTAATAAATCAATTTCAATATTTTTGCCATTTCCTCTCATATCTTCTATTAGAAGTTTTAATATATCTCTTTTAGATTTTAAATCAAAACATTCAAATGTTTTAAAATAGTTATTTATAATGTCTAAAACTAACATTGCATTTTCTGCTTCACTATTCTCTCCATACTCTCCTACATTTTGATTTTTTTCTAATTTTAATAATTCCTCTTGAATCTCTTCGTTTTCTTGTTTTAATTTTTTTAGTTCATTATTAATAAAATCAACAACCTCTATGTCCATATACTTTAATTTATCTACTAAGTTTTTAATTGCTTCTTGATTTTTTTTAAGTTTTCTTTTTAGTTCTTCTTCTCTATCTTTTGAATCTATTGTATCCTTCCTAATAGACATTTTTTCGAGTTCTTTATATATTTCTGAATTTGGTACAAATATCTGTTGCAATTTTTGAATTACTGATTGATCTAATGCTAATCCTGCTATATTTTTTCCATGACATCTTGTTCCTCTACTTTTTTCTTTTAGTTCACATGTGTAATAAAATCTTTCGCCTTCTGATACTTTAGGTCTCATATATGATCCACATTCTGAACATTTTAATATTCCTGAGAACAAAAAATCATGTTTGCAATCAGCTCGATATCTTTTTTCTTTATTTTTTTCTAATAATTCTTGTGTCCTAACCCAATCTATGCCTTTTATAATCGCAGGATGTAATCCTACTGAAACAATCCAATCCTTAACCTCTTTTTCTTTTTTACCATAATTTTTTCCATAGCCCATCAAACCATATCTTCCATCAAAATTTGCCCTATCACCATCTGCATAAATCTTTACACCCTTTTGTTTGAAATATTCTACTATATCTATATCATTTGCTGCATATACTGGATTTGTTAATATTCTTCTTAATGTACTTACTGAGAAGTCAAGTTTATTTCTAGTGTAAATTTCGCTTTGTAGAAAATATGTTTCTAATTTATTTAAAGATTTTAATTCCCAAAATTTATTAAATATCAATTCTACTATTTCTATTTCATTATCAATTCTTACTAATTTACTTGCAGTTTTTTTCTTTTTCTCTAGAGTATTATCTTCATTTTGTTCATATACTTCTACAAATTCTATTCTTTCAGAGCCAAATCCTAATGGTGTTGGTCCGACCTAACCATCGTCCCGTTTTTGCAAGTTCTATCATATTGTCTCTAATTCTCTCTGCTATTACTTCTCTTTCTAATTGAGCAAATACAGATGCTATATACATCATTGCTCTACCCATTGGCGTTTTTGTATCAAACTGCTCTTTTATTGAGATAAAACTTGTTCCTAGCTCTGTTATTTTTTCCATTAAACTTGAAAAATCTGCTATATTTCTACCAATTCTATCTAGACGATAACATATAAGTACATCAAATGGTTTTATCTTCTCTTCAATTAGGAATTTTTTATATTTTGGTCTATCTATACTTCCTCCTGAAAAGCCATCATCTTCATATATTACAATCTCTACATCATATTCACTATCAGGATAATGTTCTTTAATATACTTTAAAGCAATTTCAATCTGATTTCCAACTGAGTCTCCTTTGTCGGTATACTTAGATTTTCTTGAATATATTGCTATTCTAATTTTTTTCTTCACTTAAAAATCTCCTTTTTGCTTGTGATTCTAACTCTGGGAATATTGATTTTCAAGTCTCTTTTAGTTCTTTCAAAATTTGTTTTTTTAATTTTTCTTTTTGATGATAATCTATGTTTAATTTTTCTATGCTACACTTTATTAGTAACGCTCTTGTAAAGGCTAAATTATGGATACATTCTTCTTCTGAAAAATTTATATTGATTTCCATATTACCACCCTAGTTAAATGTATGATAATTTATTGTTCTATATTACCATTTAATACTTTTGGGAACATCACTAGTAGCCACTATATTTGACTTTAATTTATAAGATTTCGTTTTTTTATCATATTTGTATATAGAAGAATTCCAATCACGAAATGCTTTATTACTAATATAACCTTTCATGTTTGAAAGTTCTAATGAAGCTTGAATGTGTTGTTTTTCAACTGCTTCATATTCATTATTGTTTCTTTCTTTTGCCCTTTTTTCTGTAATATATTTTGAAGTTTTTTCCCTATGCTTCTTTTCAGATTCTTTTACTCTTGCTTTCTTTTCTTCATAATATCTTCCGTCACTTCTTAATACTCTTGAAACAATATATTTAGATATATTTAATTTTTCAGCTATTTGCTTTTGTTTCATTTTATGTACAAAATATAATTCTAAAATAATCTTATCTCTTTCCATATTCCCTCTGTGCAACTTTTTGCTAACAATTTTTTTACATGAAGAAACTAATAGAGCTAAAAAACTCTACTTAATTTCTAAATTTTTCATTGCTTGTTTAAAATCTTGTTTATTTAAAGGTTTAACTTTCTTGTATTTTTTCTTCTTTTCTAATAGTTCTATAATCTCTCTTGCAAAAATACCAAGCAGAAAAGAGATTACAGAAAAAATAATATACTTTAACATTTTACTTTTTCTCCCTCTTTTCTTTCATGATAATATTTGCTAGTCTCTTTACTTCTTTGTTTCCAAATTTATCATAGAACATTTTTATTTCCGACTTTATTGATTTTGGCGTAATTTCTGTTCCACTATTTTGCAAAGTAAAGAATACCATTTGTGCATAGGCTGTTATAAGATTTAATTCAGATGTATCTTTATTTTCGTTTTTCGTGTCCATATAGATTTCCTCCTTTCTTATTTTTCTATTTATTAAGAACACGAAAAAAAAGTTCAACTGGGGAATTTTTGAAAAAATTTTTTAATTTTTTTCAATTTTTCTATTTTTACTTAAAACTTTGAATATTAATAATTTGATTTCTTGTTCTAAATCCTCATCCAATTTTCCATCTACTGTAGCATATCTATTTATTAAATTTTTATAGTTATCAATTATTGTTAAAATTTCTTAATTCGTTAAATTGAAATTATTAAACATAATTATCTCCCCCCGTTTAGTAATTTTTCTGTAATTTTTTTCTGTGCTGCATCTCGAAAACTTCTTACAGTTTTTCTATCTAGTTTCATAATTCTTGATATCTCACTAATAGACTTCTTCTTTTTATATAAATAAAAAAGCACTTCTTTCTCTTTTAAAGATAATGCCTTTACGACATGATATAAATTTTGATTTAAGAAAGTTTTTTCAAATTCAACTGCTGATTCCATTTCTTCTATACAGTTGTTTAAAACTTTTTCTAGAACTGACTCCTCCTCCACAAAAATCAAATCATTTGCTATTATTTTAGTATTATTAATATGATTATAATTCTTTTCAAAATATTTGTTTCTTGCTGTTTTTACAATTCTCTTTAAGTATATCTTTTCCTCCTTTGATAGTTCTTCTACTAAATAGTCTTTCCTTTCCATTTTACATTCTCCAATCTTTTCAAATTGGACAAATGTCTAAAAATTAAAGAAAGCTATTA
This sequence comes from uncultured Clostridium sp., assembly GCA_948471055.1. Lineage (GTDB taxonomy): Bacteria > Bacillota > Clostridia > TANB77 > CAG-508 > RGIG8482. The sequence continues at coordinate 10,677 of CAOKQZ010000034.1, read as the reverse complement.
ATTTATTGTTACTTTCTATTACTATTTAATTTATCTAATCCATACCTTTTCCCCCAATACAAATAGAGTCTATAAAATAAAGCTATATATTTCATCAATATTCTTTGGCAATTTTATAATTCCTTTTCCTATGTGAATTAATATACTTCCTTTAATTTTACAGACTCTTGTCCTATGGAAAATGATACAATGGTTTTGTTTGGTTGTCATAAAATCAGTAAAAATCGGAAAAAATCAGCAAAAATCAGCAAATTTTGTCGAAATTTTTACATTTCATATTATTCCTATTATCTTGTTATAATTTACAATATATGGTAATATATTGTAAAAATTCATTATAGGAGGAATTATTATGGTTAAAGTAATAATTGCCAACAATAGTGATATTTTATATAACAGCTTATCTAAAATGTCTTTACAATACGAAGGAAAAATCGAAGTAACAAATGTAGACACAAATGATGAATTAAAAAAATTAATTTATCGGAATTAAACCAAGAGAAAATATAATAATATTAGATTCTTGTACTTCAGTATCTTGTTGCAATAATATGCTGAAATACATAACGAATCGAATAGATAAAGCAAATGTCACTATTTTGGTAATCAATTCAAAAACAGTAACTAATATCATTAGTCAAGAAAAAAGTTCGCCTCATCTATTGTTTCGAAAAGAAACTGCTAATTCTTCTACATTAGACATTATCAATATTGTTATAAGTTCTGTAAAAGATGTAATTGAAGTAGAAAAAAGTATTAATGATGTTTTATGGAGATTAGGTTTTACTTCATATTTTAAGGGAACAATTTATTTGAAAGATGCTATTTTACTAGCATATAGTGACAATAAATTACTACAAGATATGAATACTCTTGTAAAAAAAGTCGCTGAAAAGAATAGTATTGAAAATGACAAGGTTGTTCGTTCTGCAATGGATAAATCTTTAAATAATATTTTAGATTTTATAGATAATACTAGAGTTTATAATATTTTTGGCGATGACTATGATGGAAGAAAAATTAGCGTAAGGTATTTAATTGGTTTGTGTATTCATTATTTAGAAAAACAAAGATATTGCTGTTTAGATTATTGAAATAAGGAACTTCTAGAGTAGTTCCTTTATATTTTTTTATTTTATTTACTATCCTTAATTGTTTGTATAAAATATAAAAAGACCAACATTTGTCAGCCTTTTCTATACAATAATATTATTTAATTTTCTCTTTAATAAGTAACACTACAAAAAATTTTATTTTTCGAAATCAAATCAGATTCTAACTCTTTATCTGTCTATATCATCCATATAACTACTTTTATCAATTTGATGTAATTGTTCTAATTGTTTTTCTGTAATATTTATTACTTTACCACAACAAGGTTTAAAATCTTTATTTCCATAAACGAGCCAAATAATATTTTCTCTTTTCAGATCTTCCTTTGGCATAGTTCCAGGACAAGGATAGCCATCAGTAAAAACAATTTTGTTTATTTCTCTTTTTTTAGTAAATGATCTAACTGCTAAATCCCAATCTTCTGTCCATGCAGAATCTCCTCTAGCCCCTCTAGGTATATTAAAATTATCTATATCCCTTACATTTTTTATATCTACAAGTCCCCAAAATCTCTCATTAAAGCATCCTACTCTTAGTTTTGATTGTTCTAATAATGGTTTTAGTTGTCTTAGAAATGATTTTACTAATTCTAAATCTACTGAGCCAGAAACATCAATCATAACTTCTGTTTCAGCTTCATCTTCTATATCATTTTCTTCTAATCTATATGCATAATTATTTTCTGCAATAGAACGCCTTTGACTCCAAATTGTTTCTGTTTTTTCTACTTCTCTTCGTAATAAAAGTTTCCAATCAATTTCTTCTTTACTTTTTCCTATATCCCCTAATTCTATTGCTCCTTTATCAGTACTTCGTATATCTTTTTCTGTCTTTTCGCGTCTAGATCTAAATTTTTCTCTTTTTTCTTTTCTATTATCTTCAAATTCTCCTCTTTCATCAAAATCTATATCTGCATGTTCTTCTCCAGTTTGCTCTTGTTCTTGTCCCTGTTCTTGTTTTTGTGAATTTTCATCTTGTCTTTGTCCTTTCTTTTGAGAATTTTGCTGTTCTTTAAATGCTTCTTCCCATAAACTATGGTCATCTCCTTGACTTTTACCTTCATCTGAATTTTGATTTTCAGTTTGCTCCGTATTTTCATTATTACTATCTTGTTCGTTATCTTGTTCTTGATTTTGCTCATTTTCTTGTTTATTGTCTTGTTTATCGCTTCCGTCCACTTCCTTGCTGATTATCTTGCTCCTGTTCTTGTCCATCTCCTTGTTCTTGGTTTTGATTATTTTTTTGTTCTTGTTCTTTCTTTTCTTTTTCTTGTAACAATTTTTGATAAAATTCCTCTGCTGAATAATCTAGTGCTTCTGGCATGTTTACATATCCTTCTTTAATTGTAAATCCATCTCTTTCTAAATTTGCATTTATAATAGCATCAGTCGCTATATTCCAAAGTTCTGGATCTCTTTTTACACCACTTTTATCTTTTAATCTATACATGTGCATAAATTTTATATGCATTATTTCATGTGCTATTGTAAATAATCTATCATTCTCACTTAAACTTGCAAAATAGTTAGGATCAACATATATATTCTTTCCATCAGTTGCTGCTGTATGATATTTTAAGTTATCTTTAAATTCAATATTAGCTACTGCTATTTCACTACCAAATCTAGGATATTTTGCTAGCATTTTTCTTTTTGCATCATAAATCAAATCTGTATTAGCACTCATTTATATGCTTCTCCTCTCTTAAAATTAACTACCATAATTTTATAGCTAATTATTCTCTTTCATGTTCTTCATTCAGAACTTCTTTAGAAGCTCTTGTTAAATATGAACTATACATTTGTCCTATATCTGTATATTCAACTATTCCATCTTTTGCATATTCTTCTGTTTCTTTTCCTGTATGTAATGCTAAAGACATTTCTTGCAGTTCACTTATTTTCTCCATTTTTCTTTCATCATTTCCAGCCCAATATATATCATATATTGATAAATATTCTGGATCACAATGTTTTCTTATGAATTCTCTACAGCTTTCAACTTGTGTTTCATCTGCTGTTATCAATGCTGTCATATATGCAAATCTCTCACTTATATCTCTTGGTAAGTCTGCTTGTGTGTATCCTTCTCCCATACCTTTTGTTACTTCTTCTGGCGTCAATGTTGGAAGATTATAAAAATCAAAAAATTCTGCTGACCATTCTTCTCTAAGTTTTGAGCTTATTGACCTTTGGATTATATCTTCAACATCTTTCCCCTCATATTTTCCTGCTTCTAAATTTCTTTCAAAATTGTATAATGTATTTGAAATTGATGTCCAACCACGAGGATCGTTTGTTCTTCCTTTACATCCATTTCTATCTAAATGTTCTTCTCCCACATCTGGCTCTTCGTAGAAATATCCTATGTCTTGTATATCTTCGCTTTTTCCAGAATTGTTGTATTTTGATAACATATATCCTATTACTGATGGGTGTATTTTTTGTGGAATTGCATATTCTGTTATCCATTCTCCCACTTTTGGCTCCATATCTAGGATATGGTCAAATCTTTTTTCTAGTGGCTCTGCTAAATCTTCTGCTACGCTTGAATATTTCTTTTGGTTTCCTGTTGCTACAACTACTACATTGTCTGGCAGTTTTAGTCCTTTTCCTATCTCTACCATTCTATTTAATACTAATGTATATACTAAACTTTGAACTGCTGGTTTTACATTTAAAAGCTCATCTAACATTATTACAACTTTTTTGTCGCTTTCTTTTGACCTTTCATATACTGTATCTGCTACATCATATATATTTTGTATATTTTCTTCAACTAATTTTCTTTCTTCTTCTGTTGCTTCTTGCATAATAGCTGTTTTTGCAAAGTCTGGTGGTATGCTTTGTCCTGTTTGTAAATTTACTGATCCTACTACTTTCTCTGGAAACATGTTATTTGTTAATTTCATATAAATTAAGTCTGGATATAATGTTTTTATTCTTTCTGTTTTTCCTATTCCAGATGGTCCTCTTAATAATACTGATTCTCCTGCTTCAATCCAATTTTGTATTATTTCTGTATCTGTCATTCTGCTTCTATCAGCAGTTTTTGTTTTATCTGGATTTAATTTTTGTAATCTAGATTTTCTTGGCTTAAATTCTTCTGTTTCTTCTGTTTGCTCTCCTAATGTTATTGTACCTCTTGATTGTTCTAAATCTCTTGCCAAATATCTATCCATAAATGTTTTTATATCTGTTTTATCAAAATCTCTTGTATGGTAATTTCTCTCTTTATTAAATTGAACTCCTGCAAATATTAGTTTTTCAGTTATCATCATACGAGATTTTTCATCTACAATCCATTTAACTGGTTGCACTTCTATCCATACATTATCTCCATCTTTATACTGTTCTCCATTTGAAAGTGTAAAGTTATTTCCATCATAATATGAATTAGCTTCAACTCTTACATATCTTTTTCCATTATATTGATATTCTTGATGAGTTTGTGGCTCAAATGTTTTATCATATTCAGTGTATCGTGTTGAATCTGTTGTATAACTATTCCTTGTTTTTGAAAGTCTGCCACTTTTATATTCTCTTTCTAATCTTTCTTGTATCTCTTTTGATACTGCTTTTTGTGGATAATATCCATACTCTACTTCAAGAACACCATCTCTTGCTCTTTTCCCACTCTCTCCGTTCGTGGGGATACTAGAGATTGATGAGAACGGTAAAGCTGGGCGAGCCCCACCATTGCGTTTGTTAACAGTGCGGCTGTTTCTATTACCATCATCGTGAACCACGCGCGCGTCATTATCTCCGTCATCTGACTTTGTCCAATACCAACCTGTTCTCCCCTCTAAAGAACTATCATTGTCAACATTATAATCAGAAACCCATCCACCAAGCAATACAGAAAAATCTGTTATCGCTGCCTGTGTTCCTCTTTTTTCTAATATATCTAATTTATCATTACCAAAGCATTGTTCTTCGGTTAAAAAAGTAAAATTACTCATATACTACTCCCTTATATTTCTTATGCTAATTACTGTAGCTTAAAATGCAATAACACAGAAATTATATAGTTCCTTTGAAATGTTTTTTAATCCTTCTCTATCTTTAACAGTTAACACTACAATCATATCTTTTGGTAATTTAATCCCAAAAAATTCTCTATCTTTAACTATTTGATAATATTTATTTTGTAAACTTTCATTCAATTTGTCTATTTCAGATATAATAAAATAATCAAGTTCTTCTTTATTAGAGATTTTCTCTTTAAAAGTTGTAAGCAATTCACTATCATTAGAATCAGCATTTACAATAATTTTTGAATCTAATTCTTTACAATCTTCATTTTGTATTACAACACAGGTAGCAAGGCATCCTTTTTGTAATTCTATCAATTCTTTATTAATCATATTAAATTTTATCCCCTTTCGTAATACTAAAAAAACTCAATATTTTATTAAGAAACTTTTTGAATATATTTTCTTTTTTATATTCTACTATATTTTTTTCCATCACATTTTCATTTTGAATTATTTTATTTTCTTTTTTGTTTTTAAAAATATCATTTACATTATATGTTTCATTTATTTTTTCTTTTTTCATATTGTTTTCATGTATTATATTTTTATATTTTTCATGTTCTTCTTTATTACACCACCATGTAATATATATAAAGCCTAAAAGTTCTTTCGTTTGTTTTCTTAAATTAAAACCATTAATTGGCTGCTCATGATTAAATTTAGATTTATAGCTTTTGCTTGAAATATCAGTTAAAAACTTTATAAAACTTTGTGGTATTCTTGCAACATCTTCTTTATTTGTATGATTTAGTATGTCTAATACTTCAACTGCTGCTTCACTATATTCAGCTTCTCTCATTTTCTTCACTCCTAACTTCTTCTTTAGAATCTCTTGTTAAATACGAACTATACATTTGTCCTATATCTGTATATGCTGCTATTCCATCTCTTGCATATTCTTCTGTTTCTTTTCCTGTATGTAATGCTAAAGACATTTCTTGTAGTTCACTTATTTTCTCCATTTTTCTTTCATCATTTCCAGCCCAATATATATCATATATTGATAAATATTCTGGATCACAATGTTTTCTTATGAATTCTCTACAGCTTTCAACTTGTGTTTCATCTGCTGTTATCAATGCTGTCATATATGCAAATCTCTCACTTATATCTCTTGGTAAGTCTGCTTGTGTGTATCCTTCTCCCATACCTTTTGTTACTTCTTCTGGCGTCAATGTTGGAAGATTATAAAAATCAAAAAATTCTGCTGACCATTCTTCTCTAAGTTTTGAGCTTATTGACCTTTGGATTATATCTTCAACATCTTTCCCCTCATATTTTCCTGCTTCTAAATTTCTTTCAAAATTGTATAATGTATTTGAAATTGATGTCCAACCACGAGGATCGTTTGTTCTTCCTTTACATCCATTTCTATCTAAATGTTCTTCTCCCACATCTGGCTCTTCGTAGAAATATCCTATGTCTTGTATATCTTCGCTTTTTCCAGAATTGTTGTATTTTGATAACATATATCCTATTACTGATGGGTGTATTTTTTGTGGAATTGCATATTCTGTTATCCATTCTCCCACTTTTGGCTCCATATCTAGGATATGGTCAAATCTTTTTTCTAGTGGCTCTGCTAAATCTTCTGCTACGCTTGAATATTTCTTTTGGTTTCCTGTTGCTACAACTACTACATTGTCTGGCAGTTTTAGTCCTTTTCCTATCTCTACCATTCTATTTAATACTAATGTATATACTAAACTTTGAACTGCTGGTTTTACATTTAAAAGCTCATCTAACATTATTACAACTTTTTTGTCGCTTTCTTTTGACCTTTCATATACTGTATCTGCTACATCATATATATTTTGTATATTTTCTTCAACTAATTTTCTTTCTTCTTCTGTTGCTTCTTGCATAATAGCTGTTTTTGCAAAGTCTGGTGGTATGCTTTGTCCTGTTTGTAAATTTACTGATCCTACTACTTTCTCTGGAAACATGTTATTTGTTAATTTCATATAAATTAAGTCTGGATATAATGTTTTTATTCTTTCTGTTTTTCCTATTCCAGATGGTCCTCTTAATAATACTGATTCTCCTGCTTCAATCCAATTTTGTATTATTTCTGTATCTGTCATTCTGCTTCTATCAGCAGTTTTTGTTTTATCTGGATTTAATTTTTGTAATCTAGATTTTCTTGGCTTAAATTCTTCTGTTTCTTCTGTTTGCTCTCCTAATGTTATTGTACCTCTTGATTGTTCTAAATCTCTAGACAAGTATCTATCCATAAATGTTTTTATATCTGTTTTATCAAAATCTTTGGTATGGTAATCTCTAGTATGATTAAATTGTACTCCAGAGAATATCAATTTATCTGTTAGCATAACTTTTTCTCTTTCATCAATTAACCATTTTACAGGAGAAACTTCTACCCATACATTATCTCCATCTCTGTATTGTTCTCCATTTGAAAGTGTAAATCTATTTCCTCCAAAATCTGAATTTGCTTCAACTCTTATATATCTTTTACCATTATATTCATATTCTTCATGTTGTTTTGCTAAAAATCTTTCGCCATAAGCATCATATTTTCTTGAATCTGTTGTATAGCTATTTCTTGTTTTTGATATACTACCACTTCTATATGCTCTTTCTAGTCTTTCTTGCATATCTTTTGATGCTGCTTTTTGTGGATAATATCCATACTCTACTTCAAGAATACCATCTCTTGCCCTTTTCCCACTCTCTCCGTTCGTGGGGATACTAGAGATTGATGAGAACGGCAAAGCTGGGCGAGCCCCACCAGAGCGCAGGTGAACAGTGCGGCCGTAACACTGCCGTGGTCTCTATCACCATAATCGTTAACCACGCGCGCGTCATTATCTCCATCATCTGATTTTGTCCAATAATATCCTGTTCTTCCCTCCAAAGAACTATCATTATCTATATGATTGTTGTCAGAAACATAAGCACCTAAAAGAATGGAGAAATCTGTTATTGCTGCTTTTGTTCCTCTTTTCTCTAATATATCTAATTTATCACTTCCAAAATATTGTTCTTCGGTTAAAAAAGTAAAATTACTCATCTATACTACTCCTATATTTTTTGTATATCCATAGAATTTTTATATAAATTTCATAGATACATTATCTCTTTTTTTATTCTACCATAACAACTTTTTTTTGAGAATAGTTTTACATATTTTTTTATAATTTTTGTGGAAAAGTTTCATTTTTTAATTTTTGACTTTCTTTTGTGTCTTTGATATGGTTATAAAATGCATTTTTTCTAATATAAACATATTCATCATCTATAATATTTTTTTCTCTTAATTTATGCAATGTTTTTAAATGTTTTTTTAATCTTTGTTTAGATGAAACTCGTAATTTTCTTGCTATACTGCCATCTTCATTTAAGATATGCCTATATCCTAAAAAATCTATTCCATTTTTTACGATTCCTATTTGTGTTTTTTGATTTAGTGATAGCTTTAGCTCATGTTCACATTTCTCCTTTATTTTTGAAAGTGAATATTGTAAATAACTTTTATCTCTATGAACTAAAATCATGTCATCCATATAACGAATATACCCTTTTACTCTTAAATCTTCCTTAATATATCTATCAATCACATTTAAATACAAAAGTGCAAACCATTGACTAGATTGATTTCCAAGTGGTAAGCCAACATCTGCATTATTAGGCTGTTCTTTTACTAATTTTTCTATCATCCACATTTCATCACTTGAAAAATTAATCTTTTTTAGTAAATTCAATAACACTTCATGATCTATGCTTTGAAAATACTTTCTTATATCACATTTTAGAAAAAATATTTTATTGTTTTGTTCTTTTCTATACTCATTTCTTAAAAAATTTTCTAATCGTTTTATAGCAAATGTTGTTCCTTTTTCTTTTCTGCATGCTGCATTATCGTATATTAGTTTTCTATCAATTTTGTTTCTTAATGCCACATCACAAAAACACTTTATAACAACTCTATCTCTAAAAGGTAATGCTTCTATAACTCTTTCTTTTGGTTCATATATTAAAAATTCTTTATACTTTCCTAATTTATATTTCTTTGAAATTATATCGTTCATAAGGTTACTTATATTACTTGATAAATTAGCTTCAAATCGTATCACTTCTCCTTTATGTTGTTTAGATTTTCTACAACCTTTATATGCATCATATAAATTTTCAAATGTAAAAATTTCTTTTAATTCCATATTGTATTTCCTCCTAAAAAAAGAACGCTCCTTAAAACTTGCAAAAAATAGATTATCTATTCGTTGCTCGTGTAAGCGTTCATATTCTTCCACCGCACTATTTCTTTAGCGGTTAGAAAAGAGAAAAATTCCTTCACTTTAAAATACTGATATATTTTCCTTAAAATATATTTCTCTGATTCTTTATTTAAAATCCACTTTTATAGGATTTATCAAAAGTGAATCTGGGCGAGCCCCACCATTGCGTTTGTTAACATTGTTGTTGTTTCTATTACCATTATCGTTAACCACGCGCGCGTCAGAGAGAATGGGGCTACAAAGAAAAACCCGAAATAAATTTTTCTCTTAATTAAAAGCCTTTCAGCCTAAAATCCTAACTTCGTTTTTTCCATCTTTCATCATCACTCTTTTTCCATGCTACTGTTAAATTAATTGCTTCTGATAATTGAATAGAAATTTGTTTGTACTGTTTCTTTAATATGCATCCAGAATTTTCTGCCACCATAGAAACATATCCTAGTAATTTTAATTTTACTATTGCCTCTTTTTGTAATTCTTCTCTTTTTGTTTTCTTTTCTACTGCATCCATTCTAATAAAATTAGCTTCTAATAAGCATTCTAATGTATCAAGACAATAGTTCTGCATTCTATTTACAAATACTCCTCTAAATTTTTTGGGAGATTTTTCTGTAACTGCAATTATATAAGCTGCTAGTTTCTTTACTACTGTTATAACCATTAAATCATTTGCATTAAATGGTAATTTGTTCACTTGTTCTAATTCATTATCATTTTCTACGCTTTCTTCAATTTCTTTTTTATTAAATCTTTTATTCTCAGCAGTAGCAATAGCTTGCTTCACTGCTACTTTATCCTCAATACTGTTTTCAGCTCCGTTAAAGTCTTCTAATTTTTTAGGTATCTTCAAATTACTATCTCTACTAACTTGTAACATTTTTATCCTCCTTACACATTTTCATATTTTAACATGAATTTCCTAAAAAATCTATCAAGTTCAATGTTTTAAGGTTTCCTTTGATTTTTGTTATCTTATTTAAAAGCTTATTGTACTCCTCTCTGCTAACACCTGTTCCCTCTAAAGATTTTTGATACTTTTTTTCTTCTATAGATAGATATTCTTCTGGATCATCATAATATAGTAATAATTGTAACATCAAACACTCTATTTCACATTCTGTATGCTTTTTATTTTTTATTGTAATGCCTAATTTTTTTAATAGCCTTTTCTCCTTAAAACTTAACATTTTTCTTATATTTAAAATTTCTAAATTATGATATTTTTCATCCCATTCTAAATATTTTTTATTTTCTAATTCTCTTTTTATTCTT
>CAOKQZ010000033.1 GCA_948471055.1 uncultured Clostridium sp. | reverse complement strand
AAGAGGGCTTAGCCCTCTTGATATAAATATATTATAAAATATAAAAGAATAAAAATCAATAATTTAGGAGGAATTTATGGAAATAGCACAATTAAAACAATATTTTAAAAAAATTATGGAAGGAACAAATGGTAATAATTCAAGTTGTAGCGATATAATTGATTACGCAAATGGAAACTCAATAACAATAGAAGAAATAAAAAAAGAATACTATAATTATAAAGAACTTGAAAATAACATTGACAATTATATAGAAGAAAATGATTTAGATGATGTACTTGATAGAAATCAAATAAAAGAACATTTTAAAGAAATTGAAGTTAATAACCTTTTTAGAATTGATCAGGCTTGTTTAGAAAACTTTGTAGATTATATGATTATAAAAATAAATAAAGAAAATGAAAATATAAGAAAAGCTAATATAATCTTTAATAAAAATGGAAATGGATTTTTAAGCACTAAAATCACTTTACCTGTTCCATGGGTTAAAGAATTAAATTTTTCTGAGAACGATAAAACTGCTATTATAAAAATTGAAGATAATAAAATTATAATTGAAAAAGAAAATAAAGAATAGGGACTGTAAAAATCCCTATTTTTATTTATAATTATTATTTTTAATATAGCCTTCGCGACCTGTTTGTATAACTCTCACTTTATCAATGCAAGTATTTATATTTTTTAGTATTTTAATAGTTGTATTTGCTTTGTAATTAAATTGTGAACCACTTAAATTACTATTTGAATAAATTATACTAGCTTGTCTTAACTTTCGATTTTGACCTACTGTATTTTGAATTTGAGTATTTTGTGTTTGAATAGATATATTTTGCATATAAATTTCATTACACCAGAATTGATTATCAAAAATTTGTATTAAATCTGATGTTCCTCCATCATAGCAAATATCAGCTAATCCATAAACTTTATTTTCATTTTTTACTACAGATTTATGAATCCAAAACTGATACTTATTGCTATCTACAAGCCATTTATCGACACCTTTGTATGCTACTGCGATAGGAATATTAACTAATACTCGTCCACTTTTAAAATTTGAATTTTGAACAGTTTGAGAAGCTATTAGACAGCTTTGATTTTTATAACAAAAAAAACCTTTATAATTTGCATACTTTCTAAAATTATCAATGCTACAATATATTGTGTTTCCTTCAACAATAACTTTTCCTCTTCTAGTACTTGTGTTAAATTTATTAGCATAATTATATGGATCATATATTTTTAATGTGTTACCATCGATTCCTGCCAAAACTATGTAATGCCCACCTGTTGTAAAAAGCCCATTTCCACAACTTACTATAATATAGTTATTGTTTCTTAACAATTCTAAAGCTCTTTGAATATCTGATGTTTCTGTATAACCTATATTGAACTCATCTGCTACTGCTCTGTAAGCACTCCAGTATGTGCCATTATTGGAACTTCTATATCCGTTTCTAACAAATATATCCGCCATTTGAGGTGGCGTTATTGTGCCTTTTATACTAGAAACTATCATACTTGCACAAGTTGGACCACATCCTGAGCTACCTATTGTCTGAGTTTTATTCCCTACACTTGTATACAAATTATTTTTCCATCTACTATCTATCTGACTATAATATGTAAGTCCTTTATAATCTCCTAATTCAATATCCCAACTTTTGGCTCTTTCTCCATCGTAAGATATATCAGATTCGTTTTCTAGTTCGAATCCTTCAGTTTCTACTTTTTCAACCTCTTCTGTTTCAAGGCTTTCCTCATCTTCAAACGTGGCCATGTCAGTTGTTTCTTCTGAAGAACTTACTTCTTCATTTTCTGTAATATCTTCAACAACAATATTTTCATCAATTGCTTGTATCTCATTTATTACTATATTTTGATATGTACCTATTGTGTTATTTATTTCTGTGTTAGGATAAAAAATAGCAGTCAATGTTCCAATTGCTGCTAAAATACAAGCTATTGCAATTAAAATTTTCTTTTTATTTTCTTTTTTCATCTTCTCACTTCCTCCTATTTTATTTATTTTTTATAACCATTTTTTCTAAGTTTTCTTCAATATAATGTTTAAGTTTATATATCTGATCTTTTTCATTTGAATTAAAATTCACACAATTTTCTTTAGAGTATTGAATTGCTAAAAATCCTATAGGCTCTCCATTTTTATTGTTTAAAACTATATCAAAAAAAGATTTTACATTTTGATGTTTTTTTAAATTATAAGTTGCAGGCATAGTATTCTTTATTTCTTCTAAATTATTACATTCTATTTTTTCTTCTGATAATAAAGTTTGAATAAATTTAGGTATGCAGCTTAAAGGTACTGCTTGCAATTCGTTTTGATATGATTTAATTCCATTTCTAATTGCCTCATAAGTACAAGTAGTTTTTAAAGCACTTCTGCCATTTGCATAGTGTCCTCCGATTATGAAAATCATATATTTGTACTCTATCTGCTAATAAAAATTCTTTTATATATTCCATTCTTGTAGTTATTTCAAAATCTATATTACATTGATTTTTTATTTTAGTTGACAACGTTTCTTCAACAGTTTTCTTTGAATTTTTATATGCAACGTATACCCCCGCAAAAGCAATTAATAAGCTTGCTATTGTATTTAATAATGTTATAAATTTTTCCATTTTCTTTTTTCCTCCGTAAAAAAATAACTAATTGTTATTCTCTATTTCTTACTAAAATCTATTTAATTACTCTGTTGTCTTTACATATGTAAGTTCAAAATATACATTTGTACCAGCAAAACTTGTAAAATAATTAATTGCTGATCCAGTATAATAGGCTCCTGTACCCGATTTTAGTACAGGATTATAAAAATTCCAAGGCACAAATGATTTATTATTATTTTCAAGCCTAAAACCGCCTAAAACCGCCTTCACATAGTCCAAATTTTCAATTAGAAAATTTAAGGTATTGTTTTTATCGATTTGACTTGATTTAATATCAGCTACATCTACTCTTCTTCTATAAACTCCTCTTCCATCTTCTGTAGTACCTATTCTAGTTTCTTTTGTGGAATATACATTGGGATATAATTTATCTAATTTCGTTTTTACATCATTAAAATCAATAAATGTTGTATATGTGTCTCCATCCTTTAAAAGTATTTTTCCTCCATTAATATTATATATTTCAACAATAAGTCCCCTATTGTATGAAATCCTAAAAAATCCATCAGCAGTAACAGGAATTGATAAACTACTTTCATCATAATTATGTGCTTTTATCGCTTCTTGATTGTCATCATAAAAGCAATATGTTTTATATCCAGCATATCCTCCTGAAATAAGTCCTGAGCTTTTAAAATTTATCTTTAGAGTATCCCCTTTTTTTACTTTTATAAAATTTGAAACATTAAATCCAGTCTGCGGTGTCAATACTCCGTACTCATCTATAGCAGCATTTGGAATCATCTGTGTTTCATCAAATAAATTTTCACTTTGCGTTTTTAACCAAATTTCCTCACCATTTTTAGGTTCATCTATTCCAACTGCAATTTTAATCTCACTGTTGAATTTATGTGTTAATTCATCTAGTTGATTTAGTAAATTTCCTGCTGCATCTTCACTTAAATTTTCTTTGATGCTATTAAACCAATTTGTAAAAGCTTGTTGTTCTTCATCAAAAAAGTTAGATAACATTAGTTTAAATTCCTCAGTATAATTACTATTTGATTCTTGCTGTTCTTCAAAATAATTTCTATAAGCTTCTTGCCATTGTGCATATAAAGTACTAGTATCTACTTGATAAATTAAACTTGTAATCCAAGGACATTCCTCACTTCCTCTGCAATCCGTAATTAAATCCTGTGTAATTTTTACACAGGATGGACTTACTCTAATATCAGCTAATCTAAATTCAATTATATTTTCTTCTGCATTAATATCTGGATGAACTGGATTATTTGATGCTGCACCTTGTCTGTATACTATATTTCCTACTCTACCTGCTTGTGTTTTATCTATTTGAGCAACTATACTATCGATTCTAGTTAATATCTTTGAATTTTGAGGTATAGTAATTATTAAGTTACTTGGATTTTCAAACCACTTATCACCTATAATAGCCTCTCCTTTAAAAACAATTATATCCATCTCATCATTTGCTGAAAAAACTTGTAAATTATCTGATGGTGTTCCTTTTGGAGTTGCAAAAACACCATTACTAATTAATTTGCGATATGGTCTATTCATATCTTCTGCTGAATACAATCTATCTCTATCTATTGCATCAAAAAATCCTGCATTTACTTCATATTTAACATCATTTACCATTTTTTTAACCTCCTATTTATTCTACACTTTCAAAAGTTGGTTCTATACTGTAACCATTATCGTCTTGACTTTCTATTATTTCACTTATTCTTACTTTGTCAGAAATTCCATACTTATTAACAATATTAACAATGCTTCCTAAATCATAATCTTCTTTATACGTATAATTTATTCCAGATATAATCTCTCCTATAAAAGATGTAACAGATGTATATGTAGCCATTTTTTCATACCCTGTATTTTTTAAGCTTTCAACATAAACATTATTACACAATTGAACTTTAGTAATTTCTTGTTTTTCATTTTTAGTAAGAATTGCAATATTCTCATTATTAACTTGATAATATATTACATTATTTATATTTTTTTCTTTACCATTTGGATAACTTTTCAATAAATCATCATAACCAATCTCACTAGAAAGATTACGAGCATCAACAAATAATTCGTATCTATCAGCACCGATTCCTCCACCAATACTTGTAGTTACTCTTGCTACACCTTCTCCTTCTCCAGCAACTAAAGCAACATTTTTTATATTGCTATCATCTTTTTGATAGTCTGTTTTTGAAATATTATCATAATCTTCTGAAAATGTAACATATTGGCTTCTATCTTCACCTTTATACAATGAAAAAATAAAGTTACCATCATCAATAGCAACTTTATATCCCCATCCGAATTGTTGACATAGTTCTTGTATTTTAATTCCTACATAATCATAAGTTACTTGTTCACTTATTTTTTCTGTAAATCCTACTTTATCAGCAAGTATGAAATTTTTAATCTTTCTATCTGGATTTGTTGGACTAATAATAGAATCAATAATTAATTTTCTAATATAATCTTCTACTAGACCATTAAAATTAGTTTGTTTTTCAACTATTCTTTGATTTAACATATCTTTTATATCAGTACCTGTAATAATAAGTTGACTGCCATTTTCTTCATCTGTTTGTATTTCTATTTTTTCAATTTTACAAACCATATCATCATCATTACGAGAAATATATTTACATTCTTTTACTTTGTTAAAATTATCTTCTGTAGCAGAAATAACTAGTTCGCAATCGCCAACTGTATTATATCTTTTTGCCCATATAACGCTTGAATATGTATCAATTATATATCTTCTATTTAATTCTTTATCTAATAAACAAAAATCTTCCATATAGCCTAAACTCCTGAATATATTTTATAATTGCTTAAATTAATATCTACTAACATGTCATCTGCTCCATCATCTGCCAAAAAACTAAATTGATTATCTCCCATTTCCAATTGAAAAAAAGTATATCCTTTTCTAATAAAAGGAATTAAATTATACTTAACCGCATCTCTTGTTAAAATTACAGTCTTATTTCCTCTATTACAGTTAATTATCAACTTATCATTTTTCTTAAATTCATAATCAATAATTATATTTTTCCCTGTATCAATATTGCGAATTTCTAATTTATTTACAGTTCCCATAAATAATATATTAATCATTAAACCAGTTTCTGTTTCACTATCATTTACAATATTTGATATCTTTTCAAGTTCAACCTCAGAAACAATAGTTGGCTCTTTCATATCTATAGAAAAAGGGAAAACGAATTTTTTTATAATTTTTGATATGCTTTGTACCATTATTTCAACATCTTTAAAGTATGGATCTGGACATAAGATAGAAATTTGAGCAGTTGTATTTTGAGTAAATTTCGGTGCATCCATTGTTTGAACATAGCCTTCAATAAAAACATCTCTTAATTCGCTCTTATAATAAATTTTACACCATTCTTTAATCCTAAAATATTTATACAGTTTTAGTCTATTTTCCTCAACATCTCCATTAATCTTCATAGTTATTACAATTTCTCTATCTTTTATTTTAGAACCATTAAAAGAAAATCCATCGTTATTTGCATAACTTGATGTATTTATATCTGCTTTTGGAGGATCTAATCCTTCTATATTCGTAATCTGATAGTTTTCTTCATTATCAGTAAGTTCAAGTACATATCCTTTGGAATTTTCAACTTTTAATACAAACATCTTACTCTTGCCTCCTATTCTTATGTTGTTTTTAAATTCAATAAATTTCTTGTTTGTCTGTATAACTCTAGTCTTGAAGGTTGCTTAGGTGCATTTATTATTTGAGTAAAATTATTAACATTTGATGTTGTATTTGAAACATTATTTACATTATTTATATTAGAAGCATCATTCCTTAATTGATTTTTCATTTCATTTGCTACTGCTTTTATCCAGTATTTGTTTCTTTCAAGCGGAACAATTGCTTCCGCTCCTGCTTCTCCTGCTCCTTGCAAACCTTGTGCAGTAAAAAATATTGTAGGTTTGTCTATAACCCCACCTAATGCATTCCAATTCACACGAAAGTTGGGAAGTCTACCTTGTCCAGCAATTCCCCATGGTGCCTCACCACCATCTACACTTACGTGTGGTAAACTTAATTCTAGCTTTGGTTTAATGCCATTAAAAATATTTCTTACAATATCTTTAATACTATTAACTATATTTGAAACCGCATTCTTAGCTGATTCTATTGCATTTGTAATTGTAGATTTTACGTTATTCCACGCCTCGTGTGTTGATGACTTCACACTGTTCCAAACACTACTAACTGTAAACTTAATGCTATTTATAACATTTGTTATAGTATATCTAATACCGTTTATTATATTAGTGATCGTGATTTTTATAATATTCCACACATTTTGTGTAGTCGTTTGAATTTCATTAAAAACTGTGGATATTGTCGTACTTATTGTGTTTATTGTTATTTCTATAACTGCTTTTATATTATTCCATATTATTGAGAACCAATCGACCAAAGGTTGAAAGAAATTTTTAATTGGTTCTACTACATTACTTGAAATCCAGTCAGCAACAGGAGTAAATACTGCTATCATTGTATCTACTACTATTGTAAAAATACCTTTTATATTATTAAAAGTGTTTGCTATTTTACTTGATATTACTTCAAACGCATTTGATACAATATCTCTAATACTTTCGAAATCTCCACTAAATATAGCTTTTATAACATTGATTGCAGTTTGAACAATAGTTTTTATTATATCGAAATTATTTTGAAAAATAGTAACTATTCCAATTATTATATCACCAATATTTGAAACTATATCTCCAAATATTCCGCCTATACTATCACCTAGTTCATAAAATACATCTCGCACATTTCCTTCAAAATCATCTCCAAAAAATGCGATTAATGAATTAAATTTATTTTTCAAAGGTTCTACTACATTTGATACAAACCAATTTGAAACATTGTTCCATGAGTCAGTTATACTTTCTTTTGCCTCAGTAAATTTATTTGAAACATCTTTGCCAATACTACTAAAAGCATTTTTAATTGATTCTACTACATTTGAGTTAAACCACTCACCTGCTGCAGTCCACGTATTTTTAATTGTATCCCAGCATTTAGAACCAATTTCTTTAACTTTATCCCAATTTGCAATTAATAGACCAATCACTGTTATTAATGCACCTATAGCAACCGCTACAATTCCTATAGGATTTGCTGACATTGCTGCATTTAATAACCATTGAGCAATTGTTGCTCCTTCATTCGCAAGTTTAAATGCCTTAAAAGCATTTACAACTCCCATTATCATAGAACCAACATTAAAAGCTAAAAAACCACTTGCAATTCCAGCTAATAATGAAATAACTATCTCTCCGTTGTCTATAATCCACTTAAATGCATTTTGAGCCATTTCAAAAGCAGTTCCTAAACCTTCTTTGATTGATTTTGCAAGTTCTTGATATTGTTGAGGTAATCCATCGATAATTTTGTTCATCAAATTACTTAACCACGTTTTAATTTGTTCTTCTATTTGAGGAAGATTATCTTTAATAAGTCCACCTATAGTACCTATAACTTTAATAATTCTTGGAAACAAATTCTCTGCTACTGTACCTATACTATTAATAAAATTAGATAATAATGTATCAAAGTCTGCATTTTCGTCTGCCATTCCTGTTAATAGATTTGTCCATGCAGATTTCATAGAACCTATACTACCTTGAATTGTCGTACTAGCTTCTTTCGAAGTAGTTCCCATAATATCCATATTTTTTTGAACAACACTTATTGCATTTACTATATTTCCAAATGACATGCTATTAGAATCTACTGTAACGCCTAATTCCTTTTGTACATCTTTTAGTTTTGCAGCATCTTTTATAAGTCTTACCATTTCCTCTTTTGTTCCACCATATCCAAGTTTTAAATTATCTAACATGGTATAGTTTTGTTTGGCAAAACCATTATATGCATTTTGAATGCTTTCTATTGATGTTCCCATTTTATTAGAATTATCAGACATATCAATAATTGCTCTGTTAGCATATTCAGCAGTTTTTGCAGTATCATTATTCAAACTTTGAAGTAGACTAGCAGAAAAACTTGTAACAGTTTCCATGTAACCATTAGCAGAAAGCCCTGCTGTTTTATATGCATTATTTGCATAATTTTCAACTATAGGTGCACTATCTTTAAATAAAGTTTCAACACCACCAACTAATTGTTCGTAATCACTATATTCTGCTATTGCTTGTTTTCCTACATCAAGTATAGCTCCTCCTAATCTTTTCAAGGCCCCGATTCCAGCTTCAATAGCATCTGTCGCTAAATTTGCTAGAACTCCTTTCATAACAGTAAATCCACCTTGCGAAGCTTCATTTGCAGAATTGCCTGTCTCCTTTATACTTTTATCTAGTTCGTCTGCTGCTTTATCAGCATTCTCCATTCTAATTTTGTTTTCATCTAAATCATTGGATAGAGTTTTTACGTCTTTTGCTAAATTTCTTGCTTCAGCAGAATTCCTACCATACTGTATTACTGCTTCTTTATATGCTTCCTTTGCCTTATTAACTGCACTTTGTTGTGATTCTATTGTGCTTGATAATTGACTGGTTGCACTTTTGGCTTTTTCTTCTGCAGATTGTACTTCTTTTAATTTTGCACTATAATTACTAAATTCCTTCTCAGTTTTTGTTACAGTTGCTTCTTGATTATTTACAGCAACAGTTAAATCTGCAACTTGTTTTTTCATAGATGAGTGAGCGGATTCTGCTTTGTTTAATTGGCTCTCTAAATTTCTAACTTCATCAGAATTTTCTCCATAAGTCTTTTTGGCTTCTTCTAATTTTTGTTTTAAATTTTCAACTTCGGTAGCAGATAATTTTTCATACTTTTGAGCAGTTTGTAATTCAGATTGATATGCTTTTAACTTTGATGTTTGTGCTTCTACTGATGTTTTTAATTGTTTCAATTTGGCATTCAAACCATCACTTGATTTTGACCAATCATCTAAACCTGCACTTGCTTTACTAAATTCTGATTTTGAAACCTTCATTAAATTATTTGCTTCAGTTATATTTTTTTTAAATTCTGATATATCAAGTTTATATTTAGTTGTTATATCTTCTCCATTCGGCATTCTTGCTCACCTCTTTTTACGCAAATTAAAACCAGCTGTCTCCAGCTGGTATTCTCTTTATGTTTTTCTTTTTTGTTTCATCTTTACTATCATAAATATTTAATCTTCTGACTAATAAAAATACTTCCTTTATTTTTTCTTTTCTTATTGAAAATGGCGTAACCATAGGGAATCGCTCACATATTTGCATTTCCAATTCAAAAAAAATTTGATATAGGGGAACATCAGGTATGTCCCCCTCTTCTAGTTTTTTCCATTACCATCTTTAGTTATTTGATTAATTGAATATGTTACTATATCAGCTAAAACATCTACAATTTCTTTTATAGATGTTTTTCTTAATTCTTCATCTGTCAATCCTTCAAATATATCTTTAAGTAATGGTTTAACAATATCCATAGAATGTGCAAATACTTTTACAATAGCTTTAATTAATTCTGTTTTATCCCCTGCTTGAACATTATCAATATCAATAATATTTAATAAATCCTCTACAGTACCAAACATTAAGTCATATGTTTCTGCTGTATAAGTCTTAATTATTTTTCTTTTTTCATAAATATTTAATTTTAAATCCATTTCTAAAATCCTCCTAAGCCTCAATTGCTATTTTTTTCAAAGTATCTATTGTTGTAACAGTATCAAAAAATGTACTTACGTCTGCTAAACCTTTTGAAACATCAACATTAATAGCTTTTGCTACTTTTCCTGTTTTATTAAATTTATGTGTTGTAGAAATTCCAGTATAAGTTACTTCTTGACCATTTGAATCTGTTCCGTTATTTTCCGTTATGTGTTTATTATCTGGAATATTAAATGTTCCTTTATGTCTCCATACATATACTTCATCACCATTTGTCTTTTTAGTTTTATAGCCTAAAGCAAAGTATTTTACTTTTCGCTCTCCTTCTATTAATGTTCCTGTATCTTCATCATAATCTTGTCCTGTAATTAAAGCTAGTTTATCTTGTGGAATTACAGATACAGAACATTTTATTTCATCTGCTCCTGTAGAATTAATTACAATTGCAGCCATATTATTATAATATTTTGAATCACTTGAATTACCTGTAGCTTTTGAAATCTCACCAACGCCAGCTAGTTCAATTACTTCTCCTGTTGTATATCCTTCTCCTTCTTTATTGTTATCTGTTAATACTTCAGCTATAACTAAATCTGTCACGCCTCTATATTCAACAATTTCATCAAGATTTTTGTTCATGCTTTTATCCTCCTTATAAAATTTCTATTTGTTTCACAGCTATTCCTCTTCCTGTTTGTGTAGGCTCATCACTTTCAACGTCATAACCTTTCCCACTAACTATGAACCCTTTTTCTTTTAATTTACTTTTTGCCTTTAGCAATTCTGTATCTACTAATTCAGGGTTGTTTGAATAAAATGCAACAATGAAAAGCCATATCGTTTTGTGTTCTTCATTATCATAAAAACTATCTCCAGTTGAGCTCATATTTTTAAATGTAAAATATGAATCAGGATAGCCTTCTTCTTGATTCATCGTACCTTGTTGAAAAACTGGATATTTCAAACCTTCCAATATACTAACTATCTCATCTTTCATTTATCCGTTCAACCTCCTTATTTCACTATTAAATATTTCTCTTTGTGCTTCTACTACTTCTTTGCGTGTACTATTACCAAAAAAAGCATTGTACATTTTTGCATCTTTTTTTGTTTCTTCAGCTACACCTAGATTTTTTCCATATTGATTACTTACTGCATGGCTTTGTGTACCATACATTAAAAATATTGAAGCTAGACCACCTTCGCTAATACTAAAACCTGTCTTTACACTTGCAAGAGTTCCATTCCATTCAATTTCCGCTTCTTTTCGCAAAGTTTTTTCTGTTTGATGTGTATCATTATGTGGTGTTATAGCATCTTGTGCTTTTTGCGTAATAATTTCATGAGTTTTCTTTAAGGCTTTTTCTGATATGTTTTTTACATTACCATTCAATTTATTAAGTCTTGCTATTGCCTCTTCAAAACCATCAAATTCTATTCGTGTTTTGTTACTCATATCAAGCACCACCTTTTACACGTTTTATTTTGAATTTCAAAAATTGATGCCTTTGATTAATATCTTCAGGTTCATTAATAATGTCAAATATAGCTCCATCATTAGCTCTTGCTATTCTACAATTACTATTAATGTCTGGTCTGTACCATGTTTCTATATTTGCAGTATCTTCTATGGAATATATACCATTTACTGTTTTTTCTGTTCCACCATAAGTTTTGAAACTTCCAAAAAACAAATTACTAGATTTGTTATTTTTATCTTTTACAGACAAAGCTTCTTCAACTGTTGGATATTCTTTTTTATTAACACCATTTATTTTAGATATTGATTTTGGGATCAACAATACAAGTGGAATAGGATTTTTTATTTCTAGTCTATAATTACTCATTTTTATCACCTTCACTATTCTCTTTGGTGCTTTCTTTTTCCATATCAGAACTATCTTTGCCACTTAATTGAATTGCTCTTTGTAAGAAATATGGAGAGAACGATGTCCCTCCACTTCCATAATTCCATAAATCTGATACACCTCTTGCAATTACACCAACTGTCGAAGAAGCATCAACAACCTCTTTCTTTACTCCACCATCTAAAAGAAACTGCTTTACATCATCAATATAACCTTGAATCGTGTCATCTTGATATTCTCCAGTAATTCCAAGTCGTTTTTTTACTTCTTCTAACATATTACTTACTCCTTTAATCTAGCTTTTCAACTAATCTTTTTTCATTAGTTAATAACTCTTTAGCTCTATCTTTATCAACATAGATCTCATCATTAACTGCATAGTCTTGTTTAGTGTATTTATCAGTAAATCCAATCAAAACTCTTAATTTTACTGCATCAGCTTTTTTCTTTTCAGCTTCAGCTTTTGCTTTCGCTTCTTCCTCTGCCTTGGCTTTTTCTTCAGCTTCAGCTTTTGCCTTTGCTTCTTCCTCTGCCTTGGCTTTTTCTTCAGCTTCAGCTTTTGCCTTTGCTTCTTCCTCTGCTTTGGCTTTTTCTTCAGCTTCAGCTTTTGCCTTTGCTTCTTCCTCTGCTTTGGCTTTTTCTTCAGCTTCAGCTTTTGCTTTCGCCTCTTCCTCTGCTTTTAATTTTTCTTCATTATTTACATTCTCTTGTTTTGTTGCCATTTTATATGACCTCCTTTTTCAAAATAATTAATTAAGGGGATTTTCATCCCCTCTTCTTAGGCTTTAACAGATTTCTTTAACAAATAGATATAGTTAGTATTTAATGGCTTACCATCTAAAATTACTAAACCTTTTGTGATCCATTTGTTTTTATCTTCATCGAAATATCTCTTATATCCAAAAGTCATATTTGAGTTAATACCATATGCTTTTTCAGGTACCCAGAATATTCCAAAGAATTCTCCATTTGCACATAAGTCAAATGATTTGAATAAATCTTGTTCTGTTCTAAGTACAGGATATTCATTAAATTTGTATTGTTTATCGCTAACATCAAAACCAGCTTTATTAATTGGCTGACCATTAGCATCTTTCATTGTACATAAATTTCCTACATATGTTTGTTTTGCCATAGCAAATTCTGGATTTGCACCTTCCATTCCGATAGGAATATTAGCAAATAGTTTCTTTTCCCATTTTGTCCAATCAGCAATTTCTTCTTCTGTAAATTCTATAATGTTAGCTTCTGGAATTCTTTGTAAGCCTCCTGCAACATTTGTTAAGATTCCTGTTGGCTGTCCATCTCCTGTTCCTTTTAATGTAGCAATATCTCTTGCTTTTAAATATGCTGTTAATAATGCTTTCACTAATTCTTTTTCAAACACTTCTACAGTCAAAATGCTTTGTAATAATGATTGTGATATTCTTACCTCTCCAATATGATATGAGAATATAACACTTCCTTTTGCTCCTCCAGCATCTTGTTCTTCACTAACTCCATGCTCTTTATCATTTCCATCAGTTCCACCCCATGTAAATGTTGCTTCAAATTCGCTTATAGGAATTTCTATACCACCTTGAACATTTAACATACGAACTCTTGAAGAAAATTGTCCATAAGATTTTTCAATTTCTTGAATTAACTCTTGCAAAGCAGTATGTGGAATTAATACTCCTAAAGCATCACTTGTTACTTCTCCTGCTGCTCTTGTTTCAGTACGATATTGTGCTAAAATTTCATTTAGTCTTTCAGTTCTTTCTCCTGTTTGTGCATAATGTTTGAAAGCTGTTCTATATTCCATACTAGAAAGTAAATCTACTTCATTTTGAGATTGTCCTCTCTGATTCATTTGTGCTGTTCCAAGGATATTTAATGTTGCATTTGGATTAAATCCATTTGCACTTCTTCCTTCGATTGTTCCATTATTAGTTGCTGCACCTCTGTTGTTATCTCCTTCTCCTTCACCTTCGCCTTCTCCATCATTGTTGTCATCATTATTATCATTTTTGTCTAATTCCTTTAGTTGTTCTTCTGCTTCATTAATTTCATCACGCAATGTTATTAATGTTTCTCCTAAACTTCTAACTTCCTCTACGTCTTGTGAGTTTTTCATTTTTTCTTCTTTTTCTTTTAATTCTTTCTTTTTTCTTTCAATTAATTTTTGTAAAAATTTTTTCATTCTTATTTTCCTCCTAATAAATATTTTATTTTAAGCTTTTCAAGCTCTAAAGAATTTTTTGTGTTACTTTCCTTAACACTAGCTCGATTTTGGCGTGCTTTTTCCAACACGCATTTGTCAATTTCCGTTGGCAAATCCCTACGAGCATTTATTGATGTCGAAGCATAAGCTGGAAAATTAACAGCTGATACTTCAATTAAGGGACTAATTTTAATTATGAAACGTTTAGGATATTCTGTATCTAAATCTTCCCAACGTTCCTCTTCTACTCCAAACATAAATGACATTGCATTAATTACGCCATCTTCTATTGCGAGACATAAATCATTTGCATCGCTTCTTTCTCTGTTTGGATTCATAAGCATTTTAACTTGTTTATCTTCAATTTCAAGTGTCATTCCTCCCAATTTTTCAATAGGTATTATTGTTCTTGCAATTGCTTTTTCATCTATATTATGATTCCAAAAAAATCTAACATCTTTGATGACATCTTTACTTATTGCACCCTTGCAAATAGTTTCTTCAAACATTCCTCCTATATCAGTAGGTGTGTCAAAAACTATCGGGATACCTTCTATAAGTCCGCTTTGGTTATCTGACCTAAATTCCGCAGCATAATTTCTTCTAATTAGTTCATTCTTCATTTTCATTCCCTCCATTATTTTGATTTTGTTCATTTTGCACCTTATTATTTTCTGCATTTGCTTTATTACTTGACATTGCAATTTGTCCTGCTAGTTCTTGAAGTGGTCGCATTCCAAAAGCTGTTCTTAATTCATTTTTATAACAGCTTGCACTATCAACTAATACATCAAATAATTCTATTTTCTGACTCGTATCCATAAATATTAGTTCATGTGGATACATCATAATTTTATTTCTAAAGCCTTTCTCTCTATCTGTAAATATTGTCATTGTGAATGATTCTCCTGTTCGTTTTAAGATAGGTTCTAAACTTTTTTGATAAAATGCTTCATATTGTGCTTTTGTATAATCTCCTGTTAAGATAGGAAGTGAAACACCAATGTTTCGTAGTATCTTCTCATCAATAAATTTTAATGTAGTTGCATCCACTAATTGAATTTTATTTTGTAGTGGTATATATTCTCCTTTTATATCCAATGGAAGAAATCCACTTTCGTTATTAGCAAGTCTTTCTTCAATTTCTTGAATATTTTTTTCCATTTTCCCATCATCCATCAATGTATTGTACTTAATAACTCCATTAATTGAAAATGAACTCTTTAGAGCCTTTGCAACACCTTGCAGTAAAGTGTCATTTAATTCCAATGTTTTTAACAAAGCCTTATTATCAGGTTGTCCGAACTCATTTCCTCCCATGAATTCATTGATTGAATATCTGTATCTTATATGTATTACATCTGAGTATGCTAATGTCGTTTTATAACCATTACTAAAAGTAAACTCTATTCCTAACTTTCCTTCTGGATCTTGTAAGAAAGTAACATTAGTTGGTTGTATTGGATATAATCCTGTATAATGCTTGTTTCCCTTAATATCTTTGTAATACGTTGGAATAATAAAAGCATTATAATTCAAAAACAATTGCCAATATACTTTTTCAAAAAAATCTGTTTGTGTCATTCTTTCATTTGGCTGTTCTAGTAATTTTTGTATTTCGCTGTTGTCTGCTGGCACTAAATCACTTCCTACTTGTTTTATATGGAAAGGATTAGCTTTTGTTAATTCCGTTACTAAACAAGCTATTCCCTGCTGCACTACATCACTAGCATATATGTCTTGCCCAAATTGTGAAAAAATGGGAGTGTACCCATTTAATACTTTTGCATAGCTGACATTCGATTTTGTTTTCTTAAATTTATTAATAAAATCAATTAATCCCATTTTTATCTGCTCCTTATTTATCTATCAATTTGTGAAATTCACTGCGATAACGTCTATATAATTCATATAGAATGATAAATGTTATTGCACCATCAATTCTTTTACTAGCTTGACCTTTTATTTTAACACACATAACATTTCCTTTATTGTCCATATCCATAGCAGAATTTCCTAAACACCATCTATCTATTTCATTATTATTGTAATTTATTAACTTGTCTTGTAAGTCTGCTTCAACAAATTTCATGGCATTACTTAATACTTTACCTTGTAAAATCATTTCTGTTTCAAAGTTATATTCATCCATACGGTCAGTAAATGTTTTTGAAAATCTCTGATCATATCCTGTTTTATATGGTTTTATATTGTAACTTTTATATAAATCATAAAACCAGTCTGCTACTTTAGAAACATCTATTTCATTTCCTTCATGAATAGTAAGTAATCCTTTTTTTGCCCATTCTTTATATTCAGCTCCAGCAGATTTATCATCACTATCTGTAAGTTTCTTCTCTAAAATCCAATAATGCTGATATATATACTTTATTTTATCTTCAGATTTTCCTAGTAAGATTTTTGCACTAACCATATCTGTCGTTGCTGCCAAATCAACTGCTCCCAAACAAAAAGAACCTCTAAATGATTCTAGATCAAAAGGTTCTAATTCATAATAATAATCTTCACGTTTTAGCCATGCTGAAGCATTGTTTTGTTTTATATTAAAATCTTTACAAAGAGTATGCATTCTTTTGGATTTAGATTTTTTTGATTTTTCAATTTCTCCTCGTAAAAACTTCCACTTTTTTACCACACCTAGTCCGAGGATTTGATTTGTACCAACTTTTTTCATCTTGCCATATTTCTTCTTCACTATCTTGCGTATATAACCATGGCAGGTAATGAATATCTGGCTGTTCATCAAATAAAACCTCTCGTGCATATTTTAATTCATTATCCAAATATCCATCATTTATAAAACCTTCCGTTGTTAAATTTATAAAAAATGGCTCATCCTTTGTTGACATTGATTTATTTCCAGCCTCTGCAATTTCATCGTCTGGTGCATCATGACTTTCATCCATATACATTTTATCAATGTTTCTACCATCTTTGTTTTGAGTTTTTCCTGACATTTTGAATATCGTTATATTCTTTTGTGTATTACAGATTTCTGACATATTCTTATGTGTAACCTTTGAATGAGGATCTATTCTTTTTCTCATATTGTTTATTTCATTCCAAAGTAAACTTGCTTGTTTGTCATCGTTAGAAGCACAGACTATATCCATACCACCTTCGCCAATTCTTAAATCTGTATGAGCATCTGCTGCCATTAGCGTTGTCTTACCATTTTTTCTTGCAATTAGTAAAAGTACATTTTGAAATCGTCTTACCCATCGTTTCAACTCGTTGTCAAATACTTTAAAAGAATATATTACTTCTATAAATGCTTTTTCCCATAACAAAAGTTGCATCGGCATATTATAAAAAGGCTTTTTGCTTTGCAAACATAAATTTTCCATAAAGTCAATTCGCAAATAAGCTTCTTCTGTATCATATTTATATTTTGGATCTTTTAAATCCTTAACTAACTTTTGTAATTCTGTTTTTAATTCTATTCCTGCTATTATATTTCCACTTTTAATTTCTTCATAATATTGTTCTAAGAAAGTCTTATTCATATTGTCTTTTTCTTTCTGCTAGCCATTTTTCAATTGCATCCTCTTCAACTTCATGTCCATTAATCATTGAATATAGCATTCGTATTGCATTCATATAGCTTTGCGAATGTTCCTTATATAGTTTAGCTGCAGTTGTCGGTCTTTGTTTTGTTGGATCCTTAGGATGAATTTGTATAAATGGAAACTTTTTTAATTCTTCCATTCTTTCTTCCAAAAAAGCTATGTTATCTAAAAGTGGATTGATTAACTTTTTCTTATTTTCATCTATATCTTTGAAGATGTTGTCTAATTCTTCTCTTCTAGTCACTATAAACTCCCTTCTTTCAATATATATTTCTATTTTTTCAAAAAAAATGAAATTTTTGCCTCGAGTGAAAAAGA
>CAOKQZ010000032.1 GCA_948471055.1 uncultured Clostridium sp. | reverse complement strand
TTTCTATTTTTATTTTTGTTTTGGAAAATATTTTGCTTTTGGAACAAAAGCTTTTGATTTTTTTGGAATCAATTTTTTATTGATGATTTAATAATATAGATAATTATGTTTAAATTTTACAAGATGAACTTATTATATCATGGATTTTTAGTTTGTAAAGTCTATCTTTGATAGTTTTACATTTTAATAATTAATTATTTCAGGTTTAATCTCGAAAAATACTGACATTTTTCGCCTTTTGTGTTATAATTGGTCTTAGTTTTAGAAAGAGGAGGAAATGTATGAGTAAGTTTGATGTTGCAATTATTATGGGTAGTGATTCGGATTTGGGCATTATGCAAGATTGTGCGAAATTTTTGGATATGATGGAAATTTCGTATGAGATGAAGATTTTGTCGGTTCACAGAACGCCTGAGAAGGCAATGGAGTATGCGGGTACTTTAAAGGAAAATGGAGTGAAGGTGATTATTGCTGGTGCTGGTGGTGCGGCTCATTTGCCTGGTGTGTTTGCGGCAATGGTGCCAACGGTTCCGGTGATTGGTATTCCAATTCATACCAAAACGTTATCTGGTGTGGATTCTTTGTATTCGATTGTGCAAATGCCTTCACGGTATTCCGGTTGCAACGGTTGCGATTAATGGTGCAAAAAATGCTGGTATTTTGGCGGCTTCTATGCTTGCCATTGGGGATGAAAAGGTAAAGGAGAAATTGGCGGATTTTAAAAATTCCCTAAAAGATGCGGTTAGCAAAAAAGATGAGAAATTGCAAAATTTAGGTTATGCAGATTATTTGGGTCAGATGTAAGAACCCCCAGTCGCCTTCGGCGACAGCCCCCTTAAGTAAAGGGGCCTTTTGTATACTGTTATTTCTTCGAAGGTTCTTATGGTTATTATTTAATAAGATTTTATGTCGTTTTTGACAAAGAAAAGAGGTTTGTTTATGAAAAAGATTAGTAGTGGTAAGGTTCGTGAAATTTATGAGGTAGATGATGATAAGTTATTGTTGGTGGTATCTGACCGTATTTCTGCTTTTGATTATATTTTACCTGCCCTTATTCCAAACAAAGGAAAAGTGCTAAACCAACTTTCTCGTTTTTGGTTTGATTTTGTGAAGGATATTATTCCAAATCATGTGATTTCAACGGATATTAAAGATTTCCCTAAGGAATTTCAAACACAAGAATTTGAGGGAAGAAGTATGCTTGTTAAGAAGTTAAAAATGCTTCCTGTGGAGTGTATTGTAAGAGGATATATTACTGGTTCTGGTTGGAAGAGTTATAAAGAAAATGGTACCGTTTGTGGAATTACTCTTCCAGAAAATTTACAAGAATCGGAAAAATTACCTATGCCTATTTTTACTCCTTCTACGAAGGCGGAAATTGGTAACCATGATGAGAATATTTCGTTTGAACAAGTATGTGAAATGATTGGCGAAGAATTGGCTACAAAATTACGTGATAAAACCATTGAAGTGTATTCAAAATGTGCAGAATATGCAGCATCTCGTGGTGTGATTATTGCGGATACGAAATTTGAGTTTGGTTTGGATGAGAATGGTGAATTGGTATTAGGAGATGAGGTGTTAACACCGGATTCTAGCCGTTTTTGGCCAGCAAAGGATTATGTAGTAGGAACATCACAAAAAAGTTTTGATAAGCAATATATGCGTGATTGGATTAAGTCTTCTGGCTATGACCCTGAAACCAAGGCACCTATCCCAGATGAGGTAGTTACAACCACAGAAAATAAATATATTGAGGCATATGAATTAATTACAGGGAAAAAATTTGAATAATGTTTAGGAGGAAAAACCAAAATGAGAGCATTGATTAGTGTTTCGGATAAAACCGGAATTGTGGAATTTGCAAAATCGTTACAAGACCTTGGGGTAGAGATTATTTCTACTGGAGGTACTTACAAAATTTTAAAAGAAAATAACGTGTCTGTTATGGAAATTTCAGAATTAACTGGATTTCCAGAGTGCTTGGATGGTAGGGTAAAAACACTTCACCCTCGTGTTCACGCCGGTATTTTAGCCATGCGTTCAAAACCAAGCCATATGGAGCAGTTACAGGATTTAGGAATTGATACCATTGATATGGTTGTGGTTAATTTATATCCATTTAAACAAACGATTTTAAAAGATAATGTAACTCGTGAAGAAGCGGTGGAGAATATTGATATTGGTGGACCTACTATGCTTCGTAGTGCTGCTAAAAATTACCAAGATGTGAGTGTGGTAACTGACCCTGCTGATTATGAAAAAGTGCTTACCGAATTAAAAGAGCATGGAAAAGTTTCAGTGGATACCAACTTTTATCTTATGCAAAAAGTGTTTGAACATACGGCTAATTATGATACCATGATTTTCGATTATTTGCGTAGCCAAAGAAACGATACTTCTTACCCTGAGTGCCTTTCTCTTACTTTTGAGAAAGTACAAGAAATGCGTTATGGGGAAAACCCTCATCAAACGGGAGCTCTATATAAGGAAGTAGGAAAATGCGAGGGTTCTTTAACGACGGCAAAACAGTTAAATGGAAAGGAATTGTCGTTTAATAATATCAATGATACCAATGGTGCATTGGAGTTATTAAAAGAATTTGACGAACCAACGGTGGTTGCTTGTAAACATGGAAACCCTTGCGGGGTTGGTAGTGATGAAGATATTTTGAAGGCTTGGGAAAAAGCATATTCGGCTGATAGAACTTCTATTTTCGGCGGTATTGTTGTACTAAACCGCAAGCTTACCAAAGAAATTGCTGAGGATATGTCTAAGATTTTCTTAGAGGTGATTGTTGCTCCTAGTTATGAAGAAGAAGCTCTAAGTATCCTTTGCCAAAAAAAGAATGTACGTGTATTAGAACTTCCAAGTATCTCGGTAAAACAATCGAAAACGGCTTATGATATTAAGAAAATTAATGGTGGTATCATTATTCAATCGATTGATTCGAAGTTATTAAATGAAGATACAGCTTACCAAGTGATTACCAAAAGAGAGCCTACGAAAGAGGAGTTAGAAGATTTGCTATTTACTTGGAAGATTGTAAAACATACCAAATCCAATGCAATTGTGATTGGGAAAAATAAGCAATCGGTCGGAATTGGACCAGGACAAGTAAACCGTATTTGGTCGACAAAGCAATGTTTTGAACATGCGGTAGAATTAATTGGAGAAAATGCAACAAAAGGTGCCGTTCTTGCTTCGGATGCGTTTTTCCCTTTTGATGACTGTGTAGAAGCTGCCCATCAAGCTGGCATTACGGCGATTATTCAGCCGGGTGGTTCGATTAATGATCAGATGTCGATTGATAAATGTAATGAATATGATATGGCAATGCTATTTACTGGCATGAGGCATTTTAAACATTAATGGTTTTATGATTTTATAGAACGTGGGCGATTTTCATCGCCCTTATTTTAGTTCGGTATATCGTAATTTTCTATCATCAGGGGGCACCATGTGCACTCCTGTTCTTTTTTATTATGAAAGTAACAAGATTTCTTAACTACCCCACCCAAAGACTTTGCCTGTGCGGTGGGGCAGGTTCTTATTTTACTCTAATCCTCCCCTTGATTGCTTCAAATTTGGCATCTCCGATTCCTGGTACATTTTTTAGGTCTTCGATGGTTTGAAAATTTCCGATTTTCTTTACGGTAAGTAATGATTTTTTCGGCTGTGGCTTCTCCAATTCCTTGTAAGGTTTGTAGTTCTTCTTTTGTGGCTTTGTTTAGGTTTATAGTTTTGGTTTGGTTTGCTTCTTGGCTCGGTTTGGTGGTAGTTACTTCTTCTTTTATGCCACTTTCTTCGGTAATGTATTCTTCTTTTTTCTCTCCTTGTTTGGGTATGATAATTTTTTGTCCATCTTCTACAGGATAAGCAAGGTTAATGTCTGTTAAATCGGCTTCTTCTTTTAGCCCTCCAGCTTTTTCGATGATGTCTGCAATTCTTGCGCCCTCTGTGGTTTTGATAATTCCCGGATTTTGAATTTCTCCTGCTATGTGAATAATAATTTGTTCTTCTGAACTCTTAAGTTCTTTTGTGGTTTTTTCGGTTGTGTTTTGTTCTTCACTTATGATGATTTCCTCTTTTGTATATACATTTTTGTAAAAATAGTAGCCAATGATGGATATTACTACTACAACAATGGCAATTCCCATTAGGATTTGTTTTTGTTCTAAATATTTCATGTTTTTCTCCTTTCATTTTTTCTTTTTTATTTTGGAAATAGAGTTGAAATTTAAACCAATTTAAGATAAGATAATATAGACATTTTTTTAGGATGGTGTATGATGAATCGAAAAAAATTAATGACTAGTTTTTTACTTGTGATAATAATAATGCCTATTTTCTTACCAATTTCCTTTAGTCTGGCAAGTACTGATGATGTTTATGTAGATGCTCCTGTGGCTCTTCTTATGGACTCTGCTTCTGGTAAGATTTTATATGAAAGAGAGGCAAAAGCTAAGAGATTTCCGGCAAGTACAACCAAGATTATGACCGCTATTTTGGCTTTGGAAAACCGTAATCTTACCGATACGGCTACGGTTAGCGAAAATGCAGTTTCTTCTATTCCTTATAGTTATACCATTGCGAATTTACAAATTGGTGAAGTGCTTACCTATGAAAAATTGCTGTTTGCTCTTTTATTACCTTCGGCGAATGATGCCGCTATTGTAATTGCAGAAGATATTGGTGGTTCGGTAGAGGGATTTTCTGATAAGATGAATACAAAAGCTCGTGAGATTGGTTGTGAAAATACTCATTTTGTAAATCCAAATGGGATACACCATGAGGAACATTATTCTACTGCTTATGATTTGGCTTTGATTGGCCGATATGCCATGAAAAATGAACTGTTTCGTAAATTTGTATCAACTCCTCAGTACACCCTTCCTGCTACGGAAAAATATGATAAGGAGGATCGTATTTTTACAACAACAAACCGTTTAATGAACCCAAGTAGTAGTAATTATTACTCTTACACTACTGGTATTAAAACCGGGTATACCGATCCTGCTCGGAAATTGTATTGTTGCTAGTGCTAAAAAGGATGGTATGGAGTTAATTTGTGTCATTTTGGGGGCAGGTAGTGATGTTACTACCACGACAAATAAGTTTGATGATTGTATCGCTTTATTTGAATATGGTTTTAAGGAATACAAATATGAAACATTGTGCCACGCAAATGATGTGTTTAAAGTGATTTCGCCAAAATATGCTTCGAAAGATACTTCCGATTTACCAGTTTTGTATGAAACCGATATTTATGCTTTTGTGAAAACCGAAGAGCTTGCAAATCTTTCTCCTACTGTGGAACTCGATGAAAATGTAAAGGCTCCGATTACAAAAGGAAGTGTGATTGGTAAAATTTCTTATACAACTAATGATATTAACTATACTACAAATTTAATTGCAGGTCAAGATATTTCTTTTTTTGGTATTTCTCCTACCTTATTTAAAATCCTTCTTGTGCTTGCTGCTATCGTGATTTTAAAGTGTTTGGTAAATCTGTTGGGTGGCGGAAAGAAAAAGGGAAAACGTGCAAAAGGAAAACATTCGAAATCTTCGAAATCGAGTAAAAACAAAAAAAGAAATTCGAACCGTAATTCCAATTTCTCTTTGTATCATTTTGATTATTAGAAAACCCCCAGTCGTTCTTCGAACGACAGCCCCCTTAAGTAAAGGGGCCTTTTTGTTACCCTTCTAAATTCGTAATCTTATTTTAGAAAGTTGCAAAAAGGTCCTTTTTATTTTATTGGTTTCGTTTGTATAGTTCTTCTAGGTTGTAGTTTTGTCTTTCTTTTTCGGTGAAGATGTGGACTACTACGTCTCCGTAGTCCATTAATATCCATTCGGTATTGTAGCCTTCTATTTTGTTTGGATAGATGTCTTGTTTTTTTAGTTCTACTTCTACATTGTCTGCTAGGGCTTTTATGTGGGTATTAGAGGTTCCGCTTGTAATGATAAAGTAGTCGGCTAGTGTGCTTTGTTCCTTGATGTCAAGTGTAGTTAAATCGATGGCTTTTTTGTCTTCTAATAATTTTATGATGTTATCTAATAATTCCATGTTTTTTCCTCCTTTATTTTGTAGGGTGATTTCTTATCTGTCTATGCTTCAAGTCTTTAGACACAAATGAACTTTAACCCTACTTTGATAAATTTATTTATAGTCTTTTCCTAAGGTGATGGTGTAATCTACTTGTGAGTTGTTGTATTTTTTGCTAATGTTTCCTGCTTTTAGGTCTTGTTTTAACTTTTTGGATATTTTTTCTTCTCGATTGCTTCGGTTTACAATTGTTGTTTTGTTTGTGGTTTTCGTGTTTCCTTTTTTTACAATCTCATACCCTTTTTGTTCTAATCTTTCGATTGCTTTTGTTAGATTTTTTTCGTTTCCACTTCCGTTTAGTAATTCGATTTTTATACTTTCTTCCTTTGCAGAAGTAGTATTTCCGCTTAGGGTGTTTCCAATGGTATTGGTATTTTCTTCGTTTTCTTCCTCTTCTATTCTTTCTTCTACAAATAATTCTTCTACTAATGCTTTGGTTTGTTTGATGTTTGGTGTATAAATCCATACTTTATTTGTTAACTCTGGTTCTCCCGGTAGGGTACTTGTTTTTAAGTCTTCTGCGTTAAAGTTAACGGCATAAGGAAGATAGTCTTTTACGGTATCGAAGGTCATGTTGGTGGTAATGTTTTTAAATCCGATTTCTGCAATTTGTATTAATTTAAATAGGTTTTCTGGCCTTACGGTTTGTTTCATGACTTGCATAATAAATTCTCTTTGGGTTCTCATTCTTCCAAGATCGTTGTCTCCATATTCGGTAGGATAGGTGCTTAGGTCATTGCTATGCCTGAAACGTACTAAGCCTTCGGCTTGCTTTCCATTTAGTTTTTGTTCTCCTGCTTTTAAATGAATGTATAGGTCTTGGGTTGGGTCGTCGTAGTCCATATCGATTGGTACATTAAAGGTGACTCCTCCTAAAGCATCTACTAGTTGTACTAAAGCTTTGGTGTCAATGACAAGATAATTATCGATTTCTAATTCGGTTAGGTTTTCTAAGTGTTCTACCATTCCTTCGATGTTTTCTCCGTTTCGATAAACGGCATTAATTTTATAGCTTGCTGAGGCTTTGGTTTTGTCTTTTCCTACATAGGTGTCTCTTGGAATAGATAAAATAGAGGCTTTTTGTGTTTTTGGGTTATAGGAGCATACCATAATGGTATCGGCTAGTTTATATTCCTCTTCTCCGCTAATTCCTACTAACATAAAATGAATTGGGTCTAGGTCTTTTAGAGTGTTTTCGTCATGCCCTAATGCAGTTGCCATAAAGCCTTGTAATCCGCCACCGTTTTTGGATACACGGTAAGCGAAATAGCAACCATAGGAAATGCCTGCAAGGATTAATAAAATCACAAGGATTTTAAAGATTTTCCATGCTACACTCTTTTTTCTTCTTTCCTTTTTTTCTTGTTTTCTTCTTCTTTTTTCTTCTTTTTTATCTTGACGTTTTTGCTCTTTTAATTCTCTTTTATTTCTTGGTCTTTGATTTTGCTTTTCTCTCATTTCCCCGGTTTCCCTCTTCGTTCTTGGTTTTCTTCCTTGTGCACTCGTTTCCTCCTGCCCTTCTTGTCTTCTACTTATTTTTCCACTTTGCTTCGTAATATATGCATCGTTTTGTATATTTCTTTTCGTTTTTTTATTTTGTGAATTGGCATTGGTATCTGTTCCTATATTCCTTCTCCCTGTTTGTTTATTTGGTAGGTCGATGTTAGTATCATTTTCTATGCTTCTTCTCGTGTTTTTTCTATTTGGAGAACTGATGTAGTTTTCTCTTTCTATATTTCTTTTTGCTGTTTTTTTGTTTTGTGAATTGCTATGGATGTCATCTCCTACTTTTCTTCTCGTTGTCTTTCTACTTTTTGAGTCGCTATGGGTGTCGTCTCCTAACTTTTTTTTTGTTTTTGTTTTATTTTGTGAGTCGATGTGGGCATCGACCCCTACTTTTTTTTGAGGTTGTTTTTGGGTTGCTCTTTGCACTTGCATGGTCATTTCTTCAATTCTTTTTGCCCCTCTTTTTGTCCTTGTTGCTCTAGCAGGTGAACTAAAAAAATCCATATCTTCGTCTCTTCTTGTTACTTTTTGTCTATTATTTGGTTTATTTCCTTCTTCTGTTCCTTCTTTTTTCATGGTTTCACTCCCTATTCCTTCTTGTACTTTTTTAGTATAGCAAATATCCTACAAAATATCAACTCATCCGACAAGA
This sequence comes from uncultured Clostridium sp., assembly GCA_948471055.1. Lineage (GTDB taxonomy): Bacteria > Bacillota > Clostridia > TANB77 > CAG-508 > RGIG8482. The sequence continues at coordinate 10,591 of CAOKQZ010000032.1, read as the reverse complement.
AAAACAAAATCTTCATTTTATCTTAAGTTTTTCTTTTCCTCTATTCCGTGATTTTTGTCAATTTCATTCCGTGATATTTTGTGTTTTTATTCCGTGAGTTTTAATATCAATTTAAGAACCCTCAAGTAGGCGTGAGCATGACTGGGGGTTCTCATTCGTTTTATTAGAAGAATAGAATTAATATAAGATTGTAGTTGTATAAGAATTTGGTAATAAGGGTATGGTCAATTTGTTCTAGAATGGTGGTTTGTCCTACCATTGGCAGGATGACACTTGCTAGGGCTAGGATGGCATATAAGATTACCATTCCTCTTAAAATACCGTATAGGAGTCCTCCGATTTCGTTAAATTGTTTGACGATTGGTAGTTCGGATAGGGCTTCTAGTAGGACTTTGGCAAATAGTAGTAGTAATCTGGTTACTGTGAATATCACTATCATGGTGATGATTTGGATGATACTGGTGGTTAGGTTTTTTGCTACCATTTCGGCTACGTTTGCTTGTGCTTGTTTTACGGTAGTTTCGATTCCGTCGTTTATGTAGTTTACTACCATTCCGGGTAATTCGGTTTGTTCTTTTTCTAGTTTTTGTCCTTCTTCTATGTTGGTTCCGGATAGTTTTTCGTAGATGGTGGCTTCGATTTTATCATCCCATGTGGTGTTTTGAATGATGAGATTGGCTACTGGTTTGTATAAAATTAGGGTGATTAAAATAGCAATGATAAAGGCTACGATTTTGAAGATAACGCCGATTAGTCCTTGTTTGTAGCCAAGAAATATGCTTAGTGCTAATATTCCAATAACGATTAAATCAAAAATCATGGTGTTTCTCCTTTCGTTTTCCTATAAATTCACCACATCAATTCGGTCTTTGTATAGAATTCCTGCGATTTTGTCTCCTAATAGGATGTCTTTTACTTCTTTTCCTGAGGTGTATTTTCTGGTTAGCCATCCATTGGTGGTGATAAATTGAATTTCGCTTCCTAGGTTTAGGGCTATGTTGTTTCCGTGGGTTTTTATATCTTTTACGGTTCCTTCGGCGATGTATAGGTTTTCTTTTTCGGTGGTGATGCTTTTTATGGTTACTTGGGTGTTGCTGTTTAGAAATCCTCCGTTTTTTTCGATGGTGTACATGGCGTATCCGTCTAGTTTGACGCTAGCAAAGGTGACGTTTTCTCCGCTAAAGGATATGATTTGTTCGTTTTGGTCTTGGTAAATGCTTCTAATTTCGCCATCATACATGCAGGCTAAGTGGTTTTTCCCTTCGTATTCGACGTTTTTTATGAGTTGGTCTCCGCTGACTTGGTAGGTTTCGATTACGGAATTGATTGGGTCGGTTTGTGCTTTTTCAATGGAGATGATTTTGACACTGGATTGAATGAGGGTTCCACTGGTGTTTATTTCTGCAATGGCAAGTTGCCTGTTGTCTCTTGATATACTACAATCAATACAGGTGGTGTTGGATAGGTAGGTTTTAAAGAGTTCTCTTCCGTGAGGCATTGTAGACAATTACGATATTTTTGTAGCTTCCTCCTGTTACGATAACCGATACATATCCATTTCGGTTGACATTGATTTTTTGTATTTGTCCTTCGATTTCTTTTTGCCAAGAAATACTGCCACTTTCGATTTGATATAGGTTTTGGCCATTTTTTTGCCCTACCATAAGATAGCGCCCATTTGAAGCATATAACGCATTGCTTACGCCTACTTCGATTTCATATTCTTTTTTTCCGAGAGGCGGTATAAATGCTCATTTGATGTTTGTCTAGTATCGTAATATATTGGTCAAAGGCGTATATGCTTGGGTTTTCAAAGTCTGTTATATCAATACGGCTAGCGTTGTTCCCTGTAATTTCTTTTCTGAAAATATAACGGTCAAAAAAGGTTCTTACATTTCGGTTTCCAATATAAAATCCGATGGATAATATAATAAGGCTTGCTACTGCAATACTAATTCCAATTGCAACTTTTTTCTTTGTTTCAATATCCCATGTGATTTGCATTTTCTCCTCCCTTCTCCTTTTGTTATATCAGTTTTTGTGCTTTTTTTCAAGTTTTTTTGCTTTTTTTTAAGATTAAAATCATTTGCAATAGTCCTAACATTCCGCAAATGGGGTAAAGTAAGTTTACGAGAGTGGTAAATCCGATTTTGGAGACGAAGAAGGCGACGGCACATAGGAAGATTACTTTTGTTTTGTATTGTTTTTTGTTTTGTTGGTATTTTTCTAAGAAGCCATAACCGGCTGATATGGCTGAGGTGTAGATGGAGGCTAGTATTACTACTCCGTATAGAATTTGGTAGGTTTTGTTCATTTTTCCTGCTACATATACAATGGGTAGTTCGATTTTGTTTATGTCGATATCGATGGTTTGGATGAGTGAGAAAACGCATAGGGCGATTAGGCTAAGTAGGATACTGCATATTACGGATATGGTTGTTATTTGTTTTTTTTTCTTGATGCATTTGGCAAGGGATAGTAGCATTGGGATTAGGACAATGCTGTTGTAACTTGTGTAGATAATGGCTTTTAGAATGGCTTGTATCATGGTGGTTTGGGGTACGAAATGGTGTGGCATGGATATGGTGTTTTGGTTTTGGTAGGTTAGTAGTAGAATGGATAAAATAAGAAGGGGTACTAGTAGGGTGTTTACTTTCATGAGTGTTTCGATCTCTCCCATGAATATTTTATAGCATAATAGGACAATAATTCCGGTTCCGATGTAAGTGGGGATTTGCCATTCTTGTAAGAAGTAAGCACTAAATCCGGCTATCATTACATAAAAGGAAATGAGTAGGAAGATGTTCATAATGATTTGGATAACGCTTTTTATTTTATCGTTTACTCGGAAGCTTTCGATGAATTGTTCATAGTTTTCGAGGTTTTCTTGTTTGCTCATGGTAAAGATTTTGTAGATAAGAATTCCCATTAGTGTAGAGGATACCATAATCCCTATGATGCCTGCAGTTTGGTATTTTCCGAAGAATAGGTATATTTCTTGCCCGGAGGCAAACCCTGCTCCAATAATGGTGCCGATAATAACAAAAATGATTTTTGCTGTTTGTTTCATGTAAAACCTCCCATAGTTTATCTTATGAGAGGTTTTTCTAAATTATTATCTTTTCTTTTTACGCAAATGCCATATTACCATTCCTAATATAAGGATGCTAAGTGGGTATAGGATAAGGATACTGCGAATAAGGTAATGTCCGGTAAGGCTTGGCGTGTATTGTACGGTTCCTATGTTTTTTCGTATGGATATTCCTTCTTCTTTTTTAGTGAGTTTGGCAAGAGTATTTAGGAAGTAGTCTTTGTTGTTGTAAAATTCAATTGGAGATACTTGTGTGTTTTGTAGGGTAATGGGGTAGTCGGCTAAAAAGAAGTTGTTGGATATAGCATATAGGACTGCGTTTTCTTCTTCGGATATTTTCTTTTCTAGTCTTACTCCTAGTATGAATTTTCCTTCTTCATCTGAGCTTATTTTTCCGGCTTGTGGTGTTTTCGATTTCGGTTCGGAAAAGGGCTTTATTCGAAGTGGTTAGAATGATTTGTGGTGTGATGTTTCTTTGTTCTAGTTCTTCATCGCTAAGTAGACTTATTTTGGTGGCATTGATTAGTAAAATTCCACCATCTCTTGCAATGTTTTTGGTAGCATTGGTGGTAGCGATGTTTGGAATAATATAGTTTGGTGATTGTAGTGCCATTTTGTCGATGTCTTGTTCTAAAATAATGCCGCTTTCGATGGTAAGCCCGAATTGGTCTAGTAGTTTTTGGAAGTTTAGAAAGGCTTCTTTGGTAAATAATGGGTCACTTAAATACAGTAGGTTTCCGCCTTTTTTGATGTATTCTTCTAACAGGGTTACCTCTTCTTCAAAAAAGTCTTTTTGAGGGCTTTGTAGGATGATGACATCAGTTTCTTCGGGTATGTTTTTGCTAACTAGTAGGTCTAGGTTGTGAATTTCGTAGTTTTCGTTTTGTAGGTAACGTTCTAGTAAGGTTTGTTCTTGTTTTAAGTTGTATTCTCCATGTCCGGTTAGGAAGAAGAGATGTTTTTTTTCTTTACTTGTTACATTGATAATGGCATTGGTTATTTTTTCTTCGGAAATATCGATTTGTTCGTTTGTTACATAGTCGTAAGTGTATAACTCTTCTAGTTCTATTTTTTGTTTTTGTTCTTTGGTTTCCACAAAAATGCATTGTGTTTCGTCGGTTATGTCATATTTTTCTTTTAGGTCTGCCTTTTGACTTATGTCTTCTATGGTTTCTAGTTTGATATGTTCATTGGTTTTGGTGTATTGCTTTATTAAGTCTTTTAGGGAAGAGTCTTCTCCTAAGCCTACAATATAGATTGTTACATCGGTTTGTAGGTTTTGTATTTTTTGTTTTGAGGTATCGGATAGGGTAAATAGTTTGGTTTTGGTGATATCGATGTCTGGTATTCCGATTTTTCGTAAGGTAAGGTTGGTGGCAAAAAATAGTAAAATGACAATGATAACACTAACAAGGGTTATCATGCCACCTGTTTTGTGGCTTTTTCTTTTTTGCAAAGCTACTATGGTAAAAAATACAAATACAAAGGTAAAGCTAAGGTAATTGTAGATTTCCGTAATGGAAATGAGTCCTGCCGGAAATTTTTCAAATAGATTGATTAAGGATAGTGGCAAAAATATGTCGCTAAAGTTTGGTAAAAACCAAGTGATGATAAAAAAGGTGATGGTGATAACTCCTGCTACAATTTGGTTTTCGGTTATGCTTGAGGCAAACATGCCAAGTGATATATATGCCATGCTTAATAGGAAAAATCCAAGTAGGGTAATGAGAATGGTTGGTAGGTATAGGTTTCCAAAAAAGCTTAGTAGGATTAAATAAAAAACGGTAGCGATTTCGGAAAGGGCAATGACGAAAATAGCAGATATGAGTTTTCCTAGTACAATGCTTATGGTGCTAATTGGGGCGATATATAGTAAGTTTTCGGTTCCTAGTTTTCGTTCTTCTGCAAACATACGCATGGTTAGGATTGGTGCGAGGAAGGTTAATATGGTACTAACCGAATAGAACATGTTTTCAAATTGCAAGCTTCCATAGCTTATCACATCTAAGTAGAAAAATAGGCTTGTCATTGCTAAAAATAGCCCAATAAATACATATCCTATTGGGGATAAAAAATAGGTTTTTATTTCTTTTTTGATAATAGCCCACATGGTTTAGTTTTCCTCCTCTTCTTTTTGGGTGATTAGTTCCATAAATGCCTCTTCTAGGGTGATTTCTGATTTTTTTAATTCAAATATGGTCATTTGTTCTTTGGCGTATTTCGAAAATAGTTCTTTTCGAATGTCTACGTCTTTTGGGGTTTTTATTAGGTATTCTTTGGTACCGTCTTGGTTGTCTTTTACGAATTCTATGGTTTCTATTGCGGAAATGGTTTTGGCAATTTTCTCTATTTTTTCTTTTTCTCCTTCCACGGTTAATTTGATAATGGTTTCTTTTTTTACTTTGTTTTCTAAGTTTTGTGGGGTATCGATGGTAACTAGTTTTCCTTGGTTTAGTATGATTACTTTTTTACAGAGTTTGCTAATTTCGGATAAGATATGGGAGCTTAAAAGAATGGTGTGGTTTGTTCCCAAACTTCGGATGACTTCTCGAATTTCGGTGATTTGTTTTGGGTCAAGTCCTACGGTTGGTTCGTCTAAAATAAGAATGTTGGGATTGGAAACAAGGGCTCCTGCTAGGCTTACTCGTTGTTTGTAACCTCCGGATAAGTTTCGGATTAGTTTGTTTTGTACGTCTTTTAAATTGGTTTTGGTAATGGCTTTTTCGATGTTGTCTTTTCTTTCTTTTGCTGGTACTTTTTTTAATTCTGCCATAAAGCTTATGAATTCTTTTACGGTTAGGTCTTTATATAGGGGAGTCCCTTCTTTCATGTACCCGATTTGTGCTTTTGCTTGTTTTGGGTCTTTTAATAAATCATATCCTCCTATTTGGATTTCTCCTTCGCTTGGTTCGATAAGTCCTGTTAATAGGTTCATGGTGGTGCTTTTTCCTGCACCGTTTGGACCTAGTAGTCCTACGATTTCTCCTTTCTTGATTTGAAAGCATAGGTCATTTACTGCGGTTTTATCTGCATAGGTTTTGGTTACATGATTTACTTTTATCAATTTTGGTTCCTCCTGTTTTTGTTTTCATACTATCATTTCTTTTTTGGGATTTCAATTCTTTTTTGCGAGTTCACAAAAAATTTACATTCTTACGGCTGTCTGGTTTTGACGTTTTTTGTCTTTTCTCATATTTGGTGTTTTTGGGGAATATACATTAATAACTTAGGAGGAGGAGAATTACATGATTGCCTTATTTTTTCTTGCTTTTTTTCTAATTTTTGTATCAGAACTTGGGGATAAGACACAACTTTTGGTGTTATCGTTTTCTTCTAAATTAAAAAGTTATTGTATTTTACTTGGGGTAGCTTTGGGCTCCTTTTTTAGCCATGGTGTTGCTATTTTATTTGGTGGGGCTCTTGGAAATCTTCATAATCCCGTAATTCATACTCTATTACAATTTGTTACCTATCTTTCTTTCGTGTTTTTTGGTCTTTTGACTTTGCTAAAAAAAGAAGCCCCAGAAGATACCCCCTCTTCTGAGCTTGGGTTTTTACATAAACTTTCTCATTTACCTCTTGGCTATGTACTAATCATTGCTAGTAGCATTGCAGTAGGAGAGTTTGGCGATAAGACCTTTCTTGCCTCTCTCGGTCTTGGAATTAGTTACCCAAGTGCAAAGTTATGGCTAGTGCTTGGTGCTATTTTGGGAATGGTAGTAAGTGACGGAATTGCCATTTTATTTGGAAAATGGCTATCCCACAAGTTTTCCGAAAATACCATGAAGGTGTTATCTGGTGGGTTGTTTTTGCTTTTTCGGCATGGCCCGGGTTTGTTTCGTTTTTTATGGGGCTGTAGTCCCCTTGATTTTTTTATATTTAACAATTAGATTAGTTGTATTTCACACTAATCTAACATCTACATAATTTCAATTTGTTTTGCTGGATATATTTCAAATAAACCAATGCGCGTAAATCTGACTTCAAACTCAATAAAATTGTTCATTATTGTATCTTTCATTTTAATAAGTTTTTCATAATTCATATCACAATGTATTGTAATATGTGGCACAAAATTATCTGGGTTATATTTTTCTATTTTGGCTAAATCATAAATTTGCTTTTGCAATAAATATAATGAATTATTCCTTTCAATCTCAAAATATAAATTATAACTACCATTAAAGCTTTCTTTTACATTTACTCCTATTATTTTTAATTTTATTTCCTTAAATTTTATCTTTTTAATAATTTTTATTGCAATATCTTTTTGGCTACTATCCCATACTGTAAAAGTAAAATGATATGGTAACGTATCTAAACTTTCCCTATTTTCTTCTCTAAATGGCACTTTGCAAAAATTTATATTAAGGCGCTTTAGACTTTCACTAAATTTATTTAAACTATCTTTATCAAATATTGCTATACTTGTTATTCTCTTACCCATATGTTTCCCTTTCTCATATTTATTAAGACAATTATACTATAACAGAACAGAAAATAAAACAAATAACTTGAATTTTTATTGCTTATTAGTTAATATCCGGACATACTTTAGTTTTATATAAAAATACCATCTGAACGGTAACGCTCATTAATGTCGTTTTTTCCGACATTGTTATTTTATCCTCTAAAATATTGTTTTCGTGCTTGCGCCTTTTAGTGTTTCATTGTATAATAGTGGAAACTAAGTTTAAAGGAGATTAACATGACTAGTAAACAAAGAGCGTATTTACGAGGACTGGCAAATCCGCTAGCTGCCATTTTGCAGGTTGGGAAAAATGGGTTGAATGATAATTTAATAAAACAGGTAGAGGATGCTTTAGAGGCTCGTGAGCTGATTAAGTTGTCGGTTTTGGAAACGGCACCTGAGGATAATCGTACTATTGCTGAAACGCTTGCTTCTTCTACGAATTCTGTTTTGGTACAAGTGGTTGGCAATAAGATTACCTTATATCGTGCCAAAAAGAAAAACCCAAAAATCCAGTTACCAGAAGGAAGATAGAGTATGATATATCGAAATAGTGAAAAAATGAAACGAGTTTCTTTAACGAAAACGAATTATGCGGTGTTGATTGATTTTGATAAAACGATGACGACAATGGATAGTGATGATTCTTGGACGGTGATTCAAAATCCGAATTTTTTAAATCCGGATTTATCGATAAGGTCCAATAAACTTGCTAAAAAATATTGCCCAATTGAAATGGATTACCATATGCCAAAGGAAGAAAAGTTTTCTCATATGGTGGATTGGTATACACAGGTTTTGGATTTGTACTATGAGTATGGCTTAACAAAGGATACGCTAAGTTCTTGCGTGAAGTCTGGTAATCTAACTTTGCGTAGTGGTTTAACGGATTTCTTGTTTTCTTTGTACCAAGCTCATGTGCCTGTTGTTATTTTATCGGCTGGTATTGGGAATGTGATTAGGGAAGTTTTGGCTCTACATGATTGTTTGTATGATAATATCTACATTATGAGTAATTTTTTTACGTTTGAAAAGAATCGACTTTTGCCATTTTCTAACCCTATTATTCATACTTGCAATAAAACCTTATCGGCTTTGCCTACTACAGTTATACAAAAACTAAATCAAAAAGAATACTTTTTGCTATTCGGTGATTTTATTGAGGACATTCACATGGTACCAAAAGAAGATTTACGAAAAACTCTAAGTTTTGGTTTTTTAGAAAAAAAGGTAACAGAAAATTTAAGACAATATCAAAATTCCTTTGACATTGTCTTAACTGATAACACCTCTTTTTATGAGGTACAAGATATGCTTGATTCCCTTACGGAAGACGAGGATTCGAAAAATATCTAATCCTCGTCTTTTTTTATGTTATGGTATATAAAATTCTAATGATTCTTTAAGGCTTGTTGATTTTACAATGTCATTTTCATCAAAATAAACAAATAATGCGTAATAATAAGTTTTTCTCCATAAATCATAACGATTTACAAATCTAACCTCTCTATGTAAAGTTCCTGCATCATATAAATACACATTTTCTGATTTTTCTATTTTTCCTGGTTTTCCTAATTTGTTTTCAACTTCTTCTTTTGACAAACCTATCATACTTTTGCTATTATTTATTCCTCGCATTTTAGAATAATTTTTACCTGGTTCATCAATAAATTTTATCAATGTTACAAATAATAAAAAAGCAATAAGTAAAATATTAATAGCTATCAAAATTCTCGAAATGATATCTATTGATTTTCTCGTTAATACAAATATTATACTTGAAAGAACCAAAATAAATGGTCCTACATATATCATAACTATAATTAATAGTAATACTAAGAGTCCAAAACTTGTAAGTAATGTTCCAAACATTATTATTTCTCCCTACTTATCGTAATTTATCATTATTATTTTGTAATAACTGGTTTTCCTGTACTATCCATTAAAACTGTCATTCCACCAGAATATCCTGATGCTTTATAAATATAATTAACTCCTGTTTCCTTATCTACCCAAATTTCGATTACATTTGCAACTCCTTGTGAATAAACTTTTTCAAATCTTTCCTCTTTTTTTGACATAATAAACTTTCCTTTCATATTTAATTTCAAACTACAACCTTATACTTTAGCGATTACTTTTATAATCAATATTGGCTAATTTGGCTTGTTTACACAAGTCTTTTGTTTGTATTTTGTATTGTTTTCCATCTTTTATTGTATAAGTTCCACATTGCCTAAATTCAAAATTTACATTTTTTCTTATACATTGCTCTCTAATATCTAATACCCATTCATAATTAAATGGTCTAGCATTTATATCTGATTCTCCACCAACAACTACTAATTCAATATTATCAAGATATTTTTCAATGTCTATTTTCTCTAATAATGGCTGTGCTGTAATACATTTATGTTTTATTGGTAAATCTTTGAAAATTGATAATTTATAATCTGCATTTTTTTGATTTTCAATAGTACAACATACAACTATATTATCGTATCCATCTTCCCAGTCATCTGGAATACATTTCATAAATCTATCAATTCTTTTTGTTAGAAATAAAAAAGTACAGTCCTGTCTTTCCTTAATCATTTTCCAACAGTCATTTCTCCACTCATCTGCTTCTTCAATAAGAAAATCTGTAGAAAAGCATAGATAGACAATTCCAGATTTCATTTTATAATTGCCATTTTTTAATTTTTCTATTGGCTTTTCAAAGTCTTTTGTTTTTACTATTTCATTTGTATCAACATTTCTTTTGAAATCTCCTTTATGAATATAGCAATGTAAACAGCCATCACTACATTTTTTACAACCTCGCCAAGCATTCCACATTGCCATGTTTATACCACCTTAAAATTTTGATTTATCCTCACAATATACTAAATACACTGTAATTTTACCTTAATTTCTATTTTGTATTTCGATTATATCACAAAGGGCAAGTAATTTTCAACTTAATTACTTGCCCTGTATGAGTTTTTTTCGCTGGGGAATTCCCTAGATTTCAATATTTTTAAGCTCTA
>CAOKQZ010000031.1 GCA_948471055.1 uncultured Clostridium sp. | reverse complement strand
GGAATAATGACTTGTCTAATCCACAGGGGTTTTCCCATATCACTTAATTTTTTGGCAAAAGCAAGTTCTTTTTCGTTCGAAAAGCCGACTAGATTTTTGCACTTTTCGGGATGAATGTGCTTAATGTCTAGCAAGAAAAGGTCGGTTAAGTGGATAATTTCTTCTATTTTTTCAGTAAACGGAACCATACCGTGAGGTATCAATTGCCACATGGATATGGTATTTTTTTAATTCCTTTAATAAAGCAAGCACAAAATCCGGTTGTAATAAAGGTTCTCCACCAGAAAGTGTAACCCCACCGCCAGAAGCACGAAAATAATTTGTATAATGCTGTATTTGTTCCACTAAATCAGTAAGAGTTACGACTTCTCCGTAAGTTACAATCCCAAGTATCACGATTATGGCAATATTTGCAACGAAGGTGACACCCTTGAAAAAACACAACAAAACGAAGCCCGAGGACCATCCACTGTTCCCATGGTTTCCACGGAATGAATTCGTGCCATATTAGTTTTATCAAAAGAAATCATACTATCCATCTCCTTTTCTATGTGAAGCTACAAAAGCTATTCCCCATAAAAAGGCCCCTTTATCCAAGGGGGCTGTCAGCGAAGCTGACTTAGGGGTTCTTTACATTCTCTCATGAATGGTTCTATGAATCACATCTAATTGTTGTTCACGTGTTAATTTGGTAAAATGCACGGCATAACCAGAAACACGAATGGTAAGCTGTGGGTATTTTTCAGGGTGTTCCATAGCGTCTTCTAATAAAGCCTTATCAAATACATTTACATTAATATGATGTCCTTCTTGCATAAAGTATCCATCTAACATGGAAACCAAATTATGAACTCTTGTGATTTCGTCTTTTCCAAGAGTGGTTGGAGTAATGGAGAAGGTATAAGAAATACCATCTTGGGCATATTCGTAAGGAAGTTTACTAACCGAATTCATAACGGCTAGGGCTCCATTTACGTCTCTACCATGAAGTGGGTTCGCACCAGGTCCAAAAGGTTCTCCAGCTCTTCTTCCATCTGGGGTATTTCCAGTCGCTTTTCCATAAACTACGTTGGAAGTAATGGTTAAAATGGAAAGGGTAGTTTTACTATTTCGGTAAGTTTGGTATTTTTGTAATTTCTTTAAAAAGGTTTTAGTAAGCATAACTGCAATTTCATCAACACGGTTATCATCGTTTCCGTATTTTGGAAAATCGCCTTCTACTTCATAATCGGTAGCAAGACCGGTTTCATCACGAATTACCTTTACTTTAGCATATTTAATAGCAGATAACGAGTCGGTTACAACGGAAAGCCCAGCAATTCCACATGCCATGGTTCTTAAAATTTCGTGGTCATGAAGAGCCATCTCGATGGCTTCATAGGAGTATTTATCATGCATAAAATGAATCGCATTTAAGGCTTTTATATAAATTTTTGCAACATAATCCATCATGGTATCAAATTTTGCCATAACATCATTATAGTCTAAATACTCGGAGGTAACTGGTTCAAACCTTGGAGTTACTTGCTTACCAGATAATTCGTCTCTTCCACCATTGATGGCATAAAGTAGGGTTTTGGCAAGGTTACATCTAGCACCAAAGAATTGCATTTGTTTTCCAATTCGCATAGCAGATACACAACAAGCAATTCCATAATCATCACCCCAATATTTTCTCATTAAATCATCATTTTCATATTGAATTGATGAGGTTTTAATGGATAAATCAGCACAAAAATCTTTAAAACTTTTAGGAAGTCTTATTGACCAAAGAACGGTCATATTTGGTTCTGGTGCAGGTCCTAAGTTTACAAGTGTGTATAACATACGATACGAGTTTTTGGTAACTAAAGTTCTTCCATCAATTCCCATACCACCAATGGATTCGGTTACCCAAACAGGGTCTCCACTAAATAGTTCGTTATATTCTGGTGTTCGTAAGAAACGAATTAAACGTAATTTCATCACAAAATGATCCATTAGTTCTTGTGCTTGTTCTTCGGTTAAAGTGCCATTTTGTAAATCTCGCTCAATATAAATATCTAAGAAAGTAGTAACACGACCTAAACTCATAGCAGCACCATTTTGATCTTTTACAGAAGCAAGGTAAGCAAAATAAGTCCATTGGATGGCTTCTTTTGCATTGCTTGCTGGTTTTGCAATATCAAAACCATATTTAAGAGCCATTACTTTTAATTGTTCCAAAGCAACAATTTGTTCCGAAATTTCTTCTCTTTCATGGATGATATTTTCGGTTAACACATCCACATTTAAATGTTCTAATTGTTCCTTCTTTTCTGAAATTAGTACATCCACACCGTATAGAGCCACACGGCGGTAATCTCCAATAATTCTTCCACGTCCATAACCATCTGGAAGACCAGTAATTAAATGTGAACTTCTAGCAGCACGAATGTCTGGAGTATATACGCTAAATACTCCGTCATTATGTGTTTTACGAATCGTGTGAAAAATACGGCTTACGTCAGGGTCAACTTCTCTTCCATAGGCAGTACAAGATTTTTCTACAATTTTGATACCACCAAAAGGCATAATGGCTCTTTTTAAAGGTTTGTCAGTTTGAAGCCCAACAATTTCTTCTAAATCCTTATCAATATAGCCTGCTTCGTGTGCAGAAATGGTAGAAATGGTTTTGGTATCAATATCCAAAACTCCACCATTTTCTTTTTCCTTTTTATACAATTTTAATACTTCTTCCCATAGTTTTTTGGTTTTATCAGTAGGAGCACTTAAAAAGTTAGCATCTCCTTCATATGGTGTGTAATTGGCTTGAATAAAACCACGTACATCAATTTCCTTTTGCCAGTCTCCACTTTGAAATCCTTCCCATTCTTCAAATTTCATCACTTCACATTCCTTTCTTTAAAAAATAAAATTCTCTTTATTTTTTTATTATAACCAGTATTTATCATAACATAAGCAAATTAAGAAAGCAATAAAATTTTCTTGTTTTCACAATAGTTACGTTAATGTTCAGTTAAAGGGGCTTTTTACAACGCTTTGTAAAGATACGTAAATTGAAGTTAAGTGTAACCAATTTTGCCGAAGTTGCATATATTAGTTTTTAGGGAGGAATGTAACATGGAACAATTTGTTTTAAATGCAATCCTGTGGACATTAGCACTTTATGGCTTAATCGAGATTATTAAAAGTGTAATATACATATGTACCTATACAAAATTAAAGTCAGATGGCATTTATATGGTCATTGCGGTAAAAAATCAAGAACAAAGAATTGAAGGTTTTATGCGTTCCATTTTGTTTCGTTTTTTATATGGAAAAGAAGAATGGGTAAAAGATATTATTGTAGCAGATTTAGACTCCAAAGATGAAACCAAACAGATTTTAAATAGAATGCAAAGGGAATATGATATTTTAAAAGTAATTGATTGGAAAGAATGTAAGGAATTAATTGAGAATGTGAGGGAAAATTAGAGAAAAATGGCGGAATTTTACATAAAACTTGCAATTTTATGTAAAATGTTGTAAAATAGAAGTATATGAATACAAAGGAAGTGAGTACGTATGAAAAAAATGTGTGGTAGAGACCAAATTAAAGATAAGAAGATTTTAGAGGCGTATGATAAGTATAAAAGCTATTTATCAGAATTAAAGGTATATGAAGAATGCCGAAGGGGATTAAGTGGAGTAAATATCTTTAAATTAGTTGATTTATACAGAAAAAATGGTTTTGATGTTAAAAACAAAAAGGAATTAATGCCTAGGTTTGAAGCATTTTCTGCAGGGATTGAGAAAATTAAAATAAAAAACCCAGAAGCAAATCTAACAGATATTAGCACACAAGCAGGTAGAGATATTGTTAGCAGTGCAATAAGAGAAACACGGGGAAGATAAAAAATTTAATCCCATGGAGTTAGAAGCTGTTTCTGTAATAGAAAATTTTTTGTTATGTGCTACAGTTCAACAAGTACGAGAAGGTAAGACAGACCAAGACAGTATGCTTAAAGTATATGATATTAGTGAAGAAGAATTTGAAAGAGCAAACAGTTCTTATGAAAAGTATAAAAGTATTGGAACAATGCAATTATACGACTATATACATAAAAGAGAGAAAGCGAAACTTCCGGATAAAGTGGTTCATTATGTGGCAGGAACATTAGAAGTTAGACCTTCAGAAGCAAGAAAGAGTCTTGTTGAAATGGAAGTACTAAAAGAAAAAAAGGAAAATAGTGCAAGAAAGGAATTTCAAGAGAAATATTGTGTTACTTCTTATACGACTAGTCAAGCAACAATTGATAACATTATGAGAGATTCAGAACGAACACCAGAGGAGAAAATCAAAAGAATATGTGAATTAGAACTATTAGAATATATAAGAAAATCAGATATGGTAGAAGAAGCAAATCAAAAACAACATACAGATCGTTATAGGGTCGCAAAAGAGGATGAGGAAAGAGAAATTGGTTAAAACAATAAAAAATGGATTGCAAATTTTGTTTGCAACCCGTTTTTGCTTTAGGATAATCTAAAGCAAGTGTTGTCCCGAAGAACGAAATAAAATTTCTCCGGCGATTGACAGGATAAAAAATCTGTACTGGCAATTTTGTTTTTGGTCCTTAAGATAAGATTAATATGGTCATAGGTTTTAGATAATTTAGAAAGGTCATGCCATAAATAGTCTGCTTCTTTAGTCGTTTCTAAAACCACGTAGAAACTCAAAAACTCTAGTGCCAGATCTGGAGTATCCAGTACAAAACATTTCCCATTCTCAATAGCATCCTCAAAAGCTAATGCATTAAGGTAAAAAGAATCGGAATTGTTTAGTGTGTCTAGAATATCCCGACCACTCATTGCGCTACCTCCTTTACTCATATAATACTTTAATCATACCACGTTTTGCATATTATGTCAAGTAAATGCCAACGAAATGATGTTACTAGGAAAAGTAAAAGGAAAACGAAAAAAGCATTGTATAATAGAAAAAAATCTAGTATAATGGTACTAGATTTTTTAGTTGGGGGAAATATGGAGACGAAAGAAAATAAGAATACCAAAAGTAGAATTTTATATATGGCATTTGTTGTTATTTTGATATTTGTTGCGGTAAGTTTGTACCAAAGGTTTGAAGAAAAGAATTTTAATGAGTTTGTTCGAAGTGAGTATCAGTTATATACATCGGAATTTAAACGAGATAAAGAGGTTAAATATTCTAAGTATGATAGTTATCGTATCCAATCGAATGTGGAAAATGATGCGATGTTTTATAAAGAAATTACAGTAACACCAAATACACCATATAAAGTAACTTGTATGGTAAAAACAAAAGAAGTTAGAACTGGGAAGGAAGCATCCATTGGAGGAGCACATATTTGTATTGCTGATACAGTAGAAAAGTCAAAAAGCATTACAGGAACAAAAGATTGGCAAAAACTAGAATTTATTTTTAATTCTAAAAATAGAACCAGTGTAAAAGTAGGTTTTCGTTTAGGTGGATATGATGATAATTGTACAGGAACGGCATGGTTTTCCGATTTTACCATTGAGTCTGGCTATCAGCCACAAGATACGAATTGGAATTTTGCTTGTTTTGTATTTACGAATACGGATGTGGTAATCGAAAAAAATGGTACAAAAAATGAAATTAAACTTGCGATGAATAGTATCGATGTTTCGGATATGAGACAAAATATATCTCGTTTTAAAAGTTCTTGTGAAGAATTATCCAAAGGGAAAATGAAGGTAAACTATGATTTTATTACGATTGCTGACCCAATTACAACACTTTCCTATGACAACCAAAACGGCTATTTTGCAGGACCAGAAAATGTAGAAAAAATGATTGCACCATATTTGGAAGGAAAAAACTATGACCACATTTTTGTATGTTTACGTTTAGGAGATAATGAACATCAAAAAGATATTCCAGTTTATGATTGGATTGGTCTTGGCGGAATGGATTATTTAGGAATTGGATTTTCTAATATTCGTTTACCAAACGAAGAAAGAAACTATACCTATAAATACGATACCAGAGTAAACACTTTTCCAGAAGAAGTATTTATCCATGAGTTTCTACATTCTTTAGAAAGAATTGCAAAAGAGAATGGACTACAAAGACCAGAATTACACGATTACGCCCAATATGGTTACAAAGAAGAACGTTTAGAAGGACTAAAAGAATGGTACCGTGATTATATGAATAATAACATTAAAACAACATCTGGCTATACTGGACTAGATAGTAAAGTATATACCATGAAACCAAACCATGAAGAAGATTTTGACTATTCTTATAAAATAGAAGAATTCAAAGAACCAAGTAATATCATTGAAAAAATAAGACAAGTCATAAGCAAAGCTTTTCAAAACGCAAGCGTCATCATAGAGAAAAAGGAAGAAAACACAATATAAGTAATAATCATAAAAGGAAGAAAATATACTCTTCTACAAAGACATGCCAAAAGGCAGGAGAATTTCACGAAATATGACAAAAATGTAATATTTACAATACTAAAAACTAATTCTATTACAAAGGTCTCACGAAGCCTTGCAAGAAAGCCCCTTTAACAAGGGGGCTGTCACCGAAGGTGACTGGGGGTTCTTAAAAGTTTAACCAAAAAAGATTCTTAAAAATTAGAAAGGAAAATGACAAAGTGAAAGTATCGGAATTTAATTACGACTTACCAGAAGAATTAATTGCACAACACCCAAGCCAAACAAGGGATTTGTCTAGGCTTATGGTATTAAATCGTAAAACACAAACAATCGAACACAGAAGTTTTAAAGACATTGTGGATTATCTTAAACCAGGAGACTGCTTAGTTCGAAATAATACCAAAGTAATACCAGCAAGGCTATATGGCAAAAAAGAAACAGGAGCCAAGGTAGAATTTTTATTACTAAACCGTATTGAAGGTGATGTTTGGGAAAGTATTGTAAGACCAGGGAACAAACTACATACTGGTGCAAAAGTAATTTTTGGAGATGGGCTATTACAAGCTGAGATTTTAGAAACCATGGAAGGGCGGAACCAGAAAAGTACAATTTCACTATAACGGAATTTTCCAAGAAATTTTGGATAAAATAGGACTTATGCCACTTCCACCATACATTCATGAAACCCTACAAGAAAAAGAACGCTATCAAACCGTGTATGCAAAATATGAAGGTTCTGCAGCAGCTCCAACAGCGGGTTTACACTTTACCGATGAATTACTAAATAAGATAGAAAAAAAGGGAGTGCAAATTGCTAATGTTACACTACATGTAGGAATTGGAACCTTCCGTCCAGTAAAAGAAGAAACCATAGAAGAACATAAAATGCACACCGAACATTTTTATTTAACAAAAGAAGATGCCGAAAAAATAAACCAAGCAAAGAAAAACGGTGGACGTATCATTGCAGTAGGAACGACCTCTTGTAGAGTACTAGAGACTGTGGCAGATGAAAATGGGATAGTAAAAGAAACTGAAGGAGATACCAATATATTTATTTACCCGGGGTATTCGTTTAAATGCTTAGACGCACTAATTACCAATTTCCACTTACCACAATCGACTCTTCTTATGCTAGTATCTGCTTTAGCCGGAAAAGACTATATTATGAGAGCCTATGAAGAGGCAGTAAAGAAGAAGTATCGTTTCTTTAGTTTTGGAGATGCCATGTTTATAAAATAACGGAGGAAAATATGAATAAAGAGGAAAGATTAAGGATTAAAGCCTTAAAAAAAGATAAGAAATATGAAGAAATTTTTATACAATTTGGAAGAGAAGCATACGTGAAAAATGTACCAAAACAATATCGAAAAAAAGATGTTAGCAAATTATCACAAGAGGGAAAATACGAAGCAATTTATCAAAAATATGGAGAAAGTGAGCATAATAAAGTATTGCTTAAAGCGATGTATGAAGAAATAAAAGAAAATAGAGGAACGATACATGCTAGCTTATGGAAATTGAAACAAGATATGAAATCAGCGTTAAAAATGTTAGGATTAATAACAGGAACAAGTTTCCTTGCTATAACTGGTACTCTAGCAGAAGGAATGAAGGGTGTTGTACAAGAAAATGCAATCAAATATGAAAGTGAAATTCTGGAATATAATGAACATATTTTAGACTATGCCAATAAAGTTAACAATATGAAATTAAACGATATTCAAACATTTATGAAAGTAATGGACGATATGTGGGGTAGCATAAAGGGATATAAAACTCCAGAGAAAGACATTTTAGGTTTTTTAGAATTAGATTTAATAGATGAAGATGGATATGGAGTTTGCCGTAATATGGCAAAAGACGTTGCAAGGAAATTAAATGCGATTAATCCTGAGTATTGTGCAAGAACGATGGCTGTTAAGATGGAACATAATGGGAGGTATACAATTGCTAATATTGAACAAAATATTTTAGAAACAAATGAAACAGTAGAAGAGCAAGAAGAAACTGAAAAAGAAAGCAAACAAAGAGAGTTAAAGGAGAATTTCTATGGAAACCACATGATAACATTAGTGGATCTAAAACAATACAATATAACATTAGTGTTAGATCCTACTAATCCAGGAGTCGGGATTTATCAAAATGGGAATATACAGATGTTTAATTCTTCTAAAGAAAATGGTAAAAATTTTGATGCAAAGGAATATATAAGTGCTGTAGTTCATGATGGAAAAGGAATTGAGGGGGTTGTTAATGCAGCGAAAAATTATATAGAAACGTATCAAAAGCCAAGTATTAGCATGGGAAAATTAGAGCAGTTATTTGGAGTAGAGGCACAAAATAAAGCTTTAGAAGAAGTTAGAGATATGGAGAAAAGTATAAATGAAAATATTGAATCAAGGAATCAATTTAAAGAAGATATTAAAATGGAAACAGAGAGTCAATTTAGAGAAAGACTTAAAATAGAAACAGAAAACGAAATTAGTTTAGAGGCAAAAAATCAAAATAGCAATTCGAAAAACAAAACAATAGAAAAACATGAAGAACGAGAATTATAAAAGGGAGAAGAACATGAAACCAGCAGTAACATATGAATTATTACATACATGTAAACAAAGTGGAGCAAGAAGAGGGGTAATCCATACACCACATGGAGACATACAAACACCAATCTTTATGCCAGTAGGAACACAAGCAACCGTAAAAAGTATGACACCAGAGGAGTTAAAAGAAGAAGTAAAGGCACAAATTATTTTATCCAATACCTATCATTTATACTTAAGACCAGGAAGCAAGCTAGTAAAAGAGGCAGGTGGATTACACAAGTTTATGAATTGGGATAGACCCATTTTAACCGATAGTGGAGGTTTTCAAGTATTTAGTTTAGGTGCCTTAAGAACTATTACTGAGGAGGGAGTTACGTTTAAATCCCATTTAGATGGAAGCGAACACTTTTTATCACCAGAAAAAGTAATGGAAATTGAAAATGACTTAGGGTCAGATATTATGATGGCATTTGATGAATGTTGCCCATACCCATCGACATATGAATATACCAAAAACTCCATGGAACGAACCACAAGATGGGCCATTCGTTGCAAAGAGGCACATAAAAATACGGACAAGCAGAGTTTATTTGGGATTGTACAAGGTGGATTTTACAAAGATTTACGAAAACAAAGTGTAGAAGACTTAATAAAACTAGACCTTCCAGGATATGCGATTGGTGGCATTAGTGTAGGAGAACCAAAAGAAGAATTTTTGGATATTTTACAATACACGACTCCCTTATTGCCAAGTGATAAACCAAGATATTTAATGGGAGTAGGAACCCCAGATTACTTAATAGAAGCAGCACTTGCAGGGATTGATATGTGTGATTGTGTACTACCAACCAGAATTGCAAGAAATGGAACGGCCATGACTTGGAATGGAAAAGTGGTCGTACGAAATGCCACTTATGAAAGAGATTGGGAACCACTTGATCAAGAATGCGATTGCTATACTTGCAAAAATTATACAAGAGCGTATATTAGGCATCTAGTAAAGACAAACGAGATTTTAGGAGTTCGATTATTATCCATTCATAACCTAAGGTTCTTGACGAGTTTGATGGAAAGAGTTAGAATAGAAATAGAGAAAGACAATTTATTAAATTTCCGTAATGAATTTTATAAAAAATATGGGTATACAAAAGAATAGGAGGTATTGTATGCAAATTAGTGGAGGAAAATTTAATACCAAGAAAGAGGATGCACAGGAAAGAAATAAGAAAATATCAAATGTGATATTAATCTGTATTGCGGTGGTAGTGATTGCTATTATTGCGATAATGTATTCAATTATCTATATACAAAAAAACACATTTCGTGTCTATATTGATGGGAAAAGTATCAATTTACCAGAGGGTACCATTCTTTTTGATGATGCAACAGGAAAAATTCATGTTGATATTATGGGAATTGCAAGTTATTTAGGGTATGACGCTCATAAAGGAGAATTTAAGTTATACACAGAAGATGAAAATAAGTGTTGGGTAGAATGTAAAAATGAAACGGCTTCCTTTTTCCTAAATTCAAATAAAATATCAAAAGCAGAACCAAACCAAAGAGCAGATTATGAAGATTATACCATTTCAGATACGATTGTTCGTAAGAACAATAAATTGTACTGTACACCAGAGGGAATCAAAATTGGCTTTAATGTAACGTTTGATTATCATGAAGAGGGAAAAAACATTCAAATTTATACTCTTCCATATCTTGTTAAGAATTATACAGAACAATTTAAAAAGTTAGGCTATAAAGAAGGAATTGATGACGATTTCAACAACCAGAAAGCAGTTTTGTATAACTTATTCGTAGTAAAGAAAGATAACAATTTATATGGCGTTGTGAACAGTCAAAACCAAGAAATTATTGGTTCAAGATATAATAGAATGGTATTTAATGAAAATGCAGGAGAATTCTATGTTACTAACACAACAAGTAAAAAAGGAATTGTAACTCAAACTGGAGAAACCAAAATAAATCTATTATATGATGATATCAATATGATTGATAAAAATAACGGATTATATGTTGTAAGAAATGGTAACAAATATGGAGTACTAGGAAATACAGGGAATATCGTAATTCATTTGGAATATGATAACATTGGAGTTGGAGTTTCGAATTTTCCAAATAACGGTATTACCAACCGATATGTATTGTTTGAAAATGCTATCCCTGTGTCAAGAAATAAAAAATGGGGAATGTTCGATGTAAAAGGAAATTTAATTTTACCATTAGAATATGATACTCTTGGCTATTCATCGGGAGCAACAGGAAACTTAACAGGAAAAGTAGTAAATAATTTATTAATCATTCCAAGTTATAAAGCAATTGTATTTGGAAAAGAGTTAACAGTACAAGATGGAAATAATACCAAAAAAGTAAAACGATATGGAATTTACGATTATAAGGGAAATGAATTAGTAGTAACCGCATTAGATAATGCCTATTTTGTAGTAAATGGAGGAGTAAATACTTATTACATGGAAAACAATGGAAAAACGTATAATATAGAAGAATACTTAGAAAGACATCCATTACAAATCCAAACTACAAGTAAGGAAGATACTCCAACTACCCCTACCAATACAACGGGGAATGTAACATCAACCGAAGTAACCAATACAACAACGTCACAAAGTAATCCCCAAAACACGACGAATAGTGTAAGTGGAACACCGCCACAAGGCAATATTAATATACTATCACAGTAATAAATGACCTAAGTTATCGCCTTTGGCGACTACAGATAATGGCTATAAAGTTAGAATCAATAAACAGAAAACTCTCCTAAAGGGGGAGTTTTTCGTTGTTCTAATTTTGAGGCATAGGCATATATATTACTAGACGAGGAGGGAGATTATGAAAAATTTAGCACAAACTACAACAATGGAAGGCAAAAATAGTATTTTTTATATGATAAAAGGCATTGCACTTGCTTATTTTATTACATTTTTATTATTATTTATATTTTCGGTTATATTAACCTACACCAATATCAGTGAAAGTACGATAGCGCCAATTATTTTAATGATTACGATTATTAGCATATTAATTGGAAGTAGCCTAAGTTCAAGTAAAATAAAGAAAAATGGGTTAATGAACGGTGGAATGATCGGATTTATTTATATTATAACTCTATACCTTATTTCTAGTTTCCTTCAAACAGGATTTAGCGTAAATCTATATGCCATATTAATGATTGTATTCTCTATTTTAGCAGGTATGGTTCGGAGGAATTGTAGGAGTGAATTTAAAAAAATAATATTCTAAATACTTATATGAAGATAAAGAAAATTTAGAGTAAAAGAATTGACAAATTCACGTTAACTATAATACAATAAGGAAAAAGAAAAGGACATGATTATGGCAATGCCAATAAATGTAGAAGTAAGATGTCTAATAGAGAGGAGAAAAGAAATGGAAAAAATACGTGGATTTGAAGTAGCAAAGGGATTTGAGAATGTAGGAGTTTGTTTGCCAGTTCGTAAAACAAAAGCATCTGCAGGATATGATATTGAAGCAGTAGAAGATTGCATTATACCAAGTTTTAAAAAAGGAGACAAACCAACTCTTGTAAAAACAGGAATAAAAGCCTATATGCCAAGTGATGAGGTATTAATTTTAGCAAATCGTAGTTCCAACCCCGGAAAAAAAGGACTAATTTTAGCAAACAGCATTGGTGTGATTGATAGTGATTACTATGGTAATCCAGATAATGATGGACACATCATGTTTGCCTTTTATAACATAAAAGAAGAAGATATTGAAATTAAAAAAGGAGACGCCATTGGGCAAGGAATCTTCCAAAAGTATCTAGTAACCGATGATGATATAGCCACAGGAGAAAGAATGGGAGGATTTGGCTCTACCAGTAAGAATTAGAAAAAATGGAAAACGCAACCAAGAAGACAAGAAAAAATTACCAAAAATCTTTTGACTTTTGGTAATTTTTGTAGTATAATAGATATGTCGAAAGAAGAAAAAAACTTATTAAAATTCAGGAAGGAGTGGCATAAAAAGCTATGTTTAATGTAGGAGACCATATTGTTTACCCAATGCACGGGGCAGGAATCATCGATGCAATTGAAGAAAAGGATATTTTAGGTGAAAAACAGGCCTATTATATACTAAAAATGCCAGGAGAGGTAAAGGTAATGGTACCAACAAACAAAGCAGAAGAAATTGGAGTAAGGGAAATTATTGATAAACAATCCGCAGATAAGGTATTTGAAATTTTAGAAGAAGATAAAACAGAAATGTCTAGCAACTGGAACAAACGATATCGTGACAATATGGATAAAATGAAAAGTGGTGATATTTATGAAATTGCCGATGTGGTTCGTAATTTATCCTTCAAACAAAAAGAAAAAGGCTTATCCACTGGAGAAAAGAAAATGTTATCCAATGCCAAACAAATTCTAGTAAGCGAATTAGTGCTTGCAGAAAATTCTTCCATAGAAGAAGTAGAAGGAATGATAGATAACAAAATAAATGCTTCTTTCCAAGAATTTGAAATTGACCATATAGAACCAGTACAAAGTATTGTAAATAAATTTATTCCATTTGAAGAAAATGGAAACGGAACAGAAAACACATAAGCAATTGAACCTATATAGTATCAAGATAACGTCAAAAGTAATTTAAAAAACAAGACTGTAAAAAGACTAGGTGCCATCCAAAGCATACTTAGTCTTTTTTTGACAAAATGTGACAAAAAATCTTATGTGAAGTAAGAGGGAATTACGACATATTCGTCGAATAATATATAATAGAAAAGAAAGGTTAGAGGTTTTAATGGCACGATATAGTGATGAATTGGTAGATGAAATAAGAAACAGTAATGATATCGTAGACGTGATATCACAATATGTAGTGTTAAAAAGAAGTGGTAGAAATTTTTTTGGACTCTGTCCATTCCATCGCGAGAAATCCCCTTCTTTTTCTGTGTCGCCAGATAAGCAAATCTTTCACTGTTTTGGCTGTGGAGTAGGCGGAGATGTCATTCACTTTGTTAGTAAAATTGAAAATTTGGATTTTAAACAAGCCATTGAAGCTTTGGCGGAAAAAAGTGGAATAACTTTACCTAGCTTAACCGATGGGCAAGATATGGAAAAAATAAAACGAAAAGAAAGAGTGTATCAAATTAACAAAATAGCAGCACGGTTTTTTCCATGAAAACTTATATAAACCAGTAGCCAAATCGGCACAAGAGTACGTAAAAAAACGAAAGCTAGATAACAATACTTTACAAATGTTTCAAATTGGTTTTTCCTTAAATTATGATGAGCTATACCAAAAATTGAAACAAGAGGGATTTTCCGAGGACGAAATGTTAGCCTCTAGTTTAATTGGAAAATCGGACAAAGGAAATTTCTACGATAAATTTCGTAGTAGGCTTATGTTTCCGATTAAAGATGTACAAGACCGAGTGATTGCCTTTGGTGGTAGAGTGCTAGATGATAGTAAACCCAAATACATCAATTCGCCAGAAAATATTGTGTATAGTAAAGGAAGAAACTTATTTGGACTAAACATCGCCAAAAAAAGTGGCAAAGATAAAATCATTATGGTAGAAGGCTATATGGATGCCATTTCACTTTATCAAAGAGGGATTACCAATGTGGTAGCATCATTGGGAACTGCGTTAACAGAAGCACAAGGAAGACTTCTTCGAAAATATGCAAGCCAAGTTATTATTGGGTACGATTCCGATGGGGCAGGACAAGCAGCAACCATGCGAGGAATGGAAATTTTACAAAATTTAGGTTGCGATATTCGTATTTTACAATTAGATGGAGATGCCAAAGACCCAGATGAATATGTGATAAAATATGGTAGTGGTCGTTTTGAAAAGTGTGTAGAAAATGCAATTTCTTTAGTAGAATTTAAAGTAAAAAACTTGAAACAATCGATGAATATTCAAACAGCGAGTGATAAAATAAAGTTTTTAAATGAGATTGTAAAAATTCTTTCAAAAGTAGACAATAGCATTGAAAGGGAAATTTATATTGACCGAATTGCAAAAGAATATGGCATATCCAAAGAGTCTATCTATGCCGAAGCAAACAAAAGGGCATATAAGGAACATCAAGGAATTAGAATGCTTCAAAAACCAATGAAGCCAGTGGTAAAGGAAAAAACGAAGAAAGAACAAAAAGAAATAGGAAACAAGAGAGAAAATGTGCTAATCTCATTATTACTAAATCAAGGAATTGATGCCTATTCGCAAATTAAAGAAAAAATCGCACCAGAGGATTTTAAAACAGAAAATAATTTTCAAATCGCAAAAAGATTGTATGAACACTTTGAAAAGGGAAATAGTAATAGTAATGTGCTAAATTTATTTCCAGAGGAGGAGCTAATGAGCCACATTACCAGTATATTAGCAGAAGATGATCAGATTTCAAACACTAAAAAAGCGGTAGAAGATATTTTAAATGGATATGAGAAAGAAAAACTGCTAAAC
Source organism: uncultured Clostridium sp. (assembly GCA_948471055.1). Lineage (GTDB taxonomy): Bacteria > Bacillota > Clostridia > TANB77 > CAG-508 > RGIG8482. Next base: position 4,723 of record CAOKQZ010000031.1, on the reverse strand, counting down.
GAGAGAAATGAAATTGTGAAACAATTAGAAAATCCAGAGATTAGTAAAGAAGAAGCTAGTAATTTAGAAACAAGGTTAAGTAATCTTATTATAAAAATAGCCAAAATGAAATAGGAGGAAAGTAAATGGCTGAGAAAAAAAGTAAAAGTGAACAAACTAAAAAGAAAGAATTAGAAGAAATAGAAATGAAAAAAACATCAAAAGTAGCAAAGGTAGCAAAAGTGCAAAAACAAGAAAAAAAAGTAGCAGACACAAACGGAATAGAAAAAGCAAGTAAAAAGCAAAAGGAACAAGCAAAAAACGAAAAGACGGCAAAGAATGCACTAGCAAAAAAAGAAACAATAAAAGCACCAAAAGAAGGAATAAAAGTAGCAAAAAAAGCAGGAAATGAAAAAGTGGATGAAAATAATGAGCAAACGCTTGCAATGCAAAAACAAGAAGCCAATAGCAAACAAGACGTAGTAGAAAAGAAAAAATCAGCAAAACCAAAAAAGATAGAAGAAAAAAATAAAACAGACAAACAAGAAAAGCCAAAAAATGTTGAACCAAAAGAAATAGAAAAAGAAGAAGACAATAACGCAAAAGCTAGTAACACTACAAAGAAAACCAAAAAAGATACCTTACAAGAAAGCAAAAACGATGTGGAAATAAGTGAAGAGCCAGTTTTAGAAACTTCCAAAGAAGTAAAAGAAATTAGTGAGGATGAAAAAGTAAAAACCATTCTAGAAAAAGCAAAAAAACAAGGAAAAATTACTTATGGCGAAATTGCTTCTGAACTAGACGATGCCAATGTTGAACAAATCGAAAAGGTATTTGATGCTTTTGAAGAACTAAATGTAGACTTAAAAGAAGACTTAGATGATGAAGAACCAGATTTAGAAGATTTAGAAGAAGTAGAAGATATTAAAATAGAAGACATTAACACCATTACCTTAGATGGAGTAAGCACAGACGACCCTGTTCGAATGTACCTACGTGAAATTGGAAGAATTCCGCTACTAACTTATGAAGAAGAATTAGAAATTGCTGAAAAAGTATTAGAAGGAGACGAAGAGGCAAAACAAAGATTAGCCGAGTCGAACCTAAGATTAGTGGTTAGTATTGCCAAAAAATACGTAGGAAGAGGAATGCTATTTTTAGACCTAATCCAAGAAGGAAACATGGGGTTAATTAAAGCAGTGGATAAATTCGACTACAAAAAAGGTTTCAAATTTAGTACCTATGCAACATGGTGGATTCGTCAAGCTATTACAAGAGCCATTGCCGACCAAGCAAGAACCATTCGTATTCCAGTACACATGGTAGAAACCATTAACAAACTAATTCGTACCTCAAGACACCTATTACAAAAACTAGGACGTGAACCAAGCCCAGAAGAAATTGCCGAAGAACTAGAAATGCCAGTCGATAAGGTAATGGAAATTCAAAAAATAGCACAAGACCCAGTATCCTTAGAAACACCAATTGGAGAAGAAGACGATAGCCACCTAGGAGATTTCATTCAAGACGACGACAGCCCAGCACCACACGATGCAGCATCATATACCTTATTAAAAGAACAACTAGAAGAAGTAATGAACACCCTAACCCCAAGAGAAGCAAAAGTATTACGTTTGCGTTTTGGTTTAGAAGACGGAAAAGCAAGAACCTTAGAAGAAGTAGGAAGAGAATTTGAAGTTACTCGTGAAAGAATAAGACAAATCGAAGCAAAAGCCTTAAGAAAACTAAGACACCCAAGCAGAAGCAAGAAATTAAGAGATTATATGAATTAGAAAATAGATAAAATAAAGGTGAACAAGGGGCAAGAACAAGGCTTGCCCCTATGATGGAACCTTAAATCATGTAAATAAATAATGAAGAATCTAGGAAAAAAAGCTTGATTTTTTGACTCTTTTATGTTAATATAAAAGAGTATTAATTTATAATTAATCAAGTAGGAGGAAAAAATGGCACAAGTAAGAGAAAGATTTAAAACATTTTGGTCAGAAATGTTAGGAAGTAATGATAGAAAAGACATAAATGAAGAGAATATTGAAAAACTTGTACAAGTAGTAAGAAAAGCTGAAACAAGAGACATTAAGAAAATGGAACAAGAAGTTGGAAAAGTCAATATTCCATTAGGAGAAAAAGTAACCACAAAAGTAAAAGTAGATGAAAAAAGCGCATTAGAAGAAGCTAACAAGAAAGCGCAAACAAAACAAAAAGGAGATATGCAAAGAGAACAATAAAAAAAATATCGTAAAACAAAGAAAATAATTTTGGTATTTTCTTTGTTTTATCTTGACAAAAACAGGATATACTAATATAATAATACACGTTCTAATAAATATATGGCGATGTAGCTCAGTTGGCTAGAGCATCCGGTTCATACCCGGCAGGTCGTAGGTTCAAGTCCCACCATCGCTACCAACGACGTATCTGTTCGAACTAAATTGAACAGATGATACAAATATCATTCTGAAAAGGATGGTATTTTTTTGTTGCAAAATTGCCATCCAAAAAGGAAAGGATGGTGTTTGAAATGAAGATAATTAAGCAAGAACTAGAATTTGAGGAATGTCTAAAACAACGACTTGAATTTATATGTGAATTTTCTAAAGTTACTCCTACATTTATCAATGGTAGTATTAGAAAGTTAGAAAAAACTAATCTTACATATATTGAGCCACATAGAGTGATTATTAAGAATATTACTTTTTTAGTTTTTAATTATTCAAATGACATTTATATTACTAACTTAACTAAAAAGATTAAATTATCAGAGTTAGAAGAATATTTGAAAAACATATAAATGTAAATATTTGACATTTCTTTAAATCGTGGTATAATATAGACAGTAAATTTTGTATAGTTGTTCGTCAAGAGCTATACAATTATGAGTACTTTGAAAAGATTATATTATATTACATTATTATATTTTAGTTTATGATAAATGATTTAAGAGATGTCAACAGTACTCGTGTACTTTGATGTCTCTTTTTTTGAAGTTAGGAGGTTATGCAAATTGAACGAAGAAAAGAAAAAATGTGGCTTGTATATGAGAGTTTCAACAGAGGATCAAGCAAGGGAACGGCTTTAGTCTTCCAGAACAAAAGGAACGATTAGAAACTTTTTGTAAATTTAAAGGTTATGAGATAGTAGATTATTATGAAGACGCTGGAATAAGTGCTAAAACTGGTAATTATAGACCAGAGTTTGAAAGATTAAAAAATGATATTAAAGCTAAAAAGATAAATACTATTGTTGCTCTAAAACTAGACAGAATAACTAGAAGTATATGTGACTGGGAAAAACTAATAACTTTTTTAGATGAAAATAATGCTTATCTTGACTGTGCTAATGACGAAATAAATACTACAACTGCAAATGGAAAAATGATTTCAAGACTTTTAATGAGTGTAAGTCAAAATGAAATTGAGAGAACTAGCGAAAGAACAAAAGTAGGACTAGCAGGAGCAATAAAGTCAGGACATATTCCACACGTTGCCCCATTAGGTTATAAACACGAAGATAAAAAGCTGGTAATAGATTATTCTACTAAAGATATTGTAATTAGAATATTTGACTTATATTATAACAGCTATTCTTATCAAAAAATAAGCAATTTATTTAACGAAGAAAAAGTATTAGAAAAAGATAACTGGCGAGATTCAACTATACAAACTATTCTTGAAAATGAAATATATAAGGGAGATTTTGTTCACGGAAAAAGAACAAAGCACCCAACCTATTATGAAAATGTAGTAGAGCCTATTATCTCAAAAGAAATGTGGTCAGATTGCCAAGTACAGAAAAAGAAAAATTCTAGGAGTTACCAGAGAACATTAACTTATTTATATTTGCAAAAGTTAAAATGTTCTAAATGTAATAGGATTTTAGGTGGAAAAGCCACTACAAAGAAAAATGGCAATGCCTACTTTTACTATTATTGTAATGACTGTAAAATTGAATTTAAGGAAAAAATTATAAATGATTATTTCAATCAATTTATTAGTGAATTAGTAGAGTATGACTCTGTTGTAAATCAATTCTTCTTGCCTATGATAAAGCAAAAATTTGATGAGCCAAAAGAACAATTAGAAAAAGAAATAAAAGAACAGAATAATAAACTTGAAAGAATTAAAAAAGCATATATCAATGGAATTTTTGAACTAAAAGAGTATAACGAGGAAAAGAAAATTGTTGAAACAGCAATAAGTGAATTAGAAAGCAAACTAGAAGCTACTGATTGCACCGAAGAACTAAAATTTACGCCAAAAGATATATTGCTAAAACGAGATATTGACTTTATCAATAAAGTAAAACTAGAAAAAGAATATAAAGCAAGAACTAAAACTTGGAAAGATTATACAAGACAAGAACAAGCAGAACTTATAATGAAATATGTTGATGATATAGAACTTGCGTTAGTCGGTAACGAAGTAGTTGTAAATCAAATTAACTTTAGAGACTCAATCTGCAAGCCTTGTCAAGAATTATATGATAAAGGTTATATAGATACAACAAAGCCTATGATATTGGGCAATGTACTTGGTAGTGTAAGATTTAGTAATTATCTACCAGATGAAGAAGTCGGCGAAATAATTATGAGATTAAGGCAATATTATGATGTTCATTATACAGAGGCAACCTACTATGTAGATAAGCAAATGTTTTATTTTAACTTTGCTGAAGATAATAGTGCTATTGTTAGAGTATTTCCTTTAGAAGATTATTACAAACT
>CAOKQZ010000030.1 GCA_948471055.1 uncultured Clostridium sp. | reverse complement strand
TTATAAGGCATTTTCACATAAACTTAGTAAATCTTCTAATGTAAAGTCTGATTATGAAAAAGTAAAAGAAATTGATATAAATGTAGATTCAGACAGTACTTTAAATGGAAAAGTAATTGTTTTTACTGGTGCTCTTTCGATTACACGAGAAGAAGCTATGAAACTTGCTGCAAACTGTGGTGCTATTCCAAATGCTTCTGTTACAGCTAAAACAAATTATTTAGTAGTTGGAAATGATGACTATAATAAATTTAAGCTTGGGAATAAAAGTAACAAAATGATAAAAGCAGAACAGCTCATTGCTAAAGGACAGGACTTGGAAATGATAACTGAAGATGATTTTTTAGAATTAATAAATTAAATAAAAACGGATAATGTGTCTTGTTTTTTGCCGAACTACACACATTATCCAGAGCATAAGCACTTCGAAAAGTGTTTACTTTGTAATTATATACAAAGTACCTCTATTTTTCAAGTGTTTATGAAAATAAATTAAAGAAAAATGGAGGTATTTTTTATGTCAGAAATTAATGTAAGAAAAAGAGGTCAAAAATGGCAGTATCAATTTGAAGCTGCAAAAATCGAAGGAAAAAGAAAACAAATTACAAAGTCTGGTTTTAATACTAAAAAGGAAGCTCTTGATGCAGGTGTAAAAGCTCTCGCCGAATATAATAATTCTGGGTTACATTTTGAACCATCAGAGATATCTGTATCAGATTACTTCGACTATTGGTATAAAAACTATGTAACATTAGAATTAAAAATAAATACACAACAATCTTATAAGAATTATATTGAAAATCACATCAAATCTAGTATAGGAATTTATAAATTAAAATCACTCACTCCTACTATTCTACAGGAATTTATAAATTCAAAATACATTAATGGTTTCAGTAAAAGTCATTTAACGAACCTTATGGGTGTTTTATCTGGTGCCTTAAAGTATGCTGTGCATCCATGTAACTTTATAAAAAGTAGTCCTATGTTATATGTCAAATTTCCAAAATACGAGCATTCTAAAACTGATGCAAACCATAAATATATAAAACCTGAGGAATTTGAAAAAATAATAGACCGCTTCCCTTATGGCTCTACTTTTTATTTACCCATTATGATTGGTTATTATACTGGCTTTAGAATTGGAGAAACTTTAGGATTAACATGGGATGATATCGATTTAGAAAATAAAAAAATATCAATAAATAAAATAATCTATTATAATGAAGATACTAAACTATGGTATTTTGGTACTCCTAAAACACCAACGAGTACAAGAACAATAGAAATAGGAAACACTTTACTCAATATTCTAAAAAAATATAAAAAGGATCAATTACAGAATAAATTAAAATACGGTTGCCATTATACTTGTGTATATGAAGGAATTGAAATTATTGACAATAAAGAATATAGACCTTTATATTTTTTGAAAGCAAATATTCCTTCTGGTACATTAAAAAAAGTAGAAATGGTATGTACAAAAGAGGATGGCGAAATTGTTACTCCTAATTCTTTCAAATATGCATCTAAAGTAATCAATTATGGTTTAGGTATAACATTTAACTACCATTCTTTAAGGCACACACATGCAACTACTCTAATTGAAAATGGAGCAGAAATAAAAGATGTTCAAGTTAGGCTAGGTCATGCCAATATAGAAACTACTTATAATACTTATGTACATCATACAGAAAAAATGAGTAATAATTCCGTAGAAATATTTGAAAAAGCTGTAAATCAAAATAAGAGTCATTAAGGCTCTTATTTTTTACATATAATTGTCAACCGCATAAAATTTTGGTTGACAAATGGTTGACATTTACAACATTTTTACTATTAAAAATTACTATAACTATTGATTTTTCAAGGTTAGAAGTGTAACAGTTTCGATATGCGAGGTAAAAGGAAACATATCAACTGGTTGCAGTTCTCGTATATCGTATTCTTCTTCTAATTGCTTCAAATCTCGCATTAGAGTGGCAGGATTGCAACTAATATATATTAACCTCTTTGGTTTTAATTTTCGGATATTTTGAATGGTTACTTCGTCTAGTCCCTTTCTTGGTGGGTCTACAAAAACAACATTTGGTACCATGTTTTCTTTTTGCAATACTTTCTCTAAAATTTCTTCTACCTCTCCACAATAGAATTGCATATTTTGGATTTGGTTGATTTTAGCATTTTCCTTTGCATCTTTTATGGCTTGCTCTACTACTTCTATACCATATACTTGTTTTACCTGTGGAGAAGCAAAGGTTCCTATGGTTCCTATGCCACAATATAAATCTAATACAATGTCCTTTTTTTCTAAATTTGCTTTCTCAATTGCTAAATGATATAACTTTTCTGTTTGAATTGGATTAATTTGATAAAACGATAGTGGTGAAATCGTAAAAGTAAAATCTCCTAGCTTATCTTGTATATAGCCATTTCCATATAATATGTAATTTTCCTTTCCCATAATGACATTTGTGTTTTTGTTATTAATGTTTTTCACAATTGTTTTAATTTCGGGAAATTTCTGTTTTAAGGCTTCTACTAATTTGGTTTCGTTTGGCAAGTCTTTCTCGTTTGTAACAAGAATGCACATTACTTCACCTGTATGAAGTCCTATTTTTACAATAATATGACGGAGTTGTCCATTTCCTGTTTTTTCGTTATAAGCAGAAATTCCGTTTTCTTTTATCCATTGCAAAATGAATTTTGCAATTTGCTCCGATATTGGCATTTGAATACCACATGCGTTTATTTCAATAATTTCATGGCTTCTTTTTGCATATACTCCTGTTACCATTTCTCCATTTTTGTTGTACCCTACTGGGTATTGTGCTTTGTTACGATAATGATATGGTTTTTCCATCCCGATGGTATCTTTTACAATAAGTTTGGTTTTTAGTGATTTATCTACCAAATTTTGTACCATATTCTTTTTTAATTCTAATGTTTCTTTGTATTTCATATGTCGCAAATTGCAACCACCACAACGCTGATACGTTGTACAATCTGTGTCTTGCCTTGCTTTTGAAGGTGTTATGATTTCAAGAACTTTTCCGAAAGCATGTGATGTATTTACCTTTACGATTACGATTTTTACCTTCTCTTCTTTCATGGCTCCTGGAATAAAAACGGTAAAATTTTTAATTTTAGCAATTCCTTCCCCTTCACATCCATAATCGATTATGGTAACAATATATTCTTCGTTTTTTTGTACTGGTACATTATTTTCCATCTTTTTTACTCTTTTCTTTAAACTTTTTTACGATTTCTTCGCTTTAGAATTCTTGGTTAATACTACCTTTTCCCATAATGTAATTTTTAATTTTCACATAATCGGTCGCATAAACATTGTTATCATTGTTTATATCTGCCGCTTTTAGGTATGCCCCAGCTAATGTGGTTTTTCCCATGATGTGGTTTTTTATTCTAACATAATCGGTCGCATAAATAGAGCCATCCCCATTTACATCACCTTTTACTACAACCGTATAATAGTGTTCTTGCTCATTAAACTGAAGTACAAATTTCATATTGGTTGCTATGGTTCCTTCCGAAATCTCTTTTCCTGTGTAATCTTTAAAACCAATAAGTTTTACATTCGGATAACTTGAAAGAATGCTTTTTACACTAGATACACTACTTCCCACTTTAAACCCTACTACATATCCATCTTTTTTCGTTAATCCAAAATGTTTTAATGCCTCTGTTTCTGAAACCGAATTCGTAATGTTTGTTATATTGCTTACCTTCACTTTTGTTTGCATTCTCATATTTTGTGTCCCTACCTTTAAATCCACATAAATTAGAGCATTACCATTTTTCATTCCTTGTAGTTTGTTATTGGCATATCGAACCACACTCGTATCACTGGAATAAATTGAAAATGGAAGAGAAGTACTAGGCTTGGTTGTTATGATATAGGGAATTTCTCCTGTTTTATCAATGTTTACTTCTTCTGGAACAGAAATTCCAACTATTCCTTTTTCCAATTCTTCCCTAGATGGTAATTTTAAATCTGGTATAAAAGATACTACCCCTCCCACAGCATTTGCTATTTTTGTTTTGGAATAGTCAAAATACACATTTTGCGGTACTTTATATGGTTGACCATCTACATATTGTAATCCAATAAAACCACCTACATTTTTTTCAGAAGAAACTGTAAGCGAAGTCGAACAATTATCAATAATCGTTGTATCATAAACATTTCCTACAAATCCACCAGTAGAGGCTAAATCATTTCCTTGCAGGCTTTTTATGTTTTGAACCGAACCTGTTTTTAAGTGAATATTCCTTAGTGTCGTATTTTCAACTGCATTTGCAAAACCGCCAAGAGCTTCTCCTTTTCCCGGCTTTATCTTTATGTTTTCGATGTTTATATTCTCGATAATAGAAGGAACTGTAAAATCTCCTACTGTATTAAATACGCCTGTTCCTACAGCAGATATATTCTTTAATGTTTTATTGTTTCCATTCAAATTACCTCTAAACTCAATTTTAGGATATTCTTGTATATTAGCAAAATCCAAATCATTCATGAATTGATAATACTGGTTTTTGGTTTCCATTTTCATTAAGTAAAAAAAGGTATCTACATCATAAATTAAGTAAGGTTTTTCCTTAGTTCCTTCTCCTTGTAAGTTTGGAAATGTTACATTAAAGGTAACCGATTCATTTGTTTGGGATGTTACCTCAACAACAATTCCAGAATTACTTCCATCCGAATAATAAATCGTCTTATTATCGAATGCATTATTATTTTTATCGATTGCTTTTCCTAAAACAGTACGTGTACTATTTAAAGTTGCTTGTTCTAAGCTTCCTTTTCCGTCTCCTAATCCTGTTTCATTTGGTCGAAATACAAATATATGATCATTTTCTCCGTGATTCCCTTCATAAGCATTACCATAACCTTTACGTGCTTCATTCACACGGTATACAATAATTCCACTTTGATCAGCACAGTAACCTTGGTATGTAGCTTGCTTTTCATGATATTCAATCACAAAATATTCGTCACTTCCTGCATATTGTTGTATTTTAATCGCACGTTTTTCATTATCATCCACAAATTTAGGCTTATTTAATGTAATTGAATTAGTGGTTTTCGTAATAACTGGTAATGGTTTATGCCAATTCGTTTGTGGACGATATTCACTTGTAAAATACGCCAATAAGTTTTGTGGATTAGAACCTACCGTATTTCCCATAACATCATAAAAACCAACTGGTCTATTTCCAGAAGCATTATGCCTATATAAATCCATATATCCTAATGTATGTCCAAATTCATGAATAATAGTACCATAAGTACTTCGATTTAACGAAAATATACTTGCTGATTGGGTATAATCTTCTACATAAATAAGATTGTATGGTATTACTTCCTTTCCTAATATTGTTTCAGTAATCCCTTTATTATCTAGCTTATGTGACCATAATATATCCCCCCAAGCTGGCTTAGTTTGTAAATTATTTTGTCCTTCCACAAAAAATGAAATAGCATCCACAACATTATTACCATCTGCATCAATTTGTTCTTTTGTTATTCCCGCATTTTCAATTTGCTTTGATACCCATGCAACTGCTTCATTCACTAATTCCGTTTCTCTTTGCAAAGCTTCACTAGCATTTTTATATCCCTGTGGATTTTGGTCACTCTGTCTTAAATAATATCCTATTGATTGTGATGTTTCATAAGCGACTACTTTATCTCCTTGTCTAGGAAATATTTCCGTTGTAATCGATAATTTCCCATAACTTTGTGTTTCATAATATTTTTTAAAAGAAGGTACTTTCATTTTGGTTTCTGTATTCCCATTTACTGTAGTCATTTCAAACAATTCATCATTGTTAAAAATTGTTTTGGCATTTTTAACACAATCCTCATCCTCTATTTTGTGTTGATTGGTATTACCTTTAAATTCGATAAAAACAGCCAAATATTTTATGTTTTGATGGTTTGACCTGCTTTCTTGGCTTAACGCAATTGGGGTATCTTCTAATGGTTCTATTCCATACAATTCATTATAATTAGCAATGCTTTGTGGTTTATCTTGTTCTTCTTTTATTGTTTCTGTTTTAGGATTAACTGTTTCAACATCATTTGCATAACTATAACAAGTAAAACTGAACTGAAAGCATAGTAATATCGCTACTAAAAAACTAATGCACTTCTTCATCTACTTTTTCCTTTCTTAGTTTAAAAACTACAATAGCAAATCCAATAGTACCTACTCCTATTACCATTATTAAACTATATATTATAATTTGTTGATTTTTTCCTTTCGATATTAATTGTTCATATTCCTCATATTTAACAGGAGCACTACCTAAATATCGTTGCAAAGTTCCTTCTTTTGCTTCATATAAATATTCAAGCTTTTCTCCTTCCTTGTTCATTACCGATAATAAAAAGTAATCAGCAAATCCATTCTTAAACTGATATCCCATTATCTCTTTTTCCTCAATTGTCCTAGAAGATATTTCAAAACCTTCTTTTTCTTCTTGCCAATCACCTAGAAAAAAGAAATGGTTTTGAATGGTTATTGGAATTATTTTATAAATACATTCATTTTTCTCCATATCTACCATATAAAAATTCTTATTATTTTCATGATCAACACCATAAATCATAGAAAAATGACCATTATCATACACACGAATTTCTTGTTCATTTACCTTATGTTGCTTTTCCGAAAAACCCTCTGGAATAACCACATCTCTTAAATTTCGAACAACTCCAATCTGCGTATTCTTATAGGTAAGATATACATTTGGTGTTTCATCAACATATGCTTTTAACATATATTTTCGTTCTTCTCCATTTTCAGCAACTACCGTAATAGCAATTATATTTTCTCCTGCTTCAACCGAAATGTCCCCTATTCCTGTTACTGTAGCTTTACTATCTTGGCATACAGCTTGAAGAGAAATGGTCTTTGCCTCTTTTGGTAACTTCACACTATATTCACTAACATTGGCATTAAATTCTGGCTCTAATGTTCCCATATTAATACTTAATGATGATAATAAATTATTAGAAGATTTCTCTTGCACCACTGTTTGTTGATTATTTACTGTAGGCTTTGCTTGGTTCTTATTTGGCTGTGAATTGGTTTGTGTATTAGGTTTTGTGTTTGGATTACTAGAATTTTCCGTGCTTGGCGTATTAGAACCTCCTGAAGGGGTAGAAGGTTTACTTGGTACCTCAATACTAACCGTCACACTTCTTGAACCTGGCTTATACTCATTTCCATCCGCATCCGAAAATCCCACCGTAGGCGTTGCCGTTATTGTAACACTTCCACTATTCCCTGCTTTTACATTTACTGTTTGAGAATTCTGCTCTACCCAAACACTACTTTCCGATAATGTTCCATTTTTTACACTTAAATTAACTCTACCAATACAATCTCCTCCCACCGAAACGCGAAAGGTTTCATTTGGATTTACCTTAGAAGCAGACGCAGTTATTCGAAAAGATGCTGCCTCTACACTTCCTCCACCTATCATTAAAATAAAACTAAATAGCATAATCGCAAACCATTTTTTCATAAATCCTCCTTAAACAAATAGCTATTAAAAGAGATTGGTCTTCTAATAGCTACTTCCTTTTCGTTATATTACATAAAAATTTTAACATATTTTCTTATACTTTGCAACAATAAAATGGCATTGTTTATTGCTTTTTTATGTAAAATATAGTATACTATAAACATGCAAAACTTAGAATATTCCGTTTTGCAATATGATATAAGACAATTATAAGGAGGAATGTCGTATGTTGGAAAATGTACCAGTAAACAGTATCACTATAAGGGGTTAAAGTTCATTTATAGATACTTTTAACTATTACTTTTTATTAATAGTTAAAGATACTCCCAATTATATTAAAATCAATACTTTCATTCATTTTTTATTTAAAAGTTCAAAAATATTTATTTTTCAAAAAAATTTCAAAAATAAAATGATTTGTATACAAATTGTATACTGAATTTTAAAATCAAAAGCCATTTCCTTTAACATGAAAATCAAAATTGAAAGGATGATTTATGTATGAAAATTGAATACAACAAACAAGGAGAGTATTATTTTCCAAATTTAGTACCATCAGAAAAATTAAAAAATTTTGAACTTGGAAGATTTGGAAGAATGAGATTAAAATTTTTAAAAAAGCATAAAAAATCAGAATATATTATCTTATTTATGAACAATAAATTGCAAGAACATTTATTAGAAATTGATAAAACTGCTAATGATAGGTTTGAATTTTTAATGAAACAATTAGCTAAAAAAGAAAATATTACAGAAGAATTAAAAGCAACTAATCAATTAAAATGGGTTAGACTTATGAATAATATTAAAAACTCTGCTGATGAAATAATACTAAAAGAATTAATTTATGTGTAGAAAAGAGGTAAAAAATGATGGAAGAAACAAGATTATTTGATATAAATTCTATTGAACTAAATGAGTTATTTGATAGTGTAAGAATGGAGTTGAAAAACAAGAATGATGATTATAAAAAGCTAAAAAAACAATACCATGATATTATGGATAGATTTCCTAATTTACAATTAATTTTTGAAGATGATGAAGTATTTGAACTGAATAAAGAAGAATGTAAAATGCTTCAAAAAATTATTCAATTAGGATTAAAAATTGATGAACTAGAAGAATATTCTATTTTCTTTTTAGGTGGTAAAGAAGCATATTTTTACTTTAAGAAAATGGGGATTCTAAAAGAATAACAAAAAATATTGTCCTAGCAAGCACTGCATTTGTTATCCCGCAAATGCAACTTGCTGTCCTAGCAAGCAATGAATTTGTATTCCCGCACAAATTCAAAATAAATGGGGACACCCCAATCCCCATTTTAAATTATATTAAGAAAAGAGGTGTTATAATTGAGAGAAAGAGATATTAAAAAAGTCTTTTATTTTAATGAAAAAGAAAATCAAAGATTTAAGAAAAATGTTTTAAAATCAAATTTATCAGGAAGTAGTTATCTTAGAAGTCTTATTACAAATTATCAGCCTAAAGACGCTCCATCTGATACAATTCTTTTACCAATAATAGATGAACTAAAATCTGTTGGAAAAACTCTAAATGAAATTGCAAGAATTGCAAATAGATTTGACTTTATAAATACTAAATATGCTAATAGAGTAATTGAGAGAATAGATTTTATTAGTGATAAAATAAGAGAAAATTTAATAACTTCAAGATAGAATATAACAATCCTATACATATTGCATTTTAAATGTATAGGATTGTAAAATTATTTTATAAAATATACAAACTTTTGTTTACTTATGATTTATAATATGTTATACTTTGAAAAGCGAGGTGATGATTTATGAATGATGAAATTCACAATAATATCGAAGAGACAGAAATTTTATTAAATAGTATCAATAATTCTGATGCTATTCAGTTTTCAGAATGGACTAAAGAAAAAGCTAATTTAAGATATAATGGAAAACTTCCTAAATTTCCAATATATAATAATTTTATTTACTGGTGTAATCTTGGAATAAACATTGGAAGTGAGCAAAATAAATTAAGACCTGTCTTAATATTAAGAACTTCCAAGAATTCCACTATCTGTACTATTCTTCCACTAACAACTAAAAGATTACAAGATGGTTTTTGGTTTCATATTGATTTAGAAGAAGTTGATTCTACTGTTTTAGTTGAGCAATTAAAAGTTGTTAGTAAAATAAGAATTACAGATCCATATAGAAAAAAAGGGCAATTAGTTACTATTTCAGAAAATGACTGGAATAAAATTAATTCACAACTTGAAAGTTTATATAGGTTAAGACCACTAAAAAATGAATAAAATTCTGAATTTTGCTTGACTTTCTGCCATGGAATAGTTTATAATTAAATTAATAAAACATTAGTGTCCGTTCTGAAAAGAACGTAATCATTATAATCCGATAGCTCAAAAGGCTATCGTTTTTTATTGCATATAATCTAAAATTTTTCATATACTATTATTACATTAGTGTCCATAGCTTTTATGCTATGTTAGTCATTAGTAAAAGGAGAAAATCTAAGATATTGATTTTCTCCTTTATTTGATTAGCTATATATTTTTAAAATTTTAATCCTTCATCAATAGGATATGTATTTAATGGGGGGATAAATTTATGCTCTTTATTTGCTTCTTCGCACTTTTTTCTCTCTTCAATATTAATACAACATATAAGATTAATAATTAAAGAACGAATAGTTTTTAGTAGAAATAATACAATATCATATAATTCTTCAGTTGAAATATAAAAAGCTAACTTATCGTCAAAACTTTTCTGCTTTTCTTTTAAAATCTTTACTTCCCCTATAGTAAGTATTGTTTTTAGATATTTGTGTTCTAAAGAGTTTCTTATTTTGCTAATTTCTGTTATTTTCGGATTTGGCGATGTTTTCTTTCCTTCTATAAAGTCCTTATATATCCAATAGATTCCATATAATCCCCAATTGCTATTTATTTTTTCTTTTATTGGATTATTATATTTATATATAATTTCTCCATTTGCCTTTTTCTTTGCTATATACCATATACTTTTATAATTCACATCATATTCTTTTATTCCAATTTCAAAATATTCATTTAAGAAAAATGCTACTTTATCTAATATTGAATACAAACTCCTAAAAGTCATTCTCATTTTATAGTTATAAATAGAATATGTTGCAAAATCAAAGGCATCTACTAAATGATTTTCTTTATCAGAAAAGTGTTCTGTTTCTCTAGGTTGAATTGATTCATAAAAAAGATATCTTGAGGATATAAATTCCTGCTTTATTTCATTCATTAGACCAAAAAATCGCATTTTTTGATCATCTTTTACATTCATAATCATATTGGGCAAATGCATTATGTCTCTCCATACAACATTATTAGTTAAAATATCATTTAAAGGATTTAAGAATAAGCTATTTCGTGCACACCATTGCCTATAGTTTCTTTCTTCTTTATCTAAAACAGGAAAATCATCAAAAGTCAAACTATTATTCAAAAATTCCTTTGCATATACTTGTTCTATTTGAGTACAATATTTATTAAAGTCCTTTTCAGCATAGTCAAATAAATTCCTTTTATCTTGGAATGATTTTTTTAAATATCTATATGCTTCATGATCTAATATAACTTGATGTGAATTATCATATATAATTCTAGAATATAAAAATATTGCCATACCAAGATTACCATTAGCCATAGCAAAATTAGGATATATATCTAAAGCTTTCTTATAGTATTCTATTCCTTCATTTCTTCTATTTACTTCATCAAACAAATTTCCTAAATTAGTATATACTTTTATTGATATTTCCCTAGGAATATCATTTCCTTCAATCATATCAACAGCTTTTCTTAAATAGAAAAATGATTGCTCTAAATTATACTCAATTTCTTCAACAGAGAGTCTATTTGTCCCAATTTGAATATAATCGCCATGAGCAGTTCCTATCGAGTAATATAAATTACATTTTGATATTTCATCTAATTTTGAATTTAATAATTCTAATGCAAATTCAAAATTATTTTTAATCTTATCCAAATTTTTTTCATCAAAAGCATTATCAAATTCTTTACATATTTTTTGTACTCTTTCATCTATAATAAATTTCTTCATTTCAATTCCACCACTATAAATAATATACTTAGTTTAATTCTAATTTGTATAGTCCTTGTATTCTAGGACTTTTTCTATAAGTATCAAAATCTGACACATACTTCCATCCAAATTTCTCATATAGTCCCTGATGTTTTGTATACAAATATATTTCATTAAAATCTAAATTTTTCTTTGCATTTTCTTTTACTGTTTCCATCATTTTTCTACAAAGTCCTTTATTTCTATACACCTCATCTATATATACATTTGCAAGCCAAGGGTATATATCTGGTCTAATGCTTATATCTTCATAGGCAAACTGATACATTCCAACTATCTTACTATCTACAAATATACCATAAGTTTGTGGTAATCTGTTTTCTTGCAGACTATGCTTCATAAAACATTTAACCTCTTCAAATACATATCCATCTTCTTTTCCCCACCAATTATACATCCATTTTGTAATTATATCCAAAGTATCATTATCTATTTTGGTAATTTGTTTAATTTCTATATTATTCATTATCTTTTCCTCCAAATCTTTTCTCATAAATATATCCTATTTCACTTGATGTATTACCACATTTATCAGGTTCGCCATTATTAATCACTTTTTCATATACTTTCTCACAGCCACAAGCTTCATAGAATTTAAAATTACATGATTCATCTGTTAGTATTTGAATATTTTTCATATTATCATTTTTAGCATATTCAAATACTTGTGAAAGCATTTTCTTTCCAATACCTTTACCACGATAATTTGGATTTAAAATTAAAATGCTTATCTTTCCATCAAAATAATTAGCTAATTCTTCTGGTGTGTAATCATAATCATTATTATATTTATATATAGCATTTTTATCTTTTACTAATGGACTCCATATAAGTATCATTTTCATAATATGAAAAAACTTTTTTCTAATTATGTGTTTCTTTGAATTCCATTTTGCATATCCACATATTCCAATAACTTTACCATTTTCTTTTTCAATGACCATTTTTTCTGTTTCTTCAAGTATTTCAAACAAATAAATCCAAGCACAAACTTTCCCTTTAGAATGCGAAGGTGTTTTTCCTAAATCCCATTCATCATAAAGCATCTCTACTGATTGTTTCATTTCTACTAAATTCATTTCAATAAACCTCTTTTAATTTCTATATTCCATTTAACCACTCTACATATTCTTCATATGTAACCTTACCTTTATCAAGTTTATCACGCATTTTTCGATTATCTTCTTTAAAATTCTCAAACTCTTTTTCATATTGCAAATTCTCTGGATTTCTTCTTGTTCTCAATAATAGCTTTTGATAAACATTTCTATAAGTTCTCAAATCATCATCATTATTAATCATCTTTTGTTTTACCTTGAAAGAGCCGATTTCTTTGCAAGTTCTGCCATCTTCATAAATATTGTTGCAATACAATTCGTCAGTTCTTTTCTCTGGAACAAAGTATTTTCCACAGTTTTTACACTTTTTAATTTCAAACTTGTCCATACAAACAATTTCTTGAAGTTCGATAATTAATAATTGGCAAATATCATTACTTTCAAAAGTATATGGTATTGGTAAAATTCTATCTTTATTCACTTTAGCAATTTCTATTGCTTGATTTTCATCAATAATATTTAATGGTGTATTTAATCTTGATAAATCTCCAAGTGTGATATTTAATTTATCATTTTCAAAATAGGATAATCTTTTACTACTATTCTTACTCATAGTTAAAACATAAAATCTTTGTAATGGTGTTAAATCTTTTATTTCTTCTAATTGATTAATATTAAATAAGTAATTTACCTCAGAAATAAAATCTTCCTTTATGCTTTCTAATTTATCTCCAGATTTTTCTACTAATTCATTTATTAACTTTTCATACTCATTTGCAGTATAGGTATTTTTAAATTCCATTTTTGTTATTTCTGCAAATAAAGTTAAACTATAGTCTTGTATGAAATTTTTAACACTCTCAATAGCTCTAAAATCACAATTTAAGAAGTTACAAAGCAAAGTACCTATACGATTATCTTTTTGTACTAAAATAGCTTCAAAATCGTTCCTAGCCTTTTTGTAGTTCATATAAGTAAGATATTCTTTTCTTAAATTTCTATCTACATATAATCTAGTTACATTACTAATCTTTCTATTTTTTATAAAATCAATAACATCTTCATTTGAGTTTTTCATAAGTTCACCTAACCTTTTATATGATATAGTTATTTTCTTATATTATTTTATCACAAACTATTGACTCTTGCAAGTAGATATGTTATTGTTAAGTTAGTTTTAGATATTCTAACATTTAATAATAACAAAAAAAGCTGCACATTGACAATTTCATATTACATAACCCAAATTTAAAAACGGGTAAATAGATTAAAGGAGGTACTACAATGAATAATTTAGACAACTATCATTTAATGTTTAATAACTATCCAGATGTAGTAAACATTAAACAACTTCGTGAAATGTTAGGTGTAGGAATTACAAAAGCTTATACTTTGGTAAATGACAATATTATTCCTTCAAAGAAAATTGGAAGAGAATATAAAATTCCAAAAGTAATGATAATCAATTACTTAACAAACACAAAATAATTTATTTACCAAATTTACTTTAATATCTAAAACTAACGATTCATGTTAAAGTAAATTGGCTGTTATGAAGAAAGGAGATTGTAGATGGTAAAAGTAACAGCAACAATTTACAAGAGAAGCAAAAACTGGGTGGCACTACTTTATATAGTAGATGGTATTAATCCACCTCGTAGGAAGTCAGTAACAACTGATGTTCCTATTACCAAATCTGAGAAAACAGCACGCAAAAGTGCTGAAGAAATTAGAAGAAGATATGAAGAAGAACTAAACAATAATTTGAAAGTAACCCAAATAGCTCAAAATTCTAACAATAGTATTTTATTTTGTGATTATATGTTAAATTGGCTTAAAATGATAAAACCTAATATTAGACCAACGACTTATGGTGGATACGAAAGAATAATCAATAAAAGGATTTATCCTTACTTCAAGAACTTAAATATTGCACTTACAGAATTAAAGCCAATTCATATTCAAGCATTTTACACTTATCTTTTTAATGAACTAAAATTAAAAGGTGCAACTGTTAAAAAGTATCATGCAAATATTTTATCTGCACTTTCTTATGCAGAAAAGATGGATATAATTACTTCTAATCCAGCAAAGAAAGTTGATACACCAAAAGCCCAACCTTATGTTCCAACTTTTTATAATAAAGAGGAACTACAATTACTTTTTAGCATTATAAAAGATACTAATATTAAAATACCAATTCTAATTGGTGCATTTTACGGATTTCGTAGAGAAGAAATACTTGAGCTAAAATGGGATGCTATTGATTTTGAGAATAATTCAATAACAATTAACTTTACAGTAACAGAAGCAAGTTATGATGGAAAACATCAAATTGTAGCAGAAGCAAAAACAAAAACAAGTTCAAGTTATAGAACTTTACCCCTAATTCCAAAGATAAAAGAACTATTGATTGAAGAAAAAGAAAAACAAAGAGAAAACAAGAAATTATTTAAAGATAGTTATTTGAATATAGATAATTATGTATGTGTTAATGAAGATGGCTCACTTATAAAACCAGATTATCTAACACATAAGTTTCATGAAATTATTGTAAATAACAAATTAAAACCAATAAGGTTACATGATTTGAGGCACAGTTGTGCATCACTTCTTCTAAAAAATGCAGTTCATATGAAAGATATTCAAGTATGGCTTGGGCATTCTAGTTTTAATACTACTGCTAATTTATATGCTCATGTAGATAAAACAGCAAGTGAAAATTCAGCAAAAGTAATTGGAAATGTTCTAAGCATAGCAACTGCATAAAACAAAAAAGTTATTATCTACCCTGAATAGATAATAACATACATATTAAAATAAAAATTAGATATTTTTGTATACAAATTGTATACTGATAGTATTTTTAAATAAAAAAATAGACTTATCAAAAACTCTAAAAGTATTGATAAATCTTGTGGTGCCTTAGCAAAGGACGTATGCGAAAAACGCCTTGCACAAAAGCACCTTATTATCCGTTTCAAAATCAGTTATAGCAATAGTTTCAAAGAAGTGTATACCCATATCGGTATTTTCTTGTCTTTTGCTATGTTTTTAATTTAACATAAAATTTTATATTTTACAAGTCTTTTATAAAACTTTAATTTATTTTATATTTTTCCTCTAAATCCTTATAATGTTATTTTCAATTTGATTACTCATTATAGTTATCCTTCATATTGTTAATAAATCACATTTTACTTATCTTTTACACAGTTTTTGCAATATTTTAATCCAACTGCTAGTAAATCTTTTTCTGTTGCAGTTGTTTCTTGTATATTTTTAGGTTCAGCATTCTGCAACTGTTTGCAATCATTATCATATAATGAAATGTTTTTGTTTTAGTATTTATAGTATAATTTATATATCCACTTTTTCTATTATTTTTTCTTGCAATTTTATTTGCTACTGTTTGAACTACTTTTGACCAAATTTGTTGTTCTCCAACAACCATTCCATTACTATATCTAAAATTTTTACCCCTTTGAATATTATAACAAAATCTGCAAACACTATAGCTATCATCTATAGATTGAGCCTCTATTAATACTCCTATTGGAATTTTATTAGTACCTTTGTACTTGACATTAACTCTATACAATATTTTTACTGATTTATCATTAATGTGTTTTTTTACTTCATTTTCAACTTTTTTCATATAACTTTTATTTAATTTCACTGTTCCTATGAAAATATTTTTTGGATTAGCAATTTTTGCTGATAAGCTATATGCAATTATATGGCATTTTTCAAAAAGCTTTTTATTTTCAAAAGCTTTATTCCAATTGCTAGGTTCAGGATATTTTAACTTTTTCTTTGTAATTAAAGGCAATGTATTTTTGCTAATAATAGCAATAGCACCATTGCTTCTTCCATTGTTATCTAATTCAAAATACTGTGGGTTTCCTTCAATAATATCAAAATCTTTTTTATTAAATAATGGTTTATCATCATTTATAACGATTGTGTGCTTTTTTATTTTGTTTGGATCTATATTTATTAACTCGTTAATTACATCTTCAAAATCTTCTTTATTCATATATCTCTCACTTTTTATTATTTCGTTCTAAATCTGCTAGTGCTGAATCTACATCAATTTTGATACTGTCTTTTATAGCATCTTCTTCTAACATACGTCCATCTTCAAATGCCCAATATGTCATACCAACTTTATAGTTATAATCTTTTATATCTTGCATAGTTATTGGGAATTTTTGACACTTTCCATCACTATATAAATCCATAGAAAATGTATTTTTTGATTTATCATAATTAATATACCAAAAATCATTTTCATAAGATTCATTTTTCATACATTCTTTTATTATGCTATTTAATTTTCCTTTATACTTTGTTGCTAAATTTATCTCATTCAATACTTCATCATATAGTGTCGTGTATACCCCTTTTGAATTTGCAAGATTATTAGCATTTAAAGCATTTTCTAATTCTTTTATAAATGCGTTTACTTCTACATTTTCGTTTCTTTTGTTGTTTTCAATATCAAGTATTCTATCCATGTTCCTCCTTATGTATTTTTATGAAAAGTTCCCTTTTCATATTTATTTTTCTTTCCGTATACTATCACAAATTTATACTTTTTTCAACAAATTTATAAAACAAGTGTAATTTCAAATAATTTTTAACACCCTCTTTAAAATTATTTATTCTTTCATTGTATTAAAATGTAACTCATCAACATTTTTAATTTTTTTCATTAAAAATTTGGCTGCTTTTAATATCTCATCAGGATTTCTTGAAGCCTTATGAGATAAAATATTACATACATTCAACAATGTGCCAATAGCTAACTCATCATTTCTTGAAGGATTATTCCCACATAATACAAGTTTTATGTTATTAAAATTTGAATATGTTGGTAGACTGTTTTTAACTTTAAATTCTAAAATATGTTCTGCAAAGTCTTTTGTATTTGATTTACTCATTTTTAGCTTTTCTATCTTATTTAAGTTTTCTTTATTCTTGGTATTAATTTCTTTTAATGCTTTTCTCTTTTCTTCAGCCAATTCTATATTGTTATTTATAAATGTATTTCTTCGTATTTCTAATCCAATAGCACCTTTAATTAGTATATTTAATTTAGAAATTTTATCATCTATTAGTTTTATTTCATTCTTCTTCTCGAGTATTATTTCATTATAAGATTTTTCTATTTCATTTAAGAGTGATATAGTTTCTTCATGATTGAGATATATTTCTAAGTTTATATTTTCTATTTTTTTAACTACTATTTCTTTAATCTTTTCTAATGCTTCTCTACTAGTTTGAATATTATTAAAATGGTTAGAAATATCTTTTTCTAAATTGTTATTTATATTATCCTTTACCAATAATAAATTATCAATTTGTAATAGTAAAATCTCTAATCTTGTTTTAAAATCATTTAATGCTACTGCTGCCTTTTGCTTTTCATTAGAATTATATTTTTCTATATTATGTCTTATAAACTCTAAATTAGGGTTTCCACCACAAAATTTACATTTATCTCCTTCATGATGTATAGATAACCCTATAGAAATCCATTCTACAACTTTAGAGCTTGGAATTTCAATATCATCATATATTTTAGAAAATATATCTTTTACTTTCACTATTTCGTTATTATCTATGATTTCTATAATTGGTATGTTTATTTTTTCGATATTCAGTTTTTGCTTTTCTAAAGTGTTATCTCCTTTAAAATTAATTAATTTTTCTTCATTATTTTCGATCTTTTTTGCTTTTTCAACATCTTCATTATATAATAATATAACTTCTTTATTAGTTTTGGAAATTGGCTTTTTTTGTATTGAAATATTTCCTTTTTTATTGTCATGTATCTTATCAATTTCAGTACGAATATTTTTATCTAATTGTTTTATTTCATCTTCAAGTTTTTTGGTATCAACAATATTTAATTCTAATAATTCAATCTGTTTCTCAATATCTACATCTTTTTTACCAAAATTTGCTATAACACCTTTAATTTTAGAATCCTTGCTTTCTTCAATATTAAATTATTACTAATGTAATTTCTATTAAAGAATCTATAATTTGATTCTTTATTTTCATTATCTTTCAAAAATTCCTGAATTATTCCTTTTGCAAGTGAAGATTTTCCTCTCCCATTATAGCCAAATATAATATTTTTTTCTTTAAATTCTTTATCTGGTCCACTATAATTTTTAAATGATTTCTCGTTCAAATTATTTACTTTATTAATCATAATATCACCTTATTTATTACATTTACTAGTACTGGTTACACACTGCGAAACTAGTTTAACATTTACTTCATTTATATAAATTTTCTTCTTTAATTTCCTCATTTGGTAATTTTTTTATATATAAATTTAATTCTTCTTCCGTTGGCAATTTCTCCATTATTTCTTTTGGAATAATATTTTTTACTTTGTATGACGCTACTCCTATTGGTGCATTTACACTTTTTAAAGACCATTCAACTGTTAGTTTATCTTTATCTTCACAAAGTAATAATCCTATCGTTTCATTGTCTGTTTCCTTTTTTAAAGTTTCATCAACTGCCGTTACATAGAATCCTAATTGTCCAACATATTCAGGTTTAAACTCTGTATTTTTTAATTCTACAACCACAAAACATCTTAAATCCAAGTGATAAAATAATAAATCTATATAATAATCATTGTCATTTGTTGATATTTTATATTGATTTCCAACAAAACTAAATCCTTTTCCTAATTCAAGTAATACATTCTTTATTCTTTCTAACATTGCATTTTCAATGTCTCTTTCTTTTGCTCTTTTTCCTATATTAGCTAACTCGAAAATATATGGATCTTTTATCATATCTCTTGCAAATTCGCTTTGTGCAATAGGTAGTTTATCATTAAAATTTGTCATTTTCTCTGGTAATGCTTGTCTTTCATATAATTCTAAATCAGATTTAAACACTTTGTCATAAAAAGATGTAAACTCATCCCTATCGCATACCAAATAACAATGATGTTCTTCTAGTTCTGAAATTAAAACTTCTAAATCTCTTACAGACCTTGTAACTCTATCTAGTTTATAGGCTACAATATAATTGATTTTGCCTGCTCTCATATCTTCTAACATTTGCTGAAAAGCTGGTCTACCAGACATATTTTTTGCACTAATTCCTGCATCTTTGTAAACTTTATAGATTTTATAATCTTTATACTTACAAAGTTGTTTTAACTTTTCCTCCTGTTCTCCTAAACTAAGTCCCTCTCTAACTTGATCTTCTGTACTAACACGAATATAAATTCCTGCTACTTTCCTTTCTTCATTCATTTTTACATATCCTCCTTCCAAATTGCTAAGACTGTTAAGGCTTTACCTGTTACAGTGTTAGTATGCTTTCGCATATGAATAGAAAGGCAACTAAAAAAGTGCCACATAGCATAGTTTTAGCTATTAGCACTTTTAGAGTTTTTATAT
>CAOKQZ010000029.1 GCA_948471055.1 uncultured Clostridium sp. | reverse complement strand
ATCTTATAATAAATATGAAAAAGAATTAAGACCGTTTATCGGTATCTTATTTAAAATAAATTCTTGTGAATATTTTGCCCCCTTATCTAGTCCAAAAGAAAAACACAAAAAGATGAAAAATACCGTTGACTTTTTTAAAATAAAAAATGGAGAATTGGGAGCTGTAAATTTTAATAATATGATACCAGTCAAAGAAAACAACTATTCATTAGTGGATTTAAATAAAGAAACTTTAACAATATCAGAATTAAAGTATCAAAAATTATTAAGAGAACAATTGGATTGGTTAAATGCAAATTATATTCAAGTACAAAATAAATCGTCAAAGCTATATCAATTATATATAATAGGGAAATTATCTGAAAATATAAAAGCAAGATGTTGCAATTTTAAATTATTAGAAGAAAAATGTATAGAATATAACCAAAGAGAAAATGGATAAAATAGTCTACAAAGCCCTACCAAAAGGCCCCTTTACTTAAGGGGGCTGTCAGCGAAGCTGACAGGGGGTTCTTAAAAGATTATATATTTTTTATTTGAAAATTCGCAAAAGTATGATATAATTGCAAAAAAATACGAATAGGGAGGAAGGAAGAATGCAAAAGGAGGATGTTGCAATCCGTGTAGAACATGTGTATAAATCGTTTAATGTATTTTATGATAGAACAAATACCATTAAAGAGAAAGTATTGTTTTGGAATCGAAGTAAAAAAGAAGTGCGTGAGATTTTAAAAGATGTTGATTTAGAGATAAAAAAAGGTGAAGTGGTTGGATTAATTGGGGTAAACGGAAGTGGAAAATCGACGTTGCTTAAGTTAATGACTAAAATTATTTATCCTAATAAAGGAAAAGTAGAAACCAATGGAAAACTAACATCTCTTTTGGAATTAGGGGCAGGGTTTCATCCAGACTTTTCTGGAAGAGAAAACATTTACTTTAATGCTTCTATTTTTGGATTAACAAGAAAAGAAATTGATAAAAGAATTGATAAAATTATTGAATTTTCGGAATTACAAGATTTTATTGATAATCCAGTTCGAACCTATTCATCTGGAATGTATATGAGACTTGCTTTTTCCGTTGCTATTAACGTAGATGCCGACATTTTATTAATTGACGAGATTTTATCAGTTGGTGACCAACATTTCCAAGAAAAATGTTTTAGTAAAATTGAAGAATTAAAGAAAGAAGGAAAAACCATTGTTTTTGTAACACATGGCATGGATTCGGTTAATCGATTTTGTACAAGAGCAGTATGGCTACACCAAGGGTCCATTAAAATGGATGGTGATACCAAAACCGTGGTAAACCAATACTTAGTAGAAACCGCTTAAAAAATAAAAGTTTGAAAACGATGTTGTAAAACACGATTTAGAAACTTGCAAAACAGGATTTAGAAACAAAGTTTAAGCCTTTAGAGAAAGGAAAGTAAGAAAACATGAACATATTTAAAGAAATATATAATTATAGAGAACTATTAAAAAGCAATACTAAAAAAGAAGTAAGAGGAAGGTACAAGCATTCTATTTTAGGAGTATTATGGTCATTTTTAAACCCATTACTACAACTACTGGTATATTCCGTTATTTTTGGAGCCTTAATTGCCAATGGCGATAAAACTTATCACATTTATGTATGTATTGGTTTAATTCCATGGACCTTTTTTACAACAACTATTACACAAGGCTCGCTTAGTATTATCATGAATGGAAATATCGTACAAAAAGTATATTTTCCAAGAGCAATATTGCCAATTTCCAGTGTGATTAGTGGAGCGATTAACTTTTTAATTTCTTGTATTATCATATTAGCCTTTGTCTTATTTTCGGGATTAGGAATTACTCCATTAATACTACTATTCCCAGTGGTTTTATTAATACAATGTATTATTTTACTAGGAATTAGTTTTATACTATCAGCAGGAACGGTCTATATTCGAGATTTAGAGCATATTATTGGTGTTATTTTAATGGCAGCTTTTTACGCTACCCCAATTGTTTATAAATTAGAGCAATTACCAGAAAATTTAAGAATTATTATGAGGTTAAACCCAATGACTTATATTATTAATGCATACCGCGATATTTTCTATTATCAACAAATGCCTAATATGCAACACTTAGGAATTTTACTGGGACTAGGACTTGTTTTACTTGTGGTAGGGTACTTTATCTTTAAAAAATTACAAAAAGGATTTGCAGAACAATTATAAATGGCTTGTGTTAGCCTTTGGTGATTCAAATCATGGTAAGTATACTAGTAAAGGAGAATTTAGTACAAATGGAAAAAATTATACATTATTGCTGGTTTGGTGATAAACCAATGCCAAAATTAGCACAAAAATGTTTGAAAAGTTGGAAGAAATTTTTACCAGACTATAAAATAATGAAATGGACAGAAGAAAATGTCAATTTAGAAGAATGTCCATTTATAAAAGGGGCTTATGAAAATAAAAAGTGGGCCTTTATTGCCGATTATGTAAGAGCAAAGGTTTTAAATGAATATGGTGGTATTTATTTTGATACGGATATGGAAGTAACGAAAAATATTGATTGGTTATTTGAAAAAGATACAGTTTTAGGCATTGAAGATTCTGGCTATGTGGCAGTTGGTGTATGGTATGAAAAAAATAAAAAATCCTTTTTAACAGGTGAATTACTAAAAAAATACCGTACGATACCAGAATTTGACCTTGAAAACATAACGAAAATTAGTATTCCAATCATGATGACAGAGATTTTACAGCCATATGGACTAAAAAAAGGATATCGAGAAATTCAAGATTTAAAAATTTCCCAAAAGGAAATTATTACGATTTACCCAAGAGAATATTTTTATCCATACAGTTACCATAGAGATGATAATATTTTTACCGATAATACATGTATGATTCATTATTATGATGCAAGTTGGATACCACCAAAAGAAAGAATTGAAATGAAAATGGTAAGACACTTGGGAAAGGATAAAACCAATCTCATTTTTAATACTTACCGAAGAATAAAACATTGTATTAGGAAAACGGCAAAAGTAATTTTATTTCCAATTGTAATTTATCGAAATGTGAAAAGAAAAAGAGCAATAATCACTGACGAGTATTTAACACGAATTGAAAAAACGATAAAAACCATTGAAAGTATGAAACAGTCAGAATATATTACCATCTATAATGCCCAATGGTTTGGGGTAAGTAGTGCAACTAAAGAGCTATTTACAAATTTAGTAGATTGTGGAGAAATTTTTCGAAAAAAAGATAGAACAAGGATTATAGAGGCAATTGCCAATAGCGAAATAAAACAAGTGGTATTTAGTGCTTTTGTCGTTGGTTGGAATGATTTGGTAGTGGATTTAAAAAAGAAGACAAAAGTAAAAGTAAAGACATTTTGGCATGGTAGCCATTCTCAAATATTGGATTTATATGGTTGGGAAAGAAATTTAGAAATTATTGAACTTCATAAAAAGCATTTAATAGATGTTATGGGAACTTGCAAAAAAAGCTTAATGAATTTTTATACTTCACAAGGGTATCAGGCTTATTTTATTACCAATAAAGTAAGTGGTATTCCAAAAGTAGAGAAAAAAAGCAAGAACAATTCCAAAAGGATAATTGGAATTTATGCTGCAAAATGTGATGATTGGAGAAAAAATATGTATTCCCAAATGGCAGCGATTAAATTATTAGATAATGCAGTTATGGATATGGTGCCATTAAATGAACCAGCCAAACAATTTGCAAAACAATATAAAATTGAAGTAACTGGAATTGAAAAAGCAATTTCTAGGGAAAAATTGTTAGAAAGAATTGCTAACAATGATGTGAATTTATATGTTACTTTTTCGGAATGTGCACCAATGCTACCATTAGAGAGTATGGAATTAGGAGTTCCTTGCATTACAGGAAATAATCATCATTATTTTGAAGGATCTGAATTAGAAAAATATATTGTGATTAATGATGAAGCCGATATTGAAGAGATAAAAAATAAAATAGAGTTATGTATTGAAAATCGCGAGAAGATTATTGCGTTATACCAAGAATTTTCAAAACAAAATTTACAAGACGCAACTAGAAATGTAGAAGAATTTTTAGAATTGTAATGTAAGCAATGGAAATCGAATAAAAAGGATAAGGAAACATTTTTTTTAGTGCTAAAAAGTATAATTTCAAAAGACAAATAAGGATATACTTTGAGTGTTATAAAAATTAGATTATAATATAGTGAGGTTGACAAATGATTATAAACGAAAATAAAGATTTAATTTATCATATTGATTGTTTGGTATGTATTCCAAAAGAATATGAACATCATGCTTATATTTATGAACACAATTTTAAATATGTGTATATATTGGAAACAAATTACAAAGAAACGATTAATTTTATTGATTTTATTCGTAAAAATGATGTAAAAGAAATCATTTTAATTGATTATCGATTAGAATATGAGATGATAACCGATAGGCTAGCTGATACTACCAAAATAAGTACGATTTTGACCTTCGATTTAGCGTCTTTAACGAATGAATATTGTATTACGGTTCATGATGCAATTCTTAATTTGTATCATAGTAAAAAATTATGCAAAATCGGAGTATTAGATAAAAATTTGTATCTTCTTTTAAAAACACAATTTGAAGAAGTGTATTTGTTGTATTTAGATGTACCACAGACCACGAAAGAAGGTACCAAGCAAGAAGGAATTGCTATATTAAGTGATAGTGGTGATGCAAAACATAGTTATTATAATTCCTTAAGTGCTATAAGATTATTGGGGAAGAAAGTAAATGTCATCAATCAAATTGATTTAGTAAAGGGATTTAACAAAGAATTTGGTCTAGAAGCAAAAGAATTTCAAACCATGAAGGAAATGATAGCGGCAAGTGAAATTGCTCTTTATATTAATTTTTGTAATTCAGATAATAGCGTATTTTTTATGTGCATGGATAGGGGCGTGCCTTGTATTGTAGGAAACAATACGTTGTTTGAAAAAGATATGCCACTAAAGGAAATGCTACAAGTAAAAAGTGATGATAATATTGATGAAATCGTAGAAAAAGTGGAAGAAGTAAGTAAAAATAAGGCAGAAATATTAAAACAATATGAAGAGTACCGAAAACAATATACCAAGAAGAGCAAAGAGAGCATCGAAAACTTTTTAAGAAATTTAGAAAAACAAGAAATAAAGAACAAAGACGGAAATTTTGTAAATCAAGAAATGAAACAAGAACACGAAATTTTTGCAAGCCAAGATATGAAACAGAAAATTGAAAACTTTGCAAATCAAGAAAAAAAGCAGGAATACGAAAAAATGTTGACAATTGGAATTCCGGTTTATAATGTAGAAAACTATGTGGCAAAATGTATTGACTCTGTCTTAAGTTTTAAACATAAAGACATTGAAATTTTAATTGTAAACGATGGAAGCACCGACGGTAGTGAAGAAG
Organism: uncultured Clostridium sp.; assembly: GCA_948471055.1. Lineage (GTDB taxonomy): Bacteria > Bacillota > Clostridia > TANB77 > CAG-508 > RGIG8482. The sequence goes on along the minus strand of CAOKQZ010000029.1, from coordinate 16,867 downwards.
TTTGTATGCAATATGTGAAAAAATATCCTGACCTAGTTCGCTATATCAAGCAAGAAAATCATGGGCTTGGAAATGTACGTAATGTCATTTTAAAAAACGCAAAAGGAAAATACATTGCTTCCATTGATTCCGATGATGTAATTAACAAAAACTTTTTTGAAGAAGCATGGGAAGCCTTAGAAAAAAATGTAGATATGGTAATTTGCGATTGGTTATCTATTTTTAGTAAAGAAGAAAAATTCCCAACCCCAGCCTTAGACAATACCTTACAATTTGAAAGTAATTACAAAAAAATTTTGTATAGCACCATCATGCCTTCTGCATGCAATAAAATTGTAAAAAAAGAATTATACGAAGCCATAGGATTATCCTTTGTTGAAGGGCTAAAATTTGAAGATTTAGGAACCAATCCAGTCATATTAAGTCAGCTTGAAACAATTAAATACATCGAAAAACCATATTATGAATATACCATTCGCCAAAATTCCATTATGCGAACCAAAGTAGAATATAATATGATTGATGTACTAAAAATATTAGAAGAGCGAATGAATAAGTATATAACAAAACCATATGATAAAAAAGAATTTATGGCATATATATTTTTCTGGCGAGTAGAAGAAAGCATTCTAAACCAATTATATAGTTTAGATACGGAGGCAAGAAAAAATATGATTGATTATATGTATGCCAATATTTTTCCAATATTAGAGCAATTGTATCAGGATAATGAATATGTACAAGCAATGATTACAAGAATAGATGAAGAAACCAAAAATTATATCTTAGAAAGAAATAAGGCAATACTAGATAAAACGTTAGAAAAATATTTAGAAGAAAAGATAAAGACAAATACTTACAAAATATTAACACCAGCACTTATTTTATATAATTATGATAATCGTAAGTAAATTATTATGAGGAGTGAGGGATGGAGTGATGATAGGAGGAATTAAATGAAGAAAAAGATATTTATTATAGTATGTGCTATATGTGCTATTATGTTTAGTAGCATTAACATAGATAAAAATTCTGAGGTGTTTTGGAATACAAATAGTTCATCAGTACTAAGTATGGCATATTGTATGTTTATGTATTATATAATACAACAGTGTGAAATAATAAAAGATAGAAGATTGAAAATATGTGCAATTATATTAGCATGCTTTTTTGCTACAATTGAAGTGATTGGCTATAGTCTAAATTATTATTTAGATTTAAGCAACATTTTTTGCTCTCGTACAGCAATATTAAAAAATGGGATGAAATGGGTAGGTTATGCTATTATTTTTTATACAATAATTGTATTTGTATTTGATAAGTTAAATAACTTGATAGAGAAAAGAAGACAAAAAGAAAATAAAAATGTATCCTTCTTTACTAGCAATAAGAAAAGTTTTTTTATATGTATGGGAATTATAATACTTGCTTGGTTGCCATATATACTAAGATACTTTCCAGGAAATGTATCATATGATTCCCTATGGCAAATCTTACAAGCAACTGGGGTTACAAATTTTAACAACCATCATCCTGTTATACATACAAGTATAATATGGTTAACTATGAGTATAGGAAAAATGTTTGGAAATTATAATGTTGGAATTGCTATATACTCTATAATTCAAATGTTAATTATGTCTGCAATATTTTCATTTGTAATTTATTATATGGCAAAGAAAAATATTTCAATTAGTTTTAGAATTGTAACATTAATTTTTTTTGCAATATATCCAATAAATGCAATATATAGTATAACAATGTGGAAAGATATTATTTTTTCGGGATTTGTTGTATTAGTAATTATACAGATGATAGAAATTGTTACAAATACAGAGGTCTTTTTTCAAAAGAAAAAGAATATAATATTATTCATCTTATCACTGATAATAATGAGTTTGTTTCGAAATAATGGCATTTATGTGACAGTATTTGCAATGCCATTTTTAATAATAACAGTAAAGAAATATTATAGGATATTATTAATTGCATTTTTGGTAGTATTAGTAATATGTGGCATAATTAAAGGACCTATTTTTGAAATATTTAATATAAATTCTTCATCTATACGTGAAGCTTTATCTGTCCCTCTTCAACAATTTGCGAGAGTTGTAGTTGTAAGAGGAGATGTAACGATAGAAGAAAAAGAAGCGATTTATAACTTTTTACCAATTGAAGATTATGTAGAAGTATATAATCCAACTATTTCAGATCCAATAAAAGCAAAATTTAATGAAGAATATTTTTATGAACATAAAATGGAATTTGTTGGATTGTGGATAAAAATAGTATTAAAATATCCAGTTGAAGTGATTGAAGCATTTTTATGTAACTCATTTGGATATTGGTATCCAGAGACACAATATTGGAAAGTGTACACAGAAATATATCAAGAAGGAATAAATGAAAGTTCAACGGGGCTTATAAAAGCACCATTTGATATACACAAAATTCCATTGATAAAAGGAAAATTGATAGATACTATGGTAGAATTAATAGATAACAAAAACATTCCAATTATATCTATGCTATTTAGTATAGGTTTCGCATTCTTTATTGTGATTATTTCTTTTATGTATCTATATTATAAAAAAAGATATAAAGAATTGATTATATATGTACCAATAATCGTGTTATGGTTTACATGTATGGCATCACCAGTACATTGCGAATTTCGATACATATATAGTATGTTCATTTCATTACCATCATTAATATCAATAAATTTAATAAAAAACAAAGAAATAAGTGAGGGAAAATAAATTGAAAGAAGCATATAGAACTTGCAAAAATTTATATATCAAATACAAAGAAGTAATTAATTATTTATTTTTTGGTGTTTTATCATTTATTGTATCTATGGTTAGTTACTATCTATGTCGCCTTTGTTTTGATTATTTGGTTAGCAATTTGATTTCATGGATTATAGCAGTTGTGTTTGCCTATGTAACGAACAAATTATTTGTATTTGAAAGTAAAGTAGAAACAAAGGCCAAGCTAGTGAAAGAATTTACATTATTTGTTGGTGGTAGGATTTTTACATTGGTTTTGGAAACACTAATATTATGTGTTATGGTAGATATGATGAAAATAAATGATATGATGGTAAAAGTAATAGCACAAGCAATTGTTATTCTTACAAACTATATAGTAAGCAAATTAATTATTTTTAAAAAACAAAAGAGCAATAAGAGAAGTAAAGGAAGGGAGACACTATAAATGGAAAAAATAGCTGTACTAATACCATGTTATAATGAAGAACTGACCATTGAAAAAGTTATAAAAGATTTTCGAAAAGAACTACCAGAAGCGGATATTTATGTATATGATAACAATTCGAAAGATAAAACAGTAGAAATTGCAAAAGCAAATGGAGCAATTGTTAGACATGAATATAAACAAGGAAAAGGCAATGTAGTAAGAACAATGTTTCGTGAGATAGAAGCAGATATTTATATTATGGTAGATGGAGACGATACCTATCCTGCTGAATTTGTTCATAAATTAATTGAACCAATTCGAACAGGACAAGCAGATATGACCATTGGTGATAGATTATCCAACGGAACCTATCAAGAAGAAAATAAAAGGCATTTCCATGAATTTGGTAATAAGCTAGTAAAGAAATCAATTAATACATTGTTTCGTACCAATTTAAAAGATATTATGACAGGGTATAGAGTATTTAATAAAATGTTTGTTAAAAATATGCCAGTTATGACACCAAAATTTGAAATTGAAACAGAAATGTCCTTGTATGCATTAGATAAAAAGTACATCATTAAAGAAATACCAATTATTTATCGTGATAGACCAGATGGCAGTGTTTCCAAATTAAATACGGTAAGCGATGGCATTAAAGTAGTAAAAACCATTGCGAATATGTTTAAAAACTATAAACCATTACAATTCTTTACCACTATTGCAATTCTTCTAATGTTAATAGGAATTGTAATTGGTACTCCAGTTATTGTTGAATTTTTAAAAACGCATTATATTACAAAAGTACCATCTGCTATTTTGGCAACAGGGATTATTACTTTAGCGGTGATTATTGAACAATGTGGTGTGATTCTGCATACAGTAGTAAAGAATCATAAAGAAATGTATGAGCTTAATTTATTACGTTATAGGCAAATAGAAGACTTGAAAAAATAAAAGGAGGAGACGAGATGGTATATGACGTAATCATCATTGGAAAAGGACCAGCAGGTATTACAGCAGGAATTTATTTAAAACGAGCAAACCACAAAATTCTAATTATTGGAAAAGACGGTGGTGCGTTAGAGAAAACCAAAGCGATTGATAATTATTATGGCTTTTCGGATACAATTAGTGGAAAAGATTTATTAAAACAAGGATTAGAACAAGCAAACCGTTTGGGAATTCCAGTACAAACCGATGAGGTATTGGGGATTGAGAAGGGAGAAGATTTTGTAGTAGAAACAAGAAATAACACTTATCATACCAAAACCGTTATTTTGGCAACCGGGACAAACCGAAATGCACCAAAAATAAAAGGAATAAAGGAATTAGAAGGAAAAGGGGTTAGTTATTGTGCCATTTGTGATGCCTTCTTTTACCGAAATAAACCAGTAGCCGTATTAGGTAGCCGGAGATTATGCCATAAAAGAGGCTAAAACGTTATTGCCAATCGCAAAATCGGTTACTCTTTTAACCAATGAAGAAGAATTGGTAGAAAACCGTGATGAGGGATTAGAAGATATTAGTATCGAAACAAGAGGAGTTAGTGAAATTGTAGGAGAAAATAAAGTGGAGGCTGTTACTCTAAAAGAAGGAGCCAAATTAGATGTAGAAGGTGTATTTGTGGCAGTCGGAACTGCTTCTAGCACTGATTTTGCAAGAAAATTAGGAGCATTTATTAACAATAATGCCATACAGGTAGATAAGGATATGGCAACCAATGTAGAAGGATTATATGCTTGTGGAGACTGTACAGGTGGATTGTTACAAATCTCAAAAGCGGTATATGAGGGAACAAAAGCAGGGTTGGCTTGTAGCAAATTTTTAAGAGGAAGGTAGAAAAATGGAATATATGATGTCCTTTTTAGAAGGAATTATAACTTTTATTTCTCCATGTTTATTGCCAATGATACCAATTTATTTATCCTATTTTGCAGGTGGAGAAGTAGCTAGTAAGAAAAAAGAAACTCTTCAAAATGCAAGTGGTTTTGTAATAGGGTTTACCGTTGTTTTTATGCTACTTGGTACTTTTGCCAGTAGTATTGGAATATTTTTAAAACAGTATAGCCAAGTTCTACAAATTATTTTTGGTGTGATTATGATTGTATTTGGACTAAACTTTATGGGCATGCTAAAAATAAAATGGCTAAATCGTACCAGTGAATTAAAAGTAGATACCAAGAATTTGAATTTTATCCGTTCGATCCTATTTGGCATTATTTTTTCGATTACATGGACTCCTTGTGTAGGAACATTTTTAGGGAGTGCCTTAATGCTAGCAGCAAGTGCCGAACAGGTATTAGAAGGAACCCTTATGCTATTATGTTTTTCAATGGGGCTTGCAATTCCATTTTTAATAACCGCTTTATTAATTCATAAGTTTAAAATGACATTTGGTTTTATCAAAAAACATTATGAAGTTATTAATAAAATATGTGGAATATTTTTAATTGTGATAGGCATATTAATGATAACAGGCTATATGAGGCAATTTTTATCCATACTATCGAATTAAGGGAGAGAAAGATGAAAGAAAAAACGAAGTATATTATTTATGTAGTGATATTTTTGGTAATAATTGTTTTACTAAATTTTCGGATATTCTTTTCTAACACGTAAACTAGAAAAGGTGCAAAATACAGTAAATCAAGGAACAACGAAAAATGAAGTAGAATATAAACAAGCAAAAGAGGCTAGTCTGCAAGATGAAAATAACCAATCGATACAACTTAGTTCTTTTAAAGGAAAGCCAATTGTTATTAATTTTTGGACTTCATGGTGTGGATATTGCAAAGTAGAAATGCCATATTTTAATGAAGTATATGAAAAAGAAAAGGAAAATGTTACATTTTTGATGCTAAATGTAACCGCTGATGATGACCAAGAAGAAGCTAAAAAATATATTGCTTCACAAAATTTAAGTTTTCCTATCTATTATGATATGCAAGGAGAAGTAGCTTACAAGTATCAAATAACAGGATATCCAGTAACCGTGTTCATTAATAAAGATTTTCAAATTTATCGTGTTCATCAAGGCGCAATTACGAAGGAGAAATTGCAAAATTATATTGATGAAATGAAATAAGAAAGGAGAGAAAGAAAATGTCAGTTATTACTATTACCAGTAAAAATTTTGAAGAGGAGGTATCAAAATCAGAGTTACCAGTATTATTAGATTTTTGGGCAACTTGGTGTGGACCATGTAAAATGGTATCACCAATTGTAGATGAAGTAGCAAACGAAGTAGAAGGAAAAGCCAAAGTAGGGAAAATTAATGTAGATGAAGAACAAGAACTTGCGAGTGCTTTTCAAATTATGAGCATTCCAACACTTGTAGTGATTCAAAATGGAAAACTAGTAAAACAAGCAGTAGGAGTAAGAAGCAAAGCAGAAATATTAGAAATGTTAAAATAAATGATTATACAAGGGGCGACCATTGGTCGTCCATTTTCAATGAAACGGATTATTTACCTCTAAATAGTTACAACAAAACAGCAAAAATGAAAAAAGTGGTAACACCCTCTTAACAATATTTATATCTAATAGTAAGATAGAGACATAAATAAATGTGTACATTGACAATTAAATAAGGAAAAGTATTTACAATGCTATTGTTATTTAAATAGAAATAGGAAAAATGTGCATATTTATGGAAAAAATGTAAACAATAAGAAAAAAGAAGAAAATGAAGAGAGAGGAGAACAAGAGAAAACATGAATAAAAAAGGAAATGTAGGGGTTGATATCCACATCGACCCGAAAAAAAGAAACAAAAATGTAGGGGCAGGCCTTGTGTCTGCCCGGAAACGGTATCACACTAGTGGCTTTGGTAATCACCATTATTGTGCTATTAATCCTAGCAGGAATCACCATTAACCTAACCGTAGGACAAAGAGGAATATTAACAAGAGCAGAAGAAGCAGGAAGAAACTACCAAGAAGCAGCCAAAAAAGAAGAAGAAGATTTAGCAAAATTTTTAGGAGAAGCAGATAATATCATAGCAGGAATAAATACACCTACTACACCAAGTGGAGATAACTATACTATGGTAGACGGAGTACCCGTACCAAAAGGATTTGAACATACAGAAGGAACCAAAGAAACAGGATTTGTCATACGAGATAATAGCGGAACAGAGACAAATGGGAATGAATTTGTATGGGTGCCATGTACAGAGGATGGAACGAATGGAATGATCAAATATGACAGATATGCGTTTTCAAGGACTGGATGGAGTTATACACAAACTAAAAATGAAGAAACGGGAGAAATAACAAAAAAAGGAAGCTCAAATGTTTTTACCGAAACAATGCCAAGTATCGAAATAAATAGCATAAAGAAATATAGAGGCTTTTATATTGGACGATATGAAGTAGGAATTGTGGACTATGATGAAGAAGTAAAAACGAGTAACACAACTAAAGAAACAGAATGGACAGGATATAGTAATGGAAAAGCGGTAGTACAAAAAGATAGGCAAGTATGGAATTATATCACAAGAGATAAAGCAAAAAAAGTAGCAGAAGAAATGTATGCAAATAATAAAGCAGTAATCAGTAGATTATGTAGTAGTTATGCATGGGATACAGTATTACAATTTATAGGAGGAGAATATGCAGTAAATAGTGAGGGAGATAATTATTCAGGAAAATTAAGTAAAACAGGAGAAAATAGTACAGCAAGAAAAGGTATATATGATATGGGAGGAAATGTGACAGAATGGACGACAGAGGCGTATAGTTACCAAGGCTATACTTGCACCAATCGTGGAGGCCTTTACAACTTTACCGCTAGTGACCGTCCTGCGGGCGTTCGTGTCAACGGTAGTACGTCCGATGCGAGCGACCGCATAGGGTCTCGCCTCACTTTGTTTGTAGGACTGTAGGCTGAAGAAGTTGTAGTTATACAAAAAGAAGTAGTATAAAAAATGATATAGAGTAGAATGACAAAGAGATAGTGGTAGTGTATTATATAGTGTGTAAATTATAAAGCACGCTATATTTTTTTGCGTGCAGAAAAGGAGAAAAGATGGAACAATTTACTTTAAAGGAATTAGTAAAAAGAAAATTAGACGAAACTTACATAATCATATACGCAATATTACACGAATTATTAGGAATGCACTTAACTTGTATGAAAGAAAAATTAAGGCGTCTATTTTTAATGCTAAAATAAGCTTGATATCTAAAATATTTTATAGTATAATAAACATAATATGTTTCTATTAGAAACATAAATCTAGTTGTCCAGTAACTAGAAATGTAGAAAAATAAAGGAAAAGGAGACAAATAATGCTAATACGGATAGGAGATAGAAACTTTCAGATAGTTGAGGTTTTTCCTCATTGTGTAATTGCTGAGCGTTGCTGCGAATGTGGTAATGAGTATAAAGTATTTAATGAAAAGGGTGAAGAAGAGCAAGCTCCATTTTTATGTTATCAGTATCAACTTGAAAAATGTGGTGGTATGGTAATTTTTGATAAAAAAGCCATATTACTTACTTCTACCGGAAAATTTTTATCAAATAAGGATGGAGAAAAAATTTTCTCAAATTCAATAAATTACGATGATAAGATAGAAATTCAATGGAATGAAGAAGTAACCGAATGGTATGATTTTTCCGGGAAGTTAATTGCTGGTATAAAGGGTATAAAATATAAAAAGTTGCCACAAAGCCTGTATGACAAAGATAACAAAACCATAGCAGTAACGGATTCATCAAACTATGTAATAAAAGTTATGAATTCTGAAAAGAACATAGTAGGATTATCTTTTGTTTTATCAGGAGAAAGGGCTTTTTATAGGTTTTAGTTAAATGCAAGCAACTGGACTGCTTGCATTTTTTTTCGTCAATTCTTGCATAAGTATAAAGAACGCGATATAATAATGGTATTCATAAGGGGGGATTTTATGAAAAAAGCAGTTATAGGAAGTCTTGTTTTGAGTATTTTACATTCCATTTTATTTTATGGGCAGGATTTGGGAATATCGGTATTACTATTTGCTGTTACAAGTGTATTTTTACTAATGGTATTTTTGAAAAGACATGATAAAGTTAAAAATGCAAATGCTTTGTATTTAAGCTTTCCAATTTTATTACTAAGTAGTACCTATTTTATTTTTGATAATGCTTTTTTTTATGTATTAAACTTAATGGTGATTCCAATCTTGTTAGGATGTATGATAGTTTGGGCATGTACAGATGCCTTTAAATTACGTGAAATGATTGGAAAATCAGTTAACCTAGCAATTGGTTCTTTGGAATTTATACCAGGTGCTTGTCGATTAATGAAAACTTCAGTAAAAAAAGAACCATTAGAGAAAGAAGATAAAGAACAAAAACATAAAAAACTAAAATTAATAGGATTAGGCATGCTATGTTCTCTTCCATTATTAGTTATTATTATAGGATTACTATTATCAGCTGATGGACTTTTTGCCGATTTATTTGATAAATTCTTTTATCAGCTTGAGTTTATTTTCTCAAGTGAATTTATCGCAAATTTAATTGCTAGAATGGTATTAGTGGTAATAATCTTTATTTATCTTGTTTGTATCATTTACAATATTGTAGAAAAGAATTCAGCTTTTAACCGAGATTATAAAGAAAAGGAATTCAAACCACATGTAGACAACACCATTGTCAACACAATTTTAACAATGGTGAATATCGTATATCTTATCTTTACAGGAATTCAATTTGTATACTTATATTCATATTTCTTTTTAGATGGAACTTTGAATACGAAGATAAACTTAGCACAATATGCAAGACAAGGATTTTTTGAATTAATGTTTATTACAATCATTAATTTTGCCATTATTTTGTTTACCAATGCAAATCAGAAAAAAGAAGAAACCAAAAATGTATATACCAAATGGATGAATGTACTTATGTGTATATTTACCATAGTCATTGCGATTTCTGCATTTATGAGAATGCGTTTGTATGAAAGTGAGTTTGGCTATACCTTTTTACGTTTAATGGTATATGTTATCTTAGTAACCGAAATGATAGCAATTTTGCCAACGATTTACTATGTGGTAAAAGGAAAAATTAATTTACTAAAATCCTATTTTATCATTGCACTTACGATGTATGTCATCATTAACTTTGTTAATATTGATTATCAAATTGCAAAAAACAATATTGACCGTGCTGAAAAAGGAAAATTAGTACATGGACTAGATATAAACTATTTGGTAAACAACTTAGGAACCGATGCAGTACCACAAATGGTATATTTATATCATCGCACCACAGACGAAGAAGATAAACGAAGAATAAACAATTATCTATGTAATATTGAAAAAGAAGCAAAAAAGGAAAGAAGTTTCCAAGAATGGAACTTATCCAAAGATAGAGCAAAAAGAGAATTAGAACCATTACAACTAAAATATCAAAGTAAAAGCACAAGAAAAACAACTCGTTCGAATAGTAATATATAAATAAAGGGGGCAATCATGCCCCTTTTTAAAGTTTTAAGGAATTTGTTATAGTCTAAAAATAGGAAATTGACAAATGAAAATAAGATGGTATAATTATGTAGAATAAAGGCAAAGGAGGAACCGATTGTGGAATTTATGACGATTTGGCAGAGATATTCTGACAAATTTAGTACAAGAAGGAGATTGTGTAAAGCCTTCAAAAGGCGGAGATATTCTGCTAAATTAAGAAAACTCAACAAACAAAGAAAAGATTTAGAAAACATGGTAAAGTTTGCTAGACTTTTTCAATCTAATTTTAGCATTGAAAAAGTAGATTATTTCAAAAAACAAATAATCTACTTGAAAAAAGAAGGGGATAGAATTAGAAAAAAGATGGAAAATTGCTAGTTTTGTTTGAAGAGTAAAGAATCCAAGAAAGGGAGACCTAGCTTGGATTTTTTCTATACAGTAAATGATATAATAGATAAGTAGCAATTTTGGTTATATAGTGGAATTACAGTTTTTAGTAAAATATTAGTCTTCTAATTGACATGAATAAAGGTATCATATATAATCAAGTTAATAAAATTTGAAACGAGGTAGAAAATATGGGAGAAACACAACAAGCATTATTGGAGTTGGTAAACAATATTCCAGTAACGTATGAAAATGAAGAGATTTTAGAAGATATTAGACAAGCAATTGAAGATGGAGATTTGCAATTAGCATTAGAAAGAATGGATTTACTACCAAGCGATGTAAGAGAAGAATTAAATTCCGTTTTTGCAACCAAGGAAGAGGACGAAGGAGCTATAAAAAAACAAATATATCCACAAGAATTAAGCAATGAAGGATTAGAAGAAATTTATATTGGTTTATTATTAGATAATCCAGAAGCCATTATTAAATATTACTTTCTATTTGAAGAATGCTATTTTGAAAATCCAGAAATGCTAAATCTATATAAACGAGTGCTATTTACCGATGGAGAGGCATATGCACCAGAAATTGCAAAAAAAGGTTTCAATTTTCCAAGAGATACCGAAAAAACAGAAGATTTATTATATGAAGCAACCGAAACGGCTCGTCAATCTGGTTATGGAATTGAAGAAACTTATTTGGCATTAAAAAAATTGTTTATTTTAAGAAAACATTATGTAGAAGTGCCAATTAAACACATACAAGACCGTATTGTAGAAATTGCAAATTATGAGTTATACCATCAAATGTCCGTAGAAGAGGTAAAAGGAGCAATTGAACAAGTAAATGCTACCAATAAATTCAAACGTGCTGTGTTAAATATGGATTTAACAAAATTTTTAGAAGAAGGGGACAATAACTTAACCAATGGGTTAGATTATCCATTCCCTATTATAACTAGTGTGTTTAAAGGAATTAGAAAAGGAGAAACCACGGCATTTGCGATGCCATCCAATGCAGGTAAAAGTAGGTTTACCATTAACATTGCAGCCTATACCGCCTTTGTGCATAAGAAAAAGGTGCTAGTCATTTCAAACGAAATGTCAGAAGAAAAAATGAGACTTTGTTTGATTACTACAATTTTGAACAATCCGGCCATTCAAAAAATACATAAGCATAAAGTAAGTAAGACAGAAGGTGAACTATTAGAATTTCAGTTTAGACCAGATGACCCTAAAAAAGTAAAAGTAGACGAAAAAGGATATGTACTCCAAGAAGAAAAAGAAAGTAAAAAAGATTTTGTAAAAAGATTAATGAAAGTATCCACAGAATTCAAAGAAACCATAGCAGTAACGGATTGGGTTAATAAAGAAATGAAGAATTCCATTTATTTTATTAATATAACAGACCACACGAATGATGAATTAAGAAAAGTTATTATGAATTATTATTATAAAGAAAAAATAGAATATGTATTCTATGATACCTTAAAAACAGATGTTGATAATATTGGGGTAGGAGAAGAATTAAAGAAAACAGCAACCATTCTTTCAAACCTTGCCCAAAACTTTAATATGTTCATTTTTGCAACCTTACAATTAACCGAAAGTTCCACACTACCAGTCAATTTAACAGTAAACGACTTAGCAGTTAGTAGAACAGTAAAAGAAGTATTAGATACCTTGTGCTTAATAAAACAAATCAATCGTGAAAATTATGAGGATTACGAGTATTCTGAAAATGAAGTAGATACCAAATTCTACGACATCGAACCTTTTAAAGATCCAGATGTAAGGTATTATATTTGTGTTGTTGATAAAAACAGAGCAGGTGCAAAACCAACGTTACTATTTAGGCTAAACCTAGCATACAATAGCTGGGAAGAATTAGGATATGTGCGATTAAAACAAAGTAAGAATGAAAATATTAGGATGTAACAATATTAATGGAACCAAAGAAAAACTCTTTTCATAAAATATACAAAAAGTGAAGGGAGTTTTTTAATATGGATTATGAAGTAATGATGAATGGCAATGTAAGAATAGGCATGTATGCACCAGATTTTGAAGCACAAACCACAATGGGTGAAATCTCGCTAAATGATTATAAAGGAAAATGGATAGTATTATTTTCCCATCCAGGAGACTTTACCCCAGTGTGTACCACAGAAATCATTGCATTTAGTAAAGCAGATACATATTTCAAACAGCAAAATGCTTGTTTATTGGGACTTAGTGTAGATAGTAATGCTTCACATCTTGCATATCTTAAGTTACCAACAAAAAAAGAAAAGCAATCACCTGCGAAATATTAGGAAAAAAGGAGCCCATTGCAGACTCCTAAATTCTTATCAAATTACATTAATTCTCTTGGCATTAATCATCTTAGCAATTTTTTTGATGTTTTCGCCACCTTTGCCGATAACAAGTCCCTTATATAAATCTGGAACTTTAATCGTAAATGTTTGCCCTTTGGCATCCACTTTTTTGATAAATACAATTTCATGTGTAATACGTGTATATGAAAGATTTCTTTCACATACTTTGATGTAGCCTTTAGGAATATATAAGCTATAAAACGAGCTTGGTTCCTCAAAAATATCTGAAGATATGTCTATAACTGCCGAATTCCCATCGTCAAGCGATTTCTCCATAAACTGTTCTTCAAAAATTTTTGCCTGTTCATTAGCTACTTCCTTTACACAGCGTAAATATGTTTCTTCTACCCATTCATATTTAGTAGGATCAATTGATGTATTTGTGTAGGATTCTTCCAATAATTCAAATTTTCCTGTATCAAGTTTAAACTCATACAGAGGTGCTGTAATTGTAACAATCTCTCTATCAATGGCAAATAGTTCAACAGTATCTCCTTCAAAATCATACCCAATACCATTTTCTGAAAGTTTGTTAAGAAGTAACGGATTTAGCACTGCTAAAGGTAAACTAAGAAAACTAGTTGATCTAAATTCCTCTGTCCGCAAGTCCACATATTTTTCGCTTTCTTTAACCCATTTGTAATTTGACATAGTTCAAAACCTCCTTTTAGTTGTATCGGAGGTTTCCCTCCGAAAGTTTATTTTTTTCGAAGAGAATAACTCTTAATATAATAAAAGTATATCATAATTTACATAAAAAATCAAATTTATAGAGCCTATATAAATTTTATACAAAAAATATAATTACTAATAGACAAAATTAGCATTTTTCTTGACAAAATCAAGATTTAAATGTTATATTATATATAGATTAGTAGTTTAGCAACCTACGGGACTAAACTCGGAGTAAATCGTACCTCGGGTAACCTACGGGTTCGAGGTCATTTCAATATAAATTGGAGATTAAAAAAATGAGTGAAAAAGTATATACAATTGAAGAAATAAAAGCAATGCTATATGATATATTAAAAAAACATGGAATTGAAAAAGCATATCTATTTGGTTCATATGCAAGAGGTGAAGCAAATCAGCAATCTGATGTTGACATTATGATAAAAAAAGGAAAATTAAAAACACTTTTACAATTATCTGCACTTGCCTATGAAATAGAACAAATCTTAAAAAAACAAATTGATATTGTAGTAGAAGAAACATATACAGATGATATACAATATGATAGTGAAACAATAAAACTTGCTAAAAATATATTTTATAACGAAGTAAAGAATGAAAGGTTGAATATATATGAGTAATTTAAATAGAGATTTAACTGTGCTATTACATATGAAAGAATATTGTGAACAAATAGAAAAAACATTTGATATGTTTGGAAAAAATATAGAAGATTTTAATATTAATGTTGTATTCAGAAATGCAATTTCTATGCCTATATTTCAAATAGGAGAACTTGTTAATCATTTAACAGAAGACTATATTGTAGCAACACAGAAAGATATAAATTGGAATGAAATAAGAGGAATGAGAAATCGTTTTGCTCATGGATATTATGATATGGATTATAGCATTATTTTTGATACAGCAATAAACGATATACCGCTAATAAAAGAATTTATTGATAAAGAAATTAAGAAATTAATGAAATAAAAATTATTGAAATTATAGATAAAATTTAAACCTAAAACAGAGTAAATATAGCTCTGTTTTTTTTAAAATCTATACTAAGAATTATATCTCTCGGAGAGCAAAAAAGGTTTTAGGAAATTTTCCTAAACAGCAAAAACGGTGTCAAAACACCAAGCTGGCGAATAATGGGCATTAAAAATGATCCTCAATATTCGTTCTTTTTTTGCACCCTTTTTTCTTTTTATATACCCATTTTAATCAACTACAAAAATTATATGTTAATGTATTCGTAAATTCAAGCTAAAAACTAGTCATTTTTTAGCTTTAGTTTTAATAAAATTTACGAAGGTGAGTAAACAATGAGTGAAAATGATATAGAGAAAAAAGAACAAGTTATTTACATATTTAACAATAATAAAGAAGATATAAATATGCAGATACAAAAGAGTTTTATTTCATATATAAAAGATACAATTAAAAGTGATAAAGAGCCTTGAATATTTGAATAAACAGCTATATAATCTTTCTAGCAGGTGATTGCTAGATTAACAGGAGGTGCAAATGAGTTTTAGCAATCAAATTACAATAAATAAAGCATTTAAAGTAGGAATATATATACGTTTATCTCGTGAAGATGGAGACAAGTTAGAAAGTGATAGTATTTCAAATCAAAGAGATATTTTGAAAAGATACATAAAAGAAAATAGGCTTATTTTTATAGATGAATATAAAGATGATGGAATTTCACGGAACAACTTTTAATAGACCAAATTTTAATAGAATGCTACAAGACATAGAAGATAAAAAAATTGATATGGTAATCACAAAAGACTTATCAAGACTTGGAAGAGATTATATAAAAACAGGTTACTATATAGAAAACTATTTTCCAGAAAAAAATGTAAGATATGTTTCAATATTAGATGGTATAGATACTTTTTTAGATAGTACAAACAATGATGTAACACCATTTAAAGCAATCATAAATGATATGTATGCAAAAGATATTTCAAAAAAGATTAAAGGAGTTCTGCGAGAAAAAGAATTAAAAGGTGAATATTTAGGAAGTATTGCTCCCTATGGCTATAAAAAAAGTACAATACATAAAAATAAATTAGAGATAGATAAAAATGTATCTTATGTAGTAGAAAAAATATTTGAACTATATTTGCAAGGAAATGGACTTCAAAGAATATCAAACATTTTAGATAAAGAAGGAATTGATCCACCAAGTAAATATCTTAATTTAAAACATCAAAGAACAACATGGAATTCAAAATCGATAAGAGCAATGCTTGTAAACGAAGTATATATTGGAAATACTGTTCAAAATAAATGTGTTTCTGTTTCTTATAAAGTAAAAAAACGAAAACCTAGAAATGAAAGTGAATATATAAGAGTAGAAAATACACACGAGCCTACTATTGAAAAAGATATATTTATTAAAGCACAAGAAATTTTAAAAAGCAAAAAAAGTCTATCAACACCAAAACATAATGAATTATTAAAAGGCTTAATCTTTTGCCATAATTGTGGTAGACAGCTTAGAATTTGCTATCGAGGAAAGAACAAAAAGATTGGTTATATAGATTGTAGTTTAGCAAGAGGAAAAGACAAGAAATGTAAAACTTGTAACTATAATTACAACAAATTTGAAAATAATGTGCTTCATAATATAAAAGACATAGTTAATACATTCTGTGATAAAAATGCTTTAAAATTGATTTATGAGAAAAATAAGGATAGTTATTCTACACTTATTAAAGTAGAAGAAGAAAAATTATTAAATATAAAAA
>CAOKQZ010000028.1 GCA_948471055.1 uncultured Clostridium sp. | reverse complement strand
AAGAAACCACCAATACCATAAAATCAAGGAAGGTAATTATGGCAACTGGTGGGTGTAGTTATTCCAAAACGGGCTCTTCTGGGGACGGTTATGAAATAGCCAAAAAACTAGGACATCATATTACGAAACCAAAACCATCTTTAGTACCACTTATTTGTAAAGAACAAAAGCTATGTGAAAGCCTAGAAGGACTTAGCTTACGAAATGTTAAAATAAATATGAAAATAAAAGAAAGTAAAAAAATAATATACGAAGATTTTGGAGAAATGGTTTTTACGAAAAAAGGTGTTTCAGGACCAATTATTTTAAGTGGTTCTGCTCATCTATTACGTACGAAAAACCTAGAAACTTTATTAAAAGAAGGTAAAATTACCTTACAAATCGATTTAAAACCAGCCTTAACCGAAGAAGTATTAGATAAAAGAATCCAAAAAGATTTTAGTGAATGTAAAAATAAGCAATTCAAAAACAGCCTAGATGAATTATTACCCAAAAAGATGATAGAACCAATCATTCATTTATCCAACATTTCAAGTACCAAACAAGTAAATGAAATTACCAAAAAAGAACGACAAGACCTTGTACAATTATTAAAAAAACTTACCTTCACCATAAGCGATTTTGGAAACATAGAAGAAGCAATCATTACAGCAGGGGGAGTGGATATTAAGGAAATTAATTCTTCCACCATGGAATCAAAATTAATAAAAGGCTTATATTTTGCAGGAGAAATCATAGATGTAGACGCCTATACAGGTGGATTTAATCTACAAATAGCCTATTCCACAGGCTATGTGGCAGGGAAAAATTAAAATTTGAAATGATTATGTAAATATGATATAATATTAAACATAAACGTGGTAGAAAGGAGAAAAATATAATGCAAATACGGCAAGCAACACAGCAAGACTTCGAAGCATGTATGAAGGTATCCGAGGACACTTGCTATAGTATGGAGCTAAAAGGCTCTCCAAAACAAAATTGTATTCAAAGTGGTTATTTGACATTTTTCTTAAAAAAAGAGGATGCAAAACAAGAATTTATGCGAATGGTCAAAGAAAATGCTATACTTTTTCTAGAACAAGAAGAAAATGTAATTGCATTTGCAATTGTAAGAAAGCAAGATAAAGTATACAAAATTCTAGATTTTGTTGTAACAAGACAAAAGCAATTACAAGGATTGGGAACTTATTTTGCAAATGTAATTATTAAAGAAGCAAAGGCATTAAGAATGAAGAAAATATGGCTATACTGTGAATTTAAAGGATCAATGGAGTTTTGGAAAAAAGTGGGGTTTGAAGAAAAAGCAAGGGGCAAATTCGAAAAAATCCTATGATAGTAAGTAGTATAACAAGGTCTATGTGAATTTTGGTAATATCATATTCACATAGGCTTTTATTAAAAAGGAGAAAGATATGTTTTATACAATTGAAAATTTGGTAACCGATGAATTAATCGAAAAAAAATCCAAATTTATTGTGGATTTATTTCCAGTGCAAAACCAAGAAGAGGCAGAAGAAAAAATAAAAGAAATCAAGAAGAAATATTATGATGCAAAACATCATTGTTTTTCTTATATTACTTTTGATAAAGAAGGAAACAAGGTAGAACGATGTAGTGATGATAAAGAACCATCACGGAACAGCAGGGGCCCCAATGCTAGAATTATTAAGGGGAAAAAACTTATGCCAAGTATTGGTGGTGGTAACAAGATACTTTGGTGGAATTTTGTTAGGAACTGGAGGACTTGTAAGAGCCTATGCAGGAGTTACCAAACAAGCATTGGAAAAAGCAAATTATATTGAAAAAAGGCAGGGAAAAGAAGTACAAATCCGTTTAACCTATGAAGAAATAGAACCATTTCGATATTATTGTAGAAAATATCAAATTCATATTATAAAAGAAGAATATTTGGAGTATGTTAATTTTTTCATCGAATTACCAAACGAAACCTTTCAAAATTTGCAAAACGACATCGACCAAAAAAATATAAAAGTGACAAAAATCGACAAAATAACAGAAAAATACATATAAAACTACATTACAGTGTCAAATGTTTTGAAAGAAATTTGAAAAAATTTCCAGAAACATATTGCATTTCATTTTAATAAATAATATAATTCAAATTGTAAATTTTTTACAATTTTTAAAAATATTAGGAGGAATTAAAGTGAAAGAAAAGATTACCGTATTAATAGCAGATGATAATAGTGAATTTGCTAACAATTTGGCAGGATATGTTGAACGAGAGGAAGAGATGGAAGTAATAGGAATGGCACGTGATGGAAACGAAGCCTATGACATGATTTGTGGAACCCAACCAGACATTGTACTATTAGATGTCATCATGCCACATTTAGATGGAATCGGTGTGTTAGAGAAAATTAAAAACACCGACCTAAGAAAACCACCTCTTTGCATTATGCTATCTGCAGTAGGACAAGACAAAATTACACAAAGAGCCATCGATTTAGGAGCAGAATATTATGTGGTAAAACCATTTGACATTAAACTATTATTAAAAAGAATAAAAGACTTAAAAAATTATCAACCAGCACAATTTAAAAATGTAACCATGTTAACAAGAGAAATAAAAGTACCATACATCGACATACCAAAAGAAGCGAAAAAAAGCGAGGAAAACCTAGAAGCATTAGTAACCAATGTTATTCATGAAGTAGGAGTGCCAGCCCACATAAAAGGATACCAATACTTAAGAGAAGCCATCATATTAGTAGTAAATGACATTGATGTCATAAACCAAATTACCAAGCAATTATACCCAGAAATAGCAGAAAAATTCCGCACAACACCAAGTAGAGTAGAAAGAGCCATCCGCCATGCCATTGAAGTAGCATGGGGAAGAGGACAACAAGAAGCAGTAGAAAGCATCTTTGGCTACACTGTATCAGCAGCTAAAGGAAAGCCAACGAATAGCGAGTTTATCGCAATGATAGCAGACAAGCTAAGACTTGAATTAAAGAGTGCATAGAAAAATACAAAAGACCATTTGGAAAAATAATCCAAAAGGTCTTTTTAGTTATTACGAAAGTACAAGGTTTCTTGAACGTCTATTGACATATGGACAATATTGAAATATAATAAAAGAAAATGAGATACTTAGGAGGAGGGGTATGATAAAACAAATTTATAATAGATTAAAGGAAAAAAGGCAATTAAGACAAAAACAAAAAGAAATATTTGAAAAAACACAAATAGGAGATGTATTGTGGTGTAGTATGCCATTATCGAAAAGAGAACTTCGAAAAATAGAGATAAGTCATAGAAATAGACCATATTTAGTAGTGAAGAAAGAAAAGAATTTTTTATTATGTTATCAATCCTCTTCTAAACATAGAGAAAGTATTAATAATTATGAAAAATATGCTATAAATAGTGGAAAATACAAGAATAAGAAAACTAGTTGGATAGATTTAAGACACATTAAAAAAATTAAAATAAAAAATATACAATCTGAATTTATGAAATTAAATCAGATTGATATTAAGAAAATAGAAAAAAGGATATGTATTGGACAAAATAATGGAAATCATCAAATAATAAGGTTTCAGGAACCGATTTACATAGAAGAGGGGGATGTGATTACAAAAGAAAATAAATCATATTACGTATATGCAGGGGATAATGTAAATGTGTATTGTTTTAGAATACAGAAAAAGAAAAACAAAAATCAAAAATTTGAAAAGATAAAAATTAATACGAGAAGCTATTATACGGATTTTAAGGAGTTAAGGGTAATAAACCGTAAGGAAGAGATAGGAATTAGCAATATTGCTAATAAAGAAGAAATATTATTAATTTTAGACCAAAAGAAAACTTTAAAAGCTAATACATATAACAAAATAGAGGAGAGCATAAAAAGAGAGAATAATAAATTTGAAATTGGTTCAGTGTTTCAATATGGAAAGTCTACGGTCATGTATTTATATTGTAAAGCAAATAAGTACTATGGTGTGGACTTGCTATGGTATATAATTAAACCACGAGTATTTGAAATTAAAGAAATCCAAAACAGGAAGTTAGTAGGAAGTAAAGACTTAAAAGAAATAAATAAAATTTTAGAATGCTTAACTGAAAAAAGTATACAAAATAGTGAAATAGAAAATATATATCAATATGTAAGAAATTTATTATTTTCTTCAGTAGCAAATTAAATAAAAATGAAGAGGTAAAAGATGTGCAATATGTAGATATAACAAATCAATATAAAGAACAAAGACAATATCAAATAAAAAAGCAAAAATATTTTATTAGCGATGATGGAATTGAATATAAAGTTGATGGAAAATATGTAATTTTAAAACCAACGCAAAGAGAAATAGAAGTAGCTAGATTATTAGGAGAAAGAATTGGTGGAAAAGTCAATGTTATACCTAGAATAAGTAAACCAACTGGAATTAAAACACCAGACTATATCATAAATAGTGAAAAATTTGATTTAAAAGAAATAACAGGTGGAGGGAAATATGTAATAGAAGGAAATTTAAGAAAAAAGAAAAAGCAAGCAAATAACTTTATAATTGATTTAACGAATGCAAAAATTGACTTAAAAGAAACAAGAAGACAAATAGAAAGTATTTATATTTCAAAAAGATTTTTATGGATAGATAAGTTATTCGTTATAAAAGAAAATGAAATATTGCAAGTTTATAAGAGAAAATAAGCGAAGGTCAACTGCGAACCATAAAAGTGGGGTTCTCAATCAACCTTCTAATAATATATTATTAACTTAATTATACTATGAATTAAGCTAATAATCAATAGTTTATGCTAAAAAATATTAATTATGCAACGGATTAAAATATTAGTAAAATTACTTTTTCCTTCCACAACCAATTAAAAATAAAATCTCTCTTTTTTAAGAAAAAATTAATAGTATTTCTATTAAACAAGTGATATAATGCATGCTAGATAAGGAGCAAAAGGATGGAAGAAAAAATAGAAAATATACGATATAATCCAGATTGTAAAACAGGTTTAACAAAAGAACAAATAGATGAAAGAATTAAGAATAACTTAGTTAATTGCGATATGACAGCTAAAACTAAGAGTATAAAAGCAATTATTTGTAGTAACTTTTTTACCGTATTTAATTTAATAAATGTATTATTAGCTTTAGCAATTTTTAGTGTGAAATCCTATAAAAACATGCTATTTTTATGGCTTGTCATTATTAATACAGCAATTAGTACCATACAAGAAATTCATTCAAAACGCACAATCGATAAATTATCTGTAATTTCGGAAAGTAAGGTTTTGGTACGAAGAGATGGTAAAGAACAAAACATTGGCATAAATGAAGTTGTATTAGATGACATTGTGTTATTTCAAGCAGGAAACCAAATTGTAAATGATTGTATTGTCTGTGAAGGCGAAGTAGAAGTAAATGAAGCCTATATTACAGGAGAATCGGATGCAAGATTTAAGAAAAAAGGTGATATGCTTTTATCGGGTAGTTATATTGTTAGTGGTAGGTGTACTCGGAAAGGTAGAACATATTGGAGACGAAAATTATACCTATAAAATCTCCAAAGAAGCAAAATGCATGAAAAAAATCAACTCCGAAATTATGAATTCCTTAAATAAAATTATAAAAACGGTATCCATTGTGATTATTCCAATTGGAGCATTACTATTTTTTAACCAATTAGGACTAGAAGGAAATACCGTAAAAAATGCAGTGGTCAATACGGTAGCAGCGATTATTGGAATGATACCAGAAGGATTAGTATTACTAACAAGTACCGTTTTGGCTGTTAGTGTTATTCGATTATCCAAAAACAAAGTACTAGTACAAGAGTTATATTGTATTGAAACCTTAGCAAGAGTAGATGTGCTATGTTTAGATAAAACAGGAACCATTACCGAAGGAAAAATGGAAGTAACAGGTTATATTGCAAAAAATGACAAAGAAGAAATGGCAAATATATTATCCTTACTTGGCAAATATTCAAAAGATAATAATGGAACCATAGAGGCAATTAAGCAGGCTTTTTCTAAACCAGTAGAAGCAGAAATACTAAAAGAAATTCCCTTTACATCAGACAAAAAATGGTCAGGCATATCCTTTAACAATGGCGAAAGCTATATTTTAGGGGCACCAGAATATGTGTTACGAGAACAGTTTGATAAGTATAAAGACGATATTGAAGCACAAATTGAAGACTACCGAGTTGTGGTATTAGCACGTTCCAAAGAGGTATTAAAAAAAGAAGGATTACCACAAGAGGTAGAATATTTAGGAATGGTGTTATTAACCGATACCATAAGACCAAAAGCCAAAGAAACCTTAGCTTATTTTAAAGAACAAGGAGTCGAGATTAAAATTATTTCTGGTGATAATCCAGTAACGGTTTCCAAAATTGCAAAACATGCAGGAATAGAGAAATACCAAGACTATATAGATTGCAGTACCATAAAAACAGAGGAACAATTAAAACAAGCAGTCAAGAATTATACCATTTTTGGAAGAGTAACTCCAATCCAAAAAAAGCAATTAATTGTAGCTTTGAAAGAAATGGGACACACGGTTGCAATGACAGGAGATGGAGTAAATGATGTGATTGCTCTAAAAGAAGCCGATTGTAGTATTGCCATTGCAAGTCGGAAGCGATGCGGCTCGTAATGTAGCGAAGCTTGTGCTATTAGACTCGAACTTTCAGTCTATGCCAAAAATTGTAGCCGAAGGAAGACGAACCATTAATAATATTGAACGTTCTGCTAGTTTGTTTTTATCGAAAACAATCTATGCCAGTATCTTAGCCATTATTTTTGTATTTGCCCATATGCCGTACCCATTTATGCCAATTCAATTAAGCTTGATAGCACTCGTTTGTATTGGAATTCCGTCCTTTATTTTGGCATTAGAGCCAAACAAAGAAAGAGTAAAGGGAAGATTTATACAAAATGTAATTAGCAAATCTCTTCCAACCGCATTAACAACGGTTGTTAATATCATCATTGTAGCAATCATTAGTTGGTATGCCGGTATTCCAAAAGAAATTTATTCTACCATTTGTGTGGTATTAACAGTATTAACGGGATTTATTTTGCTTGCCAAAATTAGTAAACCGTTTAATTTACTAAGGACGATATTACTAATTAGTATGATAGCACTATTTATGGCATGTTTTGTGATACTAAAAGATTGGTTTTCCGTTGTGATTACAAAACAATACATAGAATTAGTAGCCCTATTAGGTGCCATTGCAGTAGCAAATTTTATCTTATTCAATTATGCCACCGAAAAAATATTACGAAAAAATATGAAATAAAAATGGAGAAGAAAAAACATGAGAATTCGAAAAAGAAATTGGACAACCCAAGAATTAGAAGAGGCAAAATTCTATATACAAGCACCACAAGAATACAAAGGAAAGTGGAAAAGTGTTTTCCCTGTGGAAAGACCAATCCATATAGAACTTGGATGTGGAAAAGGACAATTTATCGCAAAACTTGCTTGTAGACACCCTAGCATAAACTTTATTGGAATTGATTTAATTGACACCATGTTGGGATTTGCCAAAAGAAACGTAGAACAAGTATACAAAGAAAATCAAAAAGAAATTGACAATGTTATCCTAACAAGATGTAACATTGAACAAATTTTAACTATGCTTGACGAAAATGACAAAATAGAACGCATTTACATCAATTTTTGCAACCCATGGCCAAGAGGAAAACACCATAAAAAAAGACTAACCCACACAAGGCAACTAGAATTATATAAAACGTTTTTACAAAAAAACGGAGAAATTCACTTTAAAACAGATGATGACAATCTATTTACAGACAGCCTAACCTATTTTGAACAAACCGGTTTTGATATTATATGGAAAACCTACGACCTACATAGAGAAGAAAAAGAAGAAAACATTATAACAGAACATGAAACCATGTTCTCAAATCAAGGCATAAAAATAAAAGCACTCATTGCAAGAAGATGATTTCTTTATACTATTCTTACTATTACGTACATACTTATTGCATACAAACTTCGAAGAATTTACAAGACAGCCCCTTTAACAAGGGGGCTGTCACGGAGTGACTGGGGGTTTTTAAAATGATTATTTACCTCTAAATAATTACTGAAATTTTTGGAAGTTCAAGAAAATGGATTGACGAAAAAGAAAAGAAAAGATAAAATGAGAAGAGATAGACGAAAGAAGGTGAAGGTTTTTGGCAAAAAAAAGAATAGTCAATAAAAAGAAATTCATACGAGGAATTACGATTTTATTAATCGGTTTTATTCTCATAATCCTACTTTTGGTTATGATGATAAAAGGTATTATTTCCTTATTTACCAAGCCAAAAGACCAGCCAAACGAACCGACTACCTCACAAACAAGTAACCAAGAAGAACCAATACCAAAAGGAAATACTGTAACCGTAGCGTCTACAACAACACCACAAGAAACAGATGAAAATGATGAAATATTAAGCCAGTGGAATTTAAAATTAGTCAATAAAGATCATTCAGTAGATAGAAGCTATGTACCAGAACTTGCCGAAATTGATGATGGTATTCAATTTGATAAAAGAGCCATATCCTATTTAAAAGAGATGATTAATGCCATGTATAAAGCAGGCATTACCAAAATTTGGGTACAATCAGCTTACCGAAGTTATGAAAAACAAGAAGAATTATTTAAACGAAAAGTAGAAGAATACAAAAAGCAAGGAAAAAAACAAGAAGATGCAGAAAAGTTAGCACAAACCATTGTACAAAGACCAGAAATGAGTGAGCACAATTTGGGATTAGCAGCAGACTTTAATACCGTTACCAATGAATTTGAAGAAACAAAAGCTTTTGAATGGTTACAAAAAAATGCACACAACTATGGTTTTATCCTACGTTATCCAAAGGACAAGCAAGACATTACAGGAATTACCTATGAATCATGGCACTGGCGATATGTAGGAAAAGAACATGCCAAAGTAATGAAAGAAAAAGGGTATTGTTTAGAAGAATATATTGATTACTTAAAAGGTGTACAAGAAGTGTAAGAGAGAAAATTGAGGTTTCAAGTTTGAAAAAACTATGATATACTAGTATTATCAGGGAGGTTTAGTAAATGAGTGAAAAAATTTACACAATAGAAGAAATTAAAGAGGTACTAACTAACATACTAAAAAATATTCCTGTATATAAAGTAATATTATTTGGCTCTTATGCCAAGAATGTAGCAAATCAACATAGTGATTTAGATTTAGTAATTGATTCACGAGAATCTTTAATGGGATTTAAATTATATAGTGTAATAACGAAACTAGAAGAAGCATTTCAAAAGCAAGTAGATGCTTTTGAAAAAACAGAAATTATAGAAAATTCTAAAATTGATAAAGAAATAAAACAAACAGGAGTTGTTGTTTATGAAAAATAAAGAATACTTATCCTTAACAAAGATGATAGAATATATTGATAAAGCCAGACAATATACAAAAGAGTGCACATTTGAAGAATTTTCGAAAGACGATAAAACAATTGATGCAACGGTATTTGCAATTAGTCAAATAGGAGAATTGGTAAAGAACATTTCAAAAGAAGTAATGGAAAAATATACCTTTATAGAATGGAACATGATAAAAGGATTGCGAAATAGAATTGTACATGATTATGAAGGCATTAGCTTAAAAAGTATTTGGTATGTAATACAAAATGATATTTTGAAGTTAAAAGAAGATATACAAAAAATTATAGCAAGCGAGAATATAGAAAACGAATAAGTGAATTCTTAAAATAACCGTCTGTGACGGTTTATTTGTATCTCAGTAATATAAAAAGAGAAAGGAGAGTATGATACAGATATCATACAAAAATAACATGACATTTGAGGAATTTGATTTAAATGAAAAAACAAAAAAAGCATTAAAAGAGATAGGGTATGTTAACCCTACCCCAATTCAAGAACAAGCCATCCCAATGGTATTAAAGGGAAGTGACTTCATTCGGGCAATCAAAAACAGGAACAGGAAAAACAGCCTCTTATAGTTTACCAATGATTGAGAAAATTGATGTAACCAATAAAAAGGTACAAGCAATCGTACTTTGCCCAACAAGAGAACTTGCCTTGCAGGTGGCAGATGAGGTAAGAAAATTTCTAAAATATCAAGAAGGAATAAAAACACTTGCTATTTATGGAGGACAATCCATTGAAACACAAATCAAAATGCTAAAAAGAGGAGTACAAATTGTAATAGGAACACCAGGAAGAATACTAGACCATATGAGAAGAAAAACATTAAAACTAGATAAGGTAAACATGTGTGTACTAGATGAAGCAGACGAAATGTTAAACATGGGGTTTGAAGAAGATATAGAAGCTATTTTAAAAGAAGTACCAACGAAAAGACAAACCGTATTATTTTCGGCAACGATGAATGGAAAAATTTTAGGGATCACCAAAAAATATTTGGTAAATCCGAGAAAAGTAAAAATTCCAGCAGAAGAATTAACGGTAAACGAAATTGAACAAATTTCCATATCCATGAAAGAAGCTATGAAAAAGGAAACGCTTATGCGATTAGTAGAAGTATATCGCCCCAAAAAAGCAATTGTATTTTGTAACACGAAAAAAAGAGTGGACGATTTAATTGAGGTTTTAAAACAAAACAACTACAAAGCAGAAGCCCTACATGGAGACATTAAACAATCTACAAGAGAAAGAATTATGAAACGAATGCGAAACGGAGAATTTCAAATTTTAGTAGCAACCGATGTGGTGGCAAGAGGAATTGATATACAAGATGTAGAACTAGTATTAAACTATGATGTACCACAAGAAGAGGAATACTATGTGCATCGTATTGGAAGAACAGGAAGAAATGGAAAGGGAGGAAAAGCCTTTACTTTTGTAGTCGGAAAAGAAAAAAGCAAGTTACAAAGCATTAAAAAATATACAAAAGCCAAAATTAAAGAAGGAACTATTCCAACCATTGCACAAATGAACCAAATTAGAAATGCCAAAGCAATTGAAAAAATTCAAAAAGTGATTGATAAAAAAGAATTTGCAAACCAAGAAATACTTAGTACGTTATTACAAAAAAATGAGTTAGAAGAAATAGCAAAAGCCCTAATTACCATACAATATGGTAAACCCAAAACAGAAAAACAAAACGAAATAACAACAAAAAACGGAGAAATGGTAAAACTATTTTTCAATTTAGGAAAAAAAGACAATATGAAAGTAAAAGACTTTGTAGGAAGTATTGCAGCTAACTGTGGCATACAAGGGGAAAGAATAGGAAAAATTAATATATTAGATAAATTCTCTTTTGTAGAAGTACCAAGTGAGTATGTAGAAGACGTATTACAAGGTATGAAGAAAAAACAAGTAAAAGGAAGAGATTGCAATGTTGAGATTGCAGGAAAGTAAGTAACGAAAAAGGAATGTAGGAATTAGATTGATAGAGAGTTAAAATCATATAAAAGGTGTATTAGTAGTATAAATTTCTAGTAGGACAAGGCTGGAATATAAAATTTGACGAAACCTGTAAAAAATGGTATACTAACTAGGTTGTAAACTAGGAGGGAAAGTAATATGTTTATGTTAAAATTTTCAAAAACATATGACAATCATATTTTTACAAAATACCAGCTAAAACCAGTAGTAGAGGATAGTTTTTGCGTAACACATCAAGCCTTTTGTGTAGCGGATGGTGTTACAAGAGATAACATTTATGGAGAGGCTGTGTGTTATCCAGAAACCAAAAAAGAAGCCGAAGACTGGGTTGCTACTTACCCAAACCCAAGTGGAGCAGACAAAGCAGCAGACATTTGTGCAAAACAGTTTGTACAAGAAATATCATTTCTAGAAGAAAACGAAATAAACAAAGAAACAATATTGGAAACAGTAAAAAAGGTAAATAAGAAAATAGGAGAAATTAACCAAAATAGAGAAATTGATTATTTAAAAGAAGATTACTATTGTACAGAAGCAGTAGGAGGAATTATTGTAGGAGAAAAATTATATGCTTTTTCGATAGGGGACTGCCATATTGCATTACTTGATAAAAACAAAAAAATCCAATTTGAAACGATCAATAATCATAAACAGTTTGAAGATTATTTGCAAAACATCTATTGCAAAGAAAATCCATATGATTGGAACAATAAGAAAGACCGAGCAATGGTAAGAAGAGAATTTCGAAATAATCCAGATAAGAAATATGAGGGAAAAGAAATTTCATTTGGAGCATTGTCTGGGGAAACGAAAGCAGAACATTATATTGATACGTATGAAATCGATTTAAAACAAATTAAGTATATTTGTGCTTATTCGGACGGATGTGAGCCAATTTTTGCATCACAAGAAAAAATAGAAACAATCATAACAAATCCAGAAACATTAAAAGAAGAAGGAAAAGAAAGAACACTTGTTATTTATGAAAGAATGGATTTATAGTTTAAAAGGAGGAACAAAATGTACAAGATATCCATTATTATACCAATCTATAACGCAGAAAAATATTTAAGAGATTTATTGAATTCAATTACCAATCAAACCATGAATTTACAAGACATTCAAGTAATTATGGTAGATGATTTATCGACAGATAATAGTGTCAAAATTATGAGAGAATATGCCGATCAATATGATAATTTTATGGCAATTGAATTAAAACAAAATAATAAAATAGCAGGTACAGCAAGAAATGAAGGAATAAAACAAGCAAAAGGAAAATATCTCATGTTTGCCGATAGTGACGACTTTTACACCAAAGATGCTTGTGAGGTAATGTATAAGGCAATTGAAGAAAAGCAAGCCGATTTTATTACGGCGAATTACATTAATACCGACCAAGATGGGACAAGATGGGATAGACCAATCTTTGATAAGAAAATATATAAAGATTTTAAATTAAGCATTTATGATTATAAAAAATCCTTCTTTATACTAAATTCATCCGCATGCAATAAGATTTTTCGAAAATCGTTTGTAGAGGAAAATGAAATAAAATTTTTAGAGGGAGTGCCAGCAGAAGATGCCTATTTTACGACTTCTTGTTTTATGAAGTCGGAACGTGTTTATTATATTAGTGAAATTATGTATTGCTATAGGCAAAGAAACAGAAACAAGAAAAATACCTCGGTATCTTTTTATTGTTCAAGAGATTATTTTAGTAGAATAAACCGAGCTTATCAGGCAATCTATGAAAATTTTAAAAACAATGGATATCTTCGTTTTTACCGATATGTATATGCAAAAAACATGTCATACATGTTATACAAATTTATCGATTCAGAAATTATAACTAGGGAAGAAAGAAAAGAAGTATTAAAAGAGATGAAATGGTTTTATGAGCTAAGTGTGAAGCTAAAAGTACCAGCACCACAGCAGTGCCAAACCATGATTATTGAAAAGATACTAGAAGATGATTACGATACCGCAGTAAATTACTGTAAAATTGTAGCAGACATTCGTGCCTATTTACCAAAAGAAATTCGTGAATCGATGTCAAGACCAGATGCTAAGATGTATGCAGAAATTGGAAAATACGATAATGAATATTAAAGAGGGATGTAAATGGAAAAAGAAACTGTGTTAATTACTGGGGGAGATGGAAATATCGCACAGGCGATTGTAAGAAAGTATCTACAGGAAGGAAAAAGAGTTATTGCATTGGATATTAAGGAAAAGAGCTCCTGTGAGGAATTTTATCAAAATGAAAATTATGATTATTATAAAGTAAATCTTACCAATACAGAAGAACTATCCCAAATTGCAGAAATTCTTGGGAAAAAGTATTCCTCCCTTACCCATATAGTAAGTGCTGTTGGTTGTCCAGTTGAAACTGAAAAAGATGGTATTTATGAGGTTACATTAGAAGATATTAATCGTTCAATAGCCTTGAATTTGAATAGTCATATCTATATCGTAAAAATGTTTTTACCATTTTTAGAAAAAGAAAACTTAGACAATAAAACCATTACCTTTATTGCTTCGGTAAATGGAATAAAAGCATTTAATTTGCCAGTATATAGTGCAGCTAAAGCAGGGATTATTGGATTCATGTATGGTATTGTAAGAGAGCTAGGAAAAGAAGGAATACGAGTAAATGTTATTTCACCAGGAACAGTACCAACAAAAGAGGACTTAGAAAGTGGTACAAATTTTTACAATTATCGTTATAAAGACATGATGGCATTAGGAAAATTTACAACAAAAGAGGAAATAGCAGATGCGGTATTTGCTTTGACCGATATTACAAAAGCAATTACAGGTCAAAACATTATAGTAGATTCTGGACAGATTGTATGAAACAGTAAAGAAAAAGACTAGGAAAAAGTTTTTACTGACTTTCTTAGTCTTTTTTTGATGTATGGCTAAATGTACGAAACAATTTGAAAATACAAAAGCATATTTTATATGATTGTCTTCTACGACCTAAAAATGGACATGTTCTAAAATACAAGAAGGCGAAGAGACATGCAAGGAATTTTTATAAGTAAGTAGTCCGAGTGTTTTGGTCAATTTCAAAAGAAGAAACTGAATCAGAAAGATAATTTGCACATAGAAGTGAGGTGCCGTTTTTGCAAATGGTAATATCTCTTGGGTTATTCCCATGGCAAGAAACATTTTGAATAAGGTCGGGTGTTTGGTTTTTTAGTGAAAAAACACTAATACTATTATGACCTCGAATGGAGGTATAAAGGAAATCTTTATTTTGTGATAAGGTGATAGCACATCCAGTAAAGTCATCTCCAAGGTTAGTGTTTTCTGGTAGTAAGGAATGGACTTCAATGCACTCAAAAGTAAGGTCTTCTAAAAAACGAAGATGGTATAGCTTGCAAGAAATTTCTGTAATAATATATAAATCATTATTCTTTATGGCAATATGCCTAGGTTCTGTTTGGTTCGGAAAAGAAAAACAGCCGATATTGCAAAAATCAATTCCACAAGAAGTTTCGTGAACTTGATAAGCAAAAAGTTTATCATTTCCAAGGTCGGTAATAAAAATAAAATCACCATTTTGGGAAAGGCAAACATGATGAATATGCGAATTTTTTCCAAAATGTTCCTCATATAATTTTTTACCTATGGTTCCATCTTTTTTTAAGCGAAAAGCAAGAAAAGCTCCGGTTTGTGTAACAAGCAATATATAAAATATTTCGTAAGGTATCGATTGTAATAAAACAAGGTCCATTGAAACCAATTAGAATAGATCCCATACATTCAAGAGAAGTTCCAATATTACGATAGCATACAAGATGTGCAGGAAACGTTTCTGTAATGCAATATACCATATCTTTGTTTTGACAAAGGTATGATGGATTACAAAAATCTTCACACGAAGAAAGAAAGCGTAAATTTTCATCAAAACAGCAAATGCCATGCTCCGTATAATTACCAATATAAAAAGACCTCATAAAAAATCCATTCCTTTCGTACTTTACTTAATGGTATATAAAGTTACAAAAATTATTTTCAAATAATACTTACAATTAGAAAATTATACCACGAATTTTATCATATTACAAATTCAATTTTTTACAATTGATCCATATTTTATCTTTGAAAAATACGTTTTATGGGACAATAAAAATTTGATATAAAAACGGAACGAATACAAAATTCATTGACATATGAGCCCAAAAGTGGCATAATAGAAATTGGATTTGCCATGTACCAATCATGGTAATTGCTAAAAAAGAATACAGGTAAAGGAAAAAAGTATGGAAATTGAACAAGTAAAAGCGAGCTTGGAGGCAATCCTGTTTGCGGTAGGAAGGGAAGTTAAAATAAAAGAGTTTGTGTCAAGCCTAGAGATAAATGAAGAAGATGTTACGACTATTATGGAGACATTAAAAGAAGAGTATGACCAAAAAAGAAGAGGAATTCAAATTATTCGTATTGGTGATGCTTATCAAATGTGTACTAAAAAGGAATACTACGACTTTGTTTATCCCATTTTAGATAAAAGAAGTAAACCAAATTTATCCAATGCTGCTTTAGAAATTCTTTCTATTATTGCCTATAATACAGGGGTAACTAGAGCAGAGATAGAAGCAATTCGTGGAGTGAATTCGGATGCGACTATTTATAAATTAATGGAATATAATTTAATTGAAGAAGCAGGAAAAACCGATGCACCAGGAAAACCAATGTCTTACCGTACTACCACGAATTTCTTAAAAATGTTTGGTTATATGAATTTGGAAAGTTTGCCAAGTTTGCCAAAATATAAAATGGATGAAAACCAACAAATTGTCATTGATGACATTTTAGAGGAGCAAAGAAAAGAAAGTGAGGAAAAAATATGAAATTATCAAATGCAGGAATTGGAACTATGCGAATTAATAATTTAGATGAGATGTACCCAGTACAAGATATGTTAATGCAATCTGGGCAACTAGTACAATATGGAGCAGGAATTATGGCATATGGTCATATTCCATTTTTAGTAAAAAGAAAAGTCGAAAGTGTAATCGAAGAAGTGTTAAATGAATACGGATGC
The DNA here is from genome assembly GCA_948471055.1 of uncultured Clostridium sp. Taxonomy (GTDB): domain Bacteria; phylum Bacillota; class Clostridia; order TANB77; family CAG-508; genus RGIG8482. The sequence continues at coordinate 5,989 of CAOKQZ010000028.1, read as the reverse complement.
ATTGAAGTATCACTTCCTACTTTACAACCAGACGCCATTTGGAAAAATTCTGGAAGATGGGACCATTATGTAGGAGAAGGCACCATGCTAACCATTGAGTCCAATAAAGGAACCTTTTGCTTAGCGCCAACAGGGGAAGAAGCAGTCGTGGAATTTGCGAAGGAAAAGTTAAAATCCTACAAACACTTACCAGCAACCTTTTACCAAATTGGAGAAAAGTATCGAAATGAAATTCGAACCAGAGGCTATTTATTAAGAGGAAAATCCTTTACCATGATGGATGCCTATAGCTTTAACGAAGGGGAAGAGGACCTAGTACAAAGCTATCAAAACGTTCGAGATGCTTATTTAGAAATATTTAGGAGATTGGGATTACCAGTCATCCCAGTAGTAGCTGATAATGGTGCTATGGGTGGAAAGAAAAGCGAAGAATTCATGATGATTTCGGAAATTGGAGAAGACACGATTTTGTATGACGAAGAAACAAAGATTGGCTTAAATACCGAAATTTTAGAAAAAGAAGATTATAAAGAATATTTACAAAAAGAATATGGAATTACCGATATTTCGAGACTACAAGAGAAAAGAACCATCGAATTAGGACACATTTTTCAACTAGGAACCAGATATTCTGAAATGATGAAAGCAAACTACATTACCAAAGAAGGAAAAACACAAAATTATTATATGGGATGTTATGGAATTGGGGTAAGTAGAACGGTTGCAACCATTTACGAAAATTCTGCCATTCAAGATGAAAATGGAAAGGTAGTAGGAATTTCTCTACCAAAAGAAATCGCACCATACCAAGTACAAATTATTCCAAAAATAGAAAACGAAGAAAAACAAAAACAAGCAAATGCGCTATACGAAACCTTAAAAAATAAGGGAATTGGTGCTATTTTAGATGATAGAGAAAATACCAGTATGGGAGCAAAAATGAAAGATTGCAAAGTACTAGGAACCCCATTTATGGTGGTATTAGGCGATAAGGTAGAAAACGGTTTTGTGGAATTCGAGAATACGAAGACAGGTGAAAAAGAAGTGATTTCGGAAGAAGAATTGATCGAGAGAATAAAATAAAATGTAAGAACCCCCAGTCACGCTTCCGCGTGCCAGCCCCCTTGTTAAAGGGGGCTCTAACACTGCTTCGTAAGAATATGCAAAGTATAATTTTAAATACTATTTTTTGCACTTACTCATTGCATACAAACTTCGAAGACATACAAAAAAGCCCCTTTAACAAGGGGGCTGTCGCGGAGCGACTGGGGGTTCTATGGCTACAAATTCCCTAAAATTCACAATTTTTCGGTGTTCTTGCAAATGGAATAACATCACGGATGTTTTGCATTCCTGTTAGGTACATAATGGCTCTTTCAAAACCTAATCCAAAGCCAGAGTGTACACAGCTTCCGTATTTTCTTAAATCCAAATACCATTCGTAATTTTCTAGTGGAAGGTTTAGGTCTTTCATTCTGGCAAGTAGTTTTTCGTAATCTTCTTCTCTTTGGCTTCCACCAATGATTTCACCAATACCAGGAGCTAGTAAGTCAGCAGCGGCAACAGTTTTTCCATCTGGGTTTTGTTTCATATAAAAGGCTTTTATTTCTTTTGGATAATCAGTAACAAAAACTGGCTTTTTGAAGATATTCTCACATAAATAACGCTCATGTTCGGTTTGTAAATCCACTCCCCAAGAAACTTTATATTCAAATTTATCATTTGCTTTTTCTAATTCTTTTACTGCATCGGTATAAGTAATTCTTGCAAAATCGGAATGAATTACATTATTAATTCGATCTAATAAACCAGTATCAATAAACTGATTAAAAAATTGCATTTCTTCTGGGCAGTGGTCTAGTACATATTGGAAAACATACTTAATCATGGCTTCTGCTAAATCCATATCATCCGTTAAATCCGCAAAACAAATTTCTGGCTCTACCATCCAAAACTCGGCAGCATGTTTTACCGTGTTTGAATTTTCCGCACGAAACGTTGGTCCAAAAGTATAGATATTGCGAAAAGCCTGTGCAAATGTTTCTCCATTTAATTGACCACTTACGGTTAAGTGAGCAGATTTTCCAAAAAAGTCCTTTGAAAAGTCAATTTCACCAGCTTCTGTTTTTGGAATATTGTTTAAATCAAATGAATTAACATTAAACATTTCACCTGCCCCTTCGCAGTCGCTTGCCGTAATTAGGGGAGTATTTACATACACAAAGCCCTGTTTTTGAAAAAATTCATGAATGGCAAAAGCAAGAACGCTTCTTACACGAAATACCGCATTAAAGGTGTTGGTTCTTGGGCGAAGATGAGAGATGGTTCGCAAATATTCAAAAGAGTGTTTTTTCTTTTGTAATGGATACGAAATATCCGACAAACTTAAAATTTCAATATTGCTTGCTTGAATTTCAAAGGGTTGTTTGGCATTTTTGGTTTCTACCAAAGTACCAGTTACTTTTACCGAAGAGCTAATGGTTAATTTACAAAGTTCCGCAAAATTTGGTAGGGCATCGGTAAATACAATTTGTACATTTTTAAAAAAAGTACCATCATTTAATTCCAAAAAACCAAAAGTTTTGGAATCACGAACGGTTCTTACCCATCCTTCTAAAGTTACTTGTTTTTCTACATAGCTTTTTGTATTTCTAAAAAGTTCTTTTATAACGAGTTTATTCATAAAATACAGTCCTTTCTTAATTAATACATTTTTAGTAATTATTCGGTGATAAATATTGCTAGGTTCTTATGATTTACTTTTGAATAGTTACCGTTTTATTATATAAGAATATTTACGTAAATTCAAGAATTTAATCGTACTTTATAGACTTTTTTAAAAAAAAGTTATAAAATAGATAACAAATGTGAAAAAAGGAGGCACGTATGAACAAATATCGAACCAAAAATTGTGGAGAATTAAGAAAAGAAGATATTGGGAGTGAAGTAAAACTAGCAGGCTGGATTGGGAAAAATCGTAATCTAGGAGCAATGGCATTTATTGATTTAAGAGACGAATTTGGGATAACACAAATTGTTATGGAGAACCGTCCAGAATTTGAAGAAATAAAACCAGACTTAAATACCGAAAGTTGTATCATGGTAGAAGGAAGTGTAGTAGAAAGAGCAAACAAAAACCCTAAAATGCCAACAGGGGATATTGAAGTATTAGCCAATAAAATTACCATATTAGGAAAGTGTAAAAATGTATTACCATTTGAAACCAATTCCGAAAATTTAGCCAATGTAAGAGAAGATTTACGTTTGGAATATCGTTTTTTAGAGCTTCGTAATGAACATATTCACAATAACATTTTACTTCGTTCCAATATAATAAAAACTTTACGAAATAAAATGGATGAGTTAGGGTTTTATGAAATACAAACTCCAATTTTAGCCAATTCTTCGCCAGAAGGAGCACGTGATTTTCTAGTGCCAAGCAGAATTCATCCAGGAGAATTTTATGCGCTTCCTCAAGCTCCACAACAATTTAAGCAATTATTAATGGTAGGTGGGTTTAATAAATACTATCAAATTGCACCATGTTTTAGAGATGAAGACCCACGTGCAGACCGTGCACCAGGGGAATTTTATCAATTGGATTTTGAAATGAGTTTTGCTACCCAAGAGGATGTATTTGCTGTAATCGAAGAGGTGGTGCCAGAGGTATTTGAAAAATTTAGCTCTTGGAAAGTAGACAAAGGGCCATTTATTCGAATTCCTTATAAAGAAGCTATGGAGAAATATGGAATTGATAAACCAGATTTAAGAAATCCACTTGTCATTGAAGATGTAACCAGTGTATTTGAAAATACTGAATTTAAGGCATTTCAGAATAAAACGGTGAAAGTAATTGTAGTAAATAAGAGACCAGAGTTAGGAAGAAAATTCTTCGATAATATGAGTGAATTTGCGGTCAACGAGTTAGGAGCAAAAGGACTTGCTTGGGTAAAATTAGATAGTGAAGGAAATCTAAATGGTGGAATTTCGAAATTTATAAGTGAGGACCAAAAACAAAAAATATGTGACATTACAAACGCACGACCAGAAAGTGCCATGTTCTTTATTGCTGATGAATTTTCTACTGCACAAAAAATAGCAGGAGGAGTAAGAATTGAACTAGGAAATAGGTTAGACTTACTAGAAAAGGATGTGTATCGTTTTTGTTTCATTGTCGATTTTCCAATGTATGAATTATCGGAGGATGGCAAAATCGATTTTAACCATAACCCATTTTCGATGCCACAAGGAGGAATAAAGGCACTAGAAGAAAAAGACCCATTAGAAATTTTGGCATATCAATATGATCTAGTTTGTAATGGGTACGAAATGGCATCAGGAGCGGTTCGTAACCACGACCCAGAATTAATGGTGAAAGCATTTGAAATAGCGGGATATACCAAAAAAGACGTAGAAGAACGCTTTGGTGCATTATTCAACGCCTTCCAATACGGAACTCCACCACATGCAGGAGCAGCACCAGGGTTAGACAGAATGGTTATGCTAATTGCAGGAGAAGACAACCTAAGAGGAGTTATTGCCTTTCCAAAAAACAAAAAAGCAAGGGATTTACTAATGAGAGCACCAAGCAAAGTGTCAGAAGAGCAGTTAAAAGATGTACATATTAAATTGGATTTAGAGTAAAAAACTAAAAAAGAAAGGTTCAGATAAGGGAAAATCCTTTAATCTGAACCTTTCTTTTTTAGTTTTCGCAAGACAAACGAAAACGTTAAAAATTACTGCTGATGGATACCATATTTACATACATACGACTCAAGACCATGTGAACAGCTCGAGTGCCGATGCAGAGGACATCCATGAAGATTGGAGTCTCCTCTTGCAATTAAGCTACATTCAGACGGCTTTGGCCGTACATATAAATAAGGTACCTTTTCGGTTGGAGAGTGAATGCCTAAATTTTTTTTGCTCATAAAAAATAACCTCCTTATGGTTAGTAAAATGATTATAATATAAATTTACATAAAAGTCAACAATTTAAATCTGTTACCAAATATAGCCAATATTTACATTGATTTGTTTTAATAGACGTATTCTACAGTGTAAAGGCATGAGGCAATAAATCTGAAATCGAGTATTCTTCTATGGTGTCATTTTCTCCAAAACAAGCATAAATTTTAAAATCCTTGTCTACGTATTGTACCATAAATTGCCTACAATACCCACAAGGAAGGCAATTTTCTAAAACAGTAGCATCTTTTTTACCACCAACGACAACAATATAAGAAAAATCGCTTTCACCCTCCGATAAAGCTTTTACAAAAGCAGTTCGTTCTGCACAAATTGCCTGAATACCACAATTTTCAATATTACAACCACCATAGGCTTTCCCAGATTTCGTAACAAGACAGGCACCAACATAGTAATTAGAAGTAGTGGCTTTCGCATGTAATCTTGCTTGCTTTGCAATTTTTATAGCATTTTTTAAATCCATAAAATTCATCCTTTCCGAAATAAGATAAACTTATTATATAAAACAAATAAAAAAAGTCAAGAGAACAAAAGATAAGAAAAGAATGGAAAGGAGGAAAAAACACAAGAGAATTGACATAATTCTGAAAAAGAAGTATAATGGTAACTAGTTACAATAAAGTATAGGTACCAAAAGGAGGAGACCATGACAAATCAAGAATTTATTCGGGAAGTAGTTGAGGTTTCTAAAAATATTCGGAACATTAATGGTAAGTTCGAAGAAACAAAACGGTGGCATAAAGTATCAAAGCTGTCAGAGGAATTAGAATATTTTCATATTCAATCCGATGAGAAGGATTGTTTTGAAATTTATTACGAAAATAATATTGTGGGTTACCATGGATATGTTTCAAGGAAAGACCAAAATATTATTTATCCACTGATGCTACTGTACACCAATGTAGTTTATCGAATGCGACAGCTAAAACCCTATGCCAGTTTGGATATGTATAAGGCATTATACAACGAGAAGACAAGATTGGGAAAAGCCATTCGGACG
>CAOKQZ010000027.1 GCA_948471055.1 uncultured Clostridium sp. | reverse complement strand
AGAGCTTAAAAATATTGAAATCTAGGGAATTCCCCAGCGAAAAAAACTCATACTTAACTGAATAAATTTTTTACAATTTTATATAAATATGATATAATAGAAATGGAGACACTATCAAAGTAATGGCAAATAGGAGGAAAAGGGCAGTGAACAAAGAAAGCATAATTCAGTATAAGGCTATAGTGTATGTGCATGAGAAAAATGCACATATCAATATTCCACAAATAGAGAAGAGTGCACAGGCAAAAAATATAAAATTACATCAACAACAGGCTGCTAATGGCAAAATAATTGTTACAGATGTATTTTTAAACGAAGGCTTAAGAGAGGAGTGGGAAAGCAGTCTATTGCAGTTGTCTCCCCAGCCTAAAAATTTTTTTGCTACAGAATTAAAAGTATGTGGAAAAAATAAGCGGACTTTAAGTGCGCAAGCCAAAAAAGCACTTGACAGTTGTAAGGGGCATTTTGTGGGAGAAAGAGAGGAAAATGATGCTCTTTTTCTTACCGTAAGTTTCGATAATCCGAACTTGCGGAGTTTTTGGGAAGGGACAGTCAATGTCCTGAAATCCTAATAGTTAAGGGAGGACAATAGGATTGTTCTCCCGTTTTTTTGTAAATTTATTTTAAACTATTGGAAAATAAAATAAACAATGATATAATACTTTCGTTAGAATAAGAAAAAGGAGCGAAGAAAAGTGAAAATAGGGATTGTAGGGCTTCCCAATGTGGGAAAAAGTACGATGTTTAATGCCATTACAAAAGCCGGAGCAGAGTGTGCGAATTACCCATTTTGTACCATTGAACCCAATATAGGCGTAGTACCTGTTCCAGATGAAAGGCTAGACCGTTTAACCGAACTATATCATCCAGCAAAAACAACCCATGCCATAATCGAATTTGTAGATATTGCAGGACTTGTAAAAGGTGCAAGTAAAGGAGAAGGGCTTGGTAATAAGTTTTTATCGCACATTCGTGAAGTAGATAGTATTGTAGAAGTGGTTCGTTGTTTTGATGATCCAAATGTTGTTCATGTAGATGGTAGTATCAACCCATTACGAGACATTGAAACCATCAATTTGGAACTTATTTTTGCAGATATCGAAACCATAGAAAAACGATTAGATAGAGCAAAAAAACAAGTAAAAGCCGATAAAAAAGTACAAATTGAAATTGATTTACTAGAAAACATCAAACAAACCTTAGAAGCAGGAAAATCAGCAAGAACCATGGAATTTAGCGACGAAGAAAAAGAATTACTAAAAGATACATATTTATTAACATTAAAGCCAATACTATATATTGCAAATGTTTCAGAAGAACAACTAGAAAATGCAGAAAATGACGCCAATGTTCAAAAAGTAAAAGAATATGCAAAAGGTGAGAAGGCAAGTGTTATTCCATTATGTGTGAAAATTGAAGAAGAATTAGCTGGACTAGAAGATGATGATAAACAAGAAATGCTAGAAGCACTTGGTTTAGAAGAATCAGGTTTAGATAAAGTAATAAAAGCAAGTTATGATTTACTAGGACTTATGAGTTTCTTAACCGCAGGAGAACCAGAAGTACGTGCTTGGACCATAAAGAAGGGAACCAAAGCACCAGCCGCTGCTGGAAAAATCCATACCGATATCGAAAGAGGATTTATTCGTGCAGAAATCGTATCTTACGAAGACCTTATAAGGGAAGGTTCGATGAATACAGTAAAAGAAAAAGGATTGTTACGTTCCGAAGGAAAAGAATACATTATGCAAGATGGCGACATTGTGTTATTTCGTTTTAATGTATAGAATTTTAATGGAAATTCATTTAAAGTATAGTTTTGTAAAGTGTTATTAAATTTTAGAAGATAGAATAAAAATGATAGTAAATGGAAATATCGAACAGTAAATATTCATTTACAGACATAGGAGGAAAGAAGAATGGAAAAATCAGAATTATTTAACAAAAAGGAAACTGGTTGGAAAAATATCTCAGAGGAAAGAAAAGAAAGTATCTTTCAATTTTCAGAGGAATATATTTACTTTTTAAACAAAGTAAAAACCGAAAGAGAAGCAGTGCATTTTGTAGAAAAAATGCTAAAAGAAAATGGTTTTTGTAATGTATGCGAAAAAGAAAATTTAGTAGCTGGAGATAAGGTGTATTATATAAACCATGATAAAAGCATGTATATTGCTGTTATAGGAAGCGAACCACTAGAAAATGGATTACAAATACTTGGTGCCCATATCGATTCACCAAGACTAGACCTAAAACCAAACCCATTATATGAGGACAATGGATTTGCCTATTTAAAAACCCATTACTATGGGGGAATCAAAAAATATCAATGGACAACAATTCCACTTGCCATTCATGGAGTAATTGTAAAATCCAATGGAGAAAAAACAGAAATTTGTATTGGAGAAGAAGAATGTGACCCAATCTTTACCATTACAGATTTATTACCACATTTAGCACAAGAACAAATGGAAAAGAAGTTAAAAGAAGGAATTAATGGGGAAGACTTAAATGTATTAATTGGTAGTATTCCAGAAGAAGACAAAGATATTAGTGAAAAAATAAAATTGAATATCCTAATGCTATTAAACGAAAAATATGGTATGAAAGAAATCGATTTTGTTAGTTCCGAATTAGAAATTGTACCAGCCTTTCGTGCAAGAAGTTTAGGGTTTGATAGAAGTATGGTAGCAGCCTATGGGCAAGATGACCGAGTTTGTGCCTATACATCAGTACGTGCTATGTTAGAAGTACAAAATCCTTCAAAAACCGCAGTATGTATTTTATCCGATAAAGAAGAAATTGGAAGTTATGGAAATACTGGAATGGAATCTCATATATTTGATTATTTTATTTCCGAGTTATTAAATAAAAAGAATGAAAACAAACCAAATGCATTAGAAAAAGTATTCTGCCATTCAAAAATGTTATCAGCAGACGTAGACGCAGGACTAGACCCAATTTATGCCTCTGTTTCCGAAAAAAACAATGCAGCTTTTATTGGTCAAGGAATTGGACTAAACAAATACACAGGAGCAAGAGGAAAATCAGGTGCGTCAGACGCAAATGCCGAATTTGTAGCCGAAGTAAGAAATATATTTGAAAAAGAAAATATACCTTACCAAGTAAGCGAATTAGGAAAAGTAGATGTAGGTGGTGGAGGAACCATTGCACTTATTCTAGCAGCAAAGGGAATTGATGTGATTGATTGTGGTGTGCCAGTATTATCTATGCATGCACCATATGAGATAACCAGTAAATTTGATGTATATTGTGCGTATAAGGCATATAGTGCTTTTGTAAAATAGATTATGAATAAAATAGTGTCAGTAGGGGCCAGCATATCATGCAGGTCCTTTTTGTGATATTTGTAGAAAACCACAAAAATAATAAAAAAGTTTAACAAATTTATGTAAAAATGTTGTAAATTGACATAAAAAGTGATACAATATTACTGTTGTAGAAATATCACAACGCATATTGCCCCAAATCATAATTAATAATATTAAAGAGAGGTAAAAACATGAAATCAATTAGTATTAATAGCAGAATTATCGAGTATGTACCAGCCCCCAACTTTGTTAATTTTATTAATATGAGTTGGAACCCTCAAATCGTGAGACCCAGCAACCGGCTGTTGCAAGATGAAGCGGTTGACATGTATCTTCAGGTCAAATCCGATGAAATCGAGGATACGATAATCTCGTATTATCCCGATTTAACATCGGATAGAACGGAAAGGGTAAGCTTAATTGATACCAATGAAGTATTTCGTGCCTATATTGAACTCTTTGTGAGATTTGTTGGCAGGATGCCTGATTACAAGAGCGACAGAATGGCGAAGCATTTGGGATTGACTGTTCCGGGAAGAGAAATTCTAATTAGTTACGGATTATTACCGGAAAGCGAAGCAGAACTGGATTTTATCAGTACCAAAAAGGCTGTAAGTATGTTTTTGGCAGCAGGTAAGAAAATCCGGACATTTGATGTAGCAAACAATCGCTACACAGTAAAGCACTAAACACAATATTGGGGCACAAAGAATTGGCAGGTGGAATTCCTGCTTTCTTTGTGCCTGTTACATAAAAAAACAACACCTTTTTCGGTGTTATTTTTATTAGTTATTTTCTTCATTTTTTCCAGCCATAACTTTTTTTCCGTCATAGTATCCACAATTTGAGCAAGCAGTGTGTTGCATTACTGGTTCGTGGCAATGTGGACATTCCGCGTAGTTTGGCTTATCTAATTTCCAAGTTGATCTTTTTAATCCTGTTCTTGCTTTTGACCATCTTCTTTTTGGTTGTGCCATGTTTATTCCCTCCTTATTTCGCTGATATGTATATATCTTTTAAATTTTAGCGCTTTTTAAATCACTATAAGAGTATACTAATTTTTAACAAATTTGTCAAGCATTAAAGAGGTTTTTATAAAAATTTGTTGAAAAAATTATTTGCTATTGGTATAATAAGCAAAAAGAGAAGGGTGCGCCAGTTCGGTGTATAATATCTAGTTTGGTGGAAGTCCAAACCTAGTAAGACCTAGCAAGTCGCTAGTATTTAGTCTTGGAGCCGAAGTCGTGAGATTAGGTTTAAGCGTAGACAAAAGAGAGTTCGAGCCGTAATGCGAAAGTGTAAAGATGTCTAGCTCCGTCAGTTATATATATAATAGAAGTCGATACTTTCCTTCAAGTCGTAGACAACACTGGCAATATCGTTATGCGAGATATTGTGAAAGTTCTATCGGAGTTAATAAATCATGGCGAGTTCTTAAAGATATTATGCATACCTGGGAGGTCTCATATACTCTAAAGATTTTTTTTTAGTAATGATTACACAAAGAGGTTGGTAACTCAAGGTAATCAAATGGTATATGAGAAGTCGGACTAACCCATATTAGCAAAGAAGTATATGAAAGTATATGGAGTGAAGGGGTTAGCATATAATCGTTTCTTTAACGAAACATAAATCATACTGGAGATGAGGTAGAATATGGAAAATGAACGAAAAGATATAAGAACACTAGCAAAGAAATACGAAAAGCTACAAACACTGATGTGCTATGTAAACAAAGAAACGTTACTAGAACAACACAAGAAACAAATGAAAGGAAAAGCAAGCGGAATAGATGGAATAACTAAAGAGCAATATAATGAAAACACTGAGGAAAATATAGAAAAGCTACTAATAAACATGAAGAAATTTAGTTACAAACCACAAGCAGTAAGAAGAACTTACATTCCGAAACTAGGAAGTGATAAGTTAAGACCACTAGGAATACCAGCATATGAAGATAGGCTAGTACAGGGATGTATGTCATATGTATTAAACGAAATATACGAGACAAAATTTCTTGATTGTTCATATGGTTTCAGACCAAACAAAAATTGTCATCAAGCAATAAGAGAAATAAACCAAAGAATAATGATAAACAAAGTAAATTACGTTTTAGATGCAGACATTAAGTCATTCTTTGATAATGTAGACCACAAATGGCTAATGGAATTTCTAAGGCACGACATAGGAGATAAGAATTTTCTAAGATATATAGCGAGATTCTTGAAAAGTGGAATAATAGAAGATTTAAAATACTATGAAAGTGATAAAGGAACACCACAAGGGGGACTAATATCGCCAGTATTAGCAAATGTGTATCTACATTATGTGTTAGATTTATGGTTTGAGAAAGGAATAAAGCCAAAGCTAAAAGGAGAAGCATATCTAGTAAGATACTGTGATGACTTTATCATAATGTTTCAATATGAAAATGAAGCACAAGAAGTGTATGAATTATTGAAGGGAAGGTTAAAGAAATTCAAACTAGAATTAGCAGAGGACAAAACGAGAATACTACCATTTGGAAGATTTAAAGGAAACAAGGAGAGTTTTGACTTTCTGGGATTTGCACATTACAACAGTAAAACCAGAACAAACAAATACACGATACAACACAAAATAAGCAAGAAGAAAAAGAGAGCAAAGAAACAAGCAATAAAAGAGTGGTTAAAAGATAATATGCATGAAAATCTAGTAGATGTAATAGAAAGATTAAACAAGAAACTAGTAGGAATGTATGCATATTATGGAATAAATGGAATGTTCGACGACTTAATGGGATTATACAAATATGCTAAATATGGACTGTATAGGGTAATGTGTAGAAGAAGTCAAAAGAAAATCAAAGTAGCGAAATATAAGCTAATACTAGAAAGAATACCAATAGCAAAACCGAAAATATATGTACAAATATGGTAATGTTTAAAGATTATATGAAGAGCTGTATGCGGGAAAACTGCACGTACGGTTCTGTGAGGGGCAATAAGACTAAGCCTTTCACTAATTTATATAGAAATATATAGACGAGAGGAGGAAAGTCGAGCTTGTCTACTCGACTGAAATGGATGGAAGAAAATAAACGTATGGATAAAATAAATTATTATTTAGATATTGCAGAAGCAGTATCGGGAAGGGGAACGTGTCTTCGCAAAAACTTTGGCTGTATTATTGTAAAAAATGACGAAATTATTTCCACCGGTTATACGGGCTCACCACGAGGAAGAGTAAATTGTATCGATTTAGGGTTTTGTACCAAAAAAGAAAAATTCCCAGAAGTCCACCATGGAGGATATGATGCATGCCGTTCGGTACATGCAGAACAAAATGCCATGCTAAGTGCCCCAAGAAAAGACATGATTGGTGCTACTATGTATCTTGTAGGAAAGCGAGTTGATACAGGAGCCTATGAACCGGGAGCAAATTCTTGCCAAATGTGCCGTAAAATGATTATCAATGCAGGCATTGAACAAGTGATTATTCGAGGAGCCACCAAAGAGGAGTATTTAGTGGTAAATGTAGAAGATTGGATAAAAAATGATGATTTATTAGAGGGAAGAAATACGTATTAGTAAATTATTAAAGAATGAAATCGACTTATATAACAGTAGATAAATACATACACGAAAATGAACACATATTAGAAAATGAAGTTAGGAGAAATGATGAAAGAAATAATAAAGAAACTACAACAAAATAAAAAGATACTTATCTATTTAATTATTTTCTTTGTTTCTGTTTTCTTGTGCATACCCTTATTTTCAAAATACATGGATATTGCAAGAGATGACGGAATTCAGCATATATGCCGTTTAATTGGAAATGCCACTACCTTAAAAGAGGGGCATTTATTTCCTGTTATTCATTCCGATTTTTGTAATGGTTTTGGATATTCATGGAATTTGTTTTATAGTCCATTTACTGCCTATGTACCACTTATTTTTAAGCTGTTTACCTCTTCGTATGTGATAACCTTAAAATTATTTATGTTGGCAACTATTTTCCTATCTGGCGTATTCTTATTTCAATTTACGTATAAACTATCAAAAAGCCATAAAGTAGGAGTTATTTCCGCTATTTTATATATGAGTGCACCCTATCATTTAACAGACCTATATAATCGTATTGCTATAGCAGAATTAGCCTCGTTTCTTTTTTTGCCAATCGTATTTCATGGAATGTATGACCTCTTCTATGAAAAAAAGAAACTACCATACAGAATTATTATAGGAGCCATTCGGTTTAATCACAACCCATAATGTAATTGCTGTTTATACCGCCATTTTTTGCTTAGCCTATATACTGATTTATTGCAAAAACTTACAAGACAAAAATACCATAAAGAAGATTTTACTTTGTATAATCCTTATTTTATTATGCACTAGTTTTTATTGGATGCCATTATTAGAGCATAAATTTGCCACAGAATATGAAGTGTTCCTGCCAGAAAGAATGTATAAAGAAAGCACCTTAACACACTTTAAACTAAGTATAAGCGATTTATTTTTTACAGAGAATTTCGACCTAAATTTCCATATAGGAGGAGCCATTTTAATAGGCATGGGACTTACTTTTCTTTACCGAAAGAAACTTCCCAAAAACCAAAAAGAAACCCTTCGCATTTTTCTTATTTTTGGAAGTATCGCTATCCTTATGACATTAAAAATCTTTCCCTTTGAACACATGCCAAGTATACTAAAAATGATACAATTCCCATGGCGAATGATGGAATTTGCAACCTTCTTTTTTAGCGTAATCGCAGGGTTTGGCTTTGCTTATTTTATGAACCATACCAATAAAAAAGAGATAGGAGTCGTTATTTTTGTAATGATATACCTATGTATATCGTTAATAGGAGCAAAGAGGAGCATACAAACACCATTTAATGAAGAAAAATATTTACAACCAGTACCAGTTACTCCTTCTACAGGAAGAGTACATGCAGGTTGTGCAACCTTTGAATACTTACCCAAAAAAGCGTTCCAAAATAGAGAATACATTGAGCAAAGGTCACCAAATGTAAATGTATTAGAAGGAAATGCCATCATTAGTCATATGCAAAAAGAAAACACCAATCTAAGCTTTACCATAGAACAAGTAGAAGAAAATACAAAATTAGAATTACCGTATATCTATTATCTAGGCTACCAAGCAAAACTAGAAAAAGAAGATGGAACAAAGCAAACCTTAAAAATAGAAGAATCCGAAAATGGATTTTGCATGGTAAATGTAGCAGATGTAGAAAAAGGAACCATACAAGTTACCTACACAGGAACTATACTTATGAAAATATCGTATATCTTAGTATTAGTAGGAATTGGTACAATGATTTATCTAAAACGAAAAAAATTAACATAATGTTGCACGGTAAACATAAGTAAAATATTTTTATTAGTATAAAATCTATTGTGATAGTTATAAAAATTGGTTATAATGCTTTTGACAAAGTGGGTGATTAAAATAAAAAGAAGACTTAATATATTTATTGATGAAAGTGGAGACTTTGGATTTACAGAAAGAAGTTCCGAATTGTATGCGGTTTCTTTTACAATTCATGAAAGTGACGATTCAATAATAAATGATTTGGAGTATTTAAATAATAGACTAAAAAAGACTGATTATGATGGAATGATACATCTTGCTGACTTAATTGCAAGACGTGGAGATTATGCCCATTTTGACCTTAAACAAAGACAAAATATATTTTGGTCAATATTTTTCTTTTCAAAAAGAGTAAAAGTAAAGATACATACTATTATAGTAGATAAAAGATTTAAGAATAATAAAACACAGCTAAATAAGGAATTAGCAAGTGGAATAAATGACTTTTTTAATTCAATATCAGACTATATGAATGAATTTGCTCAAGTTGTAGTTTATTATGATAATGGACAAGATGCACTAGGTGCTATTATAGATACATTATTACTTAATAAAACGAATGTTGAACATAGAATAGAATTTGATCATAAAGAAAAAAGATTATTTCAAGTATCAGATATGCTAACATTTGCAGATAAAATAGTATATAAACATCAAAATAATATGCTAATGACAAAAGCCGAAAAATATTTCTTTAGTGTAAAAGATATTTTAGGAATCATTAGACAGCTAAGATCGAAAAGATGGCATAAATAAAAAGCTATTCGTTGTGAATAGCTTTTTGCGACGCTCAGCGTCTACACGGGTTTGGTCCTTGTGAGACCAAAGTAAATAATATTATTTATAATATATATTATTCATCTTTATAATTGAATTATACACTAAATTTTTAAAAAAGTATATAGTTTTTTTTAAAAAACTTGAATTTGCTATGTTACAATTTAATTGAAGTGAATCAAACAAAAAGTAGATTAGAAAGTATAAAACGATTAGATGCAAATGCTGAAAATGAAAATAAACAAAGGGCAGAAACGTAAATTATTTGCGTTTTTGCCTTTTTTCTTAGAAATTCCATTTTAACAATTGACTATCTTTTGCAAATAGTATAGAATAACTAATGAAAGAAAATGAGGTGAAATGAATGAGCAAGCCAACGGTTGCGATTGTTGGAAGACCGAATGTTGGAAAATCAACTTTTTTTAATTATATCATTGGACAGCGTTTGTCGATTGTGGAGGACAAGCCTGGGGTAACGAGAGATAGGGTGTATGCCGAAACTTCTTGGCGTGGGCGAGAGTTTACGGTGATTGATACTGGTGGAATTGAGGTTGGTTCTGAGGATTTTATCACAGCAGAGATTGCAAACCAAGCCAATATTGCCATTCATTTAGCAGATGTTATTTTGTTTTTGACCGATATAAAACAAGGAGTAACACAGGTTGATAATGAAATTGCAATGATGTTAAAAAAAGCGAATAAACCAGTTATTTTGGTTTGTAATAAGGCAGACAATTATGGGAAAACATCAGATGATATTTATGAATTTTATAATTTAGGTTTAGGAGATCCATATCCGCTTTCTGCAACTAATGCCATTGGAATTGGCGATATTTTAGATGCCATATATGAGAATTTTCCAAAAGAAGAAAGTAATGCAGAGGAAGAAGAAACCATAAAAGTTGCGATTATTGGAAAACCAAATGTAGGAAAATCTTCTTTGGTGAACAAAATACTCGGCGAAGAACGTGTGATTGTTAGCAATATTGCAGGAACCACAAGAGATGCTATTGACTCTTCTTTTGAAAATGAATTTGGAAAATATGTGTTTATTGATACCGCAGGAATTCGTAGAAAAAGCAAAGTAGAGGAAGCCATTGAAAAATTTAGTGTTATGAGAACCCTTCTTGCCATTGAAAGATCAGATGTATGTCTAATGATGATAGACGCTACCGAAGGAGTAACCGACCAAGATGCGAAAATTGCAGGAGAAGCACATGAGGCAGGAAAAGGGATTATATTGGTAATTAACAAATGGGATGCAGTCGAAAAAGATACCTATACGATTGAACAATTTAAAAAAGATGTTTATAATAAATTATCCTATTTAACCTATGCACCAATCTTATTTATTTCCGCAAAAACAGGGCAAAGAGTAAACAAACTATATGAAACCATTAACCAAGTGGCAAGCCAAAATGCACTAAGAGTAACCACAGGAATGCTAAACCAAGTATTAAATGAGGCAATTGCCATTGTACAACCACCAACGGATAAAGGAAAACGTTTAAAAATTTATTACATGACACAAGCAACCACAAAACCACCAACATTTGTTGTATTTGTGAATAACAAAGAATTATTCCACTTTTCTTATGAACGATACTTAATCAATCAGTTAAGAAAAGAATTTGGGTTAATCGGAACACCAATTCGAATGATTATACGCCAGAAAGGAGAAAAAGAAGAATGAACGAATTAAAAATAAAAGGAATTTACAAACACTTTAAAGGGGATTACTATCTTGTAGAAGATGTATGCACACATTCCGAAACCAAAGAAAAATATGTATTATATCGAGGATTATATGGAAATAATGAACTATATATAAGACCATATGATATGTTTTTATCTGAAGTTGACCATGAAAAATATCCAGAAGTACAACAAAAATACAGATTTGAATTACAAAACATTGATAGTAAAAATGTGTAGAACCCCCAGTCAGCTTCGCTGACAGCCCCCTTAAGTAAAGGGGCCTTTGTATACTGTTATTTCTTCGAAGACTAACTTTATAAAAGCCTCCTTTATTTAAGAGAGGTTAAGATAGCTGTTAACGAACGTTAGTGAGTATTACAGATATCTTATATGAAATGGCAGTCCGAAGGACTGACAGAGGGTTCTTACAAGAATATATAGGAGGTATAAAAAATGGCATGTTATATTATGATAGCAATTATTGCATATGCAATTGGAAGTATTAGTTCTTCTGTCATTATTAGCAAAAAAATGGCGGGATTTGATGTAAGAGAAAAAGGAAGTGGAAATGCAGGTTCCACCAATGTTCTAAGAAGTGTTGGAAAAGGAGCAGCAGCACTTACTTTAATTTGTGACATTTTAAAAGGAATTGTTGCAATTTTAATTGCAATGATACTTGGTTGGATTGTTAAAGAAGTAGATAAAGCTTTATTAGTACAAATAGCAGCGATAGCTGTTGTTATTGGACATACTTTTCCAATCTTTTTCGGATTTAAAGGAGGAAAAGGAGTAGCTACATCACTTGGAGTATTATTACTAATTAACTGGCAAATTGGACTAATTTGTTTGGTATTTGCTTTAGTAATTATGGCACTAACAAGAATGGTATCCGCAGGTTCTGTTCTAGCAGCAATTTTATTTCCAGTATTAACCTTATTTATTGGACAAGACCATTTTATTGTTGATGGAAATTATTTCGTTTTTAGTGTGATTATGGCATTAATTGTTGCCTTTAATCATAGAACTAATATTAGCCGAATCTTAAGTGGAACGGAAAATAAATTATCATTTCATAAAAAATAACAAAGGAGGAAAAAATTTGAAAACAATCGCTGTTATTGGAAGTGGAAGTTGGGGAGTAGCCCTTTCCATTCATTTAGCAAATATGGGGCATACCGTAAAAATCTGGTCATTTGCTGAGGAAGAAGCAAATCTTATCAATCAAGAAAAAAAATGCAAATTTTTGCCAGAAGTGACACTACCCCAAAATATTACATGTTATACTAATTTCGAGGAAACCTTGCAAGATAGTGATATTATCTTACATGTAACTCCTTCAAAATTTGTTCGTAACATCTTAAAACAATACAAAAATCTTGTAACCCATCAACCAATCGTAATGTGTGCGAAGGGTTTTGAAAGGGAAACTTTATATTCCTTAGACCAAATTATTGAAGAAGAATTACCAAATAAGCCATATGCTGTTTTATCTGGACCAAGCCATGCTGAAGAAGTTTCAAAACAAATTCCAACAGCTATGGTAGTTGCTGCCAAAGAAGAAAGCTTACAAGAAGAAATCCGCTCTATTTTCATGAATGAAAAAATGAGAATTTATACTTCTTTTGATATAAAAGGTGTTGAATTGGGTGGTGCGTTAAAAAATATTATTGCTTTTTGTGCTGGAATTGCTACTGAACTTGGGCTAGGAGATAATTCCTTTGCTGCTCTTATTACAAGAGGATTAACTGAAATTAGTAGATTAGGAGTAAAATTAGGAGGAAAACAAGAAACTTTTTATGGCTTAACAGGACTAGGAGATTTAATTGTTACATGTTTAAGCGAACATAGTAGAAACCGAAGAGCTGGAAAACTAATTGGAGCAGGAAAAACCATTGAAGAAACAAGACAAATAGTAGGAATGACCATAGAAAGTATCGATAATATTGAAGTAGCCTATGAACTTTCCAAAATCCATGAGGTAGATATGCCAATTGTGCATGCGGTTTATGATGTGTTATACAATGGATTAGATCCAAAAGAAGCGGTAAACATGCTTATGACACGTGATAAAAAATGTGAATAAAAATCGAAAAAATGCTTATAATACGGATAAAAACGAAATTGTAAAAAGAGTGTGCGATTGTTTGTATCATCGACACGAATGAAAGTAGGGAGGTATTACAATGGATTTTTTTGATAAACTAGGAAAACAGGCAAGTAAAACCTATCAATATACAGCAAAGAAAACGTCACAATTAGCAAAAGAAGCAAAACTAAAAATGCAAATGAATGAACATAAGGGCGAAATTGAAGAAATATATGTACAAATTGGTAAAAAATTATATGAACATCATATAAACGATAAAGCCATAGACATCGATATAGATGCCGTTTTAGAAGAATACTGTATTCAGATTGATGAACTATGTGACCGAATTGAGGAAGAAAGAAAAGAAATCTTAAGCCTAAAAGATAAAAAACAATGTCCAAATTGCTACCACGAAATCGAACGAGATTACCAATATTGTCCTCATTGCGGAGATAAACAAAAAGACGACGACAACATAGAAGAAACCGAACCACAAGAAGCAACAAAATCTGATGTAGGAGTTGATATCCACATTAATGAAGAACAAATATACAAAAATGAAATAAGTGAAGATGAATCCACAGACTAGCCAAAGCCCCCTTTACCTAAGGGGGTTGTCAGCGAAGCTGACTGGGGGTTCTTAAGAGAGGAAACCAAAATGAAAATCGTATTACAAAGAACAACTGGTGCTAGTGTCACCGTAGACAATAGGACCGTCGGAAAAATTGACCACGGTCTTGTTATTTTACTCGGAATTTCAGACGAAGATACCAAAGAAACCGTAACACAAATGGTTCGTAAAATTAGCAATTTACGAATTTTTCATGATGAAAACGACAAAATGAACCTTTCTATCAAAGACGTAAAAGGGCAAATCCTAGTAATTTCGCAATTTACCCTTTATGCGGATTGCAAAAAAGGAAATCGTCCAAGCTTTACTGGTGCAGGAAAACCAGAACATGCCAATGAATTATATGAATATTTCATACAAGAAGTACAACACCAAGACATTCCTGTACAACATGGCATATTTGGAGCACATATGCAAGTAAATCTAACCAATGATGGTCCAGTTACTATAGTATTAGAAGCATAACATCATTTTACAGTAAAAAGTGATCAATACAAAAATAGCGTTACATTTTAATAAAACAAACCTAATAAGGAAAACGTTCATATAAATAACGAATGATTTGGTCTGCATTATCCTCAGTAATATTTAAAAAAGCATCTTCGTCAAGGCAGACCCACATATTTATACGGTATTTATCATGATTATCAATAAAAACGCCAATCATATCGGCAAGTTCTGTTCCATTTTGGAACTCTTTTTCCCATTTCAAATCATTTTCAAGTTTTATCTCTTTTTCGTAAAAACGTGACAAAAATCGACTTATTTCGCCAGATTGATTACTATATAAATTCATAATTGTATACATAACAAAATCTCCTAAAACAAATTCTTGTTTATAATAGTATTTCTTTTTTTATTTTATCTATACGAAAGAATAAAAGGTAAAAATATGGAAATACTACACATGGGTGATAATATGAGAAAAAAACGAAAATCCTATTTGTGTTTGTTTTTCCTTTTTCTTAGTTTATTTCTATTATCTGGTTGCGGTAATGAAAAAGAAGAAGAGTTGTTAAAAAACAAACTATCAAGTGAAATCGAATATTTGGATTCGATGCTTTCTTCTATGTTAAACAAAGCAAATGGCTTAACACTTACGAATTATCAAGTGAGCGCAAAAAAAATAGAAGATAAGGAACAAGGGAATAGTAATAATGAAAATAGTTCCTCTTCTAATGAGAAAAGTGGTTCTACTGGTGAAGGAGGAAATCAAGAAGGTAGTGGGCAACAAGGTTCTTCCGGAGATAGTAGTAATTCTAGCAAAGAAGATGAAAGTGAAAAGAACAATTATGAATATAAAATGGTACAAAACAGCATTTTAACAGCCGATAAAACACCAGATTGGGAAGAGTTGACCTCAAAAGTAGAACTAATCTATTCTGATTGGGCAGTAATTACCTTAGATTTATATAAACAAAATGTTGATAATCAAAAAATTTTAAGTTTTAATACGGATTTAGATGCTTTAGTAAAAGCTATTAAAGAAAAGAATAAAGGACAAACTCTTACCTTGCTTGCACGATTGTATTCGTATCTTCCTGTATATTATGCAGGTTTTTCAAACGATACCAAGCAAACCAATTTATACAAGGTAAAATCGAGTGTACTAAATGCCTATGCCATTATCGAGCAAAATAATGTAGAAGAAGTAAAAAAACAGTTGCAAACAGCGGAAGATGCTATGATTGCCATGATAAATAATGTAAGTGATAAAAGTCAAAATGAATATAACCTAAATAAAGCATATATTTTGTTAAAAGATTTACAAAATACGGTAGATAAGAATGATGCAGATGTTTTTTACTTGAAATATAAAAATTTAATAGAAGAATTGGATGCGTTATAAAGATGAGAAGTTATTGCACAAATTGCAAAATGATTTTTTTGAAAAAATTATGTAAATAATTGCAAAATCTCCTTGAAAATAGTATAATAAATATGATGCAAATAAATGCTAGTGAAGAAAGGAGACAATTCATGCGTGATGAATTATCAGCAGAAGCAAAACTTATTAAGGATGCATTAAATGCACACTACAGGCTTTCTATTGAACGACATGACCCGTATTATCATCTTTTTGTAGAGTTAGGCGCTGACCCTAATACAGGTTATGGGATAGGAATGAAACAGAAAGTTTTGGAACGGGATTTAGAGGCGGTGAAATTTTTGCATTCAAAAGGTGCCAATTTGGAACCTGGTTTAGAAGTTGCTATCAAAGAAGGGGTGGTAGATTTTGCCGAATATTTCTTGAAAAACGGCGCGAGGCCAGAAACATGGCAGATAGAACCTGCTGTAAAGTATGAGGACATACCAATGCTTATGCTTTTACGCAAATATGATGTGGAAATAACAGACAGGTTAAAAGTGGCAGTTAAAAAACTGGGGATTAATTGGGACGAGTAAAACAAATCGTGATGCACCTGCATCACGATTTGTTTTTACTTACGAAAAAGTTTAGTTCAACGCCTCAAGCAACCGAGGTAAAATGGAAGGATCATTATAGATCCTTTCGGGCAAGGTGCTAAGCCCAATTTTATCACCAGACAAATTCCTAAGACGAACTTTAATATCATTAGGTAAATAGAAATCAGGATAATCACACACGCAGTTATAGCCTGCACAAATCCTAAGAATGGGATATGGAACCCATAAAATGCTTGACAGCTTTTTCAGGATTTCAACGCTTGGGGCCGACTTATAATCATCATATGCCTCAACTTCTTCGACAGTTATTTGGAGTTTTTCTGCGAGTTCCTGATAAGACATACCCTTGTCGTTAAGAACTTGCCGTAGCAATTCATTAAATGGCAGAATATCGCCAGTTTGTAGAATAGAAAAAATTTTTTCCATACAACAACCTCCTTGAATAAATAATATGAATAGACATCATGGTTATTATAGCAGATTAGATCAATTCTGTAAAGAAATTGTGAAATCACCTGTATTAAAATACCGAAAAATCCTTGAAAATGTTTTGAATTCGTAGTACAATAGTATAAGAGTAAATTGAATGGTCGCGTATAGCAAGGCCGTGAGGTAGCGTACGAGGAAAGTCCGGGCTCCATAAGAGCAAGTGATGCTGGATAACGTCCAGTGGAGGAAACTCTAAGGAAAGTGCAACAGAAAATAACCGCCTATGAAAATAGGTAAGGGTGAAAAGGTGAGGTAAGAGCTTACCGCAGATATGGTGACATATCTGGTCCATGTAAACCCCATCTGGAGCAACATCTTGTAATTCCAAAAAGGTTAAGAGGCTCTTTCGTCTTTTTGGTTTAGGTGGCTTGAGACACATAGTAATATGTGTAGTAGATAAATGACCATTCACGACAGAACCCGGCTTATAGATTTACTTTTATACGTCAAAAAAGATAGGAAAACCTATCTTTTTTGTTTATATCTTTATTCTACGATTTTGTTAGAGAAGAAATAAGTTGTTTGATATCTTCTGGTATAGGACTACAAAAGTCCATTTGTTTTTTGGTAATAGGGTGAAAAAACGAAACTTTATAAGCATGTAAGGCTTGTCTTTGGATGATTGGAGTGGTATGGGTATCTATGCCATATAAAGTATCACCTACAATAGGATGACCAATATAAGAGAAATGAACACGAATTTGATGGGTTCTTCCTGTTTCTAAATGAATTTTTACAACTGAGGAATGACAAATTTCTTTTATTACTTCATAATGCGTAATGGCATTTTCACCACATCCATTGATACAAACTTCTCGTTCAATAATACTTCCTAGTTTTCTTGTAATGGGCAAATGAATCGTTCCAACTTTCTTTTCTAACATTCCCTCCACAACCGCAATATATTCTTTTTTAAAACAGGCATGTTTCATTTGTTTAACCAAACATTCTTGTACATATTCATTTTTAGCAAATAAAACAATCCCAGAAGTGTCTCGGTCTAATCGATTAATTGGACGAATTTTCTTTTTTAATGCAATCTCATCAAAATAATACCTCACACCATTAGATAAACTATCTTCATAATGTCTTATGGAAGGATGAACGGGAAGATAGGGAGGTTTATCAAGAATAAGCAAACCATCATCTTCATACAAAATGGATAACTCCATTTTTCTAGGAACAATATTTGAATTATCCTCTTCCATATCAAGAAAAACATCAATGGTATCATGAAAAGAAACCTTTTCATTTACACAAACCACTTGCGAATTTCGATAAATCTTTTGATTTGCTTTTAACTTCAAAAGCAAACGATCGGAAATTCCAAATTCTTCTTTTAATACTTGTTTTACGTTTTCATATTTCAAATTAGTAACAATATAACTTAATTTCATAAATGCCTCCATATGAATTATAGCAAATAAGTAAAGTCATGGCAAATTTACGACAAAACTTTGAAAAACTATTGTAGTTTTTGAAAGTTATCGATATAATAGTTCCATAAGAAAGAGAGGGAAGATGCTATGTCGTTTATTGAAGAAATGAAGAAAAAAGCAAGTATGCAAAAAAAGACGATTGCCTTACCTGAGGCAACAGATGTACGTGTGATTGAGGCCGCTGTTACGATTGAAAAAGAGGGATTTGCTCATGTTGTTTTAGTGGGCAATGAAGAGGAGATTAGAAAAGTTGCAAAAGAAAATGGATTTGATGTAAGTTTGATGGAAATAGTAAATCCGCTTACTTCTTCAAAGTATGAAGAATATGTAAATGCATTTTATGAGCTTCGTAAATTAAAAGGAATGGATATTTATAAAGCAAGAGAAACTTTAAAAGACCCAGTATATTTTGGCATGATGATGGTAAAACAGGGGGATTGTGATGGACTTGTTTCAGGAGCAATCCATTCAACAGCAGATACTTTAAGACCAGCCCTTCAAATTTTAAAAACAGCACCAGATACAAAATTGGTTTCAGCATTTTTTCTAATGGTAGTGCCAGATTGTGAATATGGCGAAAATGGTACCTTTGTATTTTCAGATTGTGGGCTAAACCCAAACCCAAATGCAGAAGAATTATCGGAAATTGCGATATCCTCTTCTAAAAGTTTTGAAAGTTTAACTGGAAAAACAGCAAATGTTGCTATGTTATCTTTTTCTACTTATGGAAGTGCAAAATCGGATTCTACTGAAAAAGTAATACAAGCAACCAATTTAGTAAAAGAAAAAATGCCCAATATCATCGTTGATGGCGAATTACAATTAGATGCTGCTATTATTCCAGAAGTAGCCAATAGCAAAGCTCCCGGAAGTCCAGTAAAAGGAAAAGCCAATACCCTTATTTTCCCAAACCTAGACGCTGGAAATATTGGCTATAAACTAACCCAACGATTAGCAAAAGCAGAAGCCTATGGCCCACTTTGCCAAGGAATCGCCAAGCCAGTAAATGACCTATCAAGAGGATGTAGTAGCAAGGATATTGTAGGTGTAGTAGCCATTACCGCTGTACAGGCAGGGGAGATGTAAAAGGCCCCTTTACTTAATGGGGCTGTCACCGTATGTGACTGGGGGTTTTGGCAACAATTTTAACAAATACAATTATATTCTAGATTTTTAAAATTGTTTTGTTTGTAGTTTGAAGACTTACAGTTACAATGAATTTCACAGTTTTCGTTTTCTGATAGCATTTTAAAAATTAATATGTTATAATAGTTTTAGTAATAAAAATAGAAAGGAAGAAAAATGTGGAAAGCAAAATTTATAATGAAGTAAAAAAAGTGAATATATTAAAACTATATCAACAAAACAAAACCTATTTAAGAGCTTATTTAAAAAACAAAAACTTAAAAGATATATTAAGTGATATTCAAAAGGAAAAGCTAACAAACGATTTAGTATTAAGAACAGACATTGGTTATCCATTAAGAAGGAAGAATACAAACGAAAAACTGGAACGAAAATTTGTAGATTCAAATAAAAGAATAGCTCCAGAACATGCACAAAAATTTTATTTATATTCACATAGTAAAGAAAATAAAAATAAAAGTGATCAACCATTTGGATATATTTTTACATATGAATTACCATTTTTTAAAAATAGAAGTAGTGGAGCAATAGATTTAGTAGGTTATAATGATGATAAAAATATTATAAATCTAATTGAAATGAAAAACTGTAAAATGGGTCCGAAAGAATCATCAAAAGAATCTTTAATAAGAGCAATATTAGAAATAGAAACATATAGCAAATTTATTAATGAAATAATAAAAAACGAAAGAAAAAATGGAGAATTAGGAGAGCTGTTTGAAGAAATTAGAAGAACACTGAAAAAAGATTTTGATTTAGAAATTTCTAAAGAAAAATTGTTAAAATGTAAAACACAAAAAAATTTATTAATACCTAGAACTTTATATGAATATAGTAAAAATGAAAACAAAATAGAAAAAGAAATTTTATATGAAATTCCAAATGATATAAATATATATTCTATTAATTTGAAAGATACAAACTTTAATGTATCACAAAAAATTGGAGATGTTGCTAAAAGGAATGATATAATTTTTGACATTAAATTAATTAAGTAGTAGTTAATTTTTAAAATTTATAGTATTATTTATTTCTATAGAAAAGGAGAAATAATATATGAACCATGATGAAAATAGTCAATCGTATGTAGGAAAATCATTTAATGATGCTTTAAACTTAGTTGTAGAAAATGGACAAGTTTCTGTTTCAATATTACAAAGAAAAATGAAGATAGGATATGGCAGAGCAGAAATGTATATTAAAGAAATGGAGAAAAATGGATATATTTCAGCTTATGATGGCACTAATCCACGAAAAATATTAATTTCCAAAGAAGAATTACAAAAATTAAATAAATTAAACAAAATTGAATCAAAAATAGAAAACGAAGATGCTAAAAATGATATAACAACTGAAGAATATAATAACTTACAAATTGAAAAGTGCTATATGTGCTTAGAAAAAGTCAAGAAAAAGGATAAAAACAAATATATGCAATTAGTAGAAAAATTAAAAGGAATGTATGATTCTGGAATTAGTAAAGACAACGGAGATGGTACAATTAACGAAGATTATAGAAAGTTAGAACTTGAAATTTCTAATTTGTGCAATGTATCAGTTGGAATTTTATTTAATGAATTTATGTCTATTTCAATATTTAAATCAGCTGTATTTGAAAATTCAAAGAGCACTAAAAAAAGCAAAGTAACAGCAAATATTATTGAAGATAAAAATATAGTTATAAAAAGGGTATGTTTGAGTATATGGCTAATAGTACAATTTTCTCTATCATTTGGAGATTGGTTTGTTATAGGAATTATAGCTATGATGTGTACAGCAGGATGTATAAATCAATCAAAAAAACAAACTTTAACAGAAAGACTTATATTTCAAGGACTAAATATTATGCCTGTTTCAATTGTAAACTTATTACATATGACAAATAATTCAGGAATAGCATTTGTGGGAGGCTTCATTATAACTGCTATAGGAATTATGATAACAAATGCAAATTATGAGAAAGCAATATCAGGATATTACGAATCACAAGAATATGAAGATCATAGAGAAAGAATGAGAGCTATGACTGATGAATTTTATGCACACTCAAAGTATGGCTATAATTCAAAAGAACATCTTGAAGCTAAAAATAATACTCAAAATGTTAAAATATTACAAGAATTAAGAAAAATGAATAAGAATCAATAAAAATAAAAAATGTAGAGAAATAATCTTTACATTTTTTATTTTTGTGTTATAAAAGCTTACAACCACAACGGATTTTTCAGTTTTAGTTTTCTGATAACATTTTAAAAATTAATATGTTATAATAGTTAAGAAAGAAAAATTTAGGGGAGGAAAATAGGATGGATTATGATGATATTAGAATAATGGCACTAAGCTTAGCAAAGGTGGGATTAGGAAATCCATTGCCAAAAGAAGTTTTTACAATACATACAGAAAATAAAGAAAGGAAAGAAGAATAAAATGAAATTATATTTGTTACAAGTTGATATGTATGACTATGATTCTAAACTTCTTGATGCAAACTCATATTGCAATGTATATAGTAGTTTTGAAAAAGCAAAAGAACAAGGCATAAACAATTTAGAAAAAAGAATAAAACAAGTAGAAGAAGATGAAAACATGACACTAGATGAAATGATAGAAAAAGAAAAACTAGATTATTCATTTACAATAACACAAATAAATGATTTAGAATATGCAGAAAATTTTGATATAGATTATGATAGTTTGCATAGAAAAGAGTATAATAAATTAGAGCCTACACATAAGGAATATGAATTGGATTATAAAGGCAATATTATTAGAATTAATTATACATATAGATATAAAAATGCACTTTCAGATGCGAAAAAAATGATTACACTATATCCAGAAGATTTAGAAGAAGGAGCAAGTGAAAAATTTAAAATTGGGGATATAGTAAAGTTAAAACATGAATTAGAATGTGGAAAAGGCTACATAGACGACAATTTGGATAGAATATATGTCGTAAGATGGCTACCAAGAAAATTTAAAGGAGAGAAATATTTTGAGAATACATATGCTCTAATATCATTTTATGAAATGAAGAATAATGAATGGGGAAATAAAGACTTATTTACATATGAATATTGGGAAAAAGACATAGAAAAATATACAGGAGTTATAGAAAAAGACTCTGAATATGATTTATTAAGTAGAATTGTAAAAGGAGATTTAGAAATACCAAGATGGGGTTATTGGAATGACATCAAAATTGGAAAGAAACCATTAAATATAAAAACTTTCGAGAAGGCAACTTTAGATGATTGTGATAATTGGGGATGGTATTCGGCAACGCTTACACCAAAAGAGACAGGCTTAAAAGCTAGCATATATCCAGAAAAGAATAGGTTTTCAAGTGGGGTTCGTGTGCATAATGATTTACCTAGAATTAGAATTGCAAATACTGAAATTAAGTATGAAGATACGTTTAGTGTTACTTTAGAAGAAAATCCAAGAGTTATTATAGGAGAAAATAAATTGCCAAAAGAAGATTACAAAGAGATATGTGATTTTATAAGAAAAAATTTAGAAGTTTTAATAAAGCACTTTGAGCCTGATAACGAATTTGATGATGATGAATTATGGGAGGCTTTAAAAGAAAATGGTGCAATAAAAAAGAAAATATGAAAGGAGAAAAAAAGGCAAAGAAACAAAGTGAGGGAAAGAAGGAAAAATGAAAAAT
>CAOKQZ010000026.1 GCA_948471055.1 uncultured Clostridium sp. | reverse complement strand
CTGCCGACCTACAGGTTACGAATCTGTTGCTCTACCAACTGAGCTACAGTAGCATTAATTTATACGATTATATTGTACCATATGTTTTTAAATAATTGAATAGATTTCTCTAATTTTTTTAATTTTTATTTAAATTTTAACTAAAATAATTGTGAAACATAAAAAAGAGGGCAATCCATAGTGGAGCCCTCTTCTTTTGATGTGATTTCCGGTCCAATCAACCGTTCACATCGTTCTTTTTCCGTCAAAGCAAGTTTATACATAGTTTCTGACCATATATCTTCACCTGCTTCATAACTACGGATAATCTCGTTTAAATCCAATATCTGATACCTGTTTTTTGCTCCCGGTTCCTTTATATACATGTAAAGGGGAGTATAGCTTGCTTTTTCTACACTAACTTCACCAGTTTTCCCATCTTTTTTTACCTCAATATTGAAAATGGCGGTGTTTCTAGTATTTTGGTCTCTCTGGTTTGAGAAGAAATTACCTTGTGAAAAAATAACAAGTCCTTCTTTGGTTTCACCTTCTTTTGTTTCTACTTCTACCATTTTCATGGGTTGCAAAACGTGGGGGTGAGACCCAAGAATAATATCGACATCATTTTCGATTAAGAACTTGGCTAATCTGTCCTGTTCTGCATTTTCGGTAGTTTGATATTCAACTCCCCAATGCATAGAAGCAACGATTAACTCGGCTCCTTCATTTTTGGCACGTGCAATTTGCCTTTCAATGAGTGTTTCATCAATAAGATTGACACAAAATTCTTTTCCTTCTGGAATGGAAATTCCATTTGTGCCATAGGTATAGGCAATAAATGCGGTTTTTATTCCATTCAAATCTAAGAAAAGAAGGCAATCTTGTTCAGGCTCATTTCTGGCAGTTCCCACATGCATTATCCCAGCATCGTCTAAGAAATCCAGAGTGGAAGATAAACCAGCAAATCCTTTATCTAATGTATGATTGTTTGCTGTTGTCATGATATCCACACCCAATTCCTGTAAATCAATTGCAAGGTGTTCAGGAGCATTAAAACAAGGATATCCACTGTAACCACGGTCCGAACCTGCCATGGGTGATTCACAATTACCGATGTTGATAGTAGAATTTTCAAAATATTTTTCTACGTATTCAAACATATAGGAAAAATCGTAAATACCCGTTTCGTTATCATAAGCTGCATTATATAATGGTTTATGACAAAGAGTATCACCAAAAGACACAATGGTTGCATAGCAGTCTTCTGGTACAGGTTCTGGTGTTGGTACGGGGGTAGGCATTGTTAGAGGCATTATGTTTTTTGCAAGATTGGAAGAAGATGTTACAAGTTCTTTTGAAATAGTTTCTTCTTTTACAGTTTCTACTAACCGGTTTGTCGAACAGCCCGTTAAGCCAATAACTGCAATCATTACAAATAACATAAGTCTCATTTGTTTCAGTTTTTTCATTGGTTTGTTTCCTCCTTCAGGATGATTGGATTTTTACTACACACAAGTTTATACTTGACAATCCATAGTTTAACATAAAATCAGACAAAAAGCAAGAAAAAATTATGTAAATGTATTAAAAATGATACAACTTATGTCACCACAAGCTAACGAAAAACAGCAAAAGCACTTCCATTTCTATAAAATAGATGCTACAATAATTTAGATACAACTTAGATACATTTTCATTTTATAATACCAAAAGGAGAGAAAATATGAGTAAAGTGTTAATTGTAGAAGATGAAATGGCAATTCGTGACTTGATTAAAATAGAATTACGGTTCAAGAGGATATTTATGCCAAACGGCGGAAGATGGCGAAGTTGCGGCTAATTTGTTAGAGAAAAATGTGTATGATTTGGTACTATTAGATATAATGATACCCAAAATAGATGGATATGAGTTACTAGAATATATGAAACAAATTAACCCTACACCAACTATTTTTATTACAGCTAAGAGTCAAGTTTATGATAAAATAAAAGGACTAAAACAGGGGGCAGATGATTATATTACCAAACCATTTGCAATAGAAGAATTGGTGGCAAGAATAGAGGCAGTGTTACGACGATACCACAAGGGAAACGACATTCAAACCATGGGAGATGTAGAGATTAATATAGTGGCAAGAACAGTGAAAAAAGATGGTCATGTTGTGTGTTTAACGCCCAAAGAATTTGATTTACTAATTTTGCTCATACAAAACAAAAATTTTGCCTTATATCGTGAAACGATTTTTGAAAAAGTATGGGGAGAAGAATTGGAATTTGAAACAAGAACACTAGATTTACATATTCAAAGATTACGAAAAAAGTTAGGGTGGAAGGATAAAATTAAGACAGTTTACAAAATTGGTTATATGCTAGAGGTGTAACTTTTTTACAATGATGTGCACCTTTAGAGCACACGAAGAGAGGAATGGAGTTTAAAATGAAATTTTGGAAAAAACTCGTTTTGTTTATTATTACCATGATTGCCATTGTGCTATCCTGTAGTCGTCATTATATTGTAAAAAGTAACTTTCTACATTCCATTGAAAATAGCAAAAATCAAAACATGAAACAACATATGTTAGAAAAGTACATGCTAGAAAGTAATATGATAAAAAATATTCAATTAGGAGAAGGGATAAGCGATGAAAATATAGTGGAATATTTAGAATCGCTTTATCAATATATGGAAAATAATTCCGAATTTGTTGCAATTTACAATGAGGCATATGAGAAAATATATTCAAACATTAATGAGATTGACCAAGTAGAAATAAAAGAAATTTTAAATAGCCAAAAGGAAGTATATGCAATTAGACAAATCGGTGACAAACATTATATGTTATTTTCCTCGAATTGGTCGATTGATAATAAAAGCATATACATTGTAAATGCCTATGATGTAAGCGAATTATATGAAGAACAACAAAGACAGATGAAGGATATTTTAATAGCAAATATTCTTATTTTAGTAGTTTCTGCCATTATTATTTCGGTATTTTCCACTGTGTTAATTCGACCAATTCAGAAATTAAATAAAATGAGCAAAAAGATTGCCTCTGGGGAATTTAGTGGAAGAGTAGATATTAGCAGTAATGATGAAATAGGAGAACTTGCTGAGAGTTTTAATAAAATGGCAGTGGAGATTGAAAATAAAATCAATGAACTACATTTGCAAGTAAAACAAAAAGATGATTTTATTAATGGATTTACTCATGAATTAAAAACACCAATGACAGCGATTGTAGGCTATACCGATTTATTACGATTAAAAAAGTGTGATGAAGAATTGTTTGGCAAAGCTTTATACTATATTCATTCTGAAACAAAGCGATTAGAAATGTTATCTTTTAAATTAATGAGGCTGATGGCATTAAACGATGGAAAAATTGAAGTAAAGGGATTTTGGATCACCGAATTAGAAAAGAAAATTCAAAAAGCGGAAGAAATGATGATAACGGACAATACCATAGAATTTAGACTAGAGCCTGCTAAAATTATGGGAGATAGCGAATTAATTGAAGTAGTTCTTAGAAATCTAATTGAAAATGCAAATAAAGCAAAACCGAAAGACCATAAAATTCTTGTAAAAGGCGAAAGACTAGAGAATGAAAACTATAAAATATCAGTAATAGATAAAGGAATTGGAATACCAAAAGAGCATATAGAAAGAGTGACAGAAGATTTTTATATGATTGATAAAGCACGAAGCAGGCAAGAAGGAGGAAGTGGAATTGGTTTATCTTTGGTAACCAAAATTTTAAACTTCCACCATTCAAAACTTCATATTGAAAGTGAAGAAAATGTAGGAACCATTGTTTCTTTTGAATTAAAGGAGGCAGGAAGAAAATGCGAAGAATAGAAAATATGTTAGTATATTTTGCAGTTGCTATCATGATTGGCGTATCTTTCAAAATGCCAGAAATACTAATAGGGATAGAGAATAAGCAAATTGAAAAAGAAGTATATGAAAAAGAAAAAAATGAAAATAGCCTAGATGTAGAAGCAGAAGAAATTTATTTAGTAAAAGCGATTCATAGTATGGAAAGTGGAAATTATATGATTACCCTTAATTCTGAAAACATGAAAAATGGAAAATCTGTTTTAATAGAGGTATCGAAGAATACAAAAAATGATGTGGAGGAAGAATTGTTAAAACTAAAACAATACAATATTTTAGGAAATTTTGAATATAACGATACAGAAGAAATGCAAATAGGTATTATTAATAAAGTATACCGAAGTGAAGAGGATCAATATCAAATTGATAGTTTTTTTCTAAAAATAGGAAATAACGAATATTATATTGATAGAGAATATAAAACAGGAAAAATATTATGTGTAGGTTTTAAAAAGGAGGATACGAGCATTTGTAGCAGTAAAGAGGAACTTATGAAAAATTATATCCAATACCTAAATTTATATATTATTGACGACTGGAAATATGAAGATGATATGTGTATATCCCAAAAAGCAAATCTAGTGATTAATTTAGTAGAAGATCAGGATATGTTTATACTATCCATTCATACAATTAATAGAATGATGAATGAGGTAGAAGTAGTGAAATCTATTAAAAATTGATACAAAATAGATACAAATTATATGCAAGTTTGATACAAATTTCATACAAAACGGATACAACCCTATGCTATAAAAGGCATAGGGTTGTAAATTACAACTAGTTTAGGAGGTATGTATGGAATTTAAAGCCAATGATAACAAAAA
Source organism: uncultured Clostridium sp. (assembly GCA_948471055.1). Taxonomy (GTDB): domain Bacteria; phylum Bacillota; class Clostridia; order TANB77; family CAG-508; genus RGIG8482. The sequence goes on along the minus strand of CAOKQZ010000026.1, from coordinate 19,034 downwards.
AGTGGAAATAAAAGTAGGAAATGAGGTTTATTTAAGACACGCCATTAAAACCAAATTTATTACCACCAATGATGAATATTTAAAAATTATTGAACAATATGTTTCGAATATTTACGAAAAAGGAGATATTCTTTCCATAAGTGAAAAAATTATTAGTATTTGCCAAAACCGAATAGTAAAAAGAGAAGACCTAAAAATCGGATTTTGGGCAAAACTATTATCGAAATTTGCGTCACATCCAACGACAGGAGTAGGAGTAGGAGAAACCATTAAAATGCAATATGCCATTGATAAAGTAGGACTAATAAAGGTACTATATGCGTCACTTGCAAGTGCCATTACCAAACTATTCGGCAAAAAAGGAGTTTTTTACCAAATTGTAGGACAAGAAGTATCTGGATTAGATGGATTTTATGACCATGTATGGAGCGAATACAAAGACATTGGTATCGAATTACCTCAAAATCCAAGTAGAGTATGTAATGAAATAAAACAAAAACTTGGTATTAGTTGTATGATAGTAGACGCCAACGACTTAGGACAAGAAATATTAGGCGTATCAAGCGACCTAAAAGGAAGAGAAGAATATTTGAAAGAATTAATAAAAGACAATCCAGCAGGACAAGGCAGACAAACCACGCCACTAATTTTAATTCGTAAGAAATAATACCCAGTAGACAAATCATAGATTTGTCTACTGAAAAGTTTATAAAAACCTTGCATATAGAACGATATTTTGCTACAATACGATTGTTAGGTGGCGATGAATATTAATAATGTTTTATTCAAAAAAGTGATTATCAAAGAAAATTAAATTCTAAATGGGTTTTAATCTAATTTAAATCAAGAATTTACCGAAAAGAATATATTTGAAGCAAGGTAAAATAACTACCTTTATTTATTGTATCTACGTTATTGTAATTACATAGATTAAATTAAAAATGCTACGAAGCTATGCAAGAAAGCCCCTTTAACAAGGGGGCTGGCGCCCGTATGGGCGACTGGGGGTTCTTAGAAAGGAGTTTATCATGTATTTACCATACAATAAAAATTTATTTTTGAAAGCTAGAAAATTAAGAAACAATTCAACACCAGAAGAAAATAAACTTTGGTATCAATATCTAGCAAAATTTTATGTAAGATTTGTAAGACAAAAACCAATTGATAATTATATTTTAGACTTTTACTGTCCAGAAAAGAAAATAGGTATAGAATTAGATGGAAGTCAACACTATACAGAAAAAGGAATAGAATATGATAAAATAAGAACAGATATATTAAATGCATATAATATAACAATAATAAGATTTACAAATGAACAAGTTAGAAAAAATTTTGAACAAGTATGCGAACATATAGAAAGTATAGTAAAACATACAACGAATAGAAAACGAATATAAGAACCCCCAGTCAGCTAATGCTGACAGCCCCCTTGTTAAAGGGGCTTTCTTGTATGGCTTCGCAAGTTATTTTAAATATAGTCTAAACGGTAACAAATATTTTAGACAATTCCCTAAAAAGGGCTAGGAAAAATGGAAGATTTGTGATAAAATATTGTCTACAATAATTGACAAAGGAAAGAGAGAAGTTATGGGATTTTTTGATAAATTAAAACAAGGTTTAGGGAAGACAAAAAGTTCTTTTGATGAGAAATTGAATCAGGCATTTAGCGTGTTTCGTAAGGTAGATGAAGAATTATTAGAAGAATTAGAAGAAATTTTGATTATGTCCGATATTGGAATGGAGACATCGGTTTCGATTATTTCCAATTTAAGAGAGCGAATTAAGAAGGAAAATATAAAAGAAGCAGAAGAAGTAAAACAGGCATTACGTGAGGAAATGGCAAGTATTTTAGACATTGATAGTAGTTTGCATTTAGATACAAAACCATCCATTATTTTAGTTGTTGGTGTAAATGGGGTTGGAAAAACCACTTCCATTGGAAAAATTGCCAATCGTTTAAAAAAGGATGGAAAGAAAATTGTGATTGCTGCAGCCGATACCTTTCGTGCAGCAGCAGTGGAACAATTAGAAATTTGGGCAAAACGTTCGGGTTGTGATATGGTAAAAAAAGAAGAAGGAGCAGACCCAGCCTCTGTCGTATATGAGGCAATTAACATAACAAAGGAAACAAATGCGGATATTTTAATTTGTGATACAGCAGGACGATTACATAACAAAAAATACCTAATGGATGAACTTGCTAAAATTCAAAAAGTAATCGAAAAAGAATTACCAGACTGCTCAAAAGAAGTACTAATTGTACTAGACGCAACCACAGGCCAAAATGCCATTTCACAAGTAAAAGCCTTTGGAGAAACCACACCACTTACTGGAATTGTCTTAACCAAACTAGATGGAACCGCCAAAGGTGGCGTTGTTTTAGGAATTGTAGATGAAAATAAATTACCAATTAAGTTCATTGGTGTAGGGGAACAAATTGATGATATGGAATTATTTGATCCAAAGGATTTCGTAAAAGCGATTTTATAGGAGGGAGAAAATGGAGGAAAAACAAACAAAACAAGAAATGACAAACCAAACAACAAAGAAAAATAAACAAATACGAACAAGAGCCATATTAGTACTCATTGTTATTTTTATATTAGCCATATTTACCTATATTTCTTACCGTGGAACTTACTTAGAAACCATAGAAATAGGAGAAAATTTTAAGCAAGTATTCAAACAAAACATATTTTATCAATATGCTACGATGGGAATTAATTTTATCCTCCTATTTACTGCTTTTTATATGAGCAATCGTAGTATTAAAAAAGGACTAAAAGCCTTTTTTGATGAGGAAAAAAAGGATATGCCAAAACTACCAAACAAATCCATTGCATTTATTTTATCGGCACTAATTAGTGTTGCGATTTCCACCTTTTTAAGTGAACAAGTAGCAAGATTTTTTAACCGTGCATGGTTTGGGATATATGACCCTGTTTTTGGAGCAGACATAGGATTTTACCTATTTGAAAAGCCTTTTGTTGAACTAATCTTATTCTACTTTATGGCAGTTATGATAGGGATTACGATATATGCCACTTTTTATTATATTGTTATTTTCAATCAATATTTTGATGGCGTAAATGCAGAAACATTAAAGAAAAGCAATTTCTTTAAACAAATGATTCGTAATGTAAAACTACTATCCATTGGTTTTGCAGGGATTATTCTAATAAAAGCACAAGGAATATTAACCGACAAATTTTTAATTTTACATAATGATGCTTCTACTGCTATTTATGGAGCAGGTATTACTGATGTTACCATCAAATTATGGGGATATCGCTTTTTGGCAATTGTACTAGTTGTTTCGGTATGGATGGCAATTCGTTATTTTAAAGAAAAGAAGACCAAACATGTTATTATTTCTGTGTTAGCAGTACCAGCTTACCTAGTGGGTCTATTTGTTGTAATGGTTGGATTTAATTTAATTTATATAAACTCAAACGAATTGGATAAAGAAAAAGATTATATTAGAGCCAATATTGACAATACCAAAACAGCCTATAACATAAAAATCGATGAATTCGATATTCCAAATGACGATACTCATAACTTAGAACAAATTGAAGAACATACGGAAGTAACCGATCATATTAGTATTGTCACAGAAGAAATCATTTTAAAAACGTTAGCCGTTACTCAAACCAATACAGGTTACTATGCTTACCGAAATGCGAATATTAGTCGATATCAAATAAAAGGGGAAAATCAATTAGTTTATGTTTCACCAAGAGAAATAGTAAGCAGTGGAGATAGAAGTTATAATAACAAAACTTATGAATATACTCATGGCTTTGGAGCAGTTGTTACTTCAGCTACTTCAACAGATGAACTAGGCAATGTAAAATACCTTCAAAAAGATTTTTCTACAGAAAATCAAGCCATTTATATGGAAGAACCACGAATTTATTTTGGATTAGAAACCAATAATACCATTGTAACCAACAGTAAAAATAAATCTGAGTTTGATTACCCAACTACAACCTCACAAAGTGCAGAATACAATTATAAAGGGCAAGCAGGTCTTAGCTTAAATTTTATTGACCGAATGATTCTTGCCATTAGACAAAAAGATGTGAATTTAGCATTATCAAGCAATGTAACCGAAGATAGTAAAATCTTAATTAACCGAAATATCCTACAAAGAGCAAAAACAATTTTACCAAATGTTATTTATGATGAAAAGCCATATATGGTAGTGTCTAAGGAAGGAAGATTAATTTGGGTATTAGATGCTTATACAGTGAGCAATAAATATCCATATTCACAACCAATTACCATAGAACATGGTGGAACAAGGCAAGAAATTAACTATATTCGAAATTCCCTAAAAGTATTAATTGATGCTTATGACGGAACCACAAAGTTTTATATTACCGATACCACAGACCCAATTATAATGTCATATAAAAACCGATATCCAGACCTATTTGAAGAACAAGCCATACCAGAGGATATTGCAAAACATTTTGTGTATCCAGAATTTTTATATAATATACAAGCAGAAATTTTACAAATGTACCATAATGTAAGTACAGATGTATTATATCGAAGTGATGATATATGGGAAATTGCAAAATATGCAAGAACGACAACACAGGTCTCATCAAAAGGAGTAAAACAGGAGCCATATTATACCATGTTAAAGACCATCGATTCGGAACAAGCAGAGTTAGGATTAGTTACTTCCTATACGGTACTAGATAAGCAAAACTTAAAAGCCTATTTGGTAGGAACCTATGATGAGCAAGGAAGAGCAAAATTAAGATTATACAAATTCCCACAAGACACCAATCTATTAGGACCAATGCAACTAGAAACCTTACTTGGGCAAGATGAAACCATAGCTAGTGAACTAGAAACCATTAATACACCTGGTATGAGAACCATAAAAAGTATGATAGCAGTTCCAATTAATAATACGATTTTATATGTACAACCAATTTATCAAATTTCACTAAACGAGTCAAAAAGCATACCAACCTTGAAAAAAGTAGTAGTAGCTTGTGGAAACAAAGTAGCCATTGACGATACCTTAAAAGGAGCTATTAAAAATCTTCTTTCACAATCAGCAGTCAAAATAGAAGTAGAAAATACCGATACCATAGAAGATTTAATAGAGGCTATTATCAAAGCCAATAACAACCTACAAACCTCATCAAACAACAACGATTGGGAAATGATAGGAAAAGACATGAAAAAACTACAAGAATTGATTGTAAAACTAGAAGAGCTAAAAGAGGAAGAAGACAAGAAAAAACAAGAAACCAATAATAACCAAAATACAATCACAATTGAAACACAAAATAATGTATAGTTTTCAAAAAATGAACCACCCTAATAAAGATTATGTAAGTGGCTTTGCCACTTACAAAGAATAGCTATGCGTTAGCAAAAAAAGTAGGGTGGTTTATATGTTTATCAAAAAAACACATTTTAAAAGACTAGAAAAAAGTATCGATGACTTAAATTATGCACTCATCAAAAACCATTTCATCGATTTATCCGAAATACTAGGAAACCGAAAAGAACTCCTAATCCGAAATCTCCTTGCTGGAATTTCAAAAGGAATTGGTATTGGTATCGGTTTCACAATCCTTACTGCAATACTAGTAATAATCCTACAAAAAATCGTAACACTAAATATACCAGTCATTGGGGATTATATTAGCGATATTGTGGATATTGTTGAAAATAATAGAAGGTAAATTTTACAAATTAACATAAACGTGATATAATGAAAAAGTAATCCACGCAATGTAACATACAAATAGTAGTAACATTTCTAATGTATTAGAAAGGAGAAAATGGATGAAGCTTAATACAGAAAGGCTTGAAGAAGCAATCGAGCTACAATCCAAAATGGTTCGGACATATACGGATAGGGTTTTTGGATTAAATATTGCACACACGCTTTTGTATAATTCCAATAGTAGTGTGAGGGAGCTCTTAGCTTGTCAAAACCAAATTGATATTATCAGAGGAAAACTATTAGTTTTAATCCAAAGGATTGATAATTTCGAAATTTCATTGGATTTTGATGGCGAGATAGTCTATGAAAAAATGGACATTGAAGGAAAGAATGAGTTTGCACGATGTAAAAGAGATTTTATTAGTGAAATTTTTAAAAGCGTAGATACCATAGAAAATAGAGAATGGTTGACGATAGGAACAGAAGATCTCATGACACTGGCAAATGAATTCTTAAACAAATTAGAAGAAGCAATTGAAGAAGAGTAAGCGTGGGCTCTTTGCAAGAAGGAGTGATGGGAAACCATTGCTCTTTTTTGTATATTTTACAAATTAACATAAATGTGATATAATAACAATGCAACTTTGCTTGTGTAGCAATTAAAATAAAACACAAGTATCAATTATGTCTTTTTTATAAGGAGGTAAAACATGTTAAATCTCACAGAGAAGCAGGTCGATGATTTTAAGGACTGGAAACAGGATTACTTAGAAAAAATCGATTTAATGCGAGAAGTAATTAAAACTTCCGATCCAAAGGAATATGCAGAAAATAGCTTCTACAACATACTCGGCGAAATTTCAGTAATCGTTGATGAGTTTGATGTAGAAACAGATAGAGCATATTACAAGGTCGGCACAACGGAAGAAAGGGTATTTGGTTTTTTCTTAAAGGAATGTGTTGTAGAAATTGACTGCCGGATTGCAGAATTCGAAATGGATAAAGTGCTAAAGGATGTCTTTTTCGAAAAGAGTGCTAATCTTTGCAGAATATTTGGGATTTAACAAGAAGTGCAAGAGAGAGTGATGGGAAACCGTTGCTCTTTTTTGTATAATTTTTTATTTTGCACTTTCTTTTTTTTGGGTTTTTGTATATAATAAACCTATCAAAAAAGAAGGAGAGAAAAACGATGAATTTACCAAATAAATTAACTATTTTTCGTATTGTATTAGTACCAGTGATGGTAGCAATCCCATTTTTTCATATACCAGGAGAATTTTTTGGAATTCCAATTTCTATGTGGCTTATGAATTTTATTTTTATAATTGCCTCAATTACGGATAAACTTGATGGAACCATTGCACGTGCTAGAAATCAAATAACTACCTTTGGTAAGTTTTTAGACCCAATTGCAGATAAGATATTAGTATTGGCTGCTATGATGTTACTTGTGGAAATGAACAAATTACCTGCTTGGATACCAATTATTATTTTATTTCGAGAATTTGTGGTATCACGGATATCGCTTAATTGCAGTAGAAAAAGGGGGAGAAGTTGTTGCAGCTTCTATTTGGGGAAAATTAAAAACCGTTACGCAAATGATTGCCGTTATTTTAGCTTTTATGGATAATAGTTACTATGGAGCTATTTTTCATGGAGAACTTGTAGGATACCAGTACTGGATTAACTTCGCTGTAACCATTATGATGACTATTTGTGTAATAGCAACCATCTTTTCAGGGTATGACTATATTAAAAATGGAAAAGACTTATTCAAAGAGGAAGAACAACATATTGTAAAAAATAAAAGGAGATATAGGCAAAGATGAAAAAAGAAGAAGCGAAAAAACGCATTAGTGAATTACGAAATTTAGTAGAATACCATGCAAAACGATATTATGATGAGGATTCCCCAGAAATATCGGATTTTGAATATGATATGTTAATGCTAGAATTACGAAATTTGGAAAAAGATTTTCCCGAATTTCAAACCAAAGAATCTCTAACCCAAAAAGTAGGAGGACATGTCAAAAAAGGTTTTCAAGAAGTAGAACATGAAGTACCACTTCAAAGCCTACAAGATATTTTTAATTTTGAAGAATTAATCGAATTTGATACACGAATTCAAAAAATGGCAAAAGAAAAAGACAAACCGACCAAATATGTAGTAGAAACCAAAATCGATGGCTTATCTGCTGCATTAAAATATGAAAATGGGGTATTAGTACAAGGAGCAACCCGTGGAAATGGGTTAATTGGAGAAGATGTTACCACCAATCTAAAAACCATTAAAACCATACCACACACACTAAAAGAACCCTTAACCATAACCGTACGTGGCGAAGTATTCATTAGTAAAGCAAACTTTGAAGCCATGAACGAAGAAAGAAGTTTAAATGAACAACCATTATTTGCCAATGCACGAAATGCAGCAGCTGGGTCCCTAAGACAACTAGATAGCAAGATAACCGCCGAAAGACCACTTGATATTTACATTTTCAATGTACAAAAAATAGAAGGAAAAGAATTTCACTCCCATTACGAAGAACTACTATTTTTAGAAAAGCTTGGATTTTCGGTAAACCCTGTAAAAATCCCATGTAATACCATAGAAGAAGCAATAAAAGCGATTAAACAAATTGGAAACGATAGAGAAAGTTTATCGTTTGGCATTGATGGGGCAGTTATCAAAGTAGACAATTTAAGCTTAAGAGAGGACTTAGGAAGTACTGCCAAAACCCCAAGATGGGCCATTGCTTATAAATATCCACCAGAGAAAAAAGAAACCATATTAAAAGATATTGTATGTCAAGTAGGAAGAACCGGAGTAATTACACCAATGGCAATTTTAGAACCAGTTAGTGTAGCAGGTTCTACCATCTCCAAAACAACCTTGCATAACGAAGACTTTATAAAAGAAAAAGACTTACGAATTGGAGATACGGTTGTCATCCAAAAAGCAGGAGACGTTATTCCAGAAATTGTAGAAGTAAAAAAAGAAAAACGAACAGGAAAAGAAGTTGTATTTAACATGCCAAAAACTTGCCCTGTATGTGGAGCAGAAGCTATAAGAGAAGAAGGAGAAGCAGCTATTCGTTGTATGGGAATTGAATGTCCAGCAAAACTACTTAGAAATATCATTCACTTTGTTTCCAAAGAAGGAATGGATATTGAAGGTCTTGGTGAAAACTTAGTGGAACAATTCATTGAAAAAGGTTTTATACAAAATATAGCCGATATCTATACCTTAACCTTTGAAGACATTGCTTCTCTAAAGAAAAATGGCACCAAATTTGCCACCAATTTAATAAATGCCATAACCGAAAGCAAAACACGTCCATTTTATAAATTAATTACCGCCTTAGGAATAAGGCACATCGGTTCCAAAACCGCAAAAACCATCACAAAACACTTTAATACCATAGACAAACTAATGAACGCTAGTATAGAAGAACTCGCAAACCTAGAAGATGTAGGACAAATTATGGCCCAAAGCATATACGAATTTTTCAAACAAGCCCAAACCATAGACCTAATTCAAAAACTACGAAACGCAAACGTCAACATGGAAGAAGAACAAACAGGCACAAACGACCAAAGATTTGCAGGCTCCACCTTCGTTCTAACCGGTTCCTTAGAAAACTACACAAGAGAACAAGCAGGAGAGATTATCGAAACCTTAGGAGGAAAAGTATCCTCTTCCGTATCCAAAAAAACGACCTACGTCTTAGCAGGAGAAGAAGCAGGAAGCAAACTAACAAAAGCGCAAAGCTTAGGAATAACCATACTAACCGAAACAGAATTTGAAGAAATGATTAAATAAGAAAAGAGGAATGAAAATGGAATTAAGAGAACAATACGACGAATTAACCAACCAATCATCGGTAAAAGAATTACAAGAATACGCAAGACAAATGATGAAAACAAGAGGATTTGACAAAGAAGATATAAAAGATACCATGATTTTATTAACCGAAGAAATAGGAGAATTGGCAAAAGCTCTTAGAAAAACGATAGGATTAAAATTAGATATAGCAAAAGATAATGACAAGTACGATGTAAAAGGAGAATTAGCAGATGTATTTAGTTATTTACTATGTATGTCCTGTGTTTTAAATGTAGATTTATTTAATTGCTACAAAGAAAAAGAAGCAAAAAATTTTGAAAGGAATTGGAAATAACAATGGAAAACACGTACACATTTGAAAGATTTCACAAAGAACTTGACAATGGATTTCAAGTTTATTTTACCTATGTAAATAATCGTTATTTGGTGTTTAAAACCACCGAAAATTGCTATACCCAAAAACTAATTTCCGTACACGACAAAAATCCACAACCCAGAATGGCAATGATTACACTAAAACGACTAAAAGAAATGTTTCCGTTTATGGAAGAGATTGAGTATAAGGTAGGAATACCAGAAACATAAAGCTTGTAAATGTAGATATAAGTCCGTTTGGCAAAAGCAATCCTAAAGTTATTGGAACAAAAAATGAGGTTGAAAAATAAAGTAGTAAATAGGAGTTAATAATGAGTGAAATCATAAAGATAGAAAAAAGTGTTATATTAAAATTTGAGGATAGAGAAATTAATTTACCGATTGAAATTAAAGAAAATATAAAAAAATTTTGGAACAATGCGATACAGGAAAATCCTAATTTATATAATGGACAAGATTATGTAGTAGAAACAGTAAATGAAACACAAGATAAAATTGAGATGTTAATAGTAAAATCTAATTATGCTCATTATTTATACGACGAAAGGATAGGAATAAAAGAAAATAGATATAGATGTTGTTCGCCATGGGGAGGTATTTTATTATTGACAAGAGACAATTATTTTGTTGTAGATGAGATGAATAAAACAACATCAATGCCATATTGCTTGCAAATACCAGGAGGTGGAATAGATATTAAGGATATTAAAGATGGAATTATAAAAATTGATTGGAATATAAAAAGAGAATTAAAAGAAGAAACAAATATAGATTTAGACGATATTAATTATAAGTTAGAATATATTGAATATCCTAGCAATGAAAGAAACGCTTATGGATTTATAGCATTAGGGAAAATAAGTAAATCTAAAGAAGAACTAGAAAGGCATTTTGAAGAATATAAAAAATATTTAGTAAGTAATGATTTAGAAGTAGAGTTTAATAAACTAGTTTTTCTTAGAAAAGAAAATGCGATAGAAGAATTAAATAGTATAAGTAATCCTAAAAGATCGTATTTAAGAGATTTAATAAATAAAGTAAAAACTGAAATATAAAGAATAATATTATTATATAGCAAATAAGGAAATATAAAAATCTAAATTAAAGTTACAAAAAAGAGGAGATATAAAAAGGAGGTTGATGACGATGAAATATTTTAAAAAATTAATTGGCGAAAGAATATATTTATCTCCAATGAATATAGAAGATGCCGAAAAATATGTAGAATGGTTTTGTGATTTTAAAACAGCAGACGGAATCGAGAAAAGTGGAAGTATCATGACAGTAGAGGCGGAAAGAGAATGGATTAATACGACATTAAAAAATAATGATTTAAATTTTTCGATTGTTAAGCTAGAAAATGACGAACTAATTGGAAATTGCGGATTTTCGAAAATTAATCATCAAAATAGAATTGGAACAGTTGGTATATTTATTGGCAATGAGAGTAATAGGAGTAATGGTTATGGAACAGAAACATTACAATTATTATTAGATTATGGATTTAATTATTTGAATTTAAATAACATAATGCTAACCGTAAAATCTTTTAACGAAAGAGCAATTAAATGCTATGAAAAAGTAGGTTTCAAAGAATTTGGAAGAAGAAGAGAAAGTTACTTTTTGAATGGTAAATATTATGATGATGTACATATGGATATATTATCAAAAGAATTTATTGGAAATTACATTAAAAACAAGAATATTTAGGTTAAAAATGAAGGGAATAAGCAATATGGAAATAGAAATAAAAAGAGCAGATGTTACATGTCTAGCAGACATTCAAAATTTAAATAATCAACTATTTGAATTTGAATATAGCAGTTTCGATACAGCTCTAAATGTTGGTTGGACTTATGAAAAAGATGGAGAAAAATATTTTAATACTATGCTAAATAATCAAGTTATATATATTGCATTAGATAAAGAAAAGGTGGTAGGTTATTTGGCAGGCAGTATAAATATACAAGGAAGTTATGTTACAAAATCGTTAGCAGAACTAGATAATATGTTTGTACTAGAAGAGTATAGAAAACATGGTGTAGGTACTAAATTAATAAACGCATTTAAAGAGTATTGCTTACAAAATAAAATAGAAGAATTAAAAGTGACAGCGTCGGTAAAAAATAAAAATGCAATAAATTTTTATATGAAAAATGGATTTAATGAATTTGAAGTAACCCTAAAACAAAAAATATAGTAGATAAAGAGGTAGAAAAAATGAAAATAGGAATTGATTTAGATGGTGTAGTAATAGATAGTGAAACAACATTTAGAACATATGAAGAAATATTTGATGTTGATAATTTAAAAGGAAATCATTTAGTAAATAGGGAAGAACCAAAATTTCAAGCGAGATATAATTGGACAAAAGAACAAGAAAAAGAATTTATCGAAAAATATTTTTTAATAGTATCAAAAGAAAGTAATCTAATGTCGGGCTTTCTAAGAGTATATCATTTACTAAAAGAGCAAGGACATGAATTTGTAGTTATTACTGCTAGAGGTGGATTTATCAAAGAAATGAAAGATGATGCAATAAGGTTATTAGAAGAAAATAATATTTATTTTGATAAGTATTATTGGACGATTGATGACAAAGTAGAAATTTGTAAAAAAGAAAATGTAGATATTATGATTGATGATGACTGGAAAATTATAAAAAAGTTATCGGATAATCATATAAAGACATTATATTTTAGAGATACTAATTTAGTAAAATTACAGGAAAATGAGTATATCAAGGAAGTAAATAATTGGGGAGATATATATAGAATTATAAAAAGTTCCGAATTATGGAATAAATAGAATCTTAACGAAGGTTTAAAGATTGGTTAATAGAAAATTAAGAATTGTATGTTATAGTAAAAAATGTAGTAATAAAAGAAGAAATAAGAGGTGGAGAATATGAACAAGGAGAAGTTACAAAAAATCAAAGATGAATTGATTAAAATATTTTGGGTGTTTTTAATAGGAAGTATTGTTGGTTGTATTGTAGAAACTTTAGTAGGAATTATTTTTGACCATTCTTTTAAAATACGACAAGGACTTATTTATGGACCATTTATTCCTGTGTATGGAATTGGAGCAGTTATGTATTACTTTATTGTTAGTAAAGTAAAAGATGTGAAAAAAGTATTTGTTTGTAGTATGGTTCTTGGCGGAGCAATTGAATACTTTTGTTCTTATTTTCAAGAGTTATGCTTTGGAACCGTATCGTGGGATTATAGTAATATGTTTTTAAACATAGGGGGAAGAACAAGTTTACTATTTTGCTTTTGTTGGGGAATATTAGGCGTACTGTTTGTAAAATTTGTATTACCACTATTACAAAAAATTGACATCTACATTGGAAACACACAATTTAAAACCATTACAGCAATATTAGTAGGTTTTATGCTATTTAATATTGGAATTTCCTGCCTTGCAGGAGCAAGACAAAATGAGAGAGTACAAAAAATAGAAGCCAATAGCAAAATAGATGCTTTTTTAGATAAGCATTATCCAGATAGGGTAATGGATAAGGTATATTCAAATAAAATGAACCGACCAAAACAAAGAAGCTTAAACCATATATAATAAATGTTTTTTATAAATTAAATAAAAAATATGTGCAGTAGCAAAACAATAAAAAGAGCGAAATGCTCTTTTTATTGTTGAAAGGTATTTACAATTTCTTGTTTTTGTTCTTCCGAAATGTATTCGTATTTTACCATTTGCGTTAATACAATAGAATGTCTTTTTTGTGCTAATTTTGGATTTTTAGTAGGAGAGTAAGCACTAGGTGCATTTGGAAGGCCTGCTAATAAAGACGCCTCTGCTAAGGTTAGTTCATTAGGTGATTTATTAAAATACCCAAGACTTGCTTCTTTTAGCCCATAATATCCATCACCATAATAAATCATGTTACAATATAATTCTAAAATATCTTCTTTTGAATAATTTTTTTCTAAGTCAAAGGCAACAAATAGTTCTGCAATTTTTCGAGTAAAACGTTGCTCTTGGGTAAAATAGAGAAGTCTTCCGTACTTGTTGGGTAATAGTACTCCCACCTGCCACAATTTCTTTTTCTTTTATATTTTCCATCATCGAACGTGTTGTCGTAATAATATCAATTCCATTGTGTTTATAAAAACGATGGTCTTCTACTGCTACAATAGCATTTCTAAAATGTTCTGGAATTTCCGAAAAACGTATATAATTTTCATCTTTCTTAAGTTCTTCAATACGACTAGCAATACTTGTCCTAGAAATAGCATCTTGATACATTTGGTATCCCATATATACAATAGAACTAATAATAATTAGTATGATAAGCAAAACAATCAAAATTACTCTTTTTACAATTTTCATAGCATCACATCCTATATCTACATTATACCGCATTTTTCGAAAATATCAATTAATTTTTTCTTAACATTAAAAAAATGAAAAGACACCATGAAAGTGTCTTCCTCATAAGAAGGTAATTAGCTGTCTCAAAGCTCATGATTATAAGGTTGTACATTAACAGTTTGAAAATTCGTGTAGATAACCATGCCAGGTTTGGCGTTAGAAGGCTTTTTTACATAGCGGGCAAAGGTGTAGTCTACTGCTACATTAGAAGAATTTTTTGCTTTACTATAGAAAGCGCAAAGGGAAGCACATTTGTTTATGGTTTCTTGTGGAATTTCTTCTCCGTTTGTTTTTAAGATGACATGGCTTCCATGAATGTCTTTTGTGTGAAACCATAGGTCATTGGAATGAGCATATTTTAGGCTTAAGTAATCATTTTGTTTGTTGTTTTTTCCAACCAAAACGGTGTAGCCATCGATGATATAGGAAAGGGGAGAGAAGTCCTCTTCTTTGTCCTTTTTTGCGGGTTTCTTTTTATTTTGCTTTTTTGAGGAAAGTAGACTTTTTCCTAGAAAGCTTTCCGAAAATTCGGTATAAATGACATCAATATCGGAAATGCTTTTTACTGTTTCTAGTTCGTAGATAATACTTTCAATATAGTCGATTTCATGAATGGTATCTTCTTTTTGTTTATTCACAATCTCACAAGCATTTTTTAATTTATTGTATTTTTTAAAAAACTTTTTTGCATTCAAACTAGGAGATAAACTTTTGTCCATAGGAATGGTAATTAGTTGATTATCCTCATAATAGTTAGGAAGAGTAAGGCTACTTACATTGGTATTTTGGTCAATTTGGTATAGGTTTGCCGTAATAAGTTCTCCATAAATGCGATATTGTTCTTTTGAATGACATTCTTCTAACTTTTGATTCATATTAGCTAAACGCTTCGTATATTTTTTTAGTTCATTTAAAATTAGTTTTAATACACTATTTCGGTAACTAATCAACTCATTTGTGGCTTCTTTTTCCTTGTAAAAATCATCTAAAAAAACGTTGATTGCCAAAGGTGACTTCGTATCTGTTTTGGCAAGGACAAAATCTTCTTTTTCCTGGTTTGAAAAAGGAATACAATGTACTAAAGACGAAGAAATAAGTTGCTCTAAAGAGTGATAAAGGGTACGATAATCTTCTTTTAACATAGAGGAAGGCTCAATATGATGTAGGGATAGTAAAGACTGAATAAGCAATCGGCTAATTCCATTAAAATGAGAAGAGATAATGGTATCCATACTGCTTTCTAAAAGAAAAGGAGTAACCATATTATAAAACTCCTCAAAATTTTCTACTTCTAAGAAATTTACTTTTGTTGTTGTAGGAAGCACATAAGGTCTTGCAGGCAAAATGTCTCGTGTCGAGCCAGAATACTGATCAAGATGTCTTGCACTATCAATAATCATACCAGATTGATTTAATAAAATAACATTACTATGTTTTCCCATTAGTTCAATCACAATTTCCTTTGTTACAAAATCATTTAATTCGTCATAACCATCTAGTACAATACGAACAATCCTCTCTAAACCATAGGTTTTAAAAGACTGAATTCGCATACCAATCACATGCTTACGAAGAAGCATACAAAAATTAGGAGGGGTTAGAGGATTGGGTTTTTGTAGACTAGTTAAATGAACACGACAAACACTAGCATCAATATTAACCAGTAATATCGAATGCTTTTGGTTTGCGTAAATCTCAAATAAAACTTCATTCTTATTTGGTTGATAGACTTTATTAATTTTTCCACCAATCAAACAGTTACTTAATTCTTCTACTACATGTTTAGTTACAATTCCATCAAAAGCCATAACAGACGCCTCCTTTTTTAGCATATTATTCATCAAATTTTACAATACAATGAATGGATTTTTCATCTTCTGTTCTCATTACCACATAATGAGAATGATCTACTTTGGTATAAAAACATCGAATGGTTTCTCCTAGTTTTGTTTCCTTTTTATACATAATTTCAAAATTACAAAAATTCAAATTTTTATACACATCACTAGGAAGAATTTCATAGGCAAAATCTAAATAATAGGTATTATGCACATGACCATTAATATCAATGTCCTTTCTTTGAATGGTATAGGGCATAGCAATAGAATACTCCTTTGGAGCCTCTAACTTATTAATTTCAGGTTCATCTTCAAACACCATTTTATTTTCGGGATGATATTTGGAGATTAATTCTTCCGAAATTTTTGTTAAACTCATAGTTTTTGCATCCATCAATACCCATTTGGTAGTAGCAATTGCCACTAGTTCATTTTTCGAATTATAAACTTCAAAATCACGAAAAGTATAAAACTTCATGGTATTACGTGCCCAAGTTTTAATATGAATTTTTTCTCCATAAAGAGGACGTTCAAAAATACGAATTTTCCAATTCAGCAACACCCAAGTCAAGCCAGTTTCTTCAATATGATTTAGACCATAGCCAACCTCATTTGAATGCATACCAGCAATATCTTCTAAAAAACCAATCAATCCCTTATTCGTAAGTTTATTACTTCTTCCCACATCACGAAAACCAATCTCAAAGCTATGTTCAAAACTTGCCATCCTATTCACTCCATATCTTTTTTATAAATTTCGTCAAAAATATTGACAAATGCAATTGTAACACATATAATACAATTTGTAAAATAAATGATTGTGTTATCGCCTTTGGCGATTACAAATCATTATATGCGTTAGAATAAATATGCTACTATAGCTCAGTCGGTAGAGTGCTACCTTGGTAAGGTAGAGGTCACGGGTTCGATTCCCGTTAGTAGCTCCACCTAAGTAAAATCGTCGCACCAGACGAAAACATTGATAAATCAACTGTAAAAGGTTGATTTTTTTAATGCCTTTACCTTGAACAAGGAAGGATGGTGTGGTATGATTAGTATCGTTAAGAAGAAAAACAAGATTAAAAGAGAATTGCTCTCTAAAATTGAATGGGCTTGCAGTTTGAATGCTATAAAACTTGAACACGAAATGATATTTGAGGGTTGTTTAAGAATTGTAGAACATACAAACTTAGCGTATGTAGAACCACATAGAGTAATTATTAAAGATAAGTTATTTTTATTCTTTAATGAATGTGATTACTTTTATGTGGGAGATTTAAGGTATAAATACCCTTTATCTCAATTAAAAGACTACATAGAAAGGCTACTTTAATTTTAGAGTTTTTTTGTGCTTAAAATTTATTTAAGTGCCTTTCCATTCAATAGTGAAGGGAGAGATTTATAAAATGAACGAAGAAAAGAAAATTGCAGGAATTTATATTAGAGTTAGTACAGAAGATCAAGTTAGAGAACGGCTTTAGTCTAATAGAACAAAAAGAAAAGTTATTACAACTTTGTAAATTTAAAGAATATGAAGTATTTAAGGTGTATGAAGATGCTGGAATAAGTGCAAAAGATATGAAAAATAGACCAGCATTTCAAGAAATGTTAGCAGATATGAAACAAGGAAAAATCAATTATATTGTAGCTTATAAGCTAGACAGAGTTACTCGTTCAGTTCGTGATTTAGAAGAACTTATATCACAATTAGAATTACACAATACTTATTTGGTGTGTGATAAAGATGATGTAAACACATCTTCAGCTAATGGAAGATTTTTTGTAAGAATGCTAACAGTATTATCACAACTAGAAATAGAGATAGTTAGTGAAAGAACAAAATTTGGCTTAAATGGTGCAATTAAGTCTGGGCATTTGCCCGGAATTGTGCCATTAGGCTATAAAAAAGATAATAATAAGAAAACTGTAATTGATGAAACTACAAAAGATGTAGTAATTAGAATATTTAATATGTATTTAGAGGGAAAAAGCTATCAACAAATAAGTAATACTTTGAATAAAGAAAAAGTCTTATATCCTAAACATTGGAGAGATACAACGATTATGAAAATTATAGATAATAAAGTCTATATGGGAGATTACGAAAAAGGAAAATCAGACAATAAAGATATTTTAGTTTATATGAATGTAGTAGAGCCAATTATTAGTCGTGCTATGTGGAACGAGGCACAATATCAAAAAGAGAAAAATCAAAGAAGTTATACGAGAGATAGAGTTTATATATTTTTTCAAAAACTAAAATGTCCTAAATGTAATAGAATAATGAAATGTAAAGGCTCTGGAGGAACAAAGAAAAAATATATGTACTATACTTGTGAACACTGTAAGACATATTACAGAGAAGATAAAATTGAAGAATGTTTACAAAGATTTATTCTTGAGTTAGTAGAATATGATATGGCAGTTAAGAAATATTTTTTACCAATACTAGCTGACAAAAAAGAAACAAAAACAGAAAAGTTAGACCAAGAAATTGATACATTACAAAAGCAAAAAGAAAGAATAAAGAAAGCTTATTTGAGTGGCATAGTTGAGATAGAAGATTTTTCAGAAGATTATAAAATTATTGAAGAAAAAATAAATATTTTAGAAACAAAAAGATATGAAAAATTGAATATAAACAGTCTGTCATTTACGCCACAACAACTAATGGCTGATAGAGATATTGCAAGAGAAAAGTTAATCAAAGATAACAAATTAAATGAAACTTTAAAGCAAGAATGGAATAAAAAATCAAAAGAAGAAAAGCAAGAATTTATTTCAAAATTTATTGAAACAATGACATTATTAAAGAACAAGAAACGGAGAATTTTACATTGATAAAATAAATTTTAGAAGTAGTTATATTGAACAA
>CAOKQZ010000025.1 GCA_948471055.1 uncultured Clostridium sp. | reverse complement strand
CATATGTGCCATCTTGCACATTTCCTCCTTTCCTTGTAATTTGTCTTTAACTTGTAATTAATTATATCTGTAATTGCAACAAATTACAACAAAGAAAGATTTATTTTTCTTATTAAATTAATAATAATATTATCTATATATTCTTTTTGAGTATCTGTATTTTTTACAATGTAATCATCATAAAATTTTACTTTAGTGTTTTCAATAGTATATTCTTCCAATATCATATAAATCGCCTCTTTAAAATTTATGAAAAAACCATAAAAAAATACCCAAGACAAGCTTGTCTTGAGCAAATTTATATTTTTTCTATGCTAACATTATATGATGAGCAATTTATAAAATCAATTCCCTTTTATTTCCCTTTTTTCTAAATTGCTTAGTAATAGAAATAAAAATAAATTATTAGAAAATCTTGAAAATGCAATTGCTTTATGTTAATATTAATATTAGCCTAAAGTTAGCAGAAAATAAAAAATAGAAAGGATATGATTATATGAATTCTAAATATGTTGCTATCGCAGTTACTACTGAATGTAACTTGAAATGTCCATATTGCCAAAGTACAGGAGAAAGTATTCCAAATGTGCAAGGTATATGGAATTATAACCGGCTAAAAGAAGTTATAACAGCTTTTTTAAAGGTTGGTTATAGAAATTTTAGAATTACAGGTGGAGAACCTACTACAGTTCCATATTTAGGAGAACTATTAGAGTTTATTCTACAAAATCCTGATGTGAGAGTGCGAATAAATACTAATGGTTGTAATATAGAAAAATATATAGACCATTTAAGCTCACAGACAGAAGTAATATTTAGTATAGATGGATTAAAAAATGTTTTTTCTCCTAAAAAATTGACAGATGAGTTACTAAAGAAAATACAATATTTGCAGTCAAAAAACATTTCAATACGACTAAATTGTGTAGTTACAAAGCAAAATGCCGATGAAATACCTGAATTAATTCAATTTTGCTCTGAAGAGGGATTGGATTTAAAATTACTTGACTTGTCTCCAAGAGCAGAATATCAGGGAAAAATCGAAAATGATTTTTGGAATAATAACTACTTTGAACTAAACAAATTACGTATTCATTTTCCTAAGGTTTCTTCGGATTTTAGAACCAATATGATAAAAAAGGGAACAGGAATACCTATGAGTGGGTATAGTTTAGAAAACGGACATTGGCTACAAATAAAGGATTCTAGCAAGGGAGCTTATTATGCTTCAGTATGTAATAATTGTCAATATAAGGATAATTGCATAGAAGGTGTATTTTCTCTTTCATTATCTGTTGGCGAAATTTTAAGAATAGCCAATTGTGTTAATCAAAATTACTGGATAAAACTTAGTGGTTTGAATCAAAGACAAATCGAAGAAGAACTAAAGAAAATGGAAAATCTTTTTTTTAGTAATAGTTAAAAGGCAAAAAACGAGGGCAACCTCGTTTTTTGTAAATCACTTAGGAAACTTAGAATTTATAGAAATATTAAAAACATAAGATAAATATAATTTTAATTCATAAAGAGCGATTTAATCCACTATAAAAATTATAATATGCTTTATAAAATTAAGTCAAGGTTAAATGTATGTGCTGTCGCACAACCTTGACTTAAATTTAAAAGCACATTCTTTTTCAATTAAGAGGATTTAAGGATAAGTATATTTAACTAAGTAGACATAAGCATAATTAAAACATAAATACCTCAATAAAAATTGAGGGCAGGAAAGCATGCTTAACGCAATGTCTATACACATTGAAAGTCAAGCCTTCAAGAGTTAATAAAGAAACAAAAATTTTAAGTAGATATGATGCAGAAATTCACTTGGTGAACTAGCCCAACCCCGCTATTCTTCGTTGAAAATTAAAAATAGTGAACTAAAATTTCAAAAAAGTTCATCGAGTGTACTCGATTTTTATAAAATATTTTATAAAAATACACTAAATACACTAAAAAATTTAATATTAGTTCACTTGGTGTATTAAAATTCTATAGATAATTTGGAATTTTCTAGCTATTATTTTTTTATAAAATTATAATAATTTAATTGACAAAGAAACGAATGTTTGATATTATGTAACAATAAGAAATGAGGTCGATATTATATGGATAACAAACTAATTGGAACTGAAAATGATATTGTATTTTATAAAAAAAATAATGGAGATACTAACATTGAATTATTAATAAATGGAGAAACATTGTGGGTATCACAAAAAACTATGGCACAAATATTTGAAATTGATAGAACAGTAATAACAAAACATTTAAAAAATATTTTTAGTGATGGAGAACTAGAAAAAAATCAAGTATGTGCAAAATTTGCACATACTGCAAATGATGGAAAAAACTATAATACAGAGTTTTATAATTTAGATGCGATCATATCTGTTGGATATAGAGTAAATTCAAAAAAGGCAACAGAATTTAGAATTTGGGCAACAAAAATATTAAAAGAATATATGATAAAAGGTTTTGCTTTAGATGATGATCGATTTTTAAAGGGTGGCAAAGTAAACCAGCAATATTTTGATGAGTTATTAGAAAGAATAAAGGTAATTCGTACAAGCGAAAGAATGGCTTACCAAAAGATAACTGATATATTTATAGCAACATCTATTGATTATGATAAACAATCAGAAGAAGCATATATGTTTTTTAAAATTGTCCAAAATAAATTGCACTATGCAATAACAGGTCATACGGCAGCAGAATTAATTTATGAAAGAGTAAATGCAGAAAAAGAAAATATGGGACTAACTACTTGGAAAGAAGCACCAAATGGAATGATATATAAATATGATGTTAGTATAGCTAAAAATTATTTGAACGAAGCAGAAATAAAACAATTAAATAATTTAACCACTTTATTTTTAGATTATGCAGAATCAATGGCAGAAGAAAATCAAGTAATGACAATGAAAGATTGGATAGAAGAAACCGATAACTTGTTAAAATTCAGAAAAAAAGAAATATTGCAAACTTCAGGAAAAATCTCACATAAACAAGCTATTGAAAAAGCTGAAAATGAATACGAAAAATTCAAAGTAAAACAAGATATGCAATATATTTCTAGTATGGATGAAATGTATCAAAGATATTTGAATGAAAATAGTAATAAATAAAATTAGCAAGTTCACTTAGTGTACTTTAGTTCACCAAGTGAACTAATTTGAATTTTACAGCCAATAGCACTAAATTTTTATAATTGACAACATCATGGGACAGAAGAATTAGCCCATCTTGAAATGGTAGGTACGATTGTTCATCAATTAACCGAAGGTGTATGCCCTGAAGAACTTGAAAAATCAGGTTTAGGTGCTTATTATACCGATCATGGTGTTGATATATACCCTGCTTCTGCAGCTGGTGTTCCTTTTACTGCTTCCTATATTGCATGCAAAGGCGACCCAATTGCTAACTTGCAAGAGGATTTAGCCGCAGAACAAAAAGCTAGAGCAACGTATGAAAAACTAATCAATCTATGTAAAGATGACCCAGATGTTGTAGAACCTCTTCGTTTCTTACGCCAAAGAGAAGTTGTTCACTTCCAAAGATTTGGTGAAGCTTTACGTGGTGTTCAAGATAAGCTTGCTGAAAAGAAATTTTATATGAAAGGCTGTAAAGAGGATACCAATTTAATGGAATGTACAAAAGATTTTAATATGGTAAATAACTATAACCCATGTGATAGTGTATGTAATTGTAATAATCGATAATTTCATAAAAAAGGCAAATATTATCGTCATATTTGCCTTTTTTCTATTCAAATTTGCGTTCTTATGTAAATTGTAGTATAATATTGATAGATATTTTGTATCGACTTACTGACTGTAGTATAGTCAGTGTAACTAAAAACTAAATAAAAAACAAAAAGAAAAGGAGTAATTCTATGAAAAAGACATTTTTATTACTAACCCTGGCACTCGTTTTAGGTTTAACTGGATGTGGTACCTCTACTTCCGTAGATAACTCTGAGGTACTTGAGAGGCTTGCAAGTATGGAAGAAGCCATGAATGGTGGCTTTGAACGGCTTGAAACCAAGGTAGATACCCTACAGCCAACCGTTTCACAGACATCGGCTGAGCAATCTGAGGAAACTCAGACTACAGCACCCACAGAACAGACCGAAACTGAGGTAGTTCAGGAACAGGAGCAGGCTACGCAGACTGCTACCAAATTACAGGTTTCGGCTATTCACTGTGAAAGCCGTATCTCTGTTAAACTGGTAGAGGGTAATCTTTCCGAGGATTGTATTAACAATCCTACTGACCTCGAGTCTCCTACTGGCGTTCACAGGGATTTATACCTTCTCTTTGTTGGAGAGAAAATCCAAAAGGTGTCTTGGATTTATGGAGCTTCACAGGAACGTACTTGTGAACTGTCTCCAACCACTGGAGATGACGGAATTTCCTATTTGTACTTCAATATGGAAGAGGGAAATGGCATTTACCTTTTTGAAGTAGTTACTGAAACTGGTAAAGTATATTCCTTTAGCGTGAAGTACTATGACGCCAATATAATTTAGTTTTACCAAAACCGCCCACAAGTTTATTCTGTGGGCGGTTATTGGTTTTATTCTAATATATAGCCACTTACTTAGGCTTCATTTGTTTACTTCCTCTAGTACTTTCGCCAAATATTTCATGCTTGTTAAGCATTGTTCCATGGTATTTCCAGTTGCTCCTACTTCTATGATGACGGCAGCTTTGGTAACGTGTTGATTGTATCTTGAGTTACGAATAATGATTGGTCTAAATAGTCCTGGGTATAACTCATTTGCTTTTTGTTGTACCTTTACAGCAAATTTTAGATTTTGTTGCCAATTTAAGTGTTGTAATCCTCCCCCATCGGTTCCGATAACAAACATTAACTGAGCTGCAGTTTCATCTCCTATTTTTACACTTGGTGCATATTCTGGTTTGCTTCCTACCGCATCTCGGTGTAGGTCGATTACCATTTGTGTTTCTGGTTTTGAAGAAAGAATATTTTCTACTGTTTTCAATGATTTTCCATATGACCCACTATATTGTGGATAATCATGATAGGTTTGGTCGTGAGTTACGTTAAAGCCATACCCTGTTAATTGGTTTTCTAATTCGGTCCCTACTCTTGCTACACTATAATTTAAGTCTGTGGTACGATAGGTGCCTGTCATTTGATAATTGAAGTTTTCCGTTGCTGTGTAGCTTTCACAGGTATGTGTATGGAAAATGAGTATATCTTTCTTATTTTCTAATTCAATATTGGGTGTTAAAATATCTGCTGTAATTTCTTTGTTTGATTCATTTTTTACCTTGACAGTTCCGTATTCTCCATTAAATTTAGGAGTAATATTATTTTCTTCAATTTGTGTAGTTTCTACATTGGTTGCTACTTGTTGTTCTACCTCTGGAGCAGTTTCTACTACTCCCTCTTCTTCTCTATCTTCAATAATGGTATCCATCATGTTAAGCTCTACACCAAGCATTCTTCGTAAAGTAGAACCTCTCGAACTTACTTTTCTAGAATTTTCTTCGAACCTTTTTATTTCACTTTTTCGGTTTGGTAAAGTATCTTCAATACAGGAAATAAAACTAACATTACCAAATGTAGTAGAAAGCATATTTCCCTTTCCACTTAAATTTTCTACCAGTCCTCGAATACCACTTACCAAAATTACTAAAACACAGGTAATTGCAATATACTTAATTAAAGACCTCATATTAATTACAGTTACATTAATCATTCTTTTTCTCCTTGGTTAATTGGTTTTTATATGTATATTCGCATTTGTCCATTTTATGCGTAATTTTAGAAAAAGTTTACAATCTTATGTAAATATGTTATAATAGTATTAGTGCAATACAGTTGTTGCACCTTCGAAATCATAACTTTTGGAGGTGCAAACCTCCGAACAATAATAAGGAGGATTTGGTAATGAAGAATTATTTTGAAATGAAGGAAGTTTCACAAGAGGTAGCAGACAGCCTTGAAGAACAGTTGTATGATTGCAAAGAAGACTGTAAAAAAGGCAGACTGTCAGGAAGTATGCTTAACTGCATTACTCAGACAGTTTTAAATACCTTAGACAACTGGACACCAAGATTAACCACAAACACACGTTTAGAAGTCCTTGATTGGTTTCAATCTGAATATGGACTTCGCTTATAGGAGGTATAAAAAAATGTTAAATCGAATTTGCATTACTCCACAAAAAGGTTGTCAAGGCTTATCTAATGCACGGATAAAATCTGCTTTTAAAAACATTTTCTCAGAAGAACCGGTAATGATTCGTTCAGAAGGGAAAAATATTATCGTTCATACTCCATTAGAGCTGAAAGATAAAAAAGTCCGCAGATTTGCTGATAAGCTTGGTGCATTTACTCAATTTAAAGGCGAAAACAACTCTTTTTCATTCAAGTTATAAGAGCATTACCACACACCCCCTCTACTTTCTTACGAAAGAGAGGGGGTGTGTTTTAGTTACACAATATTTTTATGATTGTATCTGTTTCTAATTCTGTCTCTTGTTCTTCTCCTGTTGCCATATTTTTTAGATTTGCTTTGCCTGTGGTAATTTCATTTTCTCCTATTACACATACATATTTGCTTTTTATTTTGTCTGCATATTTTAAGTTTGCTTTCATGCTTCTTTCGCAAATATCGGTTTCTACATAGATACCTTTTTTACGTAATTCTAGTGCTAGGATTTGTGCTTTTTTACTAGCTATTTCTCCCATGGAAGCTATGTATAGGTCTGGCGTACGTGCTGTGATAGTACTGCTAGTGTTATATTTTTCAAAAATATCAATTAAACGGTCTTCTCCCATGGCAAACCCAATGGCTCCTGTTTTTTGTCCTCCTAATTCTTCTACTAAGCCATCATATCGTCCTCCTGCAAGAACGGTATATCCTTCTTTTTCGGATACAAATTCAAATACAGTTTTGGTGTAATAATCTAGTCCACGTACAATGTTTGGGGCAATGACATAGTTTATATCTAATTGTTCTAAGGCCTTTTTTACATTTTCAAAATGTGTTTTACATTCTTCGCAAAGATAATCTAAGATGATTGGTGCTCCTTGGTTTAATTCTTTACATTTCTTTTCTTTACAATCTAATATTCGCATTGGATTTTTTTCAAATCTTGTTTGACAGGTACTACAATATTGTGCTAGGTTATTTCCAATAAAGCCTTTTAGTGCTTCTGTATATTGTTTTCTACAAGTAGGGCAACCAATACTATTTAGGTTTAATGTAACATCTGGTACATTAAATTTCTTTATGATTTGGTCTGCCATAACAATTAATTCGACATCTGCCTCATAAGAATTGGTACCTAATATTTCGGCTCCAATTTGTCTAAATTCTCTGTATCTTCCTTTTTGTACATTTTCATAACGATACATTGGCATCATATACCACATTTTAATAGGAGATGGCATAGATGCCATTCCATTTTCAATATAAGCTCTTACTACTCCTGCTGTACCTTCTGGTCTTAACGTAATGCTTCTTTCTCCTTTATCTAAAAAAGTATACATTTCTTTTTGTACGACATCGGTGGTATCTCCTACTCCTCTTTCAAATAGTTCGGTTTGTTCAAATACTGGCACACGAATTTCCCCAAAGCCATAATTTTTTAATATTTCTTTTGCATTTTCTTCTACATATTCCCATTTATAAGATTCACTTGGCAATATGTCCTTTGTTCCTTTTGGTTTTTGTATCATACTCATTTCCTCCTTTTTATGTCTTCTTTGCTATCCTTCGAAGAAGGGCACAGTGGTGTCTATCTCGCAGGTATTCCCTCAGGAAGGTGCCCCTACATGTGGTTTTTCCTCTACATTAGAACAATATCCTAATGGCCCCTTTACTTAAGGGGGCTGTCGCGAAGCGACTGGGGGTTCTTAAAAATCCCTCTGGCGTAGTTCTAAATAAATTGGTTTTTCTTCTCTTATCATAGTGGATTTTCCGTGTCCGGGGTAGACGATGGTGTCTTCTGGTAGTATTAATAGTTTTTTGGTAATGGATTCCATAATATCTACTAGACTTCCTGTTGGTAAATCGGTTCTTCCCCATGTTCCATGAAATATGGTATCTCCACTAAATAGCATTTTTTCTTTTTCACAATACAAGGATGTACTGCCACAGGTATGACCAGGTGTATGAATAACACGAAATTCCAGTTCTCCTAAATGAATGAAGTCATTATCGTCAATACGAGAGTCTTCTTCTAGCCTTATATCTGGTATTCCAATAAAATAGTTTAATGTAACTTCTGGATTTCGTAAATTCTCGCTTTCTTTTCTTTCAATTAACACCTTTGCTCCATAGCGATTTTGTAATTCGACAACTGCTCCTGTATGGTCTCCATGGCAATGGGTTAAATAAATATATTTTAGTTTTGCCTGTAATAC
This sequence comes from uncultured Clostridium sp., assembly GCA_948471055.1. Taxonomy (GTDB): domain Bacteria; phylum Bacillota; class Clostridia; order TANB77; family CAG-508; genus RGIG8482. Next base: position 17,927 of record CAOKQZ010000025.1, on the reverse strand, counting down.
CTCTAACATTTCACAAATCTTATCTGCCTCACTTGCTGGGTCAATCACCATTGCCTCTTTTGTTTCTTCCTCTACAATAATATAACAATTGGTAGGGTCTGCTAAATTCGTTTCTAATTGCAATCTTTTTAATATCATTGGTAACACCTTTCTATTTCTTTCTTCTTACTTCAAACACACTGTCCACTTTTCGGATGGATTTTAGTGTTTTGTTTAATTCTTCTAGATTTTGTACCTCTATAGTAATATCTGTAGTTACAGTTCTGTCTTTATTGGTTCTACTATTGACAGCTACTAATTTGGTTTTTACATCATACACCGCTTTAATAATGTCGGCAAGTAAACCAGTTCTATCGTTAGAGAATACCTCAATATCCACATTATAGCTGGATGTTTTTTCTCCTACCCATTCTACATCAATCATTCGGTCTGGTTCTTGTACCAATTCTTTCATATTGATACAATCGGTGGTATGAATGGATACGCCTCTTCCTTTGGTGATATAACCGATAATATTGTCTCCCGGTACTGGATTACAGCACTTTGATAATTTTACCAAACAATTGTCAATTCCTTTTACAATAATTCCACTTTTTGGTAGATTGGTATTTGGTTTCTTTTGATTGGATAATGCTTCTATTTTTTGTTCGATGTCATCATCCTGATGTACTTTTTTATATTCTTCTAAAATTCTAGCAATAATCTTTCCTGTAGATATGGCACCAAAACCAACAGCAGCATACATATCCTCTACACTCGCATATTTGTACCTTTCTAAAGCTGCCCCAATGTATTCTTGTTTGTGTAACTCGGTTTGATTTACACCGATACGTTTCATTTCTTTTTCAATTAATTCTTTTCCTTTTACGATGTTTTCTTCACGTTGCTCTTTTTTAAACCATGCATTAATTTTATTTTTCGCCGAACTGCTCTTAATAAATTTTAACCAGTCTCTACTTGGTCCTTTGGCATTATCGGATGTGATGATTTCAACAATATCTCCATTCTTTAGTTTGGTAATAATTGGCATCATTTTAGAATTGATTTTACACCCTACCATTTTATGCCCTACTTGGGCATGAATGCTATAGGCATAATCGATTGGCGTTGCTCCACTTGGTAATACTTTAATATCTCCTTTTGGAGTAAAGACATAAACTTCATCTTCAAACAATTCGGTTTTCAGGGTATTTAAGAATTCCTCTGGGTCTTGCATTTCTTGTTGCCATTCTAGTGTTTCTCGAAGCCATGCTAATTTATCTTCCTCTACTTTTACATTGGTTTTCTTACCAATGGCAAAATTGGCTTCCTTGTATGCCCAATGGGCAGCAATACCAAATTCGGCAATACGATGCATGTCCCAAGTACGAATTTGTACTTCAAAAGGAGTTCCTTTGTCCCCAATTAATGTTGTATGTAAGGATTGGTACATATTTGGCTTTGGAACAGCGATATAGTCTTTAAAACGCCCCGGCATTGGGTTATATAAATCGTGCACAATACCAAGTGCTGCATAACAGTCTTTTACGGAATTGACTATAATTCGTAGAGCAAATAAATCGTAGATTTGGTCTAGGGTACAGTTGTCTCGTTTCATTTTTCGATAAATACTGTATAAATGCTTCGCTCTTCCTTTAATTTCTGCTTCAATATGTTGTATTTTTAGTTGTTTTTTAATATCTTGCATAATGTTTTCAATAAATTTTAATCGTTCTTCTCTTTTTTTATCAAGTCCCTCTACAATTTCTCGGTAATCTTCTGGGTATAAATATTTAAACGATAAATCTTCTAACTCCCATTTTAAAGAATACATACCCAAACGATTGGCAAGTGGTGCATATAATTCCATGGTTTCTTTGGCATTAGCAATTTGCCTGTCACGAAGTAAATATTTTAGGGTTCTCATGTTATGAAGTCGGTCTGCCAATTTTATTAGGATAACTCGAATATCTCTTCCCATGGCTAAGAACATTTTTCGGTAATCTTCTACTTGTTGTTCTTTTAGGGAAGCATAATCCAATTTTCCAAGCTTGGTAACCCCATCTACCATGGTGGCAATTTCTTCTCCAAATTCGATAACCAAGTCTTCTCCGTGTTGCTTCGGTATCCTCTACTACATCGTGTAAAAGGGCGGCACAAATGGTAGCATCGTCTAGCCCCATATCGGCTAATGTATAGGCTACTTGTAAAGGATGAATAATATATGGCTCTCCAGACCTTCTTTTTTGGTCACCATGATGTAATACCGCATAGTTGTATGCTTTGGTAATTAACTTGGTATTGGAACGCCAATTATTCTTTTTCATTTTGGATAGCAAATCACTAATATTTGCTTTTACTTCTTCACTCATCCTTTACCCCCCTTTTATTTTAAATGGATTTCATGATATCTTTTAAATTAATTTGTACTTGTTCCATTCCATTAAAACTATTTATTTCTAATACTCCCACTACATCGACTTTATCTTCAATACGATAGTCATCGACAAGATGTCCCATATTAAAGCCAATGGCATCAATAATTAGATTATCGTCTTTTAAGGTTAGTTTTAAATGTTTGCCATCGGTTAGGGCTCTTATGGAATTGATTTTTAAGCCTTTATAGGCAAATAGTGGTACTTTATTGCCTTCTCCAAATGGTTCTAACTGTTCTAGTTGTTTAATAAATTCTGGCTTCATATCTTCACTATTTACCATACCATCTACATAGATAACTGGCAAAATTCCTTCTACATTTCCTTGTTTTGCTACTTCTTCAAAAGCATTTTTGAAGTTTTCAAAGTTCTCTTCTTTTAATGTAAGTCCTACTGCCATTTCGTGTCCACCGTATTTTTCTAGGTACTTACTACATTTACAAAGTGCTTCGTGTAAGTCAAAACCTGGTACACTTCTTCCAGAACCTTTGGCAATTCCGTCTTCAAAGGATACCAAAATGCTTGGTTTAAAATATAAATCTGTAATTTTGGAAGATACAATACCAATGACTCCATGGTGCCAACCCTTACTTCCAAGAACAATGGCACTTTTTTCGTTTTCTTTGTTTTGCTCTATCATTGTTAATGCATTTTCTACAATACTTTTTTCGGTTTCTTGCCTAATTTTATTGTATTCGTTTAGTTTCATGGATAAGGCTTGTACTTCTTGTAAATCTTCGGATAAAAAGATGTCTAACGCCTCGGTTTCATGTCCCATTCTACCACAGGCGTTTACTCTTGGTGCAATTCCAAAAGAAATGGTACTAGCGTCTATTTTTTTGTAACCTGCTACTTCTAATAAGCATTTTAATCCTAAGTTTTTGGTAACATTCACTAATTTTAAGCCTAGTTTTGCAATCACACGGTTTTCATCAACCAATGGAACAATATCTGATATGGTTCCTACACAAACTAAATCTAAGTATTTTAGGTATTCTTTTTCTTCTAAGCCTAATTTCATACCAATGGCTTGAATGAGTTTGAAGACAACTCCTACTCCTGCTAATTGGTTAAAAGGATACTTATTATCTTTTCGTTTGGCATCAATAACGGCTAAGGCTTTTGGTAATTCGTCTAATGGTTCATGGTGGTCGGTTACAATGGTAGTTATTCCTAAAGAATTCGCATATTCTATTTCCTCTGTCGCAGAAATGCCACAATCTACGGTTATCATTAATCGGTACCCCTTATCGTAAATGGCTTTTACTGCCTCTTTATTTAATCCATATCCTTCTTCTAATCGATTGGGAATATGGCTATCTACTTCCATTCCTCTTTTTTGTAAAAACTTCTGTAAAACAGAAATACTCGTAATTCCATCTACATCATAATCCCCATAAATCATGATTTTTTCTTTTTGTTCCATTGCTTGAAGCATGCGGTTTACCGCAATTTCCATATCTGGCATTAAAAAGGGGTCGTAAAAGTCATCTCTTGTTGGTTCTAAAAATTTACGTATTCTCTCCTCTTCCACAATACCGCGATTTACTAAAATGGTCGCAAGTAGCTTACTTACCTTAAATTTTTCTTGTATTTGTTCTACTAATTTCTCATCACAACTATAATATTCCCATTTCTTATTCATCCTTTATCTCCTACTAATACAATTTAGATATAATTGTACACTATTTCTTAAGATTTTAAAAGAGCTTTTTTCTCATTTCCTAAAAAAATCGGCAAAAAAGAAAATACGCGATGGTTCCCCATCGCTATATTTCCCGAAGAGCGCGTGCTTACTCTTCATCGATTAAGATAAATGGCAGTGATTCAATCAAATCCTCTACCAAAGGTCGGCACTCAGAAAAAACGATGTTTTTCCTGAGTCCTAAGTTGTTGATTGTTACTTCGTAGTCTTTTGTACACTGCTTATATGCTTCGACTGATTTGATTTCTCCTTCCTTGTAAATAATACGATAACATTCTGGTCCTTCTATTATCTGCAATCGTTTTATTAAGGAAAGAAGCTCCTCTAAATCTGCCTGTGTACTTTTTAAAGCTTTTGAAAATCGAGAGAAAGAACATCTTCTTTCATTTCTCGCTCTTTGAACTAATTCGATTCTTCTCGTAATGTCTTTTTCCGTCTTTACGAGTAATTCCCGAATCATCTCAAGGTTCTCTAAAATCTCCATATTTCTGTCTTCCATTCTGTTATCCGCCTTTCTATTATTTGTTTTTACCGCACGCTATTATGACTTTATTATAGCACATTTATGTTGATTTGTAAAATTCAACGGTAACTTATTGCATTTTCATAAATAAGATGTTATACTTTTTTTATTGTTAAATAGCAACAAATTTATTGGAAGGAGGAATTGATATGGATAATGAAAAACTTTTATTGCAAATCTTAGATAATACAAGAAAAATTAATGAAAGATTAGATTATATTGAAAAGGAACATGGAAAACGTTTGCAAAATCTTGAAAATATTGTAAGAGACCACAGTGAACATTTACAAAATATTGAGAATATTGTAAGAGACCACGGTGAACGTTTGCAGAATATTGAGACTATTGTAAAAGGCCACGGTGAACATTTACAAAGTATTGAGAATTCTTTAATTTTTATTGAACATGACCATGGTGAAAAACTTCAAGTGCTTTTTGATTATTTTACCGACCAAGATACCAAATATAAAGAAACAAAATTTGACATTCAAAAATTTGAAACTAAATTAGATAATCTTGATTCACGCCTTTTTGCTTTAGAATATTACAAAAACGATAAACTTACCTCAAAATAAGCTTTGTTCAAAAGGACTTAAATTTTGTTTAAGTCCAAAAATCCAAATATTGTCTAATAGAATATAAAATAAATTTGTTGCTTTTAACAAGAAAAAAGCAAAGATGTTTCCTTGCCTTTTTACTCTAATATTTCCCCCACCTTCATTGGATTTCCTCGTAAAAAATCGCATGTACTCATTCGTTTTGCGTTTTCGCCTTGTATTTCTAATACTCTAATTATCCCATCGATGGTTTTGATGAATAGTCCTTGTTTATCATTTGCTAGAATGATTTGTCCTGCTTGTTTGTCTTGTTCTTGCATTTGCTCTTGGTTTTCTACTATTTCAATTTTCCATAATTTAATTTTCTTACTTTGATACATGGTATAGGCTCCCATGATTGGGTTTAATCCTCTTACTAGGTTTTTAATTTCTTTCGAGGTTCTGGTTTGCCAATTGATTTTTGCCATTTCTTTTGATAGCATTGGTGCCATTGTAAAGTCGTTTCCTTGTGGTTGTCTTGTGGCTGTTTTGTTCTCTATTTGTTCGATTGTTTTTACTAAAAGTTCTCCTCCTATTTTGGATAATCTACTCCATAATTCTCCTGTTGTTTCATCTTCTCCAATGGTTACAGTCTCTTTTAATATCATATCTCCTGTGTCCATTCCAATGTCCATATACATAGTGGTTACTCCTGTTATGGTTTCTCCGTTTAAAATGGCCCATTGGATTGGGGCTGCTCCACGATATTTAGGAAGTAATGAGGCGTGTACATTAATGCAACCATATTTAGGAATTTCCAAAATCTCTTTTGGTAGGATTTTTCCATATGCTACTACACAAATAAGGTCTGGGTTTTGGGCTTTAATTTCTTCTATGAATTCTTTGTTGTTTTTTACGGTGATTGGTTGGTAGATTGGTATATTTTTTGATACTGCAAATTCTTTTACTGGGCTTGCAATCATTCTCATTCCTCTGCCTTTGGGTTTGTCTGGATTGGTTACTACACTTACAATATTATGCCCCTTTTCATAGATTGCCTCTAAGGATTCTTTTGCAAAATCTGGGGTTCCCATAAACACTATATTTAACATGTATTGCCTCCTTTTTGTGATTTTGGGTCGACTTTGAGGTCGACCCTTACATATATTTGATTTTCTGCCATTTCGGGTCGATGTGGGCATCGACCCCTACAAGGTTTATTTTTCTGGTGTTACGTATTCTAAGGTTCCTGGTAAGATTTTATCCATAAATACTTCACCATTTAGATGGTCTATCTCATGTGATATTGCTTGTGCTAATAATTCTTTTCCTGTTACTTTTATGGTATTTCCATTTCTATCAAGTGCTTCTACGGTTACTTCTTGTGGTCTTACCACTTTTGCAAATTTATTGGGAAAACTTAGGCATCCTTCTTCTACTACCTGTTCTCCTTTTTGTTTGATAATTTCTGGATTAATTAAAATAAGTGGTTCGTCTTTTTCGTAATCAATATGTATGACAACAACTCGTTTTAATACCCCCACTTGTACGGCTGCTAGTCCTACTCCATTAAATTTATGCATGGTTTCTATCATGTCATCGATTAGTATTTGTAGTTTTTCGTCCACGTTTTCTACTGGTCTTGATACTTTCTTTAAAATTTCGTCTCCTTCTTCTCTTATGGTACGGATTGCCACTGTTTTTCCCCCTCTTATTACATCATACTACTTGGATTAATATCCACAACAATTCTTGTTTTCATTCCTTTTTGATAACTTTCCTCTAAAACTTCTTGTATTGCTCTATTGGCGACATCATTAGAGGTTCCTTTTAAAATAATACGAAAACGGTATCGATTTTTGATTTTATCGATTGGTGCAGGTCTTGGTGTATACACCGCTAAATCTGCTTTTTTTCGTTTTATGTTTTCTCCCAACTTGCTATATAGCACATTTGAGGTTTTTTGTACCTCATTCAATTTTTCCCCGCTAATACCGATTACTATTATATCGCAAAATGGTGGATATTTCAATTGTTTTCTTAAGTTTTCTTCGATTCCGATAAAATTCCTCGTAATTTTGATTTTTAGCACATTCAATACTAAAATGGTCTGGGTTATAAGTTTGAATGATGACTTTTCCCGGTAAATTTTCTCTTCCTGCTCTTCCTGCTACTTGGGTTAGTATTTGAAAGGTTCTTTCGCTTGCTCGGTAGTCATCAATGTTTAAACTGCCATCTGCTGCAATCACTCCTACCAAAGTTACATTTGGAAAATGATGTCCTTTTACTACCATTTGGGTTCCAATTAAAATATCGATGTTTTCTTCACGAAAATGGTTTAGAATTTCTTCATGAGAATTTTTTTTTGAAACCGTGTCAACATCCATTCGAATCGTAGAAGCATTGGGAAATAGTGTTTTTATTTGTGCTTCTAATTTTTGAGTTCCTGAACCAAAGTATTTTATTTTATTACTTCCACATTCTGGGCAAATAGTAACGTTGTCTTGTTCATAACCACAGTAATGGCATTTTAGTCTATTTTCTTTTATGTGATAGGTTAGTGTAATATCACAATTTTTGCATTTTACCGTGTACCCGCAATTACGGCACATAATGAAGGTAGAAAATCCTCTACGGTTTAAAAATAAAATGGTTTGATGTTTATTTTTTAAGTTTTCTTGTATGCTTTCATATAATCGCCTACTTAGCATGGTTTTATTTCCTATGGCTAATTCTTCTCGTAAATCGATAATTTCTACTTTTGGTAGGTTAGATTGGTTTGCTCTTTTTGTTAGGGTAAGCAGGGATATTTCCTTGTTTTTTGCTTTGTAAAAGGTAGTAATATCTGGTGTTGCACTACCTAGCACGAGTGGAATATGTGTGTCTTTTGCTAATTTTCTTGCTACTTCGATGGCCTGATAGCGTGGTGCCATTTCGGATTTATAGGAGTCGTCATGTTCTTCATCAATAATAATGAGCCCTAGGTTGCTAATTGGTGCAAAAATGGCGGAACGTGCACCAATAATGATGTTTGCTTCTCCTCTTTTGATACGGTTCCATTGGTCATAGCGTTCTCCTATGGATAATTTGCTATGTAACACGGCAATATGGTCTTGTCCAAATCTTGCAATAAAACGGTCTACCATTTGTGGGGTTAATGAAATTTCTGGTACTAACATAATGGCGGATTTTTGATTGTTTATGGTTTCTTCAATGAGTTGTAAATAGATTTCGGTTTTTCCGTGAACCGGTTACTCCGTAAATTAGGAATTCTTCAAATTCTTGTTTCTCCATGGCTTGTTTAATAGTTTCATAGGCATTTTTTTGTTCTTCTGTTAATACTAGTTTTTTATCTTGTTTAATTACTTTATGAAGAAATGGATTTCTTTCTACTTGTTTTGGAATCATTTCAATATATCCATTTTTTTCTAAGGTATTCATAATGGCTCTTGAAACATCGCAAAAAGCTTCTAAATCTGTGGTTAATATTCCATCATTTTCTTCTAAAAAGCGAAGGGTTCGAATATGTTTCTCGGATTTTATCTTTTTTTCTTCAATTGCTTGTTCGATTTCTTCTATGTCTTTTTTTAAATACACAAAATTCAAATTTTTTTCTTTTATGCGATTGGCAATTATTTTTGTAGAGGTTCCCGGTGGTAACATCATTTTTATGGCGTCTGCCATATTGCAAAAATATCGTTTTGCCATCCATCTTGCAAGTTCAATGTTTTCCTTCGAAATAGAAAATCCTTCTTGTATGCTTACAATATCCTTCACTTTATAATCTGAATTTTCTTTTAACCCGACAACAAATCCTTCCTCTAAATTTTTCAAATTTCCAAATGGCAGTAAAACACGGTCCCCAAGCTTAATAGTACCAGTAAGCTCTACTGGCACGTGATAATCAAAGGTTTTATTCAAATTTTTAACGGTACTATTTACAATCACTTCTGCTACCATTTTTTCTCTCCTAATTTTTCTTTTCCTATTATATCAAAAAGAAAAATCGAATACAATAATAGCAGTAGAAATAATTATTACTACAGGTGTTCTCGATATGAATTTTTATTTGAAAATATTCTATGGATAATAACAGTATCAATATGAATTTTATAGATTATTATGTACCAATTTAGACTTGCTTTTCTATAATCTTTTATTTCAATTTGGGGATACATATAAGGATTTTTTGATATGTTTTGAATTTTTGAATGAAATCCATTGCGAATTTTTTGATAATAATTGAAATGGATATATAAGGATTTCTCCATTATATTGTAATAATCGGATTGAGCTTTTGAAGCAAAGTCAATTTTATACTTAATCAATAATTTCTTCTTTCATATGTTCTAAAAACTTCTTTGCTTCTATTTGCTCTTCTTTTGATAACTCTGATATTTTACTCTCCACCAATTTCAATTCGCCTTTTATCATTTCTTCATATGAAACCAATCTTCCGTTTCTAATATCATCTTCCGCTTCTTCTAACATTTCTATAAACTGTTTTTTAGCAATTTCATATTCTTCTAATTCATCTTTAGCTTTTTGAAATCGAATATTAATTTTTCTATTCACTTTTATTGTTTTTAAATTAACCATATTACGTAATCTCCTTTCTTCGTATACTATACCATAATTTCTACTAATATACAAGAATTTAGGAACATTTTTAGAAAACGCTTTTATTTACTCTACTTTTCCAAATAAATCAAATGGCCAGAAGCGTATCCATACGACACTTTCTATTTTTTCAAATGGAATACAGCCAAGTATTCTACAATCGGTACTGTTTTCTCGATTATCTCCCATGGCAAAAACGCAGTTTTGAGGTACAATGAAGTCGGTAAGTCCATTACTTTTTGTTACGACTGTACTTGATAAGTATGGCTCTTCTAATTCTTTTTCATTAATGTATACTTTTCCATTTTTTATTTGTACATGCTCTCCCGGTAGGGCAATTACTCTTTTAATATAACTATCTTTTCCTATTTCTAATACATGATATACGAATTTTGAAAATATGCCTGAGAAGGGATAATCGTATTGTGCGGTTGGAGTTTTATCATTTACCTTTGCAACAGACGGGTTTCTACCAATTGGTGCCTCAAAGGTAATAATTTCTCCTCTTTTTGGCATTTGCCTTGCTATTCGAACCGAGGCCCTATTTAAAATAAGTCGTTGTTTTTCAATTAATGTTGGCTCCATGGATACACTTTTTACTAGTGTAGGAACTCCAATAAAATATTTCAAAAATAGACCCACCACAACGGCTATTACAATACATATTCCCCATTCTATAATTTCTTTTTTCATATCCGTCATTTGCTTTCTTCCCTTCTTCTTTAAATTAGTATATCACATTCAAATTAATTCATTCGATATTTCTTCTCTATTATACCACTCTTGTTTTTCATATGCAAACGTTTTTCGGTTTACATATTGTTATTTGGGTATATTTATGTTATACTAATATTGTATTGGGAAATAAATCCAACACAAAAAAGAGCTCTTTATATGGCTCTTTTGTAACTATCAACGTGCAAAAAAGAAAGGACATTTTAGTATGACAAAAGTTTCTATTACAGACTACTCTATCAATAAGCAAGCACAACAAATTGGTGATGCACTTATGAAAGCAGGTATGGTTCTTATGCCATTTCCTCTTAAGAGTGATATCCTCGTTGATTTTTCTTTAGGCACTACTAATACTACACAAGCATTAACTCAAGCTTTTATGAGTAGCACTCCTGTTGTTATTGCTTCTAAAGAATTTTCCGATGAAGAAAGAAAAATGGTCGAAGATTATGGATACGAAATTCCGGTCTTTATGACAGATGGAACGGAAGAAAGTATTCTGGCAGCTGTTGACTTTTTTCTTAAAGCACGTAAACCGCGTGTGTACACAATGGCTGACATTGAGGTATAGCACGCACGAAACAGGAAATCGCGTTAGAGTGATTTCCTGTTCTTTTCCTATTTATGGCTTATATGTATGTTTTCAATTTCTACTTTTAGCTCTCTTGAAATAATATTTTGGATTTGTGCAATTTGTTCGGTTCCTAGGTCTTCGGCTTTTACTACTACATTTATGCTTTCGTCGTTTACGAATACCACATTATTTTCAAATCCTTTTGTGGAAATTAGGTTTTCGGCTATCATGATAGCATTTTTGGTTTGGTTGATTTTGGCAATTTCTTGTTCGGAAATGGCTTTTTGTTCTTGTGAAATAGTGGTACTTTCTAGTATTTTTTGGTAGGTTTCTAACATTTGTGAATACATTTTATCTCGTTCTAATTTCGATGTGGTATAGTAATCGTCTATGTTTACGGTGTTGGCTGTTTTGGTAGAAGGTGTTTCGTTTGTGGTATTTTCGGTTGCACTTGTAATGGCTCCGGTTTGTGCGTTTTCAATTGTGTTTATAATACTTTGTTTGTCTTTTTCTTCTAATAGTTCCCCACTATTTACTAAGGTGGCATCTCCGAATTGCTGCATATTGGTCACTTCCTTCTGCCTCTCCTACAGTTTCTATGCTATCTTTTGATATGTAATTTAAATACCCTGCGGTTACTAACATTAATGCAATTACTAAAATTGCTAACTGATTCTTTTTTAATACATTTTTCATATTTTTCTAATCCTTTCTCTTAACTTGTAAAATTGGCTTGCCTTTAATCTTTTCTCATTTCAAACACTTGTATTTTATGGCTACTTAAACCGGTAACAGCTTCTACTGCTAATATGATGTCATTTTTTACATTGGCACTTCCTGCACCTTCGGCGGTTACAATTGCTCCTTCTATTTTAGGGCTGACAATTTTTTGTGTAATGGGAATTTTTCCCCCGTCTTCCTCTTGATAGATAATGTCTTTTTGCCTATCTTCTTGTACGGTTACTCTGGTTCCCCCTCCTGAGTCGGTTTCTTCAATTTGACTGCTTTTACTGTTTTCGTTATACATAGCAACGACTTCACTACTTTCGGAATAACTAATGAGCACTTTTACTTTTCCAACTCCACTAATATGAGAAAGTATGTTTTCAAGTTTTGTTTCTATTTCTTGGTTTTCTTCTGCTGTTTCTTCTTTTGGTTCTTCGGCTAATGTCTTAGTTATCGTAGTGGTTTGTTCTTGTTTTGGTGTTTTTTTCTTATCTCCACTCCATATCGTATTAATGGTAATAATGGTAATAATCGCAATAATGATGAAAACCACTATATTTTCTATTTTCTTCTTCGTGTCCTTTCCCTCTTGTTTTACCATAAGAGTTTTTAGTTTTTCTTTTAACATATGGCTTCCCTCCTTTTCTTAAGTTTCTTCATTGATTTTGATATTCTTTTGTTTTACTTCGTAGACGCCAGATAAGTAGGCTTTTAGTTCCCTTTTTTCACTCGTAGAAACATTACCTCCACTTTCTTCTTGCCCGTGTATCTTGAGATGGTATTGTATTTCCTATTTGAATGGTATTTACCTGTGAAATACGAATATTGGAACTTTCTTTTTGGTCTTCTTGCATTTTAGAAATCGTCAATACTATTTCCTTCACTCTTCCATAATTTTTTTCTTCTTTTAGTTCAATTTGAACTTCCATTTTTTCTGCTTTATATCCTTTTTCTTGTAGTTTTTGTTTCATATCTTCTTTTAAATTCATTTTGTAAATATCCTCTACCGACTGATTATTATGTGAGACAAGGCTTTCTGACATCGCCATATAGGTTTCATCTGGTTTGAAGTATTTTTCATAATCGCTTTTTTCAAAATCTAGATTCATTCCATTTTTGAAGATGGGAGAAATAATGGTAAATAAAATATACACTCCAATTACTGCTTTTACATATTTTTTATTATTTCCATTTGGCAAAATCATTTCAATTAGTGTTGCAATAATTACTGCAACAATGATTTGTTCTGCCCAATTGCTAATATGTTCAATCATTTTCCTTCCCCCCTAACGATACATTAATCCACTGTTGGAGATTTTTATCACTAGAGTAATACCAATCATGAGCATAACCGAAACAGAAATTAGCATTGCTAGTAATACTTTGAAGGTATCTCCCATACTCGATAATAAGGATACAATTTTGTCGTCTGCAATTGGTTGGCACAGGGCTGAGGTTATGTAATAGGTTAAGGTTAGAATACTTAACTTAATAATTGGGATAATGCAAATTCCAATTACCACAATGACTCCTACAATTCCTACTGCATTTTTTAGGATATTGCTACATCCAATTACGGTATCGACCGCGTCTCCTAATATCTTACCAACCACTGGAATAAAGTTTGATACTGCTGCTTTTGCAGTTTTTGCGGTAACTCCATCTACACTACTTGTAAGGCTTCCTTCTAAGGAGAGTACCCCAACAAATATGGTAAGTACAATTCCTAACACCCATACCACACTACTTTTAAAGTATTTTGCTAGTTTATCAATTTGTACCTTGTCCGATACTTTTGAGATAATACTTAGTGCCGTTCCAATTAAAATAAGTGGTAATAGAAATGTGGTAATCATGTTTCCTATAAAAGTAATTAGAAATAGAAGAATAGGTTGTACGGCACTTGCAGAAACGATATTTCCTGTGGTCATCATAAGGGTTAGTAGTATTGGTAATAAGGTATAACTAAAACCAACGAGATTTTGAATGGTGTTTTTGGCTAACCCAATAATATCGGCAAAATTACTCATAATGAGGGTTACGATTAATATGTATTGTACATAGTAGGTTATTTGTGAAATGCTTTTGTTTTCTAAGCTATCACTAATGGATTTTAGTACACTATGAATAACAATAATAACAATAATAGTTCCGTATGGTTCGTAAGGTATCTTTTATTTCTTTTCCAAATAGTTTGCCTATTTTTTGCAAAATGGTTTGGTTATCGATATTTCCTTGTATTGCTTTTTTTAGTAAGGCTCCTGCATCAAGTCCATCGAAGGACTCTTCGGTATACTTATTGGCTTGGGTTACAAATTCTTTAATGTTTAGCATGTCCGACTGGCTTTGCAGGATTTCTTCGCTTGCTCCATAGCATATGGTTGTTATTTGTAAAAATACAAGGAATACGAGGATTATTTTGAATAATTTTTTCATCTTTCGTTTCCTTTCTGGGCATCGCCCCCTACGTTTATGGTAAGATTTTGATGATGGTTTCTAATAGGGTTGATATGATAGGAACCGAAATAGCAACTATGATAATTTTTCCTCCTAAATCAACTTTGTTGGCAATGGCAGTTTCGCCTGAGTCTTTACATACACTAACGGCAAATTCGGTTAAAAAGGCAATTCCTGTCATCTTTAATAACACTCCTAAAAATTGACCATTTCCTTGCGTTTTGGTTGCAATGGTATTTAGTAATTGAATGATACTATCTAATTTTCCAATACTTAAAAAAAGAATTAGGGCTCCTGCTATAATGCTTGTATACATGGCAAATTCTGGTCTGTATTGTTTTAAAATTAAGATAATAATAACCGCTAAGAAGGCAATTCCAATAATTTTTATTATTTCCATATCTTTTTCCTCTTTACAAACTAAATATGGTTCGAACCGTATCAAATAATGTGCTAATTTCTTTTATTACCATAGTAAGAACAATGACAAGCCCTGCAAGAGTTGTCATCATGGCTTGGTCCTCTCTTCCTGCTCTTACTAATACTTGATGTAATACTGCAACTAAAATTCCAATGGCAGCTATTTTAAATAGTAAATTAATGTCCATATTTCCTCCTTCATATTAATAAAATAACAAATGCAATTCCACAAACGGTTCCTAGTGTTTTGTATAGTTTTTCGTTTTTTGCGAGCTCTTTTTCCGCTTTTCCAATTTGTGTATCTAAAAATTCATTTGTTAGTTCAATTTGACCAACTTGTCCTTCCATATCGGTTTTTCCAAGGAGTTTTCCAAATCCTTCTAGCACTTCTATATCTTCTTTTGTCATGTTTGTTTTTGTGGTTTGCAAAGCTTCCACCCAAGCTTCTGTTGCTGTTTTCTCTTTCATAAACGAAGAGGCTTTTTCAAATATTTCTTTTATCGTTTGTTTGGCATTTTGTGCAATTTCTAAAAAAATCTCTGGCAATATTTCATAGGTATATTTCATTTTGGTTTCTAAACCAAGTAACATTTTTTTCATTTCTTTTAATTCTTCTACTCGTTTTTTGTATTGGTCTGATAGAATTCTTCCTGCATACGAACAACCTATAAAAACCATGAGTAATAACATTCCTTTTACAAGCATCATATGTATTTTACCTCTCTTATATATGTATATTCTGGTTGTCCTATTTTTAGAACTAAAATTTTCATTTTTTAAGCAAGCATGTATTCTTCTTTCATGCCTCCTAATAAATATACTTTTTTCACTTCTCCTTTTTGTTTTTCATCTAAGAAAATCAATCTTTCAAAAATATGTAAATCGATTAGTTTGCCAATACATGGGTTTAATTGGATGTCTTCCATGGTGGTTCCATGTACAGTAAAAATTCCTTTAATTCCAGAACACACGGCATAATGAATTGCTTTTACATCTTCCTCATTTCCAATTTCATCGGCAATAATTACTTCTGGTGCCATAGAACGAATCATCATTTGCATACCAATGGATTTGGGAATATTATCTAGCACATCGGTTCTGGTACCTACTTCATTTTGTGGAATTCCTTTATAACTTGCGGCAATTTCTCCTCTTTCATCAACTAACCCTACGGTCATTCCTTTAAAACGAATTTGCTCCATGCCACTACTAATTTTTCGTATTAAATCACGAAGCATGGTGGTTTTTCCTGCTCCTGGTGGTGAGATAATAAGGGTATTGTAGACTGTGTTTTCTTCTACATTTAGAACATATTTTAAAATACGATTACTTGCTCCAATAATTTGTTTTGCTATTCTGAAATTAAGACTTGAAATGTAATTCATATTAGTTACTTTTCCATCTACCACAACACTACTTCCCGTAATTCCAACACGATGTCCTCCTTTTAGGGTAATAAAACCATTGCAAATTTGGTTTTGATAAGAGTAAATAGAGTTATGGCAAATTGCCTGTAAGATTTCCAAAATTTCTTCTTGTGTAGGAAGATAACTTTCTAATATTTGTTCTTGATTGGTATATCGTAAAATAATTGGTTTTCCAGAACGAACACGAATTTCCTCTAATAGTATCATACCATCTTGTGAGCTTATTTTAGAAAGTGCTCCATCTAATCCCTTTTGAATTCTTTTAGGAAAATATGCAATAATTTCTCGTATATTTGACATAGGTTTGTCCTTTCTGTTTTCTATCGTACTGCTGTATTCTATGATGAACAGGCGATTAAAATCACCCTTACAATACCATAAAAAAACAATAACATATAATATATATATGCTATTGTCTTTTATTTTAGAACAAATTATTAACTTTATAAAAAAATGTCCTGTCATGAGAACCAATGTTATATACTAAGGAAAAAGCTCCCTCCTAAGAGAAGAGCTTTCCTTTTAACAAATTAGAATGAGTCTGTTTTCGTGGTATAAAAGATGCTTAGACTCTACAATCACATCCTTCTTAACTATTTCTAGTCAAACCACTTCAACGGGACAAATCCCACTGAAAAACTGCCATACCGCATATATTTCTCCTTTCGAGATGCACTGCACACCTTGTGCTACCGACAGTTACTGTACAATTGCTTTTATGCAAGTACTTTATTAATATAACATATTTTTTTACATAAGTCAATAGAAAAAATTAATATTTCTAAAATTCTTTTATGTTTACTCTTCCCAGTTATGATACACATTCATCACATCATCTAAATCATCTAACATATCAATTAATCTTTGCATTCTTTCAGAAGCTTTTTCATCTAATGCTACATAGGTACTTGGTACTTGGCTTACTTCTGCTTCTACAAACTCCAAACCTTGTTTTTCTAAGGCCTCACGAACATTTGAAAACTCTTCTGGCGAAGTAGTAATTTCATAACATTCTTCTTCCGCACTAAAATCTTCGGCTCCCGCTTCTAATGCTATCATCATTAAATCATCTTCGGATTGATTAGTAGACTCCTTATCAATCACAATCACACCTTTTCGTTCAAATAAATATGATACACAACCAGTGGTTCCCAAATTTCCACCACATTTATCAAAAGCATGCCTTACATCTGCTGCTGTTCTGTTACGATTATCTGTACTACCTTCTACAATAACAGCTACTCCATTTGGTCCATATCCTTCATAAGTTACTTCTTCATAATTTTCACTATTTCCTGCTCCTGCTGCTTTTTTGATAGCATTATTAATCGTATCATTTGGCATATTCGCTGCCTTACATTTTGCAATAATATCTTTTAATTTTGAGTTACCGTGCCGGATCTGGCCCACCTTGTTTTACTGCTACTAATAATTCTCTTCCTAATTTGGTAAATACTTTCCCCCTTGCTGCATCTGCTTTTCCTTTTTTTGCTTGAATATTATGCCATTTGCTGTGACCACTCACTTTTAATCTCCCCTTTCTTATTTTTCCTTGTATGTAAGCCCTTTTCAAGGTTTTTACTTGTATTTTAAATCTTAAAAATTCTTTGTTGAACTTTGTTGATTTTTATAGGGTTTCGTAGTTCTGTGTTGAACGAATTGTGCCAAAATTGTGCCAGAAATTTCTTTTTTAGCATTATGTTAATAAATTATTTTGACAATTTTTTCAGGCTATTTTTTTACCCCAAAGTATTGTATCACATTATTTTAAATTTGTGTAGTATTTTTCA
>CAOKQZ010000024.1 GCA_948471055.1 uncultured Clostridium sp. | reverse complement strand
ACGGGATTTCCACCCATTAGATTACTTACCCTTTGCTGGGCGCACAATTACTAGTAGCCATTCCTTCTGAATCTGTAACAAGTACATCTACAATGTTGCCATCTATATCATATATATTAAATGTAATATTTGGAATTGGTGTTCCTGCAATGTCTCCTGTTATTGGATTATCATCTAAACTTGTTTTTATAATTTTAATATAACCTTTTATTTTTTCATTTTCAAAAGTTAAATTACTTATTTTATCTTCTTCCAATACTACTTTTTTGATTTCATCAGATAATACATAATTTTCCTTTGTTTCTTTTTCACGAACAAAATATTTTTCATCAATACATGGTAATTTTGAAGATATTGCCTCACCATTTTCATCTGTAACAATTTCTTCTATTACTTCCATATCTTTATTTAATATTTCAAATACGACACCTTCTAATTTTACTTCGTTATTATCCTTATCTATTTTAATAACTTTTACTTGTCCCTTTTTTAGTTCGTTTTCTACTTGTATTTGTGTTATTTTATCCGCTTCTATTGTAATATTTGTAATTGGATTTTCATTTAGTTTGTATTTGTTATTTGTGCTCTTTTCAATTAAAGTATAAGTTTTATCTATTCTTAGATTATTTATAATAGCTGTTCCATCTGCAGATGTAACAACATTTGCTATAATTTCATTTGTTTCTTCATCAATTAAATCGAATTCTACACCCTCTACTCTTATTACATTATTATCTGCATCAACTTTTATTACTTCCAAACTACCTCTTTTTATATCATTTGTTACTACTAATTTATGTTCAATATCATTTTCTATATTAGCAATATCCTCTTGTGTTAAATTTTCTATAAAGTTAACTCTAAATGTATCTTCATTTAAGTAGTATAATTCATTATTAATAGATTCACGCACATAATATGTATTCTCTATTGGTAATAAAGAACTTCTTGCAATACCTTGTGAATTAGTTTTTATGCTTTCAATAAATCTATCATTTTGATCATAAATATTAAATGTTACATTTTCTATTTTTATATTACTAAATTCACTATCTACTTTTTCAATTACTAGATATCCTCGTTTTGGCTCATTTTCAATTGTAAGTTCTGTTGTTTCATTATATTTAATTTCTAGTGTTACATCTTCTATATTAAGTTTATGGTATATATCTGTTTTTACTTCTTTTAAATAAAATTCACCTGTCCATAAATTATTAATTTCAATTTTTCCTGTACTATCTGTTGTGTAAGTTCCAATTAACTGATTTTCCTCATATGGAGCATCTACATTTTTTACATATAATTCAAACTCAACACCTTCAAGTGGTATTTCATTATTGTCTGCATCTACTTTATGAATTACTAAGTTTCCTTTTTTATGTTCATTTTTTAATTTTAATTCTTTAATTGTATCTGTTTGAATATCGTTAATCTCATCTTTTGTTAAATTCTCTGTAAAATCAATTGTATGCTCTGTTTCATCTAATACATAATTCTTTAATGTAGATTTTTCTATAACTTTATATTTTTTATCTATACGAAGTCTAGAACTTTGTGCAATTCCATTTGAATCGGTTGTTATTGTTTCAATAAAGTTATTACTATCATCATATACATCAAATTTTATGCCCTCTAAAGCATATTCAGTAAAATCACTATCTGTTTTTATTACTTTAATTACACCTTTTTTTCTTTCATTTTCTACAACTACTTTTGTATCTCCATATTCTTCGCTCCATTTAACTTCGATTCCAACATCATCAGCTAAATAAAACCATCTATTTGTAGATACCTCTTTTAACATATAATTTCCAGTATTTAAATCCTTTATATAAATTTCTCCGATTTGCATCAGTATAGTATGTTCCTATATATAGTTTAGGATCAGTAGTGTTATTTCCTACAAGGTAAAGTTCAAATTCAATGTTGCCCATAGCAATAGTATTATCATCCATCATAATTTTTTCTACGAATAGATTTCCTTTTTTATGCTCATTTCCAACTCTTAGTGTATATACACATCCATCATTAATTCCATTTTCTATTAAATTAACTGTAAATGATTTTTCATTCGTTATATATTCTGGTCTTGTTTTTAATTCACGAACAATATATTGTTCTCTAATTAGTGGTAATTCTCCTGATTTTGCATATCCATCTTTATTGGTTGTAATTTCTTGAATTTTATTGCCTTGCATATCAAATATTCCAAATACAACATCTGATACACCTAAAAATTTATTGTATTTTTCCATTGCTTCAATATCATATTTATATATTTCAATAAATCCTGTCTTTTTCTCATTTGCTATTATAACATTAGCATCTTCGTTAAATTTTACATCTACAATTTGTTCTGTAGTATTTACTCTATAAAATTGATTTGTAGATTCTTCATAAATCTTGTAACGACCTATACGAACATTATTCAGTCTCGCAACACCTGTACTATCAGTTTTTATTTTAGCAACAAATTTATTATTATCATCATAAACATTAAATATAGTATCTGTAACTGCAATTTTATGGTCATCAGCATCTACTTTATAAACAACAATATTTCCTAATTTAGGAGAATTTGTAATGTTTAAAGTATATACATATCCATCTATTATTCCTTCATGCGTTAAATTAACTTTCCACTCATTATTGCTTAAAATATACTTATCATTTACTGATAATTCTCTTAAAACATATTGTTTTTCTAAGTCTAATGGAGAGCTCTTGGCATATCCGTTTGCATCAGTTTTTAATTTTTCAATTAAGTTATTATTTGTATCATATATTCCGAATTCAACATTTTGAATTTTTATAGCATTGTCTATACTATCATATTTGAAAATTTCAATATAACCAAATTTTCTTTTATTTGTTACAGTCACTTCATTATCTCCCGAATTTACTCTTGCAGTAATAGGTGTAGCATCTACTCTGTAATATTCATTTGTAGATTTTTCAATTAATTTATATGTGCCTATTCTTACATTATCTAGCCTTGCGATACCATCAATTCCTGTTATTATAGTATCAACAAAGTTATTATTAGAATCGTAAACATCAAATACTG
Organism: uncultured Clostridium sp.; assembly: GCA_948471055.1. Taxonomy (GTDB): domain Bacteria; phylum Bacillota; class Clostridia; order TANB77; family CAG-508; genus RGIG8482. Next base: position 23,794 of record CAOKQZ010000024.1, on the reverse strand, counting down.
TATTGGCAATTACTTTTGAATTATTGTCTGCATCTACTTTATGAATAATTAAGTTTCCTGTACTTAGCCAATTTACATTTAAATTTATTGTAGATGTAGGATCAACAATTGCTCTATATCTACCTGCTAAAACTTGGTATGCTGCATTACTTGATCTATATATAATAGGTTGGTATTTATATTTATGATTATCTATATTATTTGAAGTCCAAGAGCCATTAACATTTAAATTTGCTCTTAAATAAAATGTATTTCCACCATATACATCTACTATCCCTGTTTGTGTTGTTCCTGCTGTTTCATTTACAAGTGAAACTCCATCTTGTAATTGTATAGTTAAACAATAATTTGGATTTCCATTTACACTAATACTTTGAGTTCTTTGTGTATCTCCATCAAGATACGCATTTAAAGTATTTTCTGAAAAGTTTAAAACTGTAGATGGCACAGGCATAGAATTTACATAGTTTATAAAATCCTTTGCTGTATTATTTGTATTTCCATTTTTAAAATGGTCTATTGCAAGAGTTGTATATACAACACCTTGTGCCTCTGATGAAAATCCATATTGTTGGTCTCCACCCCATCCATAGTAAAGACATTTTAGCACATTATCATCATTGTAAACATCTTCTGCTACTGATGTTCCTCCAGGTGGTGTTGATTTTTTATGATCCATACAAAATGCTCTTTGTCCATTAACAAAGAAACTTCCTACTTTACTTTGTCCATATGTAATACTTCCATGATAATCAACAACATAAGTTGCTGCCTCAACTGTAGATTGTATTATTGGACATACTGATGACAATAATGTCATTATTACTAACATTAAACTTATAATTTTATTTCTTCTCTTTTTCATTGATTTTTTATTTCTCCTTCCATAAAAAGAAAGCTAGACTCTTTCTAGCTTTCTAAATATTAATTATATTTTAATTTTCAATAAAAGTTACATCTCCATCTAATTCAAACCAATCTCCTTGTGTATACCATTGTCCTTCATCACCCTTTATTGGATGTCTCTCATCACTACCTTGTGTTGTCACAGTTTGTTTTTTATTATTTTCTTGTTTGGTAGTATTAGGTTTAGCCGTTGTTTCTTTTTTAGTATTACTTGCGGTTTCACTTTTATTAGAATTTGATGTATTTGTTTTAGGTACATTTTCCTTTTTATTTTCACTTGTATCTTTATTTATTGTATTTTCTACTTTTGAATCTTGTGTTACAGATTGACTTTCTATGATGTTATTCTCTGTAATTGTATTTTTTTCTACTACTGGTTCAATTATATTTTCTTGAATATCATTTGCTATTCCTGATGATGTATCTTCTATTTTCTTGTTAGGCTCTTTTTTCATTATTAGTATAGCAAACATACATATTAGTAGTACAATAACAATACTTAATATTGTAATTACATATTTTTTTACACTTTTGTTCATATCAAATCACATCTCCTCTTTTTGTTCAATTTTAACTCCATTTTTAGTGATTTACAAGTCGTTTGCTGTTATTTCTGTCGCCTGAACACATAGTCTCTGATTTTTCTTATTTGCAATGCAAGTTATTAATGTGATTTTATTATCATTTGTATTTTCTAATAACTTCCAGTCTGTTTCAAATATTGCTTGAATATTATCTACTTTATAATTTCTTGTATAGAATTTTGTTTGATATGTTATAATATCTCCCGCTTCTAATTCATTTATCCTAGCAAAATATGAATATTGATTTCCACGATTATGTGCTGCTAACCCAATATTTCCATCATACAATGAAGTTTCTTCAATATGTCCAATGTAATTTTTTAGAGTTTTATTGTCACTACCCTCTTTTACATTAGCTTTTAATCCAATTTTTTCAATAGTTAATATTCCTAATATATCTTCATTTAATATATTTTCTTCTTGATCATATGTAACATCCTCATAATCAATATCTGTTTTTATATCATTTAAATCAACTAATTTTGAATCATAATTACTAAAATAATAAATGCAACCTCCTACTAAAATGATTAATAAGATAGTTATTAATATAATTAATTTTCTTTTCATGTTGCCTCCCTACTATACATATATTTCAAATTCTTTTTCTTTAATTTCATAAATGTATTGCTTATCAAAATATTTAATTGTCATATTCTTATTTAGTAAATCATTATATAATTTTTTATTTAAAACAATCCTATATTTACCTGACATTGGAATACTTGGTGTTATATTAATTAGTCTATCATTTTTAGAAATATGTAATTTTTTTACTAATCTCCATTTTCCATTATTGCTATTATAGACAAAAATGTTTTTTCTTTTAAAAATAATTAATCCACTAAAAAATATAATTCCTGCAGTAGTAGATAAAACAACAGGTGTATAATCTTTTTCTTCTTTAATTTCTTCATAAGTTAAATTATATGTAATAGAATCCTCTTCTTCTTTTTCTAGTATACCTTTATAGGTTACAGTCGCAATATAATTTTTTGTAACTCTTCTTTGTTTGATTCCTTCGTAATTCATCTCACCATTATATGAAACTGGAATATCTTGTCCATCTATATTTTGTGTTTTTGCAATATTCCATACTGGATTAGTTAAATAATAAGTAGTTCCATTTTCCTGAATAGTTTTAGGTATTTCATTTAATTCATTCTGTGGAACATTATTATATTCTTTTTTCAAATTTACTTTGTATTCTTCCATATAACTTTCATTAGGAACTAAATTTACTGAATCTTGTTGTAATTCTATAATTCCTGTATAACCATCTTCTTCTATTTGTTTTTCTTGTTCAAATGAATTTAATGCACTATATTGGTTACTTGTATTAACTATTTTTTGTTCTTGCTCTTCTTTATTTTTTGTTAATGCAATTTTATTTTCTTGTTCTTTTATATTTTTTAATTGGTACTTAATACCATCTACTGTAATTATATTTGCTATACTATTTTTATAATCTTTACAATTTTCTATTGAAACTGTTTTATTTTCTTCGTAAACTTTTAATTCTTGCTTTTGGGTTTTAGCAAAACAGTTTGTAGAAAATGTTAGTATTAATAACAAACTTAATCCTACAATACTTGTTTTATTCAAATTCTTCTTCCTCCTCTTTTTGAATTTTCTTAGCTTTTGGTTTATTTGCCTCTATTTTTTTATTTGTCATCTTGGGTTGCTGTTTAGATTCCTCTTTTTTACTTTTTTCGACTTGTTTTTCTTTTGAATCTTTTTTCTCTGCTGCTTGTTGTTTTTCTTCATCTTTTTTAGTCTCTTTATTTACTTGTGCTTCTTCTTTTTCTTTTTCTACTTTAATAGGTTGTTCTTGTATTTCTTCTTTAACTATCTGTTCTTTTGCCTCTTCATTTTTTGTTGTTTCTTGCACCTTATTTAAATTTTCATTTACATTTGTTTCAAATGAATGTGTTTTTAAATCCTGTTCTATAAGTCCTATAATATAGTCCTTAACAGATAATTTCTTATTTTTTCTTTGTTCTTCCATTTTTGCTCTTAATTCTTCATCAATTTGACATGCTAAAACTTTCTTATTACTCAAATTCCTCTTCCTCCTCTTTATTTAATTCTTTATTTAAATTATTTGAAAATTCCTTTATAAAATCAAACGGCTCAAGTAATTCCTTAACTTTTGCATTATTTCTAAATTCAATATCTAATGTTTCTTCGCCAAATCTAGCAAATACATATCCATCTTTTAATTTTGAAAGTGTTTTTTCTAATTGTTTGATATCTTCATCTTTAGTATAATATTTAATTGTCTCCTCTGTTCTTAATAGAATACAGTTTTTGCCGTTTTTCTCAAAATTGCTTACTTCGAATAATTTTAATAGCTCATAATCAGCAAATTTTTCTTGGTCTTTTTTTATTTTCTCGTAACCTTTTTTAGTTACAGATATCATAACTTCGCTATAATATCCCATATCTTTTCCTTTCTATTTCAAACCTAATATTTGAAATACCATGTTTCTTAATTCATCATTAAATAGAAATGTTAAACCAAGTGATGTTAATACAAATACTGATATATAACATACTAGTCTTACTAAATTCTTAATTGCATCCATAAGAATTGCAAAAAAATAAACACTCGAATTTATTTGATTCTGTGTTTCTATATTTTTATTTTGCTTTTCTCTTGATTTAAACTTTTCTTTTAATTTAAAAAGAAAATCTTGATATTTAAGTTTTTTATCGACTTTTTCTATTTCAATTTTCTTAAACCTTCTAGCATCTTTTTCTTGCAAACCTTCCTGTGATAAACATTTTCTTATTTCTTCTTTTACTTGCGTTTCATCTATTGCGTTAACAATGTTATAAATATTATTTTCATATAAATTAGTTAATATTACATTTTGATTATCATAACCTTTTGCAATAACAATAATTCTAGTATTTATATACATTTCTTTGAAGTACTTTATGCTGTTTATCACTTCATCTTCGGTGTTCTTTAACTGACTTAAATCTATAATTAGATACTTAATCAGATTAAAATTTACTTTTGTTTGTTTTATATATTTTAAAAAATCTATTTCTTCTACTTCTTGATTTAATATTGTAATGTTTTGTTCTTTGCAAATATCTTTTATTAATCTAGCAGTAGAATTACTTGCAATGTAGCTTAACATATCTTTCCCTCCTTAATCTAGTGCCCTCTCCTCATAAGGCACATTATAAGTTACATTGTTAGATTCCAAGTAAACAATATTATTGTGTTTGTTATTATCTTCTTTTCCTAGTTTCCAAAATACATTGTTTAATATTACAACTATTACTAATACTATAAAAATAGATAAATAACAAAACATTTCTTTTTTGTTTTTGTCCATTTCTACCCTTCTTTCTCCGTAAATATATACGGTGCAGGATCAACCTTTTCTTTATTTTCTGTCCTAATTTCAAAATGTAGATGGTCTCCTGTAGAATTTCCTGTACTGCCTTGTACTCCTATGACTTGTCCTGTTATTACATTTTGACCATTTTGAACACAAAGTGAATTATCTCTCATGTGACCATAAAAGCTGTAAAATATGTTTCCTTGTTCATCTATATGCTTTATTTCTACACAATTGCCATAACCACTCTGCCATCCTGCATATGTTACCTCTCCATCTTTTACAGCCATAACTCTACTTCCTAAACTACCACATAAATCTAATCCTGAATGCAGTTTTCCTCCTGAAATTTGCACACCATCTTTATATATTGGATCTCTATATCCAAATTTACTTGTTGTTGTAATAAAGTTTTCAATTGGCATTGCTAATTTTCCTTTATATATAATTTCTGCTTGTTCTATTTTATTTGTTTTTGTATTACTAGTATTAGATGAAAAGATTTGATTTGTATAAGTACAACCAAGAATTAATATAAATATTATAATCCCTATAATAATACTTAATTTCCTACGCATATTCTTTGTTCCTTATAAATTTTGAATCTATCATTTCTAACTCATACTCAAACAATCTAAACATTATATATAGTTTTCTAATTCCTGACATAAACAAGCATTCTCCAACATTAGCATTTAATATCATTTTTTCTTCTTGTTCTGTTAATTTAAATGTTGTTACAATATCTTTTAAATCTTTTCCATCTGTTTTAAAGAATAATTTATATGTACTATTTGTAAGTAAACTTTGACCATATAATCGAATTTTTTCATTTAGGAAATCTTCTATACTTTGCGTTACAACAACAATACTACTATTATGTTTTCTGGCCATCTTACTTATATATCTTACATATTCCAAAGTCTGTGGAATATTTGGATCAACTAATATATGACACTCATCTGCAATTAACATTGTTCTTTCTTTTGAATCTTTACTTAAAATGTCCCAAGCATACGAAAGAATATTATAATATTGTGCTCTTTTATACTGAATTTGAAACTTTTGCATCGTAGATGTATTAAATACAGTTAGTTTTGTATCAACTTCAACATTAGTATAACCATTCCATATTCCACTTGCTTGTCCAATACAAATTGGTCTAATTAATGCAAGTAACTTTTCTAATATTTCGTCTTTATTCTTTTTATTTTTCTTTTCCATTAAAAAATACAAATCTTCCAATATTGGAAAATCTGTATTTTTTAATTGGCTTATATCTGTATCTTGATCTATGTTAAACTTTTTATATAGTTCCTCCAGAACTAAATCTAGCTTTGAAAATTCTATTTCTGTTAATGATGGATATAATATTTGGAAAAATGTCTGCAAGAATTGAAAATGAAGTGATAAAGCATTTTTTCCAGTTTCATCATCTTGATTATTACGAACTTGCAGTGGATTTAGTACACCTTCCTTACTTCCATCACAAGCTATTATTTTTCCTTTTAGACTTTTGCAAAGATGTGCATATTCATTTTCAGGATCTATTACCAATTGGCGTGTTGTAGGAAGTTCATTTATAATCATATGCTTTACTGCCATACTCTTGCCTGAGCCTGATGAGCCAACAACAATCATATTGCTATTTGTTCTTCCTAAGTCCTGTTTCCATATATTAAATATAATAATACCACCATTTTGACTTATTCCCCAGTAGTATCCTTTCTCGTCAATAAATGTTTCTGTATTAAATAGAAATCCTCCTGTAAATGTACTTGTTAATATGTTTCTTTTAAAATTTTTGCTAAGCTCTGTCTGTATAGTAAAAAATGGTGCAACTGCCTTAAATCCATCCATTAACATATAGTTTGTTAGATGTCTTATTTTTATTTTTTGTCGTTGCATTTCCATCTCTACTTCTTTACATTTTCGTTGTAGTTCCACTTCTTCCTCAGCAGATACAAGTATATAAATAGTTAAGTATGAAACAACTTCATTATTTTCTATCATTCTACTTATAATTTCACTTGCCTCTTCTATTTCCTTTTCTTTTAATTGTCTACTAGATTCATTCTTGGCAATTTTTGCTAACCCTGATGCATCTCTAATCCTTGAATCTAAGTTATCAATCATTTCAGTATTATCTGTTGGCTCAATATTAATACTAAAAATAGCACCTACGTTATTTACTAAATTTCCAAGCCATTTCATTTCGACATTAGATGGGTAATGAGCTATTGTATATATTTTGCAAAAACGATTTCCAAAATATATTTTATTTCTCTCAAATTCTAATCCTCCAACTGGTGTAATTAAATCTATTAGTTCGTAATTTGTTTCTTCTTTCTTCAATTTTCTTCACCTGCCTTTTTCTCTAATGCCTCTTTTATCCTCTTTTCAGCAATTTTAAAATATTCCTCGTTAATTTCAAATCCAATAAATCTTCTACCTTTATTTATTGCCCCAACAAGCATAGTTCCACTTCCTGCAAAACAATCTAAAATTACATCACCAGGTTTACTTGAATTTTCTATATGATTTTCTATTAGTGGTAATGGTTTTATTGTTGGGTGTTTATATTTCTTCTTATCGACTTGATTAGTACCTGAAATATAATACTTTCGTTTAGTATGATAATTTCCATATAATCTAACTCCTCGTTCTCTTGCAAAAACTATATATTCTGTATCTGGTAAATAATTGTTATTTGTAAGTGGACTTGGATTCATCTTGTGCCAAGTAAGTAATTCATAATTACATCCTTTACTCATAAAGTAATCCAACAATTCTTTTACTTGTCTCTTAGAACAGTAAATATATATGTTTATTTTCTTCATTTTTTGTATTAATAAATCTAATACTTTCAAATCAAAACCATCTTTTAATTCTAAAAGTTCATTAGCGTAATTATTAAATGTACTTGTTTTTTTCACTTTATTTAAATTTAATTTGTATGGTGGATCTATAACAACTAAATCAATACTATTGTCATCTAATAGTTTAATGCCCTCCATACAATCCATGTTGTATATTTTATTGTATTCTAGCAAATTTTTCTCCTTATTGTTACGATATTATCGCTATAATCCGTATCTTCTTTTCTTGCAAACTCTGGAATTGTAAAACTTTTAATCATTAAAATAATTTCTGTTTTCGTTAATACTTCTGTATCAAAATCACAATTCTTGAATCTTTGTTTCCAATTGTTTGCTCTTTTTATTAAATTATCTTCTGCATTTTCTCCGTCTTTACACCATATACACAAATAAAATTCGTTTTCTATAATGTTTTTATCTGCTACTAATTCATGTGTATGAATTATTCTTTTTTCTACTATTTGAATACTCGCATCATCTTGCAATCTTTTCTTTAACTCTTGTTGCTCATTTATAAAATCAGCAATATCAACTTTTCTTGGAATTATAAAAATTGTATATGGATTTTGTTCATTACTGAACTCAATACTCATACTATCCATCTTGTTTATTAATTCCTCTTCAGAAAATAAATCCGTATTAATGGGAAATACTTTCATAAATAACATTACTTGTCCATCTAGTGTGTATAAATAATAGTCTTTTATATTTTTTATATTTAAAAATTCATTTAGTGTTTTTGTTTGTTGTTTCAGTTTTATTAAAATTACCTCTTTCATACTTATACCTCTTTTGCATAAGTTCATAATTTATAATATTTATTATATTATCAGCCATTGAAAAGTTGTTTCTATTCTTAGTTAAGAATACAACAGCAATGACAACAGATCCAATAACAAATAGAGTAGATATTAATGTTACTCTTGTGAAAAGATATATAATATATGCAACTATACTAGATACCCCTAAAACAATTATAGTTTTTATTAATTCTTCTACTCCATAACCCTCAAAAAATTCTGTTTTTAATCTAATTTGTGATGGTATATTAATCATCCTTTTATCTTGCACCTGCACTACCTCCTCCGACCGACCTTCGCCGACCATTATCCGTAAAACTTCCTCCTATACCTTTATATCCTGTATATTGGTTATATGTAAAAGTCGCTGGGAATATATAGCCATCTGAATCTCTATAATAGTCGATATCTGCATAATAACCTTTCCAAAAGTCTTGACAATCAGAAAAAGGTCTTAAGTAACAAACATTCTCTACTACCTTACCTGTAGAATATAATCCAAATGCCTCTCTTAATGCTTCGTCATCTGTAAGTGCTGCAATCTTCTTATTTCTATCTGTTACAACATATCGTTTGCCATTTATAGTTACTACTTCTCGATTTTGGCAGTCCTTATCTTCAATTTTTGCAAAAGTTACTTCGCCAACTTCTTCATCAGCTATACCAACAGGACTTCCAAAATAATCCTTTGGTATTTCTAGCAAGGTTAATGAAAGTGTAATTAATATACTTGCTATAACTGTATTTTTAGCAAGTTTTATATATCTTGCTTTACCATCAGGATCAACTCCCATTTTTATCATAAAAACAAGAAATGTGACTCCACCAATTGTGATTCCCACATTTCTTAATACTCGTATAATTTCTTGTAAAGTTTCTATCTTGCTTTCCTCCTTCCTCTTGGAAGTAATGCTCTTACATTTCTTGCTGTATTACCTGCTGAATTTATAATACTTCCGTTTGGCTTTACCATATATTTTCCTAATATTGTTGGTGTGTTAACAGCTATAATTGCAATTGCTATGCCATAAATTAGATGTCCATTTATTGTTACTAATATTGATAAATTCATCATACATAATTGTGTAACTAGTGTAAAAGCTGTCATTAGAAAGCCTCTGATATATTCAGGGAACACACCTTCGTCTGAATTTAAGAGTCCGTATTGTTGCAAATGGAATCCCCATTCTCATAAGTAATATTTCTATGCCTTTCATAATAAATTGACATATTAGTATTAGCCATGTTATCAATAATACTAAACAAGCAATTGCTGTAAAAATACCTCCTGCTATGTTATTACTTAAGGCCTCTGCTAAACTAACTGTCTGAACAGGCATTGCACCTAAAATACTACTTAGTAAACTAGATGTAATACCAACAAAAATATCATATACTTCTTTGAAACATATCATTACAATAACTGCTTTTAGCATGCCAATTACTAGATGAATAGGATTTTTCTCTGGATCACCATTATCATGTAAAAAATATGTTTTTATTAGTTTACTTATAAAGACAACTACTAATATAAAGCATGCATAACTAAAAATAACTTGATAGATTCCATTAAAATCTATCTTAGAGCCTCCTTGCACTTGTATTGCATTTAATTCTCTTTCTATAAAAAATACTAGATTTACCATTGACTTGAAAAGCGAATTTAATGTTGCCTCTGAGCCATCAATGAATTTTTGTATTAATTCTACAAGCATGTCTGCCACTTAGCATCACCTACCTAAAAAGAAAGAATCACTATTCTTTCCTACTTGTAGAATCCAAGAATTACATCAATAAGTGCTAAGCCACAGGTTATTAATACCATACTTATTAATGTAGTTTTAATGTTTTGAATATTTCTTCTTCTCTCTCCTTCGTCATTAGTTTTTAAGCAATAGACATAGTATATAAAATATCCTCCACAAATTGTGATTCCTATACCTGTTAACCAACTAATAATTGCCTCTGCCAAGTTTTTTGTACCTGTTACTAATTTTGTACTTTCAAAACTACTTGCATGAACTACTTGCTGAAATGTAAATAACAAAATAATACATACTATAACTTTTAGACTTATTCTAACTATCTTCTTCATTGTTTCTTTTTTCAATTTCTACATTCTCCCTTCTTGGTCTATTTACTCGCCAATTTTTTCTAAGTGTTTCTATTTCTTCCTCTTCTTCATCCAAATCAATTTCATTATTCTTTACTTTATCCCAAATATTCCATATTTTCGATTTAGATATTTTTCTTACTTTTCTTGCATTTTCTCTTTTGATTCTTAGCCTTTGGTTTTCTTCTTTTGTTCCCATTCCATTTAGTTTATTAAAATACATTTTGCTAATGTCTGGTACATTTAAAAGAGCAGGTGGTTTACCTGCTATCATAACTAAAATATATGGACTCTCAATTTTTAATACTTCATCAGGTGTTAGCAATTTCCTTGAAATTAAGCTCATACTGCTACTTGAATTGTTGTATTTTATATTAGTATTGCTACTTTCTCCATAACTTTGGCATGTATAAGTTCCGTAGTTTGTCTGAAATTTTAGTTGCTGTATCGATATTGCTTGATTTTAAATATATCCATGCACAGTTATCTAAAATATTCTGCGTTCCTTCTTTTCCGATACTTTTCTTCTAATTGCCCAAAACTTTGAAGTGCAATTACAAACCTGCAATTTCTACTTCTAGAAACTGTTAGCATAGACTGGAATGTATCTATTTTAGTAAAGTTTGCAAACTCATCTAAAATGAAATTCATTCTAATAGGTAGTTCTCCACCTTCTTCTCTACTAATATCTACAATAGCAGTATATAGCTGTTGTACTAAAAGACTTCCGAAGTTTATGATAAGTTAATTTATCATCACTTAATAAAATATATATTGCTGTCTTTTTCTTAGCAAAATCTCTTAAATCAAAATCAGATTTTTGTATGGTGTCTGCCACATATTCACTAACAAACATTTGCAATGTAGAAAGTGCTGCTGCGACAAAACTTCCCCTTGTTTTTGATGGAGCTGTACCTGCTACTGCGAAAAACTTTTTTATTGGATCGTTTGCATCTTTATTTTGCATATACTTATCAATTAGCATTTCGCCATCTTCATCAGTTTTAAACATTTCTGCTACAAAGTAATACGCATTAGTTAATGTCTGATATTCTCTTTTGCCTTTATTTTCTAATACCACAGCCATTATTGCTGTTTTAATAACACTCATTTCACCATTAACCCAAATAGGCTCTGTCTTATCGTTCTTTTCAACTAATACATTAACAATATCATTAACTAGACTTTCAGCAAATGGAATGTCATCCTTTTCTACTGCATTAATTACTAAGTCCAAATAATTGTAATGATTACTTTTTAAAAAGTTAATAAAATCTAGTGCAATAACATTATAACCAAGTTCCTTTAATTTCTCTGCAGTATATAAATATAATTCGCCTTTAACATCACTAATAAATAAGTTTTCTCCTGCTAAACCTAGCATTGTGATACTTGGAATTAATATTGATCTACTTTTACCTGATCCTGAACTTCCTATTAATAAAACATGTAAGTTATCATCTATAAAATGAACTTTTTCTATTTCATTGGCTCTTTCAAAATTTGTTATAATTCCACCTGAATCAAAGGATGTTTTATTATATTGATTATTCCTATTTATAGTATTATATTTAAATACTTTATCATAATCATTTTTTTGTAACCACCAGGATGTTCCATGTTGACCATCTCCTATTGGTGTTGGTATTTCTAATTTATCTGTTAACTTTACTTTCTTGCTATGATATATATTTTTTGTACCATTAGTAAATAAAATCAAAAAAGATACTACAATCAATTCTAATACACAAAATATTGCTAATACCTTTTTTTCTGTAATTAGTGTATTAATAATTGATAAAGCATCCATACTTAATAAACTTTCAAAGTTTTTACTTAGTATAAAGTGTAAACTTACTGAAAAATAAGAACACACAAATACACTAAATATTATTGCTATTATGATTAATATTCTTCTATTAATTTTTATTCTCCTTCTACTTTAGAGCTCTATCTCCTCCTTTTTGTTTTAACTTTAATTTTAATGTTAATGTTATATTAACTCCTATTCAAATTCCAATTCAATAGAATTTTCACCTGTCTTTTTTGCATCTTTTATCTTTTTTACATTACCATTTTCATCTAGTAAATTTAAATTCCTAGTTTCTCTACTCCCAAGACATATTTGATAAGTAGTAATATAACCCCTTCCATTCTTTTTAGGTACTAATTTTATTGTTATCACCTTCTTTATCTATCATCTTCCCAATTAAAAGATGAACTATTTGCTTTCTTTATTGCTAAATCTTTTTTAGCTTGTTTTGATAATTGTTTTTTATAATTAAATTCATATCTTTTAGCATACTTTTCTTCTTGTTTAGTAGAAAAATAAATGCAATCAAAAACTCTCCAAATTAAACTCCTGCTATAATTGATATATCTGATTTGTGAGTATTCCTCTTTTTCATTTAGTAATACTCTTTCAAAATTTAATATTTGATTTCCTATCAATTTCAATATTTCTTCTTCTGCCTTTTGCTTTTCTATTTCTTGAGCTTTTACTATTTTTTCTTGATCTTGATATTTAAATGATACTATTTTTTGCTTTGCTAAAATGTATTTATCTATTTCTTTTTGTGTTTCGAATGACATATCTATAATTGTCCTAGATATTGAATCAACTTGTTTTATAACATCAGGACACCTCTTTAAATATTGATATTTAATACTTCCTTTGGTAGTTTTTAATTGTTGCTTTAATACTAATAACTCATCTACTAATTTTTGCAATTCCTTATCTTTGAAAGTCTTTTTCATAATTTTTTTATTTGCAAAATCCTTTTCATATTCCACTATTTCTTTTATAAATTTAGCATTTGAATCTACCTTTTTTAATTTTTGTAAAAAATCATTTTCATTAATTATACCTTTTTTAGCAATGTCTTTTTCATTATATAATTGGATTAAATCTTCTCGAAATATTGCATTTGTAAATTCATTTCTCATTTTATTCACTCTGCCATAGTTAATATAATAATTCTTTTTATCTCTCTGTTTACTCCAAATCATAACCTGCAGATGTGGATGTACACTTTCTAAATGAACTGCTCCTGTATATTGTAAATCTTCGTATTTTATATTCATTTTTTCTGCAAAACTTACTAATTTACTTTCAAATAGTTCTTTCCACTTTTCTTGTGTATCATATCCTAATCTCATTGCATCATATTCATCAAGAGAAATAGTAACTCTATATATTGGAACTTTCTTGTCAGCTAAGCTAATGATATGTTTATTTATTGGCTCTATATCTTCCATACATTGTATATTGGGAAATTCATTTATTTTTCCAAATAATCCATGTTCAGTATTTCGATTTCTTATTGCATATTCACTATAAGCAAGATAATTTGTATAATTTTTATGCTTAAAAAATGTAGTTCTTTTGTTAGGATTAAATGACTCAAATAGAAATACTACATTATTCATTACGATACATTTCTCCTATTGTATAGAAATCATATAAATCCTTTTTGCTCATTCCTTCGGTATCATGACTAATATAATAATTTGCTTTTTTACGAGCATTAGTAAGCATTTGTTTAAAATTTTCATGCATATCATCTCCAAGCAATCTATATAAAACTTCACCTTGTAAATATGTATTTATAGCACTTGTCCTTAAATGTTTTGCATTTATTTTTCTTTGTGATTTTATAAATGGATCTAATTTTGCCTCAATCATTTTGTTTAATTCTTTTATAATAAAATCTAAATTATCTCTATACATTTCCAAATTTAATTCTTTATCAATTCCATTTCTTACAATATCTACTTCATGTAAACCTTGTTTAGCTGCGAATTTTTCTAGCATTTCTTTTTTATATTTTGGAATTCTTACTATAATTGGAACTAATTTATTTTCTTCTTTTTGCTCTTTCAAAATCCTCCTAACTTTCCCACAGCGAGAATCAAAATTGCTCTCAAGCAATTTTGCAGGATCAGTGCGATATCTCTTCGCCCAATAACTGCCTAAAAGCGTGGCTTTTAGCGAGATACACATTTTTTTATAAGATATCTAATAGATGTCTCTAAAATTCATCTTCTTCTACTTCTTCTTTGCTAGTTATATCAACATATTCTCCAATAATACATAGTGCTTCATCATAACTTTTTGCTCCTGATGTAATCTTATCACACATCTCTTTTGCCTCTTCTTGCATACCATTTCTTTTTAATGTTCTTGATGCAATTCCCATCAGATTAAATATATTTCCATCTTCTCCAATTAAAGCACATTTCGGTTTTTGTTTTTCTGACATTTTAGTCACCTCTTTCTATTCGAACTCTTCTTCGTTTTCTTTTTCCTCATTTCTATCTAACTCTTCTTTTTCCATTAAGTATCCATATTCAGTAAATACACCACTATATGTATGTCCTTTCTGCGTATAATCTTTTGCTAATTTACAATAGTCAATATAATCTTCTAAAACACTAACTTCATCAAAATGACCTGTTTCATTTACTAAATATTTTCCCATATCAAAATAGTCATTCACATTAGGTAATAAATTATACTTACTTGTTTGCTTTGCACAATTTACCAAATCATGAATATAATTTATTTTATTATCCTTAATTTCTTCAATTGCTAAGAACTTTTGCATTCTAATATTGTCAAAGTTTTTTACTTCTCTGCATAATAATTCTATTTCTTGAAATGGTGTTGTGTATGAATTTTTAGAATATTTTTCTATTTGATACTCCATGACCTTATTAAATCTACTTGCTAATATTTCATCACTAAAATTAACTATTTCGCATTTAGTAACATGTGTATCTTGTATACTTAATTCATCATAGTTTAACTTTATTAACTTTAATTTATCTTCTATTATTTCCTTTGTTGTTGGCAAATATATTGTTACATTATTATACATTGATGATTCTTCAAATTCTTTTTTGTTTACTACTTCTATTTTTAATACTTTATCATCTTCAATTTTAGGTTGTATTAATTCGTTATCTAACATTTGTCTTGTATTTACTAAAAGTCCATAAGAGCAAAAATTCTCCTTTATATTAGCATCAAAAAGATAATTTTCTGCTAATTTTGCAAAATTCATAAATGGAATTACATTAATGTCCATTTTATATCCAGGTACTTTCTCAGCTATTAATGTACCTAATTCATGTAGACTATATTTTTCTATTATCTGATAATCCTTTATATTAGCAATTAATTCTTTTATTTCATTTAGATTCTTTACAGTATATCTATTTACTTCAGCATAAGCATTTAAAATATGACATTCTTCTTTACTTAAACCAGATATTAGTTCATCAATTTCTTTTATTTCTTCAAGTTTAATATATTCTCTTTTTTCATATTGCTCATCTAAAAGATTATTAATGCAAGAATCCATTAACGAAACATCTTGTGTATCTTTTCCAAGTTTTACTCGATGTATAATATAATCTGATGTGTTATCTGTTAATTCAAATGTGTTTAATTTATTTAATAATCTAGCATTAAATCTAATGTACTCATCTTTATCTGCTACTATTACTTTCATGTCTCACCTCCAAAAATTCTCTCGCACGAGAATCGATTTTGTGCCATTTTTATTATTTTTTAGTATAGTTCTACCTCTATAAACCTACTCAAATTCTTCTGTTTCTTCGTTTTTAGCTCTATTTTTAATTCCATGTGCATTATAAATATTGTTTCCTTGTTTATCATACACAGAAACTCCTAGATGATTATTTAATGAGTCATTTGCATATTCATTTTTATATTGTTCAGCGTACTTTTTTGCATCAGCAAGTTCTACTGTACCTGCTAATAATCCTCCGTTGCTGTTTCTTACATAATATTGTACTTTAGGATACATTTTTAATATTTGTTCTTGTGTAAAACTCATATTGTTGATCTCTCCTTTTTGTTTTTCCTCTGCAATTATTCCTTTCAATAATTCGACTTTTTCATATTCTCTTTTCCATTCTTTAATATATTGTGGTTTTGGTTTTGTCATTAAATAATCTTTTGAATAACAAAGTAAATTATGAGTAGACATTTCATACATTTCTTTAAATAGTTGTAGTCTATTCAAATTCTTCACCTTCCTCATCCTGTTTTGTATTTTCATTATTTAATACATCTTTTATTAAAGAATTAGTTACCCATATAGTTTTTTTATTAAATTCTCTTTGCCAAGCACCTTCATTCCTAGACCAATGAAATCCATTACGTTTTAATTTATTTCTAATTTCTTCATTAGGTTTTTCATCAAATATTAACTGAATCCTATTTATTTCTTTATTATGAATTGCCTTACCACCTTTGAATTCTATGTCTGGAAATACTAATTGTTCTTGTTCTTCAAGTCTTTTTATTCGTAATTTTGTCTCTCTTATATTACCTGTTACATTAGTAAGTTCCCATGTTTCATGTGGTCTTGCTTTTATACTATTTCTTTCATTTTCTAGTCTTTCTAGTTTTTCCTTTAGCTTTTCAATGGCTTTAGGATCATCATTATAAATAGCATTACTATTTTCTACATGCCTCGCTTTTGCTTCATAATAGTCACTTTTATCTGAAAGCTCTATTGATTTTCTTATGTCGTATTCAGCTTGTCTATGTAATTTTCTTGCTTTTCTTTCAGAATGATGTCCAATAATTATTGGCTGTCCAGGTGTCATCATTAAAATTCGATTAGCTGTCGAATTACTTCTTGCCTCTGCCTCCTTTTTTGCTTTTTGCGATACTGCTTTGTATCTCTCTATTCTCCTTTGTTTTCTTTCTTCATAATCTGCTCGTCCTCCCAAATTTTATCACTTTCCTTTCCTACCATTACACAACAAAGTAATGATAATGTTAAAAATGAGCTAAGCATTGCTACAATTATTAAAATTACAATATACATTTGTTTTTCCTTTCCAAAGAAAAAAGACTATATAAAGTTGTGTTGCATATTAACTCTTGCACAAACTTTATACAAGTCTTATTTATATTTTTCTTTATCTTCTTATGATTTTTTTATATTTGTACAATATTTTCCCAAGTAAATCCTTCTCTACCAAAATGTCCATAATTTGTTGTTTTAGAATAAATTGGCTCTTTAAGTTTTAAATATTCTATGATTCCATTAGGTGTTAAATCAAATCGTTCTTTTATTGCTTTTATAATAAGATGTTCAGGTATTCTATTTGTTCCAAAGCATTCTATAAATAAAGATATAGGTTGTTCCATACCTATACCATAGCTCAATTGTATTTCACATCTTCTTGCCATTCCATTTGCTACAACATTTTTAGCAATATGTCTTGCCATATAGCATGCACTTCTATCTACTTTGCTTGGATCTTTTCCAGAGAAAGCTCCTCCTCCATGCCTTGCAATTCCACCATAAGTATCACAAATTATTTTTCTACCAGTTAATCCTGTATCTCCAATTGCTACTCCTATTACAAATCTTCCTGTAGGATTTATAAAAAACTTAGTTTCAAAATCTAACATATCTGGATCAAGAACTGGTAAAATTACTTTTTCTATTAAGTCTTTTTGCATCATATGTATATCAACATTTTCTATATGTTGTGCAGATATCAAAATGCTATCTACTCTAATTGGAAAATCATCAACATATTCTATTGTTACCTGAGCCTTTCCATCAGTTTTGAGATAATCTATTTCTCCATTTTTTCTTACTTTTGCTAATTGCTCTGTAATTTTATGAGCAAGAAAAATAGGATATGGCATAAATTGTTCGGTCTCATCACAAGCAAATCCAAACATAATTCCTTGATCTCCTGCTCCACCTTTATTTACTCCTATTGCTATGTCATTACTTTGTTTTTTTATGTATTGCTCTATTTCGCATGTTCTATAATCCATTGTAGTTTTTTCATCATCATATCCTACTTCTTTTAATTTTTCCCTTACTAATTTTTCAATATCTAATATAGCATTTGTTGTTATTTCTCCTGCTACTATAACTTTATTCCCTGTAATTAGAGTTTCTACTGCAACTCTTGATTCTTTATCTTGTTTCAAACATTCATCCAAAATAGAATCTGAAATCAAATCAGCTACTTTATCTGGATGTCCTTCTGTAACACTTTCACTTGTTAAAAAATATCTTTTATATTTCAATTTAAAATTCCTCCATTTCTTTTTATTTATATATTTCAATTTAACTTGCATTTTTATTTGTTATTACATAAACATGTCCTCACATCCTTTATTCATTCGCACAAGAATCAATTTTGTGCCATTTTTATTCTTAATTAGATAAATTACTCGAACTCATTTTCATCTTCTTGTTCTATCTTTATATATTTTTCTAACTTTTTATTTAAATTTGTTACCTGACATTTCAAAGAATTATTTTCTTTAATTAGTAGTGCATTATCTAATAGTTTTGTTCTATCATTTTCATACTTCTCATCAATAGCATTTAACTCTAACATACTTACATAATCGTTTTCAGTAACAATAATATGATCTAGTAATTTTATATTAAATACATGTAAAAGTTTATTTATGGTATTAGTCATCGTTATATCATGATTACTTGGATCAAGATTATTAGACGGATGGTTATGAACTAAAATAACTCTATCACATGCATTTATTAATGCTGTTCTTACAATACTTTTATCATCTACATTTATTTCACCACTTGTCCCAATTCCTATTAAACTCATATTTCTTATATTATTTCTTCTATCTAGTCCAATAAAAAGGAGATGCTCTTGAATTGCATCTCTTATTTCTTTTACTTGATCTAGATCAAAAACTTCACTTGGTATTCTTAATTGTATTTTTTTGAATATTTTGTTTTTTCTGTACTTCTATTGATAAACTCATTTATATTACTCCATTTCTTCTTCCTCTTCTATTTCTCTCTTGTGTTCTTTGCTTTTTTCAAAATCTGTTATAAATTTTTCTATTTTCTCATAACTTTCTTTTGAAATACCTTTTGTATGATTAAACCAATCTAACATTGCTCTTCTACTTATTCCTGATAATTTACTAAATTTATTTTTCGAAATTTTATTTTCTTTTAAATACTTTTCTAGCATTTTTTCTGGATTTGACATTAAGAATTTTACATAGTCCGATACTTTTGGCTCTTCTGTAAATTCTAAAAATTTTAATATTTT
Source organism: uncultured Clostridium sp. (assembly GCA_948471055.1). Lineage (GTDB taxonomy): Bacteria > Bacillota > Clostridia > TANB77 > CAG-508 > RGIG8482. Next base: position 4,045 of record CAOKQZ010000024.1, on the reverse strand, counting down.
ATTTATTACCTTTGTATTTGTTAGCTCAGTTTTATTCTCTTCATAATTGCTATATGTACTTTCACTTATGCCTATTGCCTTTGCTACTTCTTTTTGTGTATAGCCATGAAGTCTTCTAAAATATACCATTTGCTCTGCAAAATTTATTCTATCATTTTCTATTGCTTCTTTTCGTTTTCTATGTGTTTCTATTTTCATATTAATCTTTTCATCGAAACTGTCAGTTTGTTTGATTTTTGAGAGCAGATATGCGACTGTTTCATCATCACTTAATATTCTTTTTTCCTTAGTGTCTAGCACATTTGCGAGATTATTTGTATTTGTTGTCAGCAGACCACCGTCGCAATAGCTAATGCCATTACAATAATTGCTCCCATGCCTGCTCCTACCCAAATAATAATGACTGGTCCTAATGCAATTTTGGGTAAACTGTTTAATACTACCAAAAATGGGTCTGCCACTTTTGCTAAAAATTTCGACCACCAAAGAATAATCGAAAGGATTACTCCTAGTATTGCTCCAAGCCCAAAACCAAGAATCGTTTCAAAACAAGTTACTCCTAAATGGGTTAATAAGTCATTCCCAGAAAGGTTTAAAAACGTTTTTACAATACGGCTTGGCTGGCTTGCAATAAAGCTATCTATTACACCAATATTGGCTAATATTTCCCATAGAACAATCCCTCCTACAAGAATTGCCATTTGTACGAGAAAAATCGCTATTTTATTTCGTTTTTGTTTTCTTAAGTATATTTTCCTATCTTGCGATATGGCTTTTTTATTCATGTACCTCAAGCTCCTTCCATAATAAATCAAAATATTCACTAAATTTAGGGCTTTTTCTACAATTGAAAGGATTTTTGTTTGGCATTTCAAAATCCATGTTACAAATGTGTTTTACGGTAGTTGGTCTATGGCTTAACACAACTACTTTATCTGCCATGCTAATGGCTTCAGAAATATCATGTGTTACCATTAATGTTGTCATATTTTCGTTTTTTAAAATTTCATATACATCTTGTGTTACCATGAGTCTTGTTTGATAATCGAGTGCAGAAAATGCTTCATCTAACAGCAATATTTTCGGTTTTATTGCTAAGGTTCGAATGAGTGATACCCTTTGTCTCATTCCTCCGAGATAATTGTGAAGGATATTTATTCTTAAATTCCTCTAAATGATATTTCTTTAGTAATGTATCGACATAGGCTTTGGCTTCTTTATTCTTTTTTCCTCTTATTTCAAGTCCAAATAACACATTATCGTAAATGGTTCTCCATTCTAGCAAACTATCTTTTTGTAGCATATATCCTATTTTTTCAGATACTCCATTTATTTCTTCTCCTTCAATCCATATCCTACCAGAGCTTTTTTCTTCTAATCCTGCAATAATCGATAAAAGGGTCGATTTTCCACAACCACTTGGTCCTATGATACTAATAAATTCTCCTTTTTTTACCGAAAAACTAACCTCATGAATTGCTTCTATTTCTCCATTTTTTGCCTGATATTTTTTGGTTACTTGTTTTAACTCTAATATGTTTTCCATATTTTCCTCCTTTTTCACCTATCTTATATAATATATTCATTGTTCAAAGAAAAAGTTATCCATAAATTTAAGAGTCTTTCTTAACCTTGTTTAAATATATATACAATTCCATATTTTCAGTTATTTTTTGTAAATATGGAATTGCATTAAAAAAGCTGAGGTAGAAAACTTTCAAAGTTTTCCATCTCAGGCTGTTGACTTTCATTCTTCAAAATTTGATTACGTTCTATTTTAGTTGTTATTTTTGACCTTTTACATTCTTTTCATATTTTTACTTTCTTTATAAACTAACTTTTTTATTCCTCCTCATTTCGCTTTTGTTCAATCTTCGTAATCATTTTTAATGCCTTTGGGCGCTCTACTAGAATTTCATGACCACAACCTTGGCATTTCAATTTAAAATCTACTCCGACCCTTGTAATTTCCCATAATTTGCTACCACATGGATGGACTTTTTTGGTTCTTACAATATCTCCTATTTGGTATTCCATTTTTCAATCTTTCCTTTCGCCACATTTCAGATTTAAACTTATTTAAATCTTCAAAGGATTCGCAGTTTTCTTCACATGTCATCTGAACAATAACTTCCTTTTTTTAAGGCATAAATTAAATTGAACATTTTCGAAAAATTTTAATTTTCAAGCTTTGTTATAGAATTGCATGTTCTAAACGTTTGATTACCGATTCTTTTCCAAGCACTTTCATAATTTCGTACATATCTGGTGTGTTGGCTCTTCCGGTTAGACAAATACGAATAACCGTACTAATATCTCCTACATGACCTTTATAGCTTTTTGGATTTTGTTTATATTCTTTTACTTCCCTTGCATACCCAAAATCCTCTGCTAAGTCTTTCATCTTATGAAACCAAGTTTCTTTGTCATCTTCACTATTAAAGTACTTTGTAAGATAGGTTTCTATCATATTTTTAATTTCTTCTTTATCATTTATTTTCTGGAATTCGTAAGAAATTGGACTTGCAAAAAATTCCTCATCATACAAATAAATAATATTTTCTTTTAAATCGGACCATTTTGCAATATCTTTTCTTGGTTTGGCATTTCCTCTTTCAATTCCTAATACTTGTAAGGTATAATCCTTGTCTTTTTCTAGGATTTCTTTTAAGGATTTATCATAAATACACGCCCATGCCATTGCTTTTTCATACACCTCTTCTTTGGTGTATTTTGAAATGACTCTTTTGGAAATATCCAATAATTTTACCATATCAAATAAGGCTCCACTGACACTCATTTTATTTAGTTGTAAGTCGAATTCCGACATATTGGCATCTGGATTTTGTTTTCTCCATTGTTCAAAATTAGAGTTTGCAATGTTTAACAAATATTCATCAACAGCAAGTTCTGGAATTCCTGCTTCTAAATAATAACTCACCGCTGCTTCTGGGTCTTTTCTTTTACTTAATTTTCGTTTTGCACCATTTTCTTCTTTCATAATTGGTGCAATATGAGCGTATTTTGGTGCTTTAAACCCTAGTACTTGGAATAGTTGCAAATGTAGCGGTACCGAAGATAACCATTCATCACCACGAATCACATGGGTGGTTCCCATTAAATGGTCGTCTACCGCATGGGCAAAATGGTACGTAGGAAGCCCGTCGGATTTGATAATAACAATGTCTTGGTCATTTTCTGGGAAATCAACATTTCCTTTAATCACATCATGATGTTTTATTTTCTTTTCTGGGTTTCCGTGGAGATTTAAAACGTACAATATAACTTTCGCCATTTTTTATCTTCTCTATGGCTTCTACTACTGGAATATGTCTACATTTACTCCATACCCCATAATACCCTGTTCTTTCTTTTGCTGCCTCTTGCTTTTTTCTGGTTTCTTCTAAATCGTCTGCTTTACAAAAACATGGATAAGCACATCCTTTTTGAATTAAATATTTTGCATAAGCTTGGTAAATTTCTTTTCGTAAGGATTGCTTATATGGACCATAATTTCCTTTTTCATGAATATCATCTGACATTCCTTCATCTGGTGCCATTCCAAAGCCTTGTAAAGAAGTTACAATATCTAATACACCATTTTCCACTTCACGTTTTTGGTCAGTATCTTCTATTCTTAAAAAGAACACACCTTTTGTTTGGTTTGCTATCTTTTTTGCAATCACCGATTGGTATAGTCCCCCAATATGCACAAATCCTGTTGGGCTTGGGGCAAATCTTGTTACAACGGCTCCTTCTGGCAGTTCTCTTTTTTTGTATTTCTCTTCATAATAGGAAATATCCTTTACTTGCGGAAATATGATATCTGCTAAATCGTTATAATCCATATTAGTTCCTTCTTTCTTATCTCTTTTACTTTTTCAATTATCGATAAAAATCGTTTTACTTTTCATCATTCCCCTTTTGGTCACAAATGAACAATAATATTATATATCATATCACTTTAATTTTCAATTCTTTTTATATATATGTATGAGTTTTTTTCGCTGGGGAATTCCCTAGATTTCAATATTTTTAAGCTCTA
>CAOKQZ010000023.1 GCA_948471055.1 uncultured Clostridium sp. | reverse complement strand
CCACCGAAACTTCAACTGAAGTAACAGACAGTGTGGCAGATTCCACCGATGCTTCGTCTGAGGTAGCAGACAATGTGGCAGATTCCACCGATGCTTCGTCTGAGGTAGCAGACAATGTGGCAGATTCCACCGAGACCTCGTCTGAGGTAACAAATAGTAAGGATGAAAACTAAAAGGAACTTCGCCTCTCTAGTAGTTTTTATTGCTAGAACTTTCCTATAACATGAAAAAGAAGAGATCCAATTTTTGGGTCTCTTCTTAAATTTATGCTTGTCTATTCTTCTTTAGAGTTATTTTTTCCTACTACTAATTTTCGAATTAATACAATTCCTACTAGTAGAATGGCTCCTACAATAGTTCCTAGTACATAGTAAATTTTGGTCTCTCCTGTTGGTGGTGTGATAATAATCTTACCATCTTGTGGATATCTCGTTTTTACATTTTTAGTTTTTGCTACTTCATCAATTTCATCATATCTACTAGAACCAGAAGTATCATGTTCACGTGGTTGTTCAGTTAAACTTTGATTTCCCGGAATTGCTCCATGATCATATCTTCCAATGGTATTATCAATTTCCACAATTTCACTTAAGTTACTATAACTTAAATCATCTGCTGCACTTTCTGCAGATAAAGTTTTCTTTAACGTTAGAGTAGTTGTTACACTTTTTCCTGGTGCTAATGGCTTTGTAAGTGGATTTGTACTACTTGCTTTTAATACTGTAGTTTGCGTACTTAGATCAATTTGTTTTGTTTTACTATTTGCATTTTCATTGTTTATCCATGTTGAACGAGAATCGGTTTGAATCTCTTGTTTTTTTACAACTTCCCACAAATCACCATTATCTTTTAAGTCAAAATTCAAATTATTAGCTACATAATTGATAATTGTTTTCGCTCTTGTTTGTGTATTCGCATCTACTTCACTATTATTACTTACTGTAATCTTGTATGTTACTTCTAATTTCGAACCACTTAATAATTCATCATCTAAAATAACATTTAATAATTCATTTTTATCATACTTTCCTGCAATTCCTGCTTCTAACCATTGATAATTCTTTCCATTATCAACAATCACTTTAATCTTTCCTGTACCATTTTCATTTTCTAATTCTAATATGGTACTTCCATCACTTGCAGTAACCTTAATTTTTGCAATATCTTGGTTGATTGTTAATTGTGATCTTGGTCTTTCTACCATTCCGAAATCAACGCCTGTAATTTGATATTCATAGTAGTCTTTTCCTTCTTTTTTTCCTATTGGATTTTGGTTTCCAGGAATTTGTTGTTTGGTATTTTCAATTTCCACATTAATTTCTGGTGTATAGGCATACATATAATTTCTTCTTTCTAGTTCATCAACAAGACTTCTATTCTTATTTTTGGTATCTACCACTTTCTCCATTGGCTGAGCTTGTGTAAATTCTTCAAATTCATCATCTTTGCTTTCTGCATCTCTCAATGTTTCTTGATTTATGTAAGAATTAAATACTTCTGCTTTATGATTAATGATTTCTTTTCCATATTCAGATTTAGCATATGCAATAACTTGATTTCTTCTTACTACATCATCTTGTGCATCTGATTTTCCTACCATGGATGAATCTTGATCTTCAAACCAGTAGTATGGTGTTTCTTTCCATTCTCCATTTTCTTGTTTATCTTGCTTGTAATATTTTTTAATAATGGTTGTTTGTGGTGTTTGATTAATACGATCCACCTGTTCTTCTTTTTGTTTTGCTACTGTGTTATCCTTTTCGTATTTTTGTTTTAATATCTCATCTGTTTTATAGGATTGTGGATTTAACGTAATTTGAGTACTCTCTCCATTTCTAGTAGCATCTGCAAAAGAAGTTGCTTGATAATCTTGTCCATTATAAGAAGTATCATTGATAATGTTGTAATCTAACAAATATCTTTCGTAAAAATCCTTTCCATTTTCTTTCTTAAAGTCTTCTTTATATTGTGTGATATAACCAAGATTTCCATTCTCATCTTTTATATATTGTGATTCTTTTGTTAATGCTGTTTGGTCATCTGCCCCATAGGTAAATCGGATGGTATATTTTCCTGGTATAAATGCTCCAAATCCATACCAGCCTTCTTTATCTGTATAGGTTGTTGAACGCACCACTAATTTTTCTTCTTTTTGACCTTGGGCATTTACTTGTTCTTTTATTTCAATTAATTCAACTTTTACTCCTGCAATCCCTTTATCCTTTTTATCTCCAATATCTATATTGCCATCTCCAAACCTCGTTTTTTCTACGCTTACTTCATGTTTTTTTAGGGTCGCTGTTCCTATATTACGATCTTCAAATACATGTCCTTCTATTGTTCTTGAGGTACGAATTGAATATGCATATGCAGGCGCCTTACTGGTATCATCCTCTAATGGTGTTACTCCCATGGTATATGTTGCTGGATTATAATTTCCTGGATTAGAATCACGGTCAACTAATCCTAAGGTACGATTTTCTAGTTGTTCTTTATGTGTATTATAATATTGCAAATTTTCCTTGTAATCTGTATTGGTTACATAGGTCTTATATCCATTAATTTCTGCTAAATTATAGGTATAGAATGTTTTTCCATCTGGTAGCCCTGCTCGAATTAAGGTTTCTTCTGGATTAATTAATCCAAAGGTAATATAAATATATTGATCTTTATCGTCTCCATATAATATTTTTTCAGTTGGTCTTAAATATAATGTTTTATAACCTCGTTTTTCTTGTCCTACTGTCCATTTTCCATTTGCCCCCATACGGGTTGCTTCCCCGTACATAGATGTCTGGCTTACTTCTACTGTTGTTCCTGGAATTACATTACCATTTTTGTCTCCCATATAGGCACTTTCAAAATTATAATTTTCATCAAAGTAATCAACAATTTCCGTTACCGAGCCTACTACACTCGATTGGTTTCGAATTCCTATTTTATAGGTTACATGAATTTGTAATTTTTCCTTGTCACTCAATTGACTGTTGATGTCTCTCCATGCATAATTTTTGTTACTTTGGTCCCCATATAAAGTTGTTTTATATTCCTCTTTTCCTAACCAATCGTTTCGATACGTTTCATTTTCGTTATTACCATTAATAATTTCTTCGGTTCTATATTCATGTGAATAAATTCCCTCATCAATCGTTTCTGTCGTTTTAATATTGGTTGATTTATTTAAAATATATTTATTACGTAATTCATTTAAATAGTAATCTTCCCTTACTCCATAGCTAAACCCTTGGTTATTCCAATCTTTTCTAGCATCATAGGTATATACTTCTTGTTGTCCATTAATATTTAGTGTTGCTTTCATGATGTCCTTGGATAATGTTAAATCAAATGTTGGTCTTGCTTTTATTCCTAAATTGATATGCGTTTGATCATATTGATCAAAATATAATGCATCATAGTCACTTCCACCAATGTTTCCTTTATTACTATCTGGTGTAAATGAATTATTTAGTGGATAAATTTCTGTACTGTATGCATGAATTCGATTATCATAAGCATATACTTCTTTATCCGAATTTCCATGTGCACCATAATTTTTAGCAATTGTTTTAAAAGTATCGGCTATTTCTTCTTGTAAAAATACTTGGTTATAGGCACCTCTTGATTGACTCATATAATTATGTGGGTTTGAACCAATTTCCTTAAATTTGTTGTTAAATGCCTGACGATTTCCTGCATGTCCTTGTGCTTCTTCGGTTGCCTTTGAAATGTTTATCGCATTCCCTGGTAATCTTTCCACATTGGTATATAACATACCATTGTATACAAATTCTACAAAATATTTCTTTTGAGAATTTAAGTGACGAAAACTATATTTTCCTTCGCTATTGGTTCGGGTCTTTGCAACCACTCCTTTTCCTACTTCATGTAAATATACTTCTGTTCCTGGTACTCCTTCACCAGCATCTAATTTATTATTTCCCTCATTTATTTTTCCTGAGTCTTGGTCTAAGAATACATATCCTCCTAAATCCATTGTTAAATCCCCTGGTATAGGTGGTTTTGGTGGAGGTGGTGGAGGTGGTGGGACTGGTGGATCTGGTGGATTTGGTGGTTCCGGGTCTTCAGTTTCGATTGGAATTGGTTTTGGTATTTCTACAATAAAATATTTAGTAACGGTTTTACGCACTTTTACTGCTGTACCAGATAATCCCATTAGTGGTTGAAGTACTGAACCTGGTTCTTTAACAAGCTTATATCTTCTCATTTTATATAATCTTGTAACATTTTTAAGCATCTCCACCAACTCATTATTTTCGTCTCTATAAAATAGAGGTGGATCATAGCTTTCTTTTTCTTCATGTGGATGTCTTCCATTAACTTCTTTTTTCCAGTTAAGATACGTTTTTGTACCAATATATTGTGTCATATCTGCTATACAGTAGGATATATATTCAAAATCCACTTTCAACCCTACTTGTGTTGCTTCTGTTGTATAAAAAGTCATATAGAAATCTTTTCCATTTAAGGTTTTGGTTCCATTTTCTGCAAGTTCGCTAAGACTAATAGACTCTCCTGCTGTGGTAGTAATGGATATTGATAACCCTCCTACATCTGAAACCGCTTCCATGTCTTTAATCCAACTAAACTTATTTTTTCCATTGTATGTTCCATCTGGATAACCAAAATTAATCGGACCAATGGTATAACTTCCATTTCCTTGGCTTACACCATTTAATATTTTTACGGTATTATCTGTAATCATGTTTTCAAAATTGTCGGAAGCACCTCCGGATTGATTCAAAGAAAGTCTTATAGGCTTTGGATTCTCCTATAATTTCATATCCTCCTGACCTTTTTGGATTGCTTATCCCTGAACTCCAGATTCCATAGGCTGAATCCCAACTTCTTAATGCACCTCTTTCTGTCATTTCTGCTAATACATAAGCTGCATCTTGGTTTTCCATATAAGAAATTTTTCCTGCTTCTTCATACTCATAATAATATTTCTCGTTATGTCCCCATGGTACTAGGTCATCTAACGTTGGATTACATTCTTCACATACATAAGCTTCATCCCCTGGTATGTAAAGCGCTCCTCCTGTTCTAAAAGGATCTTCTGCTCTTTTAATAAATCCTGATGGCCTAAATTCCAAATCTGCTCCTATACAGAAAAATGTTTTTCCTTCTAGATCACTTGGAAAGAACTCATGATCTTTTATGATGCTTTGGGCATCTTCATAATACAATATGAATGCCTTTGATACGGTTGAAATTGCTAGTATCGTTAGCATAATTAATGCGGTTATTGCTATTCGTAATCGTTTCATCTTATGCCTTCCTCCTTTCCTCTATTGTTTCTTCAATACTTTTCTCTTAATGAAGTAGATTCCTACTCCTAACATACTAATTACTGTTATACTTAATACGATATACATATAAATCTCACCTGTTTTTATACCAATAATTGCATCTGCACTGCCATAATCATCTTCATTTTGTACTTTGTTTCCTGGGGTTGAATCAATATCTGCCAAGCCTAAGTCATTACTACTTTCGGCAATTTCTGCTGTATTATTGATAATTCCCATATTTGAGTTTGTCATTTTCTTTGTTAATAGCAATGTAATTTCTTTTGTCTCTCCTGGCTGAATTAGTGTATTTGCTAAATTCGTACTATACAAGTTTGCACCATTGTCTCCTATATACCAGTCCTTGTTTAATTCTGAACTAAATTTCATATCATTTGGCATATAGTCTACAATTTTCTTTGCATATCCTGCTACTCCACCTTCATTGGTTACTTTTATTTTGTATTCAATCATAATCGTACTGCCGATTGCAGTCTTACTATTTAAATCTAATTTTACTACAGATTTATCTTGATAATCATATACATCAGTACCCTCCTTGTCACTTACAGTAATTTTGCTAATTACCTTATCTAGCTTTAAGTCAAATTTTGGTGATGTGATTAATCCAATATCAATATTACTAATGTTATTATGATCCAGCATTAGTTTATCACTAACTCCTGCTACCCTTTTCGTGCCTTCATAAACCACATTCATTTGTACTGCATCTGAGTTTTTATTATCATTAATGCCTTCTTGTTTATAACGTGTAATTCCATAATTTCCGGAATCATATAAAAATACTACCATATATTTACCTGGTCTTAAATTTGCAAAATAGTATTCTCCTTTTTCGTTTGTTTGTTGTTTTTTCTCATTTCCCGTAGTAATATCTTTTACAATTTGTCCATTATCGGCATTAATTAAAATAACTGGAATTCCTGCCATTCTTTGTTCTTCTTCATCACGTTTGCCATCTCCATTTGTATCTAGCCAAGCAATACCGGAAATAGTATGGGTTCCTTTTTCTACATTTCCTCCTGTACTTGGATCTTTTTCAGCATGATGGTCTCTTACAACAATGGTATGGGTTATTTCATTTGAGGTAATTGTATCTACTGTGTCTGCTAAGACTGTTGCCTTACTTACTATTTGTTTTTTTTCTACCCCATCTTCTAGTTCTTTTACCGTTGTTTTGATACTTACCGTTAAAGTCTCTTCTGGCTCTAAACTACCAATTCCCACTTCTGCTTTTTTACCTGTTCCTAATTTTGAAGTATAGGTTTTCCCTCCATAAGAGTATTGTGTACCTTCATATTGTAAATCTTCTGGAATATCCATTTCTAGTTTTACACCATATGCTGTCATTTTTCCTTCGTTTTTCACTTCATAATGATAGATAAGGGTATCTCCTTCTGGAACCGGTGACGTAATCTCTGTGGTTTGTGAAATGGTTAGTTTTGGTTTTTTTACGGTAATTTCAATTTCATTGGTTTCTACTGTCTTTTCACCAACAATACTTGCTTTTGTTTTGATCACTTCTTCATAGATATCCTTTTTTAATTGGCCAACTACTGCTGTAAATTCATATCTTTCATTTGCATTTCCTTCTAAATTGCTTATATTCCATTGTAATTGTCTTGTTTTTTCATCATATTTTCCAGATTTATCTGCTTCTTTAAATCTTAGTCCTTGTGGTAAATCTATTTTTATTTGTAGATTTTTCTTTTCTACTCCATTATTATTTTTTACACTAATAATGTAAGTAATTTCATCTCCTTCTTTTCTTACATATTCTGCTGGAAGTGTTGCCACTTTCATTTCTACATTTAAATATCCTTGTATTAATTTATTATCTAGACGATTCGATGCAAATTCCCCATCATAACCTTCTACTTTTACTTTTGCACTATTTTGTATCGTATAATCTTCTACTTTTGTTACATTATCATTTTCGTCATATCCAACAATTAAATCTTTTGTTTCTACTTGATAAGTAATCGTTTTTGTTTCTCCTACCCCAATGGTCTCTATAAATTCAGAATGTTCCTTTTTTTGTGTATCATATTTTCTCTCGGTTGTCGCTCCTTCTCCTTCGATATCTGCTATATAGGTATATCTAGTCTTTCCTGGAACAGTTCCACTAATAGTGGCATTTTTTACTTCTGATTTTCCAATATTTTTTACACGAATGGTATAAGTAATGATCTCTCCTTCTTGTACTTCTTTTCCTTCTTTATCCGACAAAAGCTTCACTTCAAGTTCTGGTCCTTCTCCTGTTTGTAACCCCACTTTTGCTGAAACCGTTTTTTCAGAGACATTTCCTTCCTTTGTTTGATTATTAAAATATACCGCATAATTGCTATAAGCTCCCATATTATAACTTACATTCTCTGGTATTTGTAATTGATAATTCATTTCCATTGTTGTTCCTGTTGTTATCTCTTCACCAAATACAATCATATACGATTTTACTCTACCATAATCTTGAACATCTTTTGCTAATGTCCATCCATTTGTTGCTAATGTGATATCTTTGGTTGCTGCTGGATTTTCACTATAATAAATCATCGTATTTCCTAATTCCGCTATCGAAACACCAGTACCATTTCCTGAATTTGTTGTTTCTGGCACTTTTATCTGAATCGTTATTCCAGATGCCATTGTTAAAGCAAGATTTGAATTAAAATTCTGTAATGTATCAGCATTTGTACTTCCTTTGGTTGGTATTCTTCCTAACACTACCATTTGGCTTACAGAATTTTGATAGTTATTAATAATATTCATATGAACATTCGCTGTCTTTGCTTCTTTTTTAGCATCCAATTTTCCTATTTTTTCTTCTGAACCAATCGATGTAATGGTTTCATTTTTGGCATTGTAATTAGAAATGCTTGTAGTGGTTAACATTCCTACTGGTGCTACTGCTTTTAGTATGGTTTGGCTATATCCTTTTTGATCTGTATTAACAATTTGGCTTTGTTGTACCCTCATTTTGGTAACTTGTTGTTCAGGAGTTTCTACTTGTTCATAACTGGTTACCAATTCATTCGTTACATATACTTTCATAACATCTTCGATGGTAGGGGTTAATTGTTTTAGGGTAATATCTGTATTGATGATTAAATTAGCACCTTTGGTAATTTCATCACTACTATAAGTAGTTTGTTCTCCTTCGATTTCTACATCGATTATAGTATTTCCTCTTTCATTTACACTGGTTCGATAATTTTTAATACTTAGTTGTTCATCAAATAATAAGTTAATGTCTTTTATTTCTATTTTTTCAATGTACAATGGTAATACGATTTGGATTTTTGGATTTTTATACAAATCACAAGTAATATCATTTGTTTTTAAGATCACTCGTAATTCTACATTTTCATTTTTTACAACTGTTGATAAATTTGCATTCCCTACACTTGTTTCTATCTTGGTAGTTGGTTCTACTAATGTAATATCTTTTTGTGCTTCCCCTGTTAAAATTGTTACTTCGGTTTGCTTGTCTTGTTCTTTTGTTTGTTGCTCATTTTGTATTGTTCTATTTGTTGCTTGTTGGGTATTCGCTTTTGCTATTTGCTGTTCGCTTTGCATTGTTTCATTTGTTGCTTGTTGGGTATTTGCTTTTGCTATTTGTTGTTTGCTTTGCACTGTTTCATTTGTTACTTGTTGGGTATTTGCTTTTGCTTCTAGTTGTACTTTTGTTTTTAGTGTTTTGAAGGTTTCTATTTGTTCTTTTGCATAAGCAGTATTTCCTTTTAATGCTTTTTCGTGTTTTATGACTAATTTTCCAATTGCTACTGGTTTAGAGGTAATCATTTTAATTTGGTTTGTTTCTGTTTCATAGTGAAGTACATAATCCCCATTTTCATCTACAATGGTGTCTTTATTCCATACACCAAGTTCTTCTCCCGCTAATGTTAAAATTCGAATACTTCCCTCTTCTCCTAATATTTCTTTGAAGTTTTGTGCATTTATTTTCGTAGTTTTATAATAAGCATAATTGGTATTGCCAATCGTTGTTGGACCTATTCTTCCTTCTTCATCTACAAAGTAATCCATATCTTGTGTTAATGTAATACTATCCACTAATTCTGGATATGCAATGTCCGTAATTACTTGCTCTATGTATTCCATTTCTTTTTGTACTTTATGATATAAATATCCTTTACTAATACTTTCTGTTGTTTGTACTGTGCTTTCCATCATTTTTCCTAATGCTTCATTTTGCGAAATTGTTAATTCATGGCTTAGCGGAATTTTCGTTTCTACAGTATTATAGGCTTTTATACTAGCACTCACCTTTGCTAATGTTTCTACAGTATCTACTTTTTCATCATATAAGTAAGTAATCATCAGTTCATCTTGTCCTTGTTTTGTCCATGCTACTTTTCCCTCTACTGCTTCGTTTTTAAGACCAATTACTACTATGCCTTTTTTAGCATCATAATTCCACTCTTCCTCACGAATTGCAGTTTTTCCATTTGTAGCAAGCACTCCAAGGGCTGTTACCCTAACATCTTTTGGCATTTTCCCATTTATCACTGGTACTTCTATTACCATATTGGTTTGTTCAATTGGTAAGGTATTGTTTACAATTCCACTTCTTACAACGGTTTGTAAAATAGTACCTTTTTTGCGATTTACCTCATAAGGAATAAAACGAACCAATTTTTGTTCTAAGGTAGCACTTGCTTCTCCGTACCCATTCATTTCTTATTTGAATGTTTTTTTCGATTTTACTTTCTGTTCCTGTATTTCCAATATATTTTCCTGTTAATATCACATCATTCAATTTACTAAAATTACTAATATCGTAAGATTCTTGTTTCGAGGCTATTACTGGTATTTCTAAAATTACTTTTGTTCCTGAATTAATTTGCTTAATCTGAATCGTATTGGTTTTCTCATCTACTGACTCAATTAGTTCGGCATTCTCATCCCTCTTTTTTAAACTTATATTGCTAATGGTATTGTTCTGCCCTAAAATTTGCACTTTCGCATGTTTTAAATACCCTTTCTTCACTTCAATTGCCATATATAAGGTTATGTCTTGCTTATCTAAATTTTCTTTTATGCTATGTACTATATTCCCTTTGGCATCCTTAAAATAAGCATCAAACATTACCTCTCCTTGACTAGTAAGTGTTTCTTGCCTTTCTAATGGGTCTGATGTTGCATAAGACTCACTTAAAAACATCCCTAATACCATTACATTGGTTAAGGTTAATGTCATAACAAGTAAGCTTGCTAGTAACTTTGTCCATAATCTTTGATTCATCGTAAATACCATTCCTTTCTTGCCTCTTTCATAAGGCTTTGCTTATTGTATTTCTTTTATTTAGATTTTTCTACACAATATCTCTATTCTCTATTTTACTGGTTTTTTTATTAAATTCAATAGAAGTTTTTTCCATAATAGATACTATTTATTTAGTTTCTCTTTAGGGAAATTGCTATTCTTCGGATTTTATGACTATTTATGAATATTGTATTAAGTTTATGTTACAAAAAGGCATGATATGTCTCATTTTGTTTGGGATATACGGGTTTTATCCCACAAAAAAATCGGAGATTTTTGTATCTCCGATTTTTTTGTATTTTCTAATCATATTGTTTTATTGTTCTTTTCGGTTTGTGACGAATTTTTTAATTGCTACAATTCCTATTAATAAGATTACTCCTATTACTGCACCAAGTACATAATAAAGTCTCGTCTCTCCTGTTGGTGGTGTAATAATGATTAAACCATCTTGTGGATATCTTGTTTTTACTTGTTTTGTTCCTGCTTGTTCATCAATTTCATCATATCTACTTGCTCCTAAAGTATCATGTTCACGTGGCTGTTCTTCTAAGCTTTGGTTTCCAGGAATTGCACCACGATCGTAACGTCCATCTGTTGATTCAATCTCTATAATCTCACTTAAGTTGCTATAGCTTAAATCATCCATTGTGCTTTCTGCCGATAACGTTTTCTTTAACGTTAATGTACTTGTCACACTTTCTTTTGGTGCTAACATTTTTGTAAGTGGATTTTGGCTAGTTGCCTTTAGTACTGTCGTTTGTGTGCTTAAATCTACTAATTTAGTATTATTTTCTCCACTTCCATTATGGATAAAGCTTGAGTGTAGATCGGTTTGAATTTCTTCTTTTTTCACTGCTTCCCATAAACCATTATTATCATTTAAGTCAAAGTTTAAGTTATTGGCTACATAATTGATAATGTTTTTTGCCCTTGCCTCAACTCCCTGTTCACTGTTATTCGTAACAGTAATTCGGTAAGTTACTTCTAGTTTTGCACCACTTAACAATTCATCATCCATAATAATGTTTAATTGTTCTTGTTTATCGTATTTTGCAAAATCACTTCTTGGCATATACATGTAGTTATCACCATTATTTACAATTACTTTAAAGTTATTTCCTTGTTCTTCATGTGCCAATTCTAATAATACAGTTCCATCTGTTGCTATTACTTTTACATGAGCAATGTCTTGATCAATGGTTAATTGGCTTCTTGTTTTTTCTACAACACCAAAGTCTATCCCTCTTACTTCATACTCATAGTAATCTTTATCTCCTTCTGGTTTCGTTACATTCAAGTTTCCTTCAATTTGCTTTTTGGTATTTTCAAATTCAATCTTAATTTCTGGTGTATAGGCATACATGTAGTTTCTTCTTTCTAACTCATTTACAAGGCTTCTATTTTTCTCCATTGTATCAACAATCTCTTCGGTTGGTTGTGCCTGTGTATACTCATCAAATCCATTATTCTCGCTTTCCTTCTGTCTTAATGTCTTTTGATTAATAAATGAGTTAAATACTTCAGCCTTATGGTTTACAATTTCTCTATCATATTCTTCTTTTGCATACTTAGTTACTTGATCTCTTCTTGTTAAATCATCCGTTGCATCTGATCTTCCTGCCATCGCCGCATCCGCAAACCAATAATATCCATCTGCTTCATATTTGATAATTTTTTGTGTTTGGGCAACTGCTACTTCCTGTTCATCACTATTTTTTGCTTTATTATTAGTATCATATATACCTATTAATGTTGCATCTGTCTTGTATTCATGAGGCACTGTTGTTTGTCCTTGGTTTAAAGCAAATTCTGTTGATTTATAATCTTGTCCTGTATAAGATGTATCATTTTTAATACCATAATCTAAACCATATCTCTGTTTAAATTTAATTTTTGCATTATTATTTTCAAAGGTTTCATTGTATTTCGTAATGTATTCATCTATGTATTGTGATTCCTTTGTTAATGCCGTTTGGTCATCTGCACCATAGGTAAATCGAATCGTGTAATCTCCTGGAATAAATGCTCCAAATCCATACCAACCCTTTTCATCTGTATAAGTAGTAGAACGAACAATTAATTGATTATCTTTAATTTCAATTAGCTCTGCTTTTACTCCTGCAATTCCTTTGTCATTTTTATCTCCTAGTTTTCCATTTCCAAATCTGGTTTTGGCTACATCTACTTTATGCTCTTCTGAAGTAGCACTTCCTTCATTACCATCTTCGAATACCGTTCCTTCAATTGTTCTTGACTTACGAATCGAATATGCATATGCTGGTGCTTTGCTAGTATCATCTTCCAATTTGGTAATTCCCATATTGTATTCACTTGGATTAAAGTTTCCTGGGTTTGAATCACGGTCAATTAATCCTAATGATGTTTCTTCTAATACTTTTCTATTATTGTCATAGTACTCTTTATTTTCTTTGTATTCATTTTCTGCTATATAAGTCTTATATCCATTAATTTCTGCCAAATTGTATGTATAGAATGTATTTCCCCATGGTAATCCTGCATTAATTAAGGTTTGTTCTGGATTAATTAATCCAAAAGTAACATAGATATATTGTTCTTTGTCATCACTATAAAGTATTTTTTCCGTTGGACGTAAGTAAATTGTTTTATACCCTCTTTTGGTTTGTCCTACTGTCCAACTCTTATCCGCATTATTTCTATCTGCTCGTATTTCATTTTCTTCACCATACATCGACTTTTCGCTTGCTTCTACTTTCGTATTTGGAATTTCGTTTCCATCTTTATCTCCCATGTAGGCACTTTCAAATTGATAATGCTCATCATAGTAATCTACTACTTCTGTTACAGAACCTGTAATATTGGATTGATTTCTAATTGCAATTTTATAAGTTATATGAATTTGTAGTTTATCACTATCTTTTAGATTACTATTAATATCTCTCCAAGAATAGTTTTTATCTTTGTTTTCTTCTCCATATAATACTGCTTTATATTCATCTTTTCCTAACCAATCGTTTCTATAAGTTTCATTTAAGTTATTACCGTTAATAATTTCCTCTGTTCTATATTCATGTGAATATTGATCTTGTCTTCCTTCTTCTGCTCTTTGTAAATCCCCTGTATCTTTATTATTTATATATTTGTCTCTTAGAGCATTTAAATAGTAATCTTCTTTTACACCATAGCTAAAGCCTTTATTTTCCCAATCTTTTCTTGCATCATAGGTATATACTTCCGTTTGTCCATTAATATTTAGGGTTGCTTTCATAACGTCTTTGTATAGTGCTAAATCGAAGGTTGGTCTTGCCTTAATTCCTAAATTAATATGTAATTGATCATATGGTCCTCCTGCTTCGTAAATTGCATCAAAGTTTTCTCCTGCAAGAACATTTCCATGATCATCAATAGTAAAGATTTTCGTTAATGGATAACTTTCTGTGCTATATGCCTTTATTCTACAATCATAAGCAAATACTTCTTTATCTGAACCACTATGATTTCCATAATTTTTTGCAATTGTTTTAAAGGTATCTGCTATTTCTTCTTGTAAAAAGACTTGATTATAAGCTCCTCTAGATGCACTATAATAATTCTTTGGATTTGATCCAATTTCCTTAAACTGATTATTAAAGCTTTGTCGATTACCAGTATGTCCTTGTGCTTCTTCCGTTGCTTTTGAAACATTGGTTGCATTTCCTGCTAGTCTTTCTACATTGGTATATAGCATTCCATTATACACATATTCCACATAATATGTTTTTTGTGCATTTAATTTATCAAACTCATAATGTCCATTTTCATCGGTTAAAGTTTTTGCAAGTTGTGTTCTTGTTCCGTCTGATTGCCCCACTGTTTTATTACATCCTGGTGCGTAATAATCGATCGTATTTTCATCTTTGGTACAAGTTTTTATATATTTTTCTTGATTACCACAAACAATTTCATAACCTTCTGGAATAATTGTACTTATTTTACAAGGGTTTTGAGGATCTCCATTACAATCTGCAGTATGTTTATGATAAACTAGCCTGTAACATCCTGTTCCGTATTCTTTTGAACCTGTATGCTCATGTTCTAATTTAGAATAACATTCTCCATACACACTTTCACTTCCTAAGTGCTTGTGATATACTGGAATCGTATAACATCCGGTTCCATCTTTTGAACTTCCTGTATGGCTATGCATTATAGTATGCTCTGCAGTTGCAATTTGTCCATTGCTTTCATATAGTGTTACTTCAATTCCTCCTAAACCTTCTCCTGCATCAAATACATTATTTCCTTCATTTGCTTTTCCTTGGTCTTGGTCTAGAAAAACATTTCCTGCTAATTTCATTGTTAAATCTACTGGTTTTCCCCATTTCGTTGGAAAATACATAGTAACTTGTTTACGTACTTTTCTTGCTTGACCAGAAAGTGCCATTAATCTTTGTGATTCTGATCCTTTCTCATCTACAGCACGATATCTTGCTTTTTCTTTTAAATTGTCAATCCATCCACTTGGAGCAACATACCCTGGAGTATTTGGTGTTCCACTACCTGGTTTACTATAATATCCATGTGCATCACATCTTTCAATTCCTACTTCTCTTAACCAGTTACGATATGTTCTTTCTCCTATATATTCTGTCATTTGTGCTTCACAATGTTCTAGATAACCAAATGTCACCTTTAGGATTGCTTCTGTTGCTGTTGTAGTATAAAATTTTACATAAAAGTCTTTTTTGTTTAATGTCTCTGTACCATTTTCCTTTAAGTCTGCAATACTAATAACTTGTCCTGAAGCTAATTGGATAATTGGTGATAATACTCCCGTATTGGTAATTACCTCCATCTCATCAATCCAACTAAATTTATTTTCGCCATTATAAACTCCTTTTGGATAATCGATATTAAATGGTCCAATCACGTAGGAGCCATCGGTTTGTTTTACCCCTACTCTTATTTCTAATGTATTATCTTTAATTAATGTTTCAAACATATCATTTGAGGTATACCCTCCATGGATCATTTTAAAGAATTCATCATATGCTTTTGATTCTTCTATAATTGCATAATCCCCTATTCTTTGTGGATTACTAATTCTCGAATTCCAAATTCCATATGCTGCATCCCAGCTAAGTAATTGTCCTTTTTCTGATAAATCTGCTAATACATAAGCAGCATCTGGATATTCATAAAATGAAAACGTTTGTCCTTGTTGATACTTATAATAATATTTTGTGTGATTTTTCCAAGGTAATATTATTGGACTACATGTTTCACATTGAAAACTTCCATCTTTTGGAATATAACTTCCTACTGGATATAATTCATTTTCAGCTCTTGTCATAAGACTACTTACGTGAAACTCGCCTCCTGGCTGAATACAAAACCATGTATCTCCATTTCCAAGTTGTGTATTTGGAAAAAAGTGTCCATCTTGTATAATTCCTTCGGCATCTTCACGATATACATCAATCGCTTGTGATATGGTACAAAGCATTGTCACAATCATCATAATTAACATACCACATGCTATTTTTCTTGTTTGTTTCATTCTTTATTCCCTCCTTTCCTTATTATCTCTTTAGTACCTTTTTATTAATAAAGTAAATTCCTACTCCTAATAATGTAATCACTGTAATACTTAGTAAAATATACACATATATTTCACCAGTTTTTATACCAATAATAACATCTGCACTGCTATAATCATCTTCACTTTGTACTTTGTTAAACACCTTTGAATCGATATCTACTAGCCCTAAATCATTATAGCTTTCTGCAATCTCTGCTGTATTATGTACAATTCCCATGTTCGAATTGGTTATTTTTCTTGTTAATAATAACGTAATCTCTTTTGTCTCTCCTGGCTTGATTAATGTATTTGCTAAGCTTGCATTATAAAGATTTGTTCCATTATCTCCTGTGTACCAATCTTTATTTAATTCAGAACTAAATTTCATATCACTTGGTAGATAATCTACAATTTTTTTCGCATATCCTGCTACTCCACCTTCATTCGTTACTTTAATTTTGTATTCAATCATAACAGTACTTCCTACTGCTGTTTTATCTTTTAAATCTAGTTTTGCTACTTTTTCGTCTTTATAATCATATACATCTGTTCCATTTACATCACTTACCGTAATTCGAGTCACCATTTTATCTAATTTTAAATCAAATTTTGGTGATGTAATTAGTCCTAAATCAATATTCATAATGTTTTGGTTACTTAGAGCTAGTTTATCACTAACTGCACCTATTCTTTCTACTTCTTCATACACTACCTTCATTTGAACAGCATCAGAATTTTGGTCATCATTAACTCCCTCTTGTTTGTAATGGGTAACACCATAATTACCCGAATCATATAAGAACACTACCATATATTTACCTGGTTTTAGATTTGCAAAAACATATTCTCCTTGTGCATTGGTTTCTTGCTTTTTGTCTTTTCCTGTTTTGCTATCTTTTACAATTTGTCCATTATCCGCATTAATTAATATCACTGGTATATTGGCTCTTCTTGGTTCTTCTTCCTCACGTTTTCCATTTCCATTAGCATCTAACCATATGATACCAGAAATACTATGTGTTCCTTCTTCTGGTATATCGATACTTGGATCTTTGCTAGGATTATTTTTATTTGGTACAATGGTATGAACAATTTCATTCGAAACAACAGATTCCACTCCATTTGCTGTTACACTTGCTTTATTCGTAACTTGTTTTTTGTTTACACCATCCTCCAATTTTTGTGCTATTGCCTTTAAAGATATTTCTAATGTTTCTCCTGGTTTTAATCCTCCTATTGTAACTCTTACTCGATTTGCATTTCCTAGATTTGAATCATAGGTTTTACCATTATAAGAATATTGCGCAGATTCATATACTAATCCTTCTGGAAGTTCATCGATTACTTCTACTGATGGAGCATCTCCTTTTCCTTCATTTTTAACAACAAAGTTATAAATGATTGTATCTCCTTCTGCAATTTGTGATTTCGTATCACTTGATTGTTTGATTGTTAGTTTCGCCTTTTTGACATTAATTGATACTTCATTTGATTCTACTTGCTTTTCTCCTAATAATTGTGCTTTTGTATTTATTGTTTTTTCATATATATTAGATGGTAAAGAATCTACGGTTACTCCAAATTGATATCGTAATGTCGCATTTCCTGCTAAATTTTCAATATTCCATGTTAATTGCCTTGTTGTTTCATCATAATTTCCAAAACCTGTTGAGCCAATATATGTATAGCCTTCTGGTAAAGTGGTTTTTAATGTTATATTTTTCTTCTCTACAAAATTCGTATTTTCTACATAAATAACATAAGTTACTTCATCACCTTCTGCTCTTGCATATTGTTCTGGAATAGTTGCTACTTCCATACGTACTTTTACATATCCTTGTATTAATTTATTTTCTACAGTATTTGCCACAAATTCTGCATCATATCCTTCTACTGTTACTTTTGCATTATTTTGTATCGTATAATCTTCTACTGTTTGAATATTTCCATTTTGGTCATACCCTAC
Organism: uncultured Clostridium sp.; assembly: GCA_948471055.1. GTDB lineage: Bacteria > Bacillota > Clostridia > TANB77 > CAG-508 > RGIG8482. Next base: position 15,593 of record CAOKQZ010000023.1, on the reverse strand, counting down.
TGATAAGTCTCCAGCTTCTACTTGATAAGTAAGTGTTTTTGTTTCTCCTACTGCAATTGTTTCAATTACCTCACGATAAGCTTTCATTTGTGCATCATACATTCTTTCATTTGATGCACCTTCTCCTTCTACCATCTGCATATAAGTATAGATTGTCTTTTCTGGAACATCTGCAAAAACATTTACGTTTTTAGCTTCTGATTTACCAATATTTTTTACTTCTACTGTATAGGTAATGATTTCTCCCTCTTGTACTTCTTTTCCTTCTCTATCTGAATGAAGTTTCACTTCAAGTTCTGGTCCCTCTCCTGTTGAAAGTCCTACTTTTGCTGATACGACTTTTTCTGAAACCGCTCCTTCTTCAGTAATATTGTTAAAGTACACCACATAGTTACCATATGCTCCCATATTGTAACCTACATTTTCTGGTATTTGTATTGAATAATTCATATTCATAATGGTTCCTGTTGGGATTTCTTCTCCTCCTACTACCAAATAAGATTTTATTTTGCTGTAGTCTTGTACATCTTTTGCTTGTTTCCATCCATTTGATGGTACTGTTAGATCTTTGGTTGCAGATGGATTTTCACTATAATATAGTATTGTACTTCCTATGTGAGTTCCTTCAATTACTCCTGTATTTCCTGTGTTTTCTGGCACTTGCATTTGCCATGTAATTCCATCTAAATTCATACTAGTAGCAAGATTCGAGTTAAAATCTTCTAAAGAATCTGCATGAACACTTCCATTACTTAGTACCCTTCCTAAAACCACCATTTGATTCACTTTATTTGGATAATTATTAATAATCGTCATACCAACATTCGCTGTTCTTGCTTGTTTTTTCACATCTAATTTTCCAATTTGTTCATTTGCTCCAACTGATGTAATCGTTTCATTTTTTTCATTATAACCCGACAAACTGGTTGTTGTTACAATTCCTACTGGTGCCACTGCTTTTAGCGAGGTTTCACTATATCCTTTTTGTACTTCTCTTGTAGGAGTTTTCTTGGTTTGTTCATAGCTTGTTGCTAACTCATTTGTAACATATACCTCCATTACATCTTCTTTTGTAGGTGTTAATTGTTTTAAAGTAATATCCGTATTGATAATAAGATTTGCACCTTTTGAAATTTCATCACTACTATAATTTGTTTGTTCTCCTTCTAAATTAACTCGAATAACCGTATTTCCGTTTTCATTTACATCCATATGATAATTTTTTATGGTTAGTTCATTATCAAATAGTAAATTAATGTCTTTTATATCTACTTTTTCAACATAAGTTGGTAATACTATCTCGATACTTGGATTTTTATATAAATCACAAGTAATATCATTTGTTTTTAAAACTACTCGTAATTCTACATTTTCATTTTTCACAATTGTGGATAAGTTTTCATTACTTACACTTGTTTCTATTTTAGTCGTTGGTTCTACTAAAGTAATCTCTTTTAACGCTTGTGCTTTTGAAACGACAATTTCGTTTGTGTTTACTGTCTCGTCCACTGTATCTAATTTTACTTCTGCCACATTTTGACGATTTGAAGTTGTTACATTGCTTATATTCTCTGCTTTTGCTTCTACTTCTAATTTTACTTTTAATGTTCTAAAATTTTCTATTTGTTCTTTTGTATAATCAATATTTCCTTTTAATGCTTTTTCATGTCTTACTATTAATTTTCCTGCTTTGATTGGTTTTGAAGCAATTATTCTAATTTGATTTACTTCTGTTTCGTAGTTTATAACATAATCTCCATTTTCATCTGGTTTTACGTCTTTATTTAATGTAATAATTTTTTCTCCAGCTAGTGTTTCAATTTTAATGTTTCCTTCTTCTCCTAATATTGTTTTAAAGTTGTTTGCATTTATTTTTGTTGTTTTATAATAAGCATAATTAGCATTTCCAATTGTAGTTGGAAGCATTTCTCCTTCTTCGTTTACAAAATAATCCATCTCTTGTCTTAGTACTATGGTATTAACTAATTCTGGATTTGAAATATCAACTGTTACATTTTCTTCATAAATTGTATCTTTTTGTGTTTTTTGATATAAAGAACCTTTGCTTAAAGTATCTGTAACTTCAACATTTCCAGATACAATTTGTCCTAACACTTCATTTTGTGAAATTGTTAATTCATGGTTTGCCTGTAAGCTTGCTTCACCCATATTATAAGCTTTTATCGTAGTTTCTGCCTTTGCTACGGTTTCTATCGTATCTACTTTTTCATCATATACATATGTAACAATAAGTTCATCTTGCACTTGTTTTAACCATGAAACTTTATTTTCTACCGCTTCATTTTTTAGCACAATAGTTACCATTCCCGTTTCTTGGTTATAGTTCCAATCATTTTCGTTAAGAACCGCTTTTCCATTAGTTGCAAAAATTCCATTTGCTATTACTGTAGCGTGAGTTGGTTTTTTTCCATTTGCCAATGGTGCTTCTAATGTAATGGTAGTTTCCTTAACTGGTAAAGCATTATTGGCAACTCCACTTTTTACTAAAGTTTGCAAAACGGTTCCTTTTTGATTGTTTATTTCATATGGAATAAAACGTAGAAGTTGTTGCTCTATCATTGCTTTTGCTTCTGCCGTCCATTCGTTCCTTACTTGAATCGTTTTTAATAGTTTCGTTTCTCTTCCTGCATCTCCTACATAATTTCCTGTGAAAACAATATTATTTAATTTACTAAAATTACTCAAGTCATAAACATCTGATTTTGATGCTACAACTGGTATTGCTAATACTACTTGTGTTCCTGTATTGACTTGTTTTAAATAAATGATATTGTTTGCCTCATCAACGGATTCAATATATTCAAAATCGTCATTACTATTTTTTACACTAATATTGCTAGTCGTTTTATTTTCTCCTAACACTTGTATACTAGCATCTTTCAAATAGCCTTTTTTTACTCCAATTGCTACATACAGTTTTAGATCTTCTTTATTCATATTTTCTTTTACTGTATGTACATGTTGTCCTTCGTTCTTCATAAAATAAGCATCAAATGTTACATTCTCATTATTGGTAAGCGTTTGTTGTCCTTCTAAATTATCGGATACTCCATAAGATTTACCCGCATACACGCCTAATAGCATAAAGTTTGTTAAGGTTAATGTCATAACAAGCATGGTTGCTAGTAATTTTGCCCATAATTTTCGATTCATAGTAATGATTCCTCCTCTAAATTTCTATTTTACACACGTAATTTTATTATACGCCTTTTTATGGCTTTTTTCAAGGTTTTTCGCTTAAAAAAATAAGTTTTTATGTAAAACTTTTTTCCATTTTAGTATTTTTTAATATTTATATATATTATTTTACAAGATTTTGCACTTTTTTCAAGAGGCTTGTCTTGTTTATTTCATTTATGTTATCTATATTCTTTTAGGGAAATCTATATTCCCATTTTTATCCTTGTTTGTGAAGAATATATTAAATTTATGTTACAAAAGGGGAATGAATACAGATTTTTCTTGGGGATAGGCGTTTAAGAACCCCCTGGCACGCGGAAGCGTGACTGGGTGTTCTTAAAATTAATTTATATAGAAAACGATCCTTTCTAAATTGTTATAATTTCATAATCACATTTTCATCTTCCCTTGCATATACTAGTAACAAGATTTTAATGTGTTCTGGTAGGAGGTATGTATAGATGGATTCGGATTTTATGAATAATTTGGCTAATATGCTAAAAAATGGCAATATTCCTGATGAAATGAAACAAAAAATGAACGGATTTTTAACCCAAAATGCACGGACAAAATACGAATACCCCAAATGAAACCACAAATTCGGATACAAATTCCAACACGAATACCAGTAAAGACACAAATACTAGTGGCAACACGGCAAATTCGAATTCAGCGAACACCATTACTCCGGAAATGCTACAAAACTTTGCAAAAATGTTTATGAATTCTTCTAATAATAGCTCCTCTAATAACGTAAACTCAGAGGATTCTTCATCTGCTCGGGCCTTCGATTGATTTTAATACTTTGCTAAAAATGAAATCCATTATGGAAAAAATGCGGTAATACGAAAAATGACCCTCGCTCGAATTTGCTTCTTTCCTTAAAGCCCTACTTAAAAGAAAGTAGAAAGTCTCGAGTAGAGCAGTATGTTCAATTATTAAACATGACAAAAATAATGGAAGCTTTCCATGAAACTGGTGGTGAAAAAACAAAATGATTTTTCCATATCCCTATTTTAATTTTCCCTATTACCACCGCCCCTCTAGGTATGGGTATTATTACCCCCACTCCTATACTTCTACCCAAAAAGGTGCCTCTGTTGAAGATACCAACCCTATAAAAAATGTAGGGGCGAGCATTGCTTGTCCGAAATATCCCCATACAAAAAATTTTCGGGGATTCCTCTGGGGAAGGGCACAGTGGTGTCACGAGTCTAGGGTATTCCCGCAGGAAGGTTGCCCCTACAGAGGGGTATGCACAAAAAAAAGAAACCTCCACAAATGAGGATTCTCCTTTATTTCAGATTTTTGGTTTAAATCTATATTTTGACGACATTTTGCTTGTATGCCTTATTTGGTTTTTGTACCAAGAAGGCGTAAAAGATGAAGGATTGTTTATGGCTCTTATTTTGTTATTACTATCGTAGAGGTCGATGCCTTCATCGACCCTTTTTCATGTCTTATTCTCAATTTCGGGTCGATGTGGGCATCGACCTCTACATTAATCTCGTTTTTGGATTTAGGCAGATTTTCTCCATCATTTTATTCTAATACAATCTCATTTTCCTTTACGTAGGCATAGGTTTTTGTGGTTTGTGGTTCTTCTTCACTTCGTTCCATTTCTTTTATGACATTGGCAATTCGGATTTGTGCTACATCAATTTCGTTTGCTGCTACAAATGCTTTTTTGTTTCCTTTTGCTCCTGCGTGCGCCATTCCTCTTAGGGTGCCTAGTACAACAATGTTTTCTCCTGCTATAATTTCGGCTCCGCGGTTTACATCTCCCATGATGACAAGGCTTCCTTCAAATTCGATTTTCTTTCCTGAACGAAGGGAACCTCTATGGAATTTGGTTTCAGAAGATTCGATTTCTTCTACAAAGGCTTTTTTGATGCCATGTAAACCTAATACTTTGGGGCTATCAAATTCAATGCTTACTTCAATTTCTTTTTGTATGATGGACTGTACCATTTCCATTTCTTTGGTTTTTAGTACTTTTCCTGTTACAAAGATTGGTGTTTTTTCATCTTGGTATAGTTTTTTTAGTTCTGGTATTTTTTCTTCTAGGCATTTTTCAATTTCCTCTTCTTTTGCTTTTTCGTTGATTTTTAGGGTGATTTCTTCTTTTCCTAATACAATACTAACACAATTGTTCATGGTTATTTCCTCCTTTTAATTCTGCATTTGGGTGTAAGGCACAGCGGTTACGTCTTCGTTTACCTCATTTACGTTCATGCCAAAATATTGTGCCATAACATCTCTTGCGGCTTCTGCGGTGTAGGCTCCGTGTCCTCCATTTTCTACTAGGATAACGACGGCGATTTCTGGGTTGTCAAATGGGGCAAATCCAATAAACCATGCATGTACTTTGGAGCTTACGTTTCCGGTGTCTCCTGCTTGGGCAGAACCGGTTTTTCCTCCTACTTCAATATTGAAGTCTTTGAAATAGGAGTAAGCAGTTCCTCCTCGTTCACCAGTAACAGACCTCATTCCTTCTAAAACAGTTTTTAAGTTTTGTGGGTTTATGGTGATACCATCATCCTCTTCTTTGGTAATTCCTAGTCTTTCATTAAAATAGTTTTCGTATTCTTCTTTTGCAATTTCGGTTCCATCTACTTTCTTTATGGATTTAATGATGGTTGGTTCTACTACATTTCCTCCATTAGCAAGCATGCTTGTATATTTGGCCATTTGGATTGGGGTGAATTGATTGTTTAATTGTCCAATGGCAGAGGATATGGTATCTCCTGGGTTCCATACTTTTCCTTCTGTTCTTTCGTTTAATTTTCCAGTGGCTTCTGCTGGAATTTCAATTCCTGTTTTTCGTCCTAGTCCAAAATGCTTGGTATATTTTGCTAGATTATCAATTCCCATTCTTCTTCCAGTTTCATAAAAGAAATAGTTACAAGAATGTTGAATGGCTGAGGTTACATTTAACCATCCATGCCCTCTTGTACTCCAACAGGATGGTTGGTAATCTTTATAATAGGTGTATCGACCAGTATCGTTAATTTTGGTGGTACTATCAATCACTCCTGTTTCTAAACCAGCAATAGCGGTTACCATTTTAAAAATGGAACCCGGTGGATAGATATCTTGTACTGCCTTGTTTCTCATATGTTTTTCGTTATTGTATATTTGCCATGTTTCTGGGTCAATCCCAAAGGTAAATTTGGAAGGATCATAATCTGGATAACTTGCCATAGCTAATACTTCTCCTGTTTTTACATCCATTACTACCATGGCACCACCAGTGGCATCCGACTGTTCCTTAAAGCCACCATTTCGTATTTTTTCTACATTGTTTTTTAAGGCTTGTTCGGTTACAGCTTGTAGATTGGCATCAATGGTAAGTATGATGTCTGCTCCCTGGGTTGCTTCTTCTTGAGTATATTCTGCCGTTACGGTACCATCGACTGCCATATCGATTTGTTTTATCCCATCGGTTCCTTTTAGGTATTTTTCTGCAACTGCTTCAATTCCCGATTGACCATAAAAGTCGTTCATGGTATAACCGTTATTTTTTTCCTCTTCGTATTGTTTATCCCCAATTCTTTGGGTATATCCTACGATATGAGAAGCAAGTGTTCCTTTTGGGTAGGAACGAATTGGTTGGGTTATGGTATTAATTCCTGGGAAACTGTCTTTTTGTTCATTGAAGATATTGAAGCTTTCTAAGCTAATATTATTGGCAATGGTAACGGATTTTGTGGCACTATAGCCTTCGCTTGCAATATGATAACGGATTGCTAAGATTTTTCTAGTTTCTTCTATGTTATCGTTTTGGATTTTGTATTTTTCTTTAAATTTGTAAAATGCTTCTTCGGCAGATAAGTTTTCGTCTAGTTTGTTTGCTGTTTTCCACTTTTTTTGTCTTGTTTCATCTTCATAGGTAAAACGAAATGGGTTAATGGCAATTGGGAAATCGTCAATATATGTACTGTTGTTTTGTTCTAATACGTTGGCTATTTTTAGTAAGGTTTCGTTTAGTATATTGTTATCAATTTTGGTTTTGTAGATTTCTAAACTAAAACTTGTGGTGGTTCCTACAATTTCGGTTCCGTTTCTATCGGTAATGGAGCCTCTTGCTGCAATTAGTGTACTTTCTCTGGTTAATCTTGTGTTGGAAGTTTCGCGGTATTCTGCTCCGTGTATGATTTGGAGGTTAAATAATTGTGCAAGTAGAATTACACCAATTACGTATATGGCTGTAATGGTTATGTTGTAACGAAATTTGTAATTTGGTTTTTTGGGTTTAAAGAATTTCATGTTACCTCCTGTTTTGTGGTTTGGTTCTATATTAATTTTTGTGCCGGTAGGGGTTGCATAGTATGCAATCCTTTTGCTGGTTGTGTTTTGGTTTTCGGGTTGCATGGTATGCAACCCCTACTGGCATTGTGGTATATAATATAAACACATATATTTTTTAATTATGAATTCAGAAATACCTCGTTAGTATTTGTTTTTCGTGGAAGGTTTCTTCTAGGTAATGTCCTGTTTTTTGTAGGATTGGGTATAGGATAATTACCAAAATAATATTGTATAGTATTTCTAATAGTGTGATTCTTAAGAAGGGTAGGATTTCTATGGTGCTTTCTACAATGATGTAATTTAATAGATAGGTTCCTGTTTCATAGGCAAGGGTAATGGCGGCGGTCATTAGAATAATGGTGATACGGCTGTCTTTGGAGAAGTTTTTGCTTAAAATTCCTCCGTGCGGCTCCGGTTAGTCCTAACATAATTCCGGAAATGCCGATTTTTTTGCTAATGAAAAAATCAAGTGCTAGTCCTAGTGCAATTCCCATAGGAATTCCTAGTCGTTTTCCAGCAAATAGTCCAATAAATAGGACAAATAGGATAAATAAATTGGGAGATACTCCGTTTATGGTGAACCAATTAAAGAAATTGGTTTGTAGGAAATATAACATTAAAAATACGATGATTAGGATTGTGATGATAATGGTTTTTTTCATGTTATTTTCCTCCTTTTCTATTTTGTGATAACTAGGACGGTGTCTACCTTGTCGAAATCGACGGCTGGTTCGATGATGGCATAGCGGTCGGCTATGTTTTTTGTGGCAATTACTTTTTTTACGGTTCCTATATAAATTCCTTTTTCGTATATTCCTCCCATTCCGGAAGTTTCGATTTTGTCTCCTGGAACTAGGGTTGCTGTGGTTGGAATATAGGTAGCTTTTAGCACTCCTCTTTCTTCTAGGGTTCCTTTGCAAATTAGGTTATCTTTTGAGGAAGATAGGGTAGTACTTACGGTGCTAGCGGTATCGATAATGGTTTGTACTTTTGAAGTGCTATGTGTGGTGGAAATGACATATCCCACTAGTCCTTTTTCGGAAATGACGGTCATGTTTGGTTTTATTCCGTCTTTTTCACCAATGTTAATGACAAACACATTGTTGTAATTACTAAAATCTTTATCAATAATATAGGCGGGTTTTGTTTGGTATTGGCTATAACTTTCGGTTAAGTTTAAATATTCTTTTAGTGTCGTATTTTCGCTTTTTACCATTTCGAATTCTCTTAAAGTTTTTTCTAATTCCGCATTTTTGTTTTTTAGTTCTTCATTTTCTTTTTGTAAATTATTAATATCTGCAAAAAAGGTTTGGTTTCCTGTTATTTTGTTTTTTAAGTAGGTTAACCCATTTTGGACTGGCATAACAACGGTAGAAACAATATTTTCAAGATAGGATAAGTTTTCTAGGTTTAAGTTTGAAACAAACACTAGAATAATTAAAATAACCACTGTAATAATAATTCCTACAATTCCAGTCTTTTTTTGGTACATGTTTTCCTCCTACTCTTAATTTCCTCGTGCGTTCATAAGCACGTTTTTTAGCCTATCTAAATCTTCTAAGGTTTTTCCTGTTCCTTTTACCACACAGTCTAATGGGTCAGTTGCTACATAGACTGGCATTCCTGTTTTTTGACTTAATAGCTTGTCTAAGTTTTGAATTAGGGCTCCTCCACCTGCTAATACAATTCCTTTTTCCATAATGTCGGAGGCCAATTCTGGTGGTGTTTTTTCTAAGGTTGTTTTGATAATATCAACAATTTCACTAATGGATTCTTCCATTGCTTCTTGCATTTGTGATGAAGTAATATCGACATTTTTTGGTAAGCCAGTACTTAGGTCTCTTCCTCGTATTTCTTTTTTTGTTTCTGTCATAAGTGGCAAGGCACATCCAATTTCTTTTTTGATTTCTTCTGCCGTGGTTTCTCCAATAGCAACATTTAATTCTTTTTTTACATAGTTTACAATATCGGAATCTAGCTCGTCTCCTGCTACTCTTAAAGAATAGCTAACTACAATTCCTCCTAGAGAGATTACAGCAACTTCTGTGGTTCCTCCTCCAATATCCACAACAATGCTTCCACTTGGTTCGGAAACATCCAAACCTGCTCCAATGGCTGCTGCCATTGGTTCTTCGATTAAATAGACTTCTTTTGCTCCTGCTTGTAAAACCGATTCTTTTACAGCTCTTTCTTCTACTTCGGTAATCCCAGAAGGAACGCCAACAACGACTCTTGGTTTTCCTACACTATATTGTTTGCAAACTTTTTCTAAAATGTTTCGTAACATTAGTTGTGTAGCTGTAAAGTCCGCAATTACGCCATCTTTTAGAGGACGTACTGCTTTTATTTGTTCTGGTGTTCTTCCTAACATTTCTTTTGCTTCTACACCAGTGGCAACAATCTCGCCAGTTCGTTTATCGATGGCTACCACAGATGGTTCTTTTAAAATAATTCCTTTTCCTTTTAGGGTAACTAACATATTGGCAGTTCCTAAATCAATTCCAATATCTTTATGACCAATTCCAAATAATTTCATGAAATTAACGCTTCCTTTCTCTTTCTGTATATCCGTTTTAGACTTTTTCCGTCTTCAAACTCATTCTCTTTTATCCTCTTCTATTACTTTTTCTTTTTTCCTCTTTTCTTCTTTCCTTTTCTAGTTTCTTCCTTAGTTGTGCTCTCATAATTCCTAAAATACTAGTACAACCTCTATTTGCTATTATAATGTGGTCCTTTAGTTCTATTCCCATAACATCGGCAGATTCTCGAATACGCTGTGTTACTCTAAAATCTGCACTTGATGGCTTAGAGTCTCCACTTGGGTGATTGTGTACTAGTACAATTTTGGGGGCATTCATTTTTACTGGTTCTGCTAAGATTACATGAGGTTCTATGCTTGCAAAACTTGTTCCACCATGCGTAATATTAATATTTTTTACTAATATATTTTTGGCATTTAAGATTAATAGTTTTACAACTTCTCGTTTCTCATAACGAAGTTCGTTCATTAATAAGTTTGATACATCTTTTGTTTCTTTAATCACAATTTTTGTAGAATGAATTGGTTTTGACATTCGTTTGGCAAGTTCACAGGCAGCCAAAATTTGAATTGCTTTTACGGTTCCGATTCCTTTAATTTGGGTTAGTTCTTCAATGGATACATTTTGTAAAAACGATAAATCGCCTTGTTCTTCTAGGGTGTTTAAATTTAAAATTTTGTGTGCTAAACCAATTGATGTGTCTTCTCTTGTTCCGCATTTAATAATGACTGCTAATAATTCTGAATCGGATAGCTTGCCGATTCCATACATTTGTGCTTTTTCATAAGGTCTTTCTGAGAGTGGGAGTTCTTTCATTTTTAAACTCATATTTCCTTCCTTTCTCCCTCTCCTTATTCTTTGCATTCAGTTTTGTTATACTTTTCGGTAAATAAAAATCGCAATAGCAACACCAATAATGCTTGCAATATTGATTTTTAGTTGTAGCCCAAAGGTTAATTTAATAATACTTAAGTCTAGTACAAGCGGACTAGAAAGCCCAAATTCTTGCCCATACGATAACCACCAAAGGAAATCGACTCCGGGAAGCAAGTTGTCCTAAAAGCCCTCCAATTACTAATCCTGATAAAATAAATATAATTAAAATCCATATGTTTTTTTCTCTTGTAGCCATTTTTTTCTCCTTTTCAAACTCCATTTTTTCTTTTGGTTTTTACTTCCTAAGTATTATATATGCATATGGGATTTTTTTCAAGGACATCGTCACAATTTTTTTATTTTTTTTCGTGTATTTTTCTTTTCTTTTTGTTTTTCTTATGCTATAGTATTAGTACCATTTTGATTTTATATTCATATTTCTACATGATAAATCTTTTGAAAGTAAAATGCCTTTACGCTAGGGAGAAATAATGGATTTAGAATTCTTGACGCAGTGAGTCGACAATCTGGAATGTTATTATCTTGGACACATTATAGAACTTTATTACAGGTCTTTGATAAACAATCCAGAGATTGGTACCATTTTGTTTTTGTCTTCATATAATATAAAGTCTTATAAAAAAATGGATTACCAAAAATTGTTTCTTTTCAAGACGTTTTATTTGTAGTATAATAGGATTAGAGGAAATTTTCAGGAGGGAATGAAATTCATGAAAATTGAAAAGTTAAATGATGATAAAATTCGAATTACACTTAATTTAGAGGATTTAAAAGAAAAGGATATTGACCTTCATTCGTTTATGTCAAATCCGATTGAATCCCAAGATTTGTTTTTGGATATGTTAGAAAAGGCGGAAAAAGAGGTTGGTTTTGTAACAGAGGATTACCGTGTTATGATTGAAGCTTTAGCCACTTCTAATGGGAATTTTATTTTAACGGTTACTCGCATTGGAGACGAAAATAGGAAAAATATGGGACGAACCAAGAAGTTAAATATTAAACGAAAAATCTCTCATATCGATTCGAAAAAAGCAATTTATTGCTTTGATTCGTTTGATGAATTTATTGGGTATTGTGAATTTTTGAAAAATGATGTTTTTGTACATATTGAGAACTTTTTAGACCAAGCAAAATTATATGAATATGGGGAGCGTTATTATCTTGTATTAGAAAATCTTCGCATGAATACGAATTTGTTAAAATCGTTTGCCTCATCGATTACGGAATTTGCTCATTTTGTAAATGATTCGGATTTATTTGAACATAAATTATCCGAATATGGTAAGGTGATTTTTAAAGAAAATGCAATTAGTAATGGGTTAAGGTATTTTTGCTAGAACCCCCAGTCGCCTACCGGCGATAGCCCCCTTAAGTAAAGGGGCCTTTTTTGGGTATTGCTTCGTAGCATAACAAATGGGCGACCGTTGGTCGCCCTATTTTATTTATATAGATAATTTTGTGGGTTTTGTGCTACTCCATTTACACGAATTTCTAGGTGTAGGTGATTTCCATAAGAACGTCCTGTGTTTCCTACTGCTGCAATTACTTCTCCTTGTGCTACTTTTTGTCCTTTTTTTACATATAGTTCGCTACAGTGTCCATATGCGGTTTCTACTCCATTTCCGTGGGAGATAACAACACAGTTTCCGTATCCTCCATTATAGCCTGTACTAGAGGAAACTACGGTTCCTGCTGCTGCTGCTTTAATTTTGGTTCCTTTTGGTGCTCCTATGTCGATTCCTTTATGAGTAGAACCCCATCTTCCACCGAAACGAGAAGTAACGGTTCCTGAGATTGGTTTTATTAGATTTACTCCAATAGCAATTTTTTTACTACTTTGGTTGGTGCCAGAGGCATATTTTACAGTTCCGGATGAAGTGTTTACTTTTGGTTTTACTTCTTCTGCTTTTACATATAGTTTTGAAATAACTTCTTCTGAGGTTACTATGTCTTTTGGCTCTTTTTCAAATTTTTCTTTTATGGTAATGGTATCTTTATTTTTACTGTTTTTGTCTTTTAACCCTTGTACAGCTTGTTCTGCTTCTTCAAAGGTTGCTACATATAGTTTTTCTTCTTCTGAATCGACAATCGCATAGTAACGATAAATATTGGTTCCTGCACTTTTTACCATCTCAAATATTTCGTCATCATTGGTCTTGATGTCTTTTTTTAATAGGCATAAACTATATTCTGGTGTTTCTTCGATTTGAACAAAAGCAATGTTTTCTCCATCTCCGTTATCAATGTAGTCGTTAATTCTACTTTGTAGTTTGCTTTTATCCTTTGTGTAGCCAATGAATTCACCTTGATAGGTTACACTATAGGTTGGCTGATAAATCATGGCAATTCCTGCTATAATTAAAACAATGGCAATTGCGATTAGGGAAATTACTTTTATCGAGGTTCGTATATGTATCATTAATTTTTTCATTTTTCTTTTCTTCTCTCCTTATTTTTTCATTCGGATTCGTAAAAAAAGCTTGGTGTTTCTATGTCCTACTTATTTTCCTTGTCTTTGTTTGTTATTGGTATTTTATCGTAACTATCTTTTTTAAACAAGGAGGGTCTATTTTTGTGTGTTTGAATTATTTGTATTTTTAAGCCTATATCTCTTTTTTTCTCACTCTATCTCTCTATCTCTATATTTTGTAACACAATTGTAATATTTCGTCGAAACTCTACGGTTTTGGTCGGTTAAAAAATTTTTTTAAAAAAATGATACCCAATGAAAAGACATATTTTTCATACACTTTTCATTGGGTAAATAATAAGTCTATCTTATTCTCATCGCTCTATCATAATCCAATCGTATAAGCAGTCGCTTCACTCAATCCATCTCCACCTGTTATCTTTATAATATCAGATTTCAGAGATATACAAGGTCGAAGACCGTTTGTGAACGAGTACGACACGCCCCTCACTCCACCGTCAGACCACATTCCACACAACTGGGTTCTCCCAAAGGTATTTTCATCATCGAAGGAGCGACCCATACGCATCCCGAATTTCCGAGGCATTCTTCATAGGAGCCGCGTACACATAACGGGAGGCTAACCAATACCAACCGGTGTTCGAGCATATATTGGCTCCTTCTAATGCTGTTTTATCTATTATATAATTAGTATCTTCATTGTAACAACCTGTGTCGTCACTTGTCCATCCTGTTGGTCTTGTATAACTTGTCCATGTACTCATCGGTAATGTTACTGTCCCTATTGTATCTCGTATGTTCCCTTCACTATCTCTTATCTTATTTTTATTCACAAACATTCCATTTTGCACAGTTGGTATACTTCCTACACATCTCCCATCATATGCATAATTCGTATTTACATATTTTTGTGCCTCGCTATTTAATCTTTCAATTGCTCCATTATATGCTGTTTTTCCTTCTTCCCATGTTATTCCACCTAACGTAAATGCTTCTCCTACAGTTTTGTCGGATATAATTTGCAAGCCGTATTCGGAATCTACTGGATATAACACTCTACATGTAATTACTCCATTTTCTCCAACACTACTTACTCCTGTATCGTATTTAATATAATCTCCTGCCTTCAAATTTTGAGCTAGCATTACTACTGATACTGTACAACTCGCTATCTTATTTCCATCTTGAGTTGTCGCTGTTATTATAGCTTTTCCTAATTGCTTTGCAGTTACTATTCCACCATCACTTACTGTTGCTACCTCTGTATTATTTGAACTCCATGTTATATTTTTATTCGTTGCTGTTGTTGGTGTTATTGTCGCAGTCAATGTTTCTGTTTGTCCTATTAGCATTGTTGTACTCGTCTTATTTAGACTAATCCCTGTTACTGGTTGGTTTATTATTATTCCAGTTTGATATATTGTTTCTATCTTATTTCCTGCATTATCTTGTGTTAACACATGTAAGAAATACGTTCCCGAATCTACTTTTGTTGTTGTTATTGTTTGTGTGGTACTTGTTCCTGTAAAACTTCCGCTATAATTACTTGCATCTAGTCCTACTGTTGTGGTTGACGAAGTTGTTAGTTCCCACTTACTGTTTGCTACATTTACCCCACTTTCGTCATCTCTTAGAACCACGCTTGCTGTTATATCATCCCCTAGTGCTAAGGTTGTAGCACTTGTCCATGTAATTACAGCATCTTTTGGATTTTTGCCATCTTTTATTTCTTGGCTTGCATAGTCTTTGCCTCCTCTTATTCCATTCCATAGCCTTGCATATACCGTATCACCATGTTTTAGATTATTTACAAAATTCCCTGTTACCCAACCTTCTTCTTCATAGGCATTTACTTGGTATTGTATTTCTAAGGCTTCTGCTACGCTTTCTCCTTTTGTTATATTAACACTTGCTGTATGTGTATCTGGGTTCCATGTTTCTTTACTAATTTCTATCATTCCTTCGACTAAATCTGGAATTACTTGTCCTTTTTCTCCTGAATTTCCTTTGTATTCAATATCATCTGCTGTAATAATAAATTCATATCCTTCTACTGTTACCATTTTCGCCTGTATTTCATCTAATTTCGTAATATTTCCCCTTGGTACAATGTTATCTTGATAAATTTGTTCTATCAAATTATCTAAAGTAACAATTCCTAAATTATCAATAGCTACAGTTGCTCTTGCTAATTCCACTCTATCAATATATTG
>CAOKQZ010000022.1 GCA_948471055.1 uncultured Clostridium sp. | reverse complement strand
TACTAATTTCTTACTTAAAAATATGTCACTTCCAAGTAATTTGTTTCTGTATTATTTATGATACCATTTTAAATTCATTATGTCAATACTTTTTTATGGTAATTTTTAGAAACTTATTGCCATAAATTTTTATGGTAATCTAGAATATTTCATTATTTGACTTTTTCTTAATTTTCGCGTATGATAATATAAATGAAAAAGGAGATTATTAATATGTGGAAAGAATTTAAAGAATTTGCTACAAAAGGAAATGTAATAGATTTAGCAATTGGTGTGATTATTGGTGGTGGTTTTCAATCCATTGTAAAATCGCTTGTGAATGACGTGATTATGCCTGTGGTTTCTATTTTCACTGGAAAAATTGATTTTAATGATATGATGATTACCATTGGTGGTGCTTCTATTAAATATGGTTCCTTTATTACCAATACGATTAATTTCTTTTTGATGGCATTTTGTGTATTTTTGATTGTACGATATGTAAATAAGATTAACAAAACTTTAGAAGAGAAATCAAAGGAGTTAAATAAGAAATTAGAAAAAGAACATAAGTTTTTCAAAAAGAAAAAACAAAAAGAAGAACTTCCTACTCCTACTACAAAGTTTTGCCCTTTCTGTTTATCCGAAATTCCTATAAAGGCCTCAAGATGTTCTCATTGTACCTCTGTTTTAAAAGAACCACATGAAGAGATTGTAGGAGAACAGTTGGAGATTAAGGAATAGTTATGAACCATATTGTTTGCCTTATTCAATTCCAAAAATACAATTTTGGTATAGAAATTCTTCTATTGGAACCGGATTATTGGTATTGTAAAATTCCGTTAATTTTTCATTAAATTCGTTTAAGTTCCTGTCTTTAATGGTTAGTACGCCTTTTCCATTTTGGATTAGAATTTTGTTTGCAAGAATTAGGCTCGTTCTTTTATTCCCATCCCAAAATAGTTGTCCTCTCATTCCATAAAGCATATATGAAATTGCTTGTTTTGTCACTTCTGGTATTTTATTTATTTCTTGAATCTGTTTTTCTACTTCTTCTTTTTTGGGAATCTTTGGCACATAGTCGGTTCCTGATATTCCTACTTTTCCACTACGAAGCACTCCCCACTCTAAGGATTCATTTCTTGCTACATAAGAATTAATTTTGCAGATATATTCTAAATTGAATTCATCTGTTACATGGTCTATCATAAATTTCCAAGCATCACGAAGATTTAGAATACAATTAATATCATCTAAACTAACACTTGGTACATTGACTCCTTGTAAAATAGTTTGTGTTTGTGGAAATGTTACATTACATCCTTCTATTCTTGCATTACTATATATATTATCCACAATTAATCTTTTTGCTAAAAATATATTTTCTTCTAAGGTTAAGTTATATTTATCTTTCATTTTTAATTTCATTCCTTCCTAAAAGGCTCAAATAAGAATGAATCTTTTTCTCTATTAATACGATTCAAACTTTATTTCTTTCCTTATATTTTAAATTATACCAAAATAAAAATATTTTGTCACAATTTTTTTCATTTTCGTCCTTTTTTAATTTATTGTTTGAATTCTTTGTTAATTCTACTATTAATACCGAATCGTCCATATAACGATAATAGTATTTTACTTTTAGCTTATGTTTTATGTATTGTTCTACTTCATTTAGATAGATGTTTAAAAATACTTATGAGGTATAATTTACAATTCGTAAAATGACTTCTTCATCATTCTACTCTATATCATTTTTATATACTACTTCTTTTTGTGTAGCTACAACTTCTTCAGCCTACAGTCCTACAAACAAAGTGGACCTGAAACCAACACCGTCGTCCGTATTGGTCTGGCTACGGTTGAAACGAACGCCTACTGGAAGGTCGCTAGCAGTACCGTAGTAATAGCCCCCACGTACAGTGCAAGGATAGTCTTGGTGACTACAAACCTCTGTCGTCCATTCTCCTACATTTCCTCCCATATCATAAATATTATTTCTTGGGGTACTTCCTACTCCTGTATGGTTCAAATTCCCAGAATAATTACCTCCTTCACAATTTGTTGCATACATTCCCTCTGCTACTTTTTTGCCATATCTCTTGTGATATAGTTCCATACTTGTTTATCCCTTTGCACTACTGTTTTTCCATTTTTCCATCCTGTCCATTCTTCGGCTCTTGTTAAAATTCCTCTTTGTCCTACTGTTAGGTTAATGGTAATTCCTGCTAATATTAATAACACGATGATGGTGATTACGAGCGCCACCAATGTGATACGTGCCTTGTTCCCATGTAGATAGGGCATAGTGGTGTCTGTCTTGCGGGTATTCCCACAAGAAGGTGCTCCTACAGTCGTTTTACGTGATTTTTCTTTTTTATTCATTTTTTCTCTTTTGCCTCCTATTTTTATTTTTTTGCTGGTAGGGGTTGCACACCCGTATAACCCTTTAATTATTGATTTTTCTACATTTTGGTTTGCATAATATGCAAACCCTACTGGCACATTTTTTCTATTGTTTACATTTTTTCCATAAATATGCACATTGTCTTCTGTTTTTATTGTAATAGCAATAGCATTGTAAATACTTTTCTTTATTTCATTATCAATGTACACATTTATTTATGTCTCTATCTTACTATTAGATATAAATATCATCAAGGAGTGTTTCTACTTTTTTCGGTTTTGTTTCTTATAAATTTAACTTTGTGTAAACTTCACTTTCTTATTCATATATATTTGTAATTTTACAGTAACTTAAAATTTAAAATATTTTGTCACTATCTCTTGCACATTTCCACATTCTATGATAGAATATTATGCGTTATAGTTTATTTTATCATTTGAGGAGGTGCAAATATATATGCCAAACATTAAATCAGCAATAAAAAGAGTAAGTGTAATTGAAAAGAAAACATTGAGAAATAGTATGATTAAATCTGGTTATAGAACTGCCGTTAGAAAGTTTGAAGAAGCAATCGAGGCGAAAGATGTTGAAAATGCAAAAACATTATTCGTAGAAGCTAGCAAAAAAATCGACATGGCTTGTTCAAAAGGTGTGATTGTAAAAAATACGGCTGCTAGAAAAAAATCGAGATTAGCAAAGAAATTAAATGCAGTCAATGCATAAAAAATTCTTCCGAAAGGAAGATTTTTTTATGTATTGATTACTTTTCAAAATTCTTAGATTCGTTTGTTTCTTGTCTTTCTTTCCATGAATTACCTTTGCTTTTCCTTTTCTTTCATGCTATGATTATATTATGAGTGTATGAATTTTAGGAGGATTTGTTATGTTAAAAACATTAGTCGATAAATTACAGTCCATGGAGGACAAGGTAAAAAAGGTATTACATAATGGCTTCATTTTTTCTTTTATTGTGTGCTTAATTAGTACAGCCTTACTTATTTCCTATGAACTAAGTGCTAACCTAGAACTATATTATATTGGCCTATCTGTCTTTCGCTTAAGCCTATTTTTTGCAGTAGAATTTTTCATTTGTGCCATCGCCATCGACACCATAAAAAAACAAATTTGCTAGCATATTGTTAGTAAGAACCTGACCCACCACACAGGCAAAGCCTGTGGGTGCGGTCAGGTTCTTATTTCTCCCCTATTTCCTCCACAAACATTTTGTTTAACATTTGTGGGTTGGCTTTTCCTTTTGTTTGTTTCATGGCTTGACCTACTAGAAATCCAATTGCTCTTTCTTTTCCTGCTTTATAGTCTAATACGGATTGTGGGTTGGCTTCTAGGATTTGTAGTACAACTTCGCGGATGGCTCCTTCGTCTGATATTTGTATCCATCCTTTTTGTTCTATGATTTTACTTGGACTTTCTGGTTTTTCAAATAATTCTTCTATTACTTTTTTAGCAATAGCGCTACTAATGGTACCTTTTTCGATTAGGGTTATTAATTCGGCTAGGTGTTCTTCGGTAAATGGGATTTGGTTTGGCTCTAGCTCTTTTTCGTTTAAAATTCTTGAGATGTCAGATAATATCCAGTTTGCTGTCATCTTTGCATTTTTGCAAATAGCTGTTGTTTTTTCAAATAAGTTGGATAGGTATTTGGATGCAGTTAATAGACTGGCATCTCTCCCAGATAGTCCAAATTCTTGTAAATACCTTGCTTTTCTGGATTCTGGTAATTCTGGTAGTGTTTTTTTGATGTTTTCTATGTATTCATCGGATAAACGAATGGCTACTAAGTCTGGGTCTGGGAAATAGCGGTAGTCTTGGGCATCTTCTTTATCTCTCATAGAGAATGTTTTTCCCGATACGTCATCCCAACGTAGGGTTTCTTGTTCAATGATTCCTCCGTCTTCTAATACATCGATTTGACGGTCAATTTCGTATTCGATGGCTCTTGTAATGGAACGGAAGGAATTCATGTTTTTCATTTCGGTACGGGTTCCTAGTTTGGTTTCTCCTTTTTTACGAACAGAAACATTAACATCGGCACGGAAGGAACCTTCTTGCATTTTACAATCCGATACTTCGATGTATTCTAATATGGATTTTAGTTTTTTTAGGTAATGGTCTACTTCCTGACTAGAACGAAGGTCTGGTTCGGATACAATTTCGATTAGTGGCACTCCTGCACGGTTTAGGTCGACTAAGCTTCCTCCTCCAAATTCGTCATGGTTTAGTTTTCCAGCGTCTTCTTCTATATGAATTCTGGTAAGACGTATAGTTTTCTTTTCTCCCTTTTCGTTTTCAATTTCAATTCCTCCTTTTTTACAAAGGGGTTTATCGAATTGGGAAATTTGGTAAGATTTTGGTAGGTCTGGGTAGAAATAGTTTTTACGGTCGTTTTTGCTGTTTTGCTCGATTTCGCAACCGGTTGCAAGCCCTGCACGTACGGCATATTCTACTACTTTTTCGTTTAGGACTGGTAAGGTGCCGGGTAAGGCCATACAGATTGGGCAACAGTGAGTGTTTGGGGCTCCGGCCAAATTCGGTTGGGCAGGAGCAGAATATTTTGGTTTTGGTGGAAAGTTCGGCATGAACTTCCAAACCAATAATTACTTCATAATTTTCTCTTGACATTTATCTTCCTCCTCTTTTTCGTTTTGGTTTCTGTTTATAGTAAATAATTAATTTCTTTGTTTTTTCGTTTTGGTTTCCGCTTCCGGACAATAGTTTTGTTACAAATTTGGTTTGCTATTTTACTTTTTTGCAAATTTTGCTTTACCTTATTTATTTCGAATTTCAGTCATTTTTTTAATGTTTGAATTGTGGTTTGTTGGTTTTAAAATCTGTGTTTTGCTCGTAGGTGTATGCTGCGTTTAGGATAGTTGCTTCTTGGAATGGTTTTCCGATTAGTTGGAAGCCAATTGGCATGCCTTCGTTGTTTAGTCCACATGGTACATTGATTCCTGGAAGTCCTGCTATATTTACTGGTACGGTACAAAGGTCTGCCATGTACATTTCTAGGGGATTGTTTACTTTTGAACCGATGTCGAAGGCTACGTTTGGTGCGGTTGGAGTTAGGATGATATCGTATTTTGCAAAGTTTTTGGCAAATTCATTTTTTACTAGAGTACGGACTTGTTGTGCTTTTTTATAGTAGGCGTCGTAGTAGCCTGAGGATAGTACATAGGTACCTAGTATGATTCTTCTTTTTACTTCTGCTCCAAAGCCTTCGCTTCTGGAATTACGATAGATGTCTTTTAGATTTTGGTAATTTTGGGTTCGGTAACCATAACGAATTCCGTCAAATCTTCCTAAGTTGGAGCTTGCTTCTGCACAGGCAATAATGTAATAGGTTGCTAGCGCATATTCGGCTACGTTTAAGGAACATTCTTCTACGGTTGCTCCTAATTGTCTATATTTTTCGATGACTTGGTTAATCGATTCTTTTACTTCTTCATTAATTCCTTCTCCAAAATATTCAACGGGTACTCCTATTTTTAATCCTTTTACATCATTTTTTAGTGCTTGTACATAATCTTCTTTTTCTTTGTTAGAAGAAGTTGTGTCTTTTTCGTCGTGCCCTGCAATAATGTTTAATAGTAAGGCAGAGTCTTTTACATCTTTGGTTAGGGTTCCAATTTGGTCTAGTGATGAGGCAAATGCGACAAGTCCATAACGGGATACTAACCCATAGGTTGGTTTTAATCCCACAATACCGCAAAAAGAGGCTGGTTGACGAATACTTCCTCCTGTATCGGAGCCTAAAGCCCATGGTACCATTCCTGCTGCAACAGCTGCTGCGGAACCTCCTGAAGAACCTCCTGGTACTTTGTTTAAGTTCCATGGATTTTTGGTTTTCTTGAAATAGGAATGTTCAGTGGAACCTCCCATGGCAAATTCATCCATATTTAATTTTCCTAAGGAAATTAGTCCTGCTTTGTTTAATTTTTCGGTAACAGTTGCATCATAAGGTGATACAAAATTTTCTAGCATTTTTGATGCACAGGTTGTTTTTACCCCTTTTGTGCAAATATTATCTTTGATTCCAATTGGAATTCCTGCTAATTTAGATGGATTGTTTTGAACTTCTTCATTTTGTAATGCCTCTTTTGCTTCCTTATCCGTAATGGTAATAAAGGCTTGTACATCCTTTTCCTTTTCGTTTATTCTATTTTGGTAAGAGGTTAGTATTTCCTCTTTGGTAATTTCGTTTTTATCTAATTTTTCTAATAATTCATGTACCGTTAATTCGTAAATTTCCATTGATTTCCTCCTCGTATTTTTATTCTAACACAATCATTTATTAATTAATTACCTTTGGAATTTTGAACATTCCTTCTTGGCTTTCAGGGGCATTTTGCAATAACTCTTCCCTATCGATGCATTGTACGATTTCGTCTTTTCGAAACATATTATAGGCATCGTTTGCGCCGATAGTTTCTTCTAACCCATCAATTGGTGCTTGGTTTACCGCATTCGCAAAATTTAAAATTTCTTCTAAATGTCCCATATAGGTTTCCACTTCTTCTTCTTTTAAATTCAAATTCGCTAGTTTTGCAATATGTAAAATTTCTTCTTTACTTACTTGCATACATCTCATCTCCATTCTTTATTGTTAATTTACTAAATAAATAATTTTAGCAACTTAATTGCTTGAAGATGTAGTAATAATAAAAGAACGGAATTTTTTATTTTATTATTACTACATCTTCTTCGCTACTATTTTATTGTTGTTGTAATCCTTGTAAATAGTTATTCATAAACCACTTTTGCACATCAAATGCATCTTGTACTTCTGGCATGCCATAGTCTACTCCATTAGTTTCTACGGTAATACTCTTAATGACTGGTGGTGTAACTGGTTTGTCTTGTCCTTCTCCACTGTCTCTTGTTACTACTTCTACATTTTCAATTTGGTGTACGATATCCATTCCTTCAATTACTTTTCCAAAAGCAGCATATAGTCCATTTAACTGTGAGTTGTTGTCTGCCATAATAAAGAATTGAGAACCTGCTGAATTGTATCCTTCTTCTGTCATACCGTAGTTTGAATAATCTCCTCTCGCCATGGAAATGACGCCTTCTTCATGGCGTAGGGTATTTTGCTTAAATCCATTAGCCACAAATTCTCCTTTAATAGTATATGCTTTATCGCTTGCTCCATCATCTTGTATATTGCTATACATTGGACTTCCTGTTCCATCTCCTTTTACATCTCCACCTTGAATCATAAATCCTGGTATGGTTCTATGGAAGGTTAGTCCATTATAAAATCCACGATTGGCAAGCCTTATAAAGTTTGCTACTGTATTTGGTGCCATCTCTGGATATAGTTCAATTTTAATGGTTCCATATCCTTCTATTTCCATAGTAGCAATCGGATTTCCGTTTTTTCCCAAATACTTTTCTTCCATACCCAACACACAACACCCCAATCAATACAGCCACCAAAACAATGGCAATCATCATCATCACATTTTTCGTTTTCATATTCCCTATCTTCCTTTCACTTCATACTAATATTTTATTAGCATATATTTTACATCAATTTTGCAATTCATTCCTCACGTAACTACTTTTTATTTCCCAATTGTATATGCCGTCGCTTCGCTCTTTCCATCCCCACCTGTTATTTTTATCTCATTTGCTTTCAAAGAAATACAAGCACGAAGCCCATACGTATAACTATCCGCATCGATCCAACCATGTGAAGCTACATAGCAAATAGGGGTTCCCATCTCACTACCGTTCGTATCTACTGCACGCACATTAAAGCTTATGTTCGATGAATCCATCCATACAAAGCGGGATGCTAGCCAATAATTTTGTCCTATACTTGACATTGTACTTTCTAGTGCCTTTAAATCTGCCAAATAGTGAGAGTCTTCTCCATAGCATCCTGTATCTTTATTCCCATTCCATGCATTTGGTATCGTAAATGCATCTGGTATCAAGACAGTACCTGGTACCTTTCCTTCACTATTTTTGAATTTATTCTTATCCACAAATACCCTATTTTTCACAGTTGGTATACTTCCTACACATCTTCCATCATAAGCATATTCTCTATTTACATACTTTCCTGCTTCATTGTTTAATGTTTCAATTGCTCCATTGTATGTTTTTTTTCCTTCTTCCCATGTGCTTCCTCCTAAGGTTACATCTTGTATATTCTTATCTGATATAATCTGTAACCCATATTTAGAATCCATTGGGTATAGTACTCGGAACATAACGACCCCATTGTCTCCCACGGTTGTTACACCTGTATCATATTTAATATAATCTCCTGCCTTTAGTATATAAGCATCTGGGATTGTTTTTTGTATAATTGCTTCCTTTCCCGCTTTGTCGATATATTTTATATCATATATGCCGTGGTTTACTAACTTCAAAATATGCCCTTTCTCCTACCAATATCCAATTTTCATCTCCCTGCAATTTGTACCTAAGTTCTCCACCATATACTTGGTTTTGATTATTTACATTTTTTAATGCTACTTGCCATGTTTCTGATAATCGAGTAATATTTACTTCAAATGTAGGTGCATGTATATTTTTATTGGTATATTCTATATTCTGTCCTTGATAAGACGGAATGTCTGCTAATCTATAACACATTTTTCCATCAATTAAAAGTCCTGTTACACTAGCAACATCTCTTGATGTAAAATTAATAATAACATCCTGTTCTATATTTTCTAAGTCCAGTTTATTTAAATCTTCTTTTGCAAAGTATCGATACCCTTCCCCTGAATTTCCGTTTAAAAGACTCGAAAGTTTTTCATTACCTAGTACCGAAACATCTTGTCCAAGTACATCATAAAAGGTAATATCCTCTTTATTTAACCTTCTTTGCTCATAGATTATATCTACTTTTTGTTGTATCATTTCTAATTCCGTTGTGAAGCTTGTTTTTTTTGAATTTCGAATTGATTCTACTCCTGTTGATACTGCAACTCCTGTTATAATAATAAGAACAATAATAGTAATCGCTAAAGCAACCAAAGTTATTCCTGATTCATGATTCTTAACACATGTCAGTAACTCCTTTTTTCCAAATTGTCTACTAGTTAAGGTTTTCTTTTTTTCCACGTTTCTTTCACCTCTTTTTCCTATGTACTATTTTATAACATTACATTATCAAAAACAAACTGTTCTTGCATTCTTTTTAGTGACTGCCTTATCGTTCTTGCCCTTACTTCACCAATTCCATCTACTTCGTCTAGTTTTTGTATGTCTGCCGCAATAATGTATTGTAAGGATTTGAATTTCTTGATTAAGTTTTCTACAATGTTATTTGGCATTCTTGGAATTTTGTTTAAAATTCGGTACCCTTTGGTGTATACACCAACCTCATCATAATTATCAAATATTTCATATCCTAATAATTTCGCAATGGTCTGTGGATTCATTAAATCTTCATAACTTAAATTGATAATTTCATTTAGCACTTTTTCTGGATTTCTTTTCTTGCCTTGTACCATATAGTCCTTTATCATTAATAATTCTTCTCTTTCTAAGTCTCCTACTAATTCATCTAATTGCATTTGCACTAAACGACCTTCGATTCCTAATTCGTAGATACTTCTTTGTACTTCTTCTGCCATGGTCATTACCATTTCTGCTCTTTGAATGGCAGTAATGACATTATCTAGTGTAACAATATCGTTAAATTCGTATTCGTTTAATACACTTAGTTTTCCGTCAAATACTTTTTTGTATTTTTCTACGGTTTGTAAAGCTTGGTTTGCTTTTGCTAGAATACTTGCTGTGTCTTCTATCACATAACGAAATTCGCCTTTAAAAATAGTAATAATATTTCTTCTTTGTGAAATGCTAATGACTAATTCTTTGGTTTGTTTGGCGGTACGTTCTGCTGTTCTATGTCTGGTTCCTGTTTCTTTTGTTAAAATATTAGCACTTGGAATTAATTGTGCATTGGCAAATAGAATGCGTTTTAAATCTTTGCTAAGTACAATGG
The DNA here is from genome assembly GCA_948471055.1 of uncultured Clostridium sp. Taxonomy (GTDB): domain Bacteria; phylum Bacillota; class Clostridia; order TANB77; family CAG-508; genus RGIG8482. Next base: position 23,359 of record CAOKQZ010000022.1, on the reverse strand, counting down.
CTCCGTCCATCTTGGCAAGTTCATATAGTCTAGAAGAAGTATATTCTTCGTTAATGGAAAATCCACCATCAACCACTTCTAGTATTTCTTTCGAATCTCCTATTACAATTAATGCCCCAGTTTTTGCTTTTAAAATACTTTCTAAACCATCTCGAATTGGCGTTCCTGGTGCAATTAATTTTAAAATGTCTGTTACAGAAGTGTCACGGTTTTTTCTCAAATTTTCCATCTCCTATCGTAATCCCATTTTCTTTATGACATCCACAATATCATTTACGCCTATTATATCTAATTTATAAGATTCTTTCAATAGTTTTTTATTATTTTCTGGAATGATACACGTTTGAAATCCTAATTTTTCTACTTCTTTTAACCTTTTTTCGATGAAATTAACACTTCTTATTTCCCCTGTTAAGCCTACTTCTCCAATGGCAACACTTCCTTTTGGAATGGGAATATTTTTGTAACTAGAAGCTGCGGCTAGTACCACTCCTAAATCTACTGCTGGTTCATTTAGTTTAATACCACCTACTACATTTACATATACATCTTGATTTCCTAGGTTTAAGCCTACCTTTTTTTCTAATACGGCAATGAGTAATGTTAAACGATTATAATCCATTCCATTTGCGGTTCTTCGTGGCAAACCAAATACGCTTGTAGAAGTTAGGCTTTGAATTTCTACCATAAGAGGTCTTGTTCCTTCCATGGTTGCTACAATAATAGAGCCTGGTGGCGTTTCTTCCCTTTCTGAAATTAAAATTTGCGAGGGATTTAGAATTTCGCACATTCCTTTGTCTTGCATTTCAAACATCCCAATTTCGTTGGTAGAACCAAAACGATTTTTTACGCCTCGTAAAATTCGATAAGAGAAATATCGTTCTCCCTCTAAATAAAGTACGGTATCTACCATATGTTCTAATACACGTGGACCTGCAATGTTTCCATCTTTGGTAACATGTCCAATGATAATGGTAGTAATGGCATTTTCTTTGCATACTCTCATTATTTTAGAGGTAATCTCTCTTACTTGGCTAACACTTCCTGGAGCTGAGGTAATTTCATCAGAGTACATTGTTTGAATAGAATCGATAATGACCAGTTTTGGCTTCCCTTTTAAAATTGCCTCTTCTATGATTCCAATATCGGTTTCTCCTAAAAATAGAATGTCTTCGTTATGAATGCCAAGTCGATCGGCTCGTAACTTAATTTGCTCGGCTGACTCTTCTCCAGACACATATAATACTTTTCCCTCTCCCTTAATTTTATCACAAATTTGCAAAATTAGGGTCGACTTTCCAATTCCCGGTTCTCCTCCTAGTAGCACTAAAGAACCATTTACTAATCCTCCTCCTAATACCCTATCTAATTCCGAAAAACCAGTAGAATTCCTACAAATTTCTTTTCCTTCTAAATTCATAAGCACCATTGGTGTAACTTCTTTTTTCTTTTCATATTTAGAACCTGCTTGTTTGGTTAATTTTTCTTCATAAAACGTATTCCATTCATTACAAGCAGGACATCTTCCCATCCATTTTGGTGATTCATAACCACATCCACTACAGACAAATACTGTTTTTTCCTTTGCCATAATAAAATCCATTCCTCTCTCTTTACTCAAAAGTATCGATTGTTATAAAAAATTTATTATTAAATTTTTCTTTCTTATCTTATTTCTAATAGGCATTATATATGGATTTTCATACAATGTCAATTATCTTCTTTTCATTTTTATCCATACAAAAATAGCATAGGCACACTGTACTTATGTTTTTTTGCAATCAATACATTTCAAAGTAATTTCACCTCGTTTTTAAAAAAGTCCATAATTTTTCCTAAACCATAAAAAACGAAGTGCGAGATGAATCCCTCCTTCGTTTTTATGGTTTAATAAGTTTGTTCTCCTAAGGTATATTTACTTACCCAATAACCTGATATTGGTACCGTTTCTCCTTTATCGTTTACCCAATTAAATGCCTCTGGGATTTGGTATCCATCTTTTTCTAACTCGCTCCATGTATGATGTATTTCAGTAATGTTTCCATTTTCATTTTCTACTATTTCAATATAACTATTATCTTTTACATCAATAAATTTTACATCACTTCTTTGTTCTTCTTGATTTAATTTAAATGCATATCTTGGAATCCATGTATAATACGTTTCTAGTCCATTATTCTCCACATAAATATTAGCCCAATTTTCTTTTTTATAACTATACCAATTTTCTGACGGTTTCTGATTGATCCAATCACCTGGCACTAAATTTCCTTTTTCATCAATATTTAAATATCTTGTAATTTCCTTATTAAACCCACTTGCCAAATTGGGTGTACACAAATATAGCCCATCTACATTTTCATAATTTCCATTCACTACTTTAATTCCTGTTGGTGATTCATAGGATAATATTGGAATACCAATTTCTTCACACCATTTTACTTTTGTTTCATTGTCTCTTATTTTTTTATTTGACACATAATACATTTCACCTTTATATACTGCGATATATTCTCTTTCCTCATTTGTACTTTCTGGTAATATGTCTGTTATTTGAAAACTAACATTTTCTTTTTTTATGTCAATTGTTTCAGCTTGTATCATATCCTCCAGCATTATTCCAGCATTAATCCATGTTATATTAGTATCTTGTGTTTCTGTTATTTTCCACCCAGAAAACAAATGTACATTTTCTGCCATACTACTCATTTTAGTTTTAAAACTTGCTTCTTGAGTTCTACCAATAATACCATTTTGTCCAATCACTATATTTAGTACAATTCCCGCTAAAATAAGTAATATGATAATCGTAATAATGAGCGCAATTAATGTAATACCTTTCTTATTTTTAAGGTATTTTACAGTATTACATATATCACGATGCTGAAAGAATTGCCATTGTTCCCCATTCTGTTGTTTTTATCATATGGACATCAATTCCATTGGAACCACTTGTTGACTCCATTGTCTCTTCATTTATCGTTTCCTCTAGCCCCATTGCTTGATTCTTTTTTTCCATTGATCGTATATTTACCATCCAATTATCTGGAGAATCGATCTTCTTTCCATTTGTATCTGGATTTGCCTGTAGTACTGCTTTTGTTGGCATTGGTAACATACTAATTCCTAAAATAAGCATAAAACTTAATATTCTTTGTTTCCTTTTCATTATTCTCATCCTTCCTTTGTTTCTTTTGGCTTATTATATCAATCATATTCTTACAAAGAAAGGATATTTCTTCATTTTATTTGTATATATTTACTTAATTATTATTCATAGTTTCTACTTTATGTTACAAGCCTTCACCACACACTACCACCGCACGGCATGTCTTTTTATTTGTATACTGATTACCATAGTATGAAAATACGTATTCTGTCGTTGTTTTTATTTCACTTTCTTGTAATCTTTTTATATTTCCATATCCTGATGCAGAAAGTATTGCTACTGTTCCCCATTCCGTCGACTTAATCATATGTACATCAATACCATTTGAGCCACTTGCTGATTGCATGCTTTGCTCTTCTATGCTTTCCTCTAACCCCATTGCTTGATTTTTTGTTTCCATTGTTCGTATATGAGACATCCATTATTGTAGTCGACTTTATTCGACATCTTGTGTCGAAATATTTTTGTTTACTTTTGGTAAATTTTGTGTTTTAATTACGTTATACACGAATATAAAGTGTATGAATTATTTTTTATTTCATTAAAATTCATCAATCTTTTATTCAAGAAATTAGTTCTCGCTATTTTTCGAAAATAAAATGTAAATCTATTTGTCTTTGTACGTTTTTACAATGCACTAAAAATTCGTGTAAATTTTTGTTCAAATTTCGCTATTCTGCGAAATTTAGAAAGGATTGTTTTATGTCACATGTTTTACAAGGGGAAACCTCTCTTCTTTCTCCTAAATTAGATGTTGTTTTTCAAGCTTTGTTTGGAGAAGTAGGAAGTGAAACGATTACCACAAATTTTTTAGAAGCCATTTTAGAACAAAAGATTAATCGTATTGATTTAAGTAAAAATGTTGTTTTACGAAGGGATTATCCAGAAGACAAGTTAGGGGTACTTGACATTATTGCTACTATTAACGATGGTGAGTATTGCAATATTGAAATGCAAGTTGCAGGTCAGGAAGAAGTAAAAGAAAGAATTTTGTATTATTGGGGGCGAGTGTATACCAAACAGATTAAAGCTGGACAGTCCTATGATAATCTCAAAAAAACCATTGTTATTTTGATTACCGACTTTTGTGTAAAGGGATTGGAAACATTGGATTATCATACCTCCTGGAAAATTATTGAAGAAAAATATCGCAAAATCATATTGACAAAAAAGTTGGAGTTTCATATAATAGAATTACCAAAGATTGTTGGGATTTCTAATGATGGGGACGCTTTGCTAGATTGGTTATCCTTTTTAGATAATCCCAAATCGGAAAGGGTGATGAAAAAAATGGAAGAGAACAAAGAATTGAAAAAAGCAAATGAGAAATTACAAACTTTAAGTGAAGATGAAAAATTGCAAAGGCTTGCAGAATGGCGTGAAAAAGCCATTTATGAATATAATACAGCCACAAATAATGGGTTTAAAAATGGTATGAGGCGAGGTCTAGAAAAAGGCCAAGAACTTGGTATAAAACAAGGCTTGAAAGAAGGTTTAGAACAGGGAATTAAACAAGGGATTGAGCAAGGGATTGAGCAAGGGATTGAGCAAGGGATTGAGCAAGGGATTGAGCAAGGAGTAAAACAAGGTATAAAAAAAGGTAGCCTTGAAAAAGCAATAGAGATTGCTAAAAATTTACTTAAAAAACGGACTTGATTTAGAATTGGTTGAACAAACAACTGGATTATCTCTAAAAGAAATTACAGCTTTAAAGAAAGTTTTATCTTCTTCAAATTAACTCTATGGTAAAATGGTATCAATAAATTGCTTATACTCTCATTGCTATTCTAGTAAAAAAGCAAGGATACAACCTTGCTTTTTTCTACTTATTCATTAACTTCTCTAACACAATCACAAACATAGCATGGCTCCAACCTAGTCCAATTACCCAATTTGCTTCCATGGTGTTATTATCCACTTGTTCTGCTAAAAAACCATGCCCTGTGCTGGATTTTACGACAAAATCGAAGCATTCTTTTGCTTTTTTATAATTTTTTATTTCCAAATAGTATAGTGCCATCCATAAGGTTGCTACTGGCCATGGGTTACCATTTCGGTAATGGTCCTCTTCAAAGCGTTTATACCCCCCTGTATAGGTTCGTAGTGTCATGTTCATTTTTTCTACGGTGTTTAGTATTTTTTTCTCTTTTGGAGAAAACATACCAAATGGTGTTACTGCTCCTAGCACACTAATATCCATTTTTTCGTCTTGGATGTTTCTTTTAAAGTATTTCTTTTCTTCATCATAAAAGGTTTTTGTGACATATTTTTTAATTTTTCCCAATTCTTTAATAAGACTTGCTTTTTGTTTTGACATGTTTTCTTGTTGTAGACGGTTGGTAACTTCTTTGGCGGTTTCTAAAATAGCATATGTTTTTACCATTACATTAAAGGCTGCAAAAATGCTTGCTATGGAATATAAATGAATGCCTTCGTGCATTTCCCATAAGTCATAACTTACATGCATTTCGTTTTTTTCTTCGATAATATCATTTATATATTTTTGTAAAAATTTGGTTGCTCTTTCTAGCATTTTTAGGTTGTCTTTTAAAAATTTGATGTTTCTTGTTCTATCATAATGTTCATATACACCATAAATCACACTAGCGGTTTCGTCAATTTGATACCCCCATGCAGGTGCTAAACGACCATTGGTATAGAAACGTTGTTCCCACATACCAGATTTTCCTTGCGTATTTTTACAAAAGGATTTATAGAATTTCTCGGTTTCTTTTTCCATTTCCAAAATGTCCATTGCTTTTGTAATAAAAACGGCATCCCTTGGCCAGCAATAGCTATATCTTCCACATTGTGTTCGTTTTTCGTCTACTTCGATACTAGCAGAAATTCCTCCCGTTTCTTCGTTTATTAATAATGGATAGAGTAAAATACTTCTATGGTAGATTTGTTTTATTTTTTTATCATATTCGGTTCTATTTTTTAATTCTATCGTTTCATGGTCTTTTACGAATTTTTTCCAATAGTTTTTGGTTGTGGTTAATTGTTTGGCAAAATCGAAGTCTTTAATGGCTTCGTTTAGGCGTTCTACTTCATCTATTTTTTGTTTTTCTTTGTTTTCGTTTATCCAAGTATAAATAATTAATTCTTTTTTCTCGTTTGGTTTTAATACACCAATATCATAGCAAATACTAGAATCTGCACTCATTCCAATATAGTCTTTGTCTTCAATGACTCCGGTATGAATATTACGGCTCGTGTCGTTTATTTGAAAACTCAAAAGTGGTGTTTTTTTCGATATGGTAGAAACGGTAAAATCATGCGAATATTGTAACATTCCTTGTTTTGTAATTTTGCAACTAACCGGATTATTCTCATCCGTTAATAATTGGGAATGGATTAAAAATTTTACATCCAATTCAATACTGTTTTGGTTGATAAATTCATATCGTTTTACTAACACATTTTCTTTAATTGGCACAAAATCCAATTGGTTAATACGTATTTTGAAATAAGTATTGGTTACCTCGGTATTTAGAATATTCGTATCTTCTTCATAATATTGATGATATTGGTTATTAATATCATCATATAAATTGATAAGCCCTGAATCGTTAATTTTTAACCCTGCGTACCAATAATCTATGTATTGCCTATGGTCTGGGTTTGGGTAATATAACCTTAGTAATTCTCCTTTTTTCGTATAGCTTGCTCTTAATTTTTTGTTTCCAATAATGGCATCATTATAATATTTGTTTTCCATTTTTATTATTTTTCCTCCTTCGTTTATGTTGGTCCCTCTTTCTATCTTCCGTAGCCTTTTTTTAAGGCTACGGTTTTATTTACCCCTCAATAATTCTTACAATCTGCCTCTCTAGTTCTTTAATTCTTTCATTAATTGAAGCAACTTCGGCGTCTTTTGCTTTTTCGGTGATGATTTCTTCTTTTAGAATTTGTGTCATGTCTTCTACTTCGTCTTTTAGTTTTTGCATACGGTCTAATACTTCTAGGCGTAATGGTTTGTATCTTGTGGTTAGTTCTAGTTTATGGGCTAAGGTTACATTTGCTTCTTTTAATTCATAGGTTTCACCAAAATCTGGTATTGTCACTGAAATATTGGTAGTTTCTAGTATTTTTTGTTTCAATACTTCCTGTGATTCTGGTTCTCCGTGCACTAAAAAGATTTGCTTTGGTTTTTGAATAAAGGAATAAATGAAATTTAGTAACCATTCTTGGTCTGCGTGTCCGGAGTATCCTTCAATGTATTCAATTCTGGCATTTACCATAATCTCTTCTCCAAAGATTTTTACCTTTTTTTCTCCATTTACTAACTTATTTCCTAAGGTTCCAGGTGCTTGGTAGCCAACAAACAAAATGGTACTTTTGGGATTCCAAAGGTTATGTTTTAAATGATGTTTAATACGTCCTACTTCACACATGCCGGCTGGCAGATATCACAATCGAGGAATCGTTTCTTTCGTTTAATTCTTTCGATTCTTCTGCGGTTCTAGTAAACTGCAAACCCGGAAATTCTAATGGATTATCACCATGTTCCATTTCTTCTTTCACTTCTTCGTCAAATAAATCCATATTTTTTCGAAACACTTCGGTTGCCGAAATAGCAAGAGGACTATCCACAAAGACTGGTACCTTCATAAGGGCTTCATATTGTCTTAAAAATTCTTCATCATCACGGTTTTCTTTTAATTTGTTTAATTCATAAACAATCTCTTGTGTCCTTCCTACGGCAAAAGATGGAATAACTACGGTTCCACCATTGTCAATGGTTTCAGATACAATTTTTAAGAAAAGTTCTGCTTTATCATCATTTCTCATATGAAGCCTACTACCATAGGTAGATTCCATTACCAAATAATCGGCACTTTCTATCATGGTTGGAGAAGCAAGTAATGGAATATCGTTGTTTCCAATATCTCCTGTAAAAACTGCCTTTTCAGTTTTTCCATTTTCATGTACCCATACTTCAATAATAGCGGAGCCTAACATATGCCCTGCATCATTAAAACGTACCTCAATGTTTTCCGCAATTTCAATGATTTCATCGTATTGTACTCCTTGAAATAATTCTAATGACTCGGTAGCTTCCTCAGCTGTATATAAAGGTGGTAATTCTTGTTTTCCCTCACGTTTACGTTTGCGGTTTTTCCATTCGATTTCCATTTCTTGAATGTGGCCACTATCGGGAAGCATAATTTCGCATAAATCACAAGTAGCTTTTGTGGCAATTACTGGGTTTCGGTATCCTTCTTTGTATAGTTTGGGAATTCTACCTGAATGGTCGATGTGAGCATGGGTTAACAGCATAAAGTCAATTTCCTGTACATCGAATAAAAATGGATCGTCATTGTCTTTTTCCTCGGTTGCTTTTCCTTGGTACATACCACAATCCACCAAGAATTTTTTTCCGTGCCGCTTCTACTAAAAAATTAGAACCAGTAACCGTTTTGGCGGCTCCTAAAAAGGTAATTTTCATATGTTCCTCCTTCTACCCCAATAATCTTATTTTTTTGTCTAGTTTTACGTTTAAATCTTCTTTTTGTATTGATAATGATATTGTTTTTTCCAACACATCTCCGTCATAGATGGTAACTTCTATATTTTCTCCTTCATGAAATTCGATGGTAATGTTTTCTAGGTTAATGATTCTTGTTTCAAAAAGAAGATTGAATATTTCAAGTTGTTTTTCTGATTTTACGATTTTGCTTATGCATTTTGCTTCTTCTGCTTTTTGTAATAATCGTTTTTTAATTTTTGTTCTTTCTTCTTCTAATTCGGTCGTTTCTCCAATGTATTTTTCATTTTCAAAATACAGATAACGGTAATAACGAAAACGGTAGATTACTTTTATGATTTCTTCTCTTTTTTGTGATTTTTCTAAGTTATCCATTTGTTCTATTCGTTTTTGAAAGCAGTTCATAACTACCTTTTGTAATTCAATACTATATTCTAACATTCGTTTTGTTTCTTCTTCTTCATCTAGTTCTATGTTCGATAACAATTCTAATTGTTCTTCTAGTTTTGTTTTTACTTCTACATAATATGCTGGCTCTAGTATTTTGCTTTGTTCTTCCATTTTGGAAAAAGTCTTTTTTCGTTGTTTGGTTAGTATTTCTACGAGATGGGATAAATCTACTATTTTATGATATTCTGGTAGTTTGTCGTTTCTTTTTATAAATTCGTCTGCTAATCGTTCTTTATCGTTTAAGATAGTATCAATTTTTCGTATTTCTGCACGTGCTTGCTTGTTTTTGTTCATGACTTCTTCTAATAATTCTTTTTTATAAGTAAGTCTAAGTAATTCTTCTTGCCTATCTTTCTTTTCCTCTAATAGATACTGTCTTTCCCTTTGGTTTGTTTTGGTACAAGTAATTAGTGCTAATCGACCAATCCAATAAAATAGTTCTTCCTCCTTTTTAGCACCAAATTCTGTTTGAATTTTTTCTTTGGCAAGCCCAAAATAATCCGTTACTTTTTTAGTATGAATCCATTTTTCTAAAAATTCAATCCCTAATAAATCAATTAAGTTTTGATAGACTAAGTTAATGGTGATACTTTGCAGTTCTTGTGGATTGGTATTCCAATTCCAACCATTAAAGTCTCTTAATACTTCTAAGCGGTTCATATTTTCACCCTTATTTAATAGCTCCGAAAGTGAGGTTCGAATTAGGCTATATCGTTCGTCTACATAGATTTGGTTATCGTCTAATTCATAAATGGCATATAATATGGTTTGCTCATTCGGGTGCCATAAGGTAATGCTTCCCTCTGTACGATCAATTTCGTATCTTCTTTTTCCTTCTTGTTCTAAACTTTGGGGTTCTTCTTTTTTTATTTCGATATGATTGCATTTTTCTTTTATAATAGTTAAGATTTCTTCTAAATATTCCTTTTTATGAAGCACTGTTTGTTTTACGATTTCATAATCTTGATATCCTGCTTCAATTTTATAGATACAAGAAAGGAGAAGATTTTTCACGTCTTCTGAAAAGTCTTTGTTTTCTAAAATTAATTCTAATTCATTATGATAATCTTTTGGTGTAATTTTGGAAAAAATTTTCTCAGTATCCACAAATTTTCTTCCTTTCTTCTTTTGTTCTTGTTTCAATAGGAATCTTAAGAACCCTCCGTCAGGGCTACGCCCTGCCACCTCCCTTACATAAAGGAGGCTCTTTTAGGACTATCCTTTGGAGAACTGTAACATAAAGGCCCCTTTATTTAAGGGGGCTGTCGCCGATAGGCGACTGGGGGTTCTACTGCGTAGCCTCTTCTTCTGCTACTTCTTCCCCTGCTGGCATGGTTCCCATTTTTAATTCTTGCCATCTTTCTTTGCTCATTAATACTTGGCGTGGTTTGCTTCCTTCATAGCCGGAAATAATCCCTCTTGCTTCCATTTGGTCGATAATTCTTCCTGCTCTTGCATATCCTACCTTAAATCTTCTTTGAATAAAGGAAGTAGAGGCTTGTCCTGTTTCCACAACGGTTTCAATAGCATCATTTAAAAATGGATCGGTATCATCGTCTTCATCAGCTTCATCTAGTTCTTTATCTGTACTATTTGATTTTTCAATGGAATCTAATATATCCTCATTATAGGTAATTTCTCCACCATTGGATTTTAAGAAATCTACTATTTTTTCTACTTCTTTATCCGATACAAAAGCGCCTTGTAGTCTTGTTGGCTTTGGTGCTCCTGATGGATAAAATAGCATATCTCCTTTTCCTAATAATTTTTCTGCCCCTACCATATCTAATATGGTTCTTGAATCAACCTGTGAGGAAACCGCAAAAGCAATTCTTGATGGAATATTGGCTTTAATAATACCTGTAATAACATCTACTGATGGTCTTTGTGTTGCGATGACTAAATGCATACCTGCTGCTCTTGCCATTTGTGCTAAACGGCAAATGGCGTCTTCTACGTCTTTTGCAGCTACCATCATAAGGTCGGCAAGCTCATCAATAATAATAACGACTTGTGGTAATTTTTCCGTAGAACCTTCTTTTTCAATGGTTTCATTGTAACCTTTAATATCTCTTACTCCCTTTTTAGCAAATAGCCCATAACGATTGACCATTTCTTGTACTGCCCATGCAAGTGCTCCTGCTGCTTTTTTCGGGTCGGTTACAACTGGAATTAATAGGTGTGGAATTCCATTGTATACAGAAAGTTCTACTACTTTTGGGTCTACCATTAATAGTTTTACATCACTTGGTTTGGCTTTATAGATGATGCTGGTAATTAAGGTGTTTATACATACACTCTTTCCGTGAACCTGTACTTCCTGCAATTAGCACATGTGGCATTTTTCCAATATCAGTAACGACTCCATTTCCGGCAACGTCTTTTCCTAGTGCAAAGGCAAGGTTTGATGAAAAGTTTACGAAATCGCTACTTTCTAATATATCTCTTAAATGTACCATTTCTGTCTCTTTATTTGGTACTTCAATTCCGACTGCTTGTTTTCCTGGGATTGGTGCCTCAATACGAATGGATTCTGCTGCTAAATTTAGAGCGATATCGTCTGCTAAATTTGCAATTTTGTTTACTCTTACCCCTTCTGCTGGTTTTAATTCATATCTTGTAATCGAAGGTCCTACCGATACATTTTCCACTTTTGCAGATACACCAAAGCTATATAAGGTTTTTTGAAGTCTTGTTGCATTATCGGCAATTGCTTTTTTACCACCCTTTTGAGTTACTTTTCCTTCACTTAATAATTCAATTGGTGGGAATTCGTAGTTGTCATCTTCTGTTGTCATGGTATGTTCTAATACTAATACTTCTTTGGTTTGTTCTTCTTTTACTGGTTGTTCCGTTTTGAAGATATTTTCTAATTCATTTGGAGAACTTTCTTCTTTTTCTTGTTTTGGTGGCTCTTCTTCTCCAATATCAATATCGATCGATTTTCCTTTTTTTGGTTTTGGTGATTTCATCGTAAGTGGAGTTAGGTCATCCTCTGAATGATCATATTTTTGCAATCCTTTTGGTTCATTGTTTAAGTTTATTGTAATTTGGTCATCGTCTAGTGGAATATCGATTGAACTGGTCTTCGTTTTTCGTAGTTTTTCTTTTCTTTGTGGTCGTACTACAATTTCTTCTTCCTCTTCTTCCTCTTCTTCCTCCGGTTCTTATAGTCTACGTTCTCTACGTAGTTCTCGTTTTTCTTCAATGTTTTCTACTGCATTTGTAATCATATCTGCTGGATGAATTCCAAACATGAAAATAAGAAGAAGAACGGCAACACCTACTGCTAAAATAACGGCTCCGGTTTCCCCTAATAATTTAGCAGCTGGAAGTGCTACAAGCATTCCAAGCATTCCTCCACCAATGTTTTTTTGTCCTAGATTATAGGCTTGTTCTACAATGACACCAAATTCTTTTGATGTATCAATTGTATGTTTTGACATTTGATACACACTCATCACTACTGCAATTGACATAAGAAAAACAGCATATTGAATTAATTTTGGCATTAATGTATCCTTTTTTTCACATGCCAAATGAATGGCAATTGCGAAAGTGCCAATTGGTAAAATATATTTCATCCAACCCATAAGTCCCCCAAGAAGTGGGCTTAAGGTTTGTCCCATTGTTCCTGAATTTGTATAAATTAATACTGCAAGTAAAATACTAACAACAATCATTGATACCACAGCTAAGTCAATACTAGTTCCACTTTGTTTTTTTCTACTTCTACTTGCCGTTCTAGTCCCTGTTTTACTACTCGTTTTACTTCTTTTTCCTTTTGCCATTTTCTAAAACATCCTTCCTTTGTATTTACGCAAATTTTTCCTTTCTAATTCTATCATTCTATCCTACCATTTGCAACAATTGTGACGAAAAAATTATTATTTTTTGTTAGAGTTTAAGAGTAATTTTTTATATTCATTCATTTTAAGAACCCCCTCACACGCGGGAGCGTGACTTGGGGTTCTTAAAAGTAATTATATCTAAACAAAGAGCCTGCATGATTGCAAGCCCTATATAATTTCTTCTACATATATGCAGTCATTTACTGCTATAATGGTATATTTCTTTATTTTATCAATTTGCTTTATTTCTTCCATATTGGCATATTCTTTTATTTGCTCTTTTGCTTCTTTTTGCTTTTCTTCTCTTTTACTTTCTTCTTCTTTTTTTAGGTACTTAAATTCTACCATAACAGAATAATAGCCTTTTTCTTTTTCTCTTGGCATAATTAGCAAATCTGGATATTTTCTTTGGACTTCCATTTCGGATTTGGTACGAAATATTTTTAGATTCATGGCAATACAGTAAAAAATTAATTTTACATACTTTTCATCAAATTTGATATAATCTCGATTAGACAAATTATTTAGGTATGTGCCTACCAATTCTACCATTTTATCAATTTTTCCTTCTTCAGCAAGTTCTTTTGCAATTGTAACATAGTCTTGTTGCTGTACTGCAAATTCTGTTTCTTTTTTTAATATTTGCATAAAATAATCGGCATAAATTTCTTTCATTACTTTGTTTGGAACGGTTAATTCTGGTACTCCAAAATTTTCTCCTGCTATGGTTAAATAGCCTAAGTAATATAGCATTGATACTAGGTCTTCTTGTGTAAATTCAATTGCTGGATTAAACTTTTCGGTAATTTGACTTGTTATTTTTCCTCCTGATACAGTTTGTTCAATAATTTTTTGTCCTTTTTCCCCTTTGCATAATTCTAACATTTTCCCCAATTTCGTATAATCACTTGCAATATTAACATCAACTAGCTGTCTTGGAATTTCTTCATATCGCTGAAACCCATTCAAAAAATATAAACACATATTTGAGTTATACACCTTTTCTTTTCCTGTAATGCAAAATTGATATCCATCGTAATTTTCTTTTAAAATGGGAAGTAACTCTTCTTGTGTTTCTTTACTTATATTTTGTGTATCCATTAATCGAATTACTTCATCTTTTGTGAATCCTATCATTTCATTAAATTCTTCATCCCTTGACATATCAAAACTAATATTAAATCCCGATGTCAAGCTGTCTAACGTAATGGGTGCAACACCTGTTATAAAAATTCGATCTATTACTGTTTCTGTTCCTTGTTTTAGAATTTCATACCACTTTCTTACTTTCCCATTCTTGGATACTAATGTTTTAAATTGTTCCGTTCGAAAACTCAATAATTCATTTGCAAAATGGTCATACTCATCAATAATAACATATATTTTTTCTTCTGGTTTTTGTAACCTAAACGCAGTTAGTACACTATTTAAAATTTCTTCTGCCTCCTGTGCCTCATTAATAAAAAAATCAATATGATACTGATTAATAAATACTTTTATGGACTCAATGGTCTTATTTTTAAATCCCTTTATCGTTGTATCTTCATTATCGGTATCAATTCCGGAAAAATTAAATCGCAAAATATGGTAACGGTTCTTTAATTTCGTTGGATGTTTGCCAATGTAGGTATCTCCATAAAGAAGTTCAAACTTATCCTTTTTTCTAATATCATAATAATTTTCTATCACACTTGTAAATAACGTTTTTCCAAATTTTCTTGGACGTAAAAACATAATTCTCTTTTGGGCTAAATTCTCTAGTTTTTCAATATATTGTGTTTTATCTACATAGTAATATCCATCTTGCTTTAATTCTTCGTAATTACTAATTCCATAAGGTAATTTTTTCATGGTAACTACCTCCTCGTTTTCATTCTACTATATGCCATCAAAAAAAGCAAGATTTTATCTCGCTTTTTCTCTACCTTATTGCAATTCTCTCCTATTATTCTGTATCATCTTCAACGCATCTCCAAGAACTACTTCAATGTTTCCTAACAGATTATCTGCATAATCTTTGGTGCCTTTTGAAATTTCTCTTGACATTTCATTTGCAGTTTCTATGATTTGTGCTTTTTGTTCATATGCTTTTCTTGTGATTTCGTGTTCGTCTATCATGGAAATAATTCTATTTTCTGCTTCTTTTACAATGTCTTCTGCTTCTTTATTAGCTTCTACTAAAATACGTTGTCTTTCTTCTTTTACCCATTTTGCCTGTTTTAGTTCATCTGGTAGTTTAATTCTTATTTCTTTAATAATATCTAACATCTCTTCTTTTTCAATTATGGCTTTTCCAGAAAACGGTACGGTTTTACTATTTTCTAGCATTTCTTCTAATGTTTCTAGTAATGTAAATAATTCCATTTCTTACCCCTTTCGATTTAAGAAAATGATATGAACTCTTCCATATTTTCTTATATCTTTCACAATGACATTTAAGTCTTTTATTTGTTCTAACATTCTTTCTTCTTCATCGGTTTCAATTATCATCATTCCGTCTTGTTTTAATAGTTCAAATTCTATTATTTTTTCTACTGCTATCTTAGCAAAATCTTTGGCATATGGTGGGTCTAAAAAGATAATATCAAATTGAAATCGTTCTTTTAGAGAGTTTAGTGCTATTTTGTAATCCTCTTGTATTAGAAGTGCTTGTCCTTTTAAATGTGTTTTTTCTAAGTTTTGGTTTATGATATACATGGCTTTTTTCGATTTGTCACATAACACTGCTTTTTTAGCCCCTCTACTTAAAGCTTCAATTCCTAAAGCACCACTTCCCGAAAATAAATCTAATATTTCAGCTTCTGGTATTTTGGTCTGAATAATATTAAATAGTGCTTCTTTTACTCGGTCTAATGTTGGTCTTGTTGCATCTCCCTCTAAGGAATACAAAACAGTCCCTTTGGCTGTTCCACTAATTACTCGCATTTTTCTCCCTCTTTTTGATATTACTATTTTATTTAGTTTTCCCCCATAAGTCAATACCAAACACGTAAATGTAACATACATTTAACATTTTTGTAATAAAGACGGCAAAAGACAGAGAACGATTTTTCTCTGTCTTTTTCTTCTGTTTTTCTTAATCTTTATTAATATCTTTTAATATTTCAAGTTGAGAAATTAGCAATGATTCCATTTTTGCTTTATAAATGTCAAATTGTTTTTGTGCATCTTCTAATTCCTTTTTCTTTAGTAAGATTTCTTGTTCTAAATTGACAATTTCTTGTCTTGCATTTGCTTGTGCATCATTAATAATTTGTTCTGCTTGCTGACGTGCTACGTTTTTTACTTCTTCTGCAGTAGATTGTGCCATCATTAAGGTGCTTTGTAAGGTATTTTCAATGGTTTTGTAATGTGACACATCTTGGGTTAATTGTTCTAATTTTTCGCGTGATTCTGCGTTTTCTTTATATAATTTTTCGTAATCTGCTGTTAAGATATCTAAAAATTCATCTACTTCATCTACATGATACCCATTCATCATTTGCTTTGAAAATTTTTTATTTTCAATTTCTAATGGTGTTAACATGGTTCCTTCCTCCTTTACTTTTTTACCAAACATAAATGACCTAACTTGTCACCTTTTGCAATTGCTACAAATTCATTTATGCATTAGAATAAAATATCAATTTGTAGGGGCAAAATATTGTATGACAACATTCGCCTCTACAAGTGCTTAAAAAAGTCGGACTGTTTTATCAGATTTTTTCTGATGCCCATCCCCGACTTTTATGTATTCTTAGTTATTCTTTAGCCATGAAACAGATAATCGATTCTTAATTTCTTCTCTTGCCATTTCATTTGCAATTTCATAGTTCGTTGGAGCAATTAAAAAGATTGAATTTGATATTTTTTGAATATGTCCATCTAGGGCATGTACTGACCCACTAATAAAGTCGACAATTCTTCTTGCTACATCTTTATTTACATATTCTAAATTCACAATTACTGATTTTCTTTCTTTTAAATAATTACAAATTTCTTCTGATTGTTCAAATGTGGTTGGTTGTGATATTACCATTCTTACTTGTTGTGTTTGTGGCATGTTTACTATTTTTTGTTTTCTTCCAAAAATTGTTTTTGGTTCTTGTTCTTCATCCTCTTCTTCGTAATCATAATCATATGCTCTATCGTCTAATTCTTCCTCTTCTGCCGCATTATCCATTCCTAAAAAATCCCAAATTTTATTCATTACAGCTCCTGCCATTTTTAACCTCCTAATTTTTCTCCTTGGTATGTATCATAAGTATCTTACTTTTTTCGTATCTTGTCAATACATTTCCTGAATTGTAATATAATTTTAATTGTTTTGTAATATTTTTGTAATATTACGTTTTGGGGTGAATCATAATCTCATCATGGAGTACAACACGATTTAATTTCTTTACTTCCTCACCCGTATACCCCCATTTTTCCTTTAACTCTGTCGATTCATAGTTTGTAATAATGGAATAAGACGAATTTTGTTTTAATATTTTTACTGGTATTTTATCGGTATATCCTGCTCGATTTCGAATTACAAAATAAATGTCATTTCCTTCTTCCATGCTTCCTTCTTTGGCAAGTTCTGAAATGAGTGCCGTATTTGGTACTTTTAAACCTTTGTAACTCCACCAAATAATATCAAACGTAATTTTTCGATAATTTGCCAATAACTCTAACCCTGCATTGATTTTAAATACAAGTAATTTTTCGTTCTCTTCCTCTACCATGTAAGCTATTTTTGCTTGTATTTCTTCACTATTGGATAATCGAAGAGTAACACTATCTCCAATTTGTGCTTCTTTTGCTTTCTTAGTATCTAAGCTTGTCGCAATATATCCCTCAAAATTATTTACAATTTTTCCGCTTTTTTCATTCCCAGCTACAATTTCTCCTGTTTTTAAATTCAAGTCCTCTAATAATTTTGTGTTTAAACTCGAAAAGGAGTCTGGTGTTAAAACTTCTTCTAACCCATCCACACGGTAAGATACAATTCCGCTAGTTGGCGCTGTAATGTACTGGGAACCGGAGTTTAGTGTGTTTTCATAGTTGCTTCTTTCTTCAATTAATTTACGAATATATGAACCCGCTGGACTCAATTCTCCTGCTACTTTTGCCTTTTTCGTAATCCTTGTATTAATATCCTTTTTATATTGTGCGATTTTTTGTATATCATTTAGGGTTTCTAATTCCACCAATTTTTCTTGGATTTGGTTTTCTAATAATTTGATATCATTAGAAAAGAAATTGGTTTCGTTTGCCATTGCTTCTTGTATTTTAATATCCAGTTCTTGTATTTTTTTTACTAAGGTTTCTTCATTATTGCTATAATATCGAAAAACGGGGTCATCTTTTGCTACTCTTTCTCCCTCTGCCTTAATTTGAACCATTCCATTTTTATAGTTGTCTCCCTGTATGACCGTCTCTTCTCGGATGACATAGCCGAACCGCACTTTCTTCTTCTGATAAATTGCCATTCGCAATGGCAATAACATCGGTTGGCTTCATAATTAATTGTATAATCGCATATACAAAATAGATTAAAATAAGAATTCCAATACCATAAGCAACTGCTACTTTTTTCTTGTTTTTTTGTCTTGGTTTGCTTTCAGGTACTTTATTATCTTTCCCTATTTTTCTCAATTCATACCCTCCAATATGATTTTAATATTTTCTTTGTTTTGGTTTGCGTCTAACCATTTTGTTTGTTTATTTTTTCGAAACCAAGTTAATTGCCTTTTGGCATATCTTCTGGTTTCTTGTTTTATGGTTTCTATGGCTTCTTCTTTTTCTACATTTCCTTCTAAATACTCTTTTATTTCTTTATATCCTAAGGCTTGCATAGCAGTTGGAATTTCTGGATATGTTTCAAGGATTTTTTTTACTTCTTCTACAAGTCCTTGTTCAAGCATAATATCCACTCTTTTATTAATACGGTCATATAATTGTTCTCTTGGCATGGTAAGTGCATAAACTTGATAATCATATGGCACTTCTTTTTGTCTTGACATTAACTCTTGCTCGGTTTTCGTTTTTCCTGTTTGATGATATACTTCTAAAACACGTAATATTCGTTTTTGGTCATTTGGACTAATTCGTTTCATGGCTTGTTCATCAATTTGGTTCGCTTCTTCATAAAGAGATGGTAATCCTTCTTGTTCTACTCTTCTTTCTAGCTGTTTTCGATACGTTTCATCAAATTCAATTTCTGGGTAATCGATATTGTAAATAAGGGCATCAATGTATAAACCTGTCCCACCCACAACAATAGGCGTTTTGCCTTTTTTCAAGATTTCTTCTATCGCTTTTGTGGCTTCTTTTTTATAATCGGCTACACTATATCGCTCTTTTGGTGACACAAAATCCAATAAATAATGTGGTATTCCTTCCATTTCTTCCTTCGTCGGTTTTGCACTACCAATATCCATTTCCTTATAAATCTGCATCGAGTCTGCTGAAACAATCTCCCCATGAACACGTTTTGCAATTTCAATCGATAAGGCAGTTTTCCCGAGAAGCCGTTGGTCCACATATAACAATTACCTTAGGCTTTTTTTCTTTCATTTGCACTTTCCTTTTCCTCTTTTTATTTTATTACATTTCCTAGTAATCCTATTTCAAATGTTTTTATATAATTTGCTTCTATAATGATTACAATAATTAGCGCAATTCCTAAAATTAATAATCTTTTTCTTACTTGGTCTTCTTTTATTTTTTCTTGTTTGTATTTGTTTAATACATTTCCCAAATATGGTAGCACAAAAATCGTATTAATTGGTGCAAAAAGTAGTACTGATACCATTTTGGCCGTTTTTAGAAAACCTTCTTGTTGTACTTGTATGCCGTTTGAGCTAAGTGCTACAATAATCCATGTAATGATTAAAATCGCAAATACTCCTATTATGATGAAATTTAATTTTTGTTCTTTTTTAAATTCATAAATATTGGTAGATACCATTAAAATAGCGATAATGTAAATAGCAATTGATATGACTGCAATAATAAACATATGCTTTCTTCCCTTCTTTTGTGGATTTTTCGTTTGTCTTTGTAGAATATCGTTTTTCAAAACTTACTTTCTTATTTTCTTCTTGCAAATTTTTTCTCAATATCGTCTTTATCCATGCGAATTGCCGTTGGTCTTCCGTGTGGGCAGGTAAATGGGTTAGGAAGTTCTAAGAGTTCACTCATTAAGCTATCTACTTCTTCCTCGGTTAAATCCATATGTGCTTTTACTGCTGCTTTACAAGCAACGGTTGCAATAAATTTTTCTTCTATTTCTTGTTTTGCAGTTCTTGCCACTGTATTGATTTCATCTAAAGTTTCCATGAAAAGTTCTTTGGTATCTAAATCGATACAAATATTCGGAACTCCCATTAGTTTTATTGTGTTTTCTCCAAATTCCTCAAAGGCAAAACCTGCATTTCCAAACATTTCGGCATTATCTCGTAAAATATCCATTTCTTTATGTGTTAAGGTAATCACATCTGGTAATAATAACATTTGCGATTCTTTGATACCGTCTGAATAATAATTTTTCTTTACCTTTTCGTACATTACTCTTTCATGCGCTGCGTGTTGGTCAATAATGTATAATTCTTTTTCAATTTCAATAATAATATAGGTACGAAATGCAATTCCTACAAATTTATAGGTTGGCTTTTTTAATTCTTCTGTTTCGTCAAACATGGATATTTTGTTATCTTCTTTTATTAACTCATATGCACTTATTTTTTCTTTTTCCTTGTTTTGTTCTTCAATGGTAGAAGCTGGTAATTTACCAAATATTTTTTCATACATATTTTCAAATTCTGGATTATTTTGAACATCGTCCATTTTTTCTAATTTTTCAATCATTTCTTGTATTTCACTACTAGAAAACGGATTGGTTTGTTCTTTTTTATCTATATCATTTTGCAAATTAGCTTCCTTTTTATCTATTTCATCATTAAAGTTTGTATTGCCTTTACCTGCTTCGTTATTAAAATCTATATCGTTTTTACTTGTCTCGTTATTTGGTTGCTCGTCGTCATATTTAAATGAAAATGCTTTATATTCCTCACTGTCTTCTCTTAATACTAGATTTTGTGGTTCTTCTTTTTTTGCCATTAAGTCTGTTGGTTCATTTTTTTGTTTTAAACTCGTTTCTGGTTTTATTACCAATTTGTTATCATATTTGATATTTCCAATTACAGTGTCTACACTAGGCATATCCAATGTTTCGCTTAATATTCCTGTATTTATTTCTTCTAGTCTTTTAGTTTCGCTTTGCCCTATGGCTCCATTTTCATTCTGGCTTTGGGCTTTTTTTCCGTCTTCTTGGTTTTGCTCATTTTCCAAACTTTGCGTTTGGGAATTGTCTTTTGGCAATATGACATTCCCTTCTTTATCTTCTACTAGCCCCATTTTTTGAGTATCGGTAATTAGCTTATCAATATTGGTTTTTAGACTTGCATCATTTTGGGCTTCTTCTTTTAGCCTTTTTTGCATTGCCATTAATTCTTTAAATACATCCATCTTCTTTTCTTCGCTGTTTTGCTTTTCTTGCTCTTTTATTTCTCTTTTTTGGAAAATGTCTTCAATCACATTTACCTCATTATGCACTTCTTCTACCTTGTCCTCTTTTTTGATTTTTCGGAACAAATCCGTAATCGAAGATTTGGTATTATGATTTGGAGATACATTATCTTCATAACGAGTAATTTCTGGTGTTTTTTCTGTGTTCGCAATTAATTCTGCTTTTAATAATGTATCTTTAATGGCATGATATACCGCTTTAAATACTTTGTTTTCTTCCTCAAAACGAACCTCTAGTTTTGCTGGATGTACATTCACGTCCACTTTTGCTGGATCTATCTCCAAATTTAAAATTAAGAAACCATATTTTCCAATTGGTAATAATCCTTTAAAACTATTTTCTGTAGCACCAGATAACGTCTTATCTTTTACAAACCTTTTATTGACAAAAAAAGTCTGATTACTTCGGTTTGACCTTGCAATTTCTGGTTTTCCAACAACCCCTGTAATATGAATATCTTCATACGAATAATCCACCGAAACAACACTACTTGCAATATCTCCACCATAAATCGCATAAATCACATCTTGCAAATTTCCATTTCCAGAGGTTTGCAAAATCGTTTTTCCAGAATTAATTAATTTGAAAGCAATTTCTGGATTGACCAAAGCAAGTCTTGTAATGGTATCTTCAATATAGCCCGATTCGGTATAGTCTTTTTTTAAGAATTTATAACGAACAGGGGTATTAAAAAACAGATTTTGTACCGTAATGGTCGTTCCTTGTGGGCAACCGGTTTCTTCTTCTGATAGCACTTTTCCTGCTTCTACGACAATTCGATTTCCGGTTTCTCCAGTAGCTGTTTTGGAAATCATTTCCACATTGGCAATTGCTGCAATACTTGCTAATGCCTCACCACGAAATCCCATTGTTTTTACAAGGTTTAAGTCACTGGCACTTCTAATTTTACTAGTCGCATGTCTTTCAAAAGCAATCTCCATATCATCTTTTGCAATTCCTTTTCCATTATCGGAAATGCGAATATACGAAATTCCTCCATTACGAATTTCTATGTTAATATTGGTTGCTCCTGCATCAATTGAATTTTCTACCATTTCTTTTACGACAGAGGCTGGTCTTTCAATTACTTCTCCTGCTGCAATTTTGTTAATGGTTAGTTCATCTAATAATACAATATTACCCATATCAATATCCTCTTCTTTCTAATTCTTCACTTTATATGGATTATATCATTTATTATTATTTTTTGTATAGTTTTTTGGAATAATTTATTGATTTTTCATGAATGATTTTTTAATTTGTTTTTGATTTTTAAATAAATTTACGAGTAGTAAACTTTTGAAATAACGAAAAGTAAGTCCCTTACTTTTCTTCTATCGAACTTAAATCACTGCCTGCATTTTTTTCGTTTTTTCATCAATTACATCAACATCCATTAATACCGCATCAATCCTGTCATTTAGTTTTTCTTGCCCTTTTTGTAACAAACGAATATCTCTTTTTATTTCTTTTTGATTTCCTTTTAATGTGTTAATACTCCTCATCATTTTCTTTTGATTTATCTTTAACATACTGATATCTTTCATCATTGTAGTTTGATTTTCTTTTAGTTCTCTAATATCTTCAATCATAATAAGTTGTGTTTGGAACATTTCTTTTTGTTTTTCTTGTTGCTCTATCATAACTTGTTCCATTTTATCTTGGTTTTCTTTTAATTCGGCAATGTCTTCTTGCATTTTGCCTTGGTTTTCTTTTAATTCGGCAATATCTTCTTGCATTTTGCCTTGATTTTCTTTTAACTCGGCAATGTCTTCTTGCATTTTGCCTTGGTTTTCTTTTAATTCGGCAATGTCTTCTTGCATTTTGCCTTGGTTTTCTTT
>CAOKQZ010000021.1 GCA_948471055.1 uncultured Clostridium sp. | reverse complement strand
GATTAAATTTTCTCAAGAGGACATTAGAAAAATTGACAAAGAATTAAATTTGACACCAGAAGAATTAAAAGAAATTTTTTTAAGTTAAAAGTTAGGAAAAACTTAACAAAGAGGAGAAAAGTATGAAAGAATTAAAAAATGCCGAACTACACACAAAACAAGGAGGAAATTTTGATGGAAGATATTTTGTATACTGTAGCTGAAACAGCTAAGCTATTAAAAACTAACCCTAATTACATATATGACTTAATAAATAAAGGATTATTACCAGCATTAAAATTGGGAAGTTTCAAAATTAGGAGATCTTCATTATTAGAATTTTTATCAAGATATGAAGGACAAGACCTAACAGATCTAGATAATATCAAAGAATTGGAAGGAGTGAAGAAAGTTGAAAATATCAGATAAAAAGAAATTTATAGTTAGAGTAATCGAAATATTAGTAATCATAGCAACAATTATAGTAACACCAATAGCGATAAAATATGCTACAGCAACAAGAGGTTATGATGCAGTTGGCGGAGAGTATTTATTACCAATATTTGCTTTAGTTATTATTCTTATTATAGAAACAATTTATGAAGAAAGCGAAGAAAATAAAAAAATTAAAAAGAAAAATGGAGGAAAACAGAAATGGAATTAAAAGATAGTATTTTAGAAAAAATAACAAGTTTATATGCTCTATTAAGCAAAATTGATAGATATTGGACAAAAGCAGAAATTACAAAATCAATAAAGCAATATAATTCGATGGAATTAGATGTAAGAGTATATACATTTTTAGAAGAAGATGGAGAAGAGGAAAAAAGGCTTGCATATATTGTAAAAGAAAAAATAAATCTAATGGAATCGACTGCTGAACAAGATTTGAATTACTTGCTAGAAGATGTGAAAAAATTAGTTGTTTCAAAAGAAGAGGAGGAAGCAAAATGCCAAACAAATTAGATAAATGCTATTACTGGCACATTGTTACCTTAGCAATAATGAAATATAAATTGAAAAAATTAGGAGGAAACTATAATGGCTAAACATTCAGAAAACTGTACAAAGGATAGTACATACGGCGAAATGATAGCAAGACAAGGTGTAAGGTTAGTTTATTTAGAAAATCGTGTAAAAGAATTAGAAGATCAATTATTGCAAGAAAGAATAAATCATATAGAAAATTTACAAAACATAAAGTATGTTGCAGAAAACAATATACAGGCTAGTCAATCCAATATATTAGGAGTGATTGCAGGAATAATTATGGAGACATTGGAACAATTGACAGGAGGAATTATACAAAATAAAAAAGAGAAGAATTTTTATATCGACCAAGACACATAAACTCTACTCTTTAGAGTATTTAAGAAATACCCATATATTTATTTTATCAAATATATGTTTTATTGTCAAGAATTACAAAGGAAGGAGTGTAAAAGTATGTGAATAGGAAAAATAAAATTGATTTAGAAAAACAGCTCTCTGAATTTTATTCTACATTAGACTACAAGCCTATCTCTGCAAATGCTATTTCAATATATTTAGTATTACTAGAGATAGCTCGCAAGACTGACTGGCTTTGTGAGTTTAAAGTAACCAATACTATTCTAATGAGCAAAGTTAAAGGATTAAACATATCTTCATTACAAAGGGCAAGAAATGAACTGCTCAATAATGAATATATTTCATATAAGAAGCGGTGTAAATCAAAATGAAGCTTCTACA
Source organism: uncultured Clostridium sp. (assembly GCA_948471055.1). Classification (GTDB taxonomy): domain Bacteria; phylum Bacillota; class Clostridia; order TANB77; family CAG-508; genus RGIG8482. Next base: position 37,071 of record CAOKQZ010000021.1, on the reverse strand, counting down.
TATAGTATAACAAAATTGTATTTTGAACAAGCGAGTGAACAACCGAACGCACAACCGAACGCACAAGCAAAAGGACAAGCAGACGAATACATTATAACTAAACTAAACTTATTATTTAATTATATTTATGAAGAGGGAAGCGGAAAAGAAATCGGACTAAAACAAAAGGACAAGGAACCGCTAATAACACTATTGAAAAGGCTAGAAATGTATTGCAGTACCAGTGAAATATACAAGCTTATGCCAGAGGAGAGGGTACTAGATGAAAAAATAATGTTTTGGGCATTAAAGGAAATATATTTAAGTCCACATAGAATTTATCTAAAAGATTTAAAAAGAGACCAGTTTGCTCTGAAATATTATAAAACCAAAAAATACATTATGGGAAAACAAAATTACAGATTAGAAGAGGTTATCAACTACTTTATAGTGTGCTTGCACGAAGAAATGGAAAAGGAAAAATGGAGGTAATAAACAATGGGAAAATTTGCAGGATTATCAGGTAGAGGAAATGTACCAGTATATGAAAAAATGAGACCAAAACCAGATGCAAGCCACCTAGTAAATTACAAAAAAGAAAAATTATACGAATACTACAAATGTGATTACTGTGGAGAGGAAATAAAAATTCTAGAGAAAAAACAAGAAATGACTGGTGGAGTTGCAACGATACCACATACTGTTACAAAAAGAGGAGAACTAAAGTTAGCATTATGCAATAAGTGTTTAAAACCAGCATTAAAAGAATTTGAAGAGGTGGAAAATGCAAATTGATAATATAGAAGAAATAGAGAAATTTGTTGAAGAAATGAACTATTTTTTCACAAATATAGAAAGGGTAAATTCGGATCTTAAAAATCAGTTAAGGACAAAAGAGTTAGAACAAGATGATTTATTACATGAAATTGAATTAAGTAACTTGAATGCTTTTGAATTAACAAAAGTTGCGGGCAGATTGAAAAAAACGAGAAAACAACGCAGAGATATTAAGGACAAGTTAGAGTTTATTTCAACGATTAAAGGTTTTTCAGATAAATACAACAACAAGCTAATTACAGGAGACTTAATAAATTTATTAAAAAATATAAGGCGATTAAGAGAAAATTGGGATACGAGAATATATAAAACAAGAGTGTTAGAAGACTTAAAGGTAAGTAAAATGAAAGAAACTAAACAGCAAAATCAAATAGAAGAGGAGGATTTAAATGTTAATAGTTAGTCAAGATAAGATGAAAACTACTGAAAATATGAACCTTTGGATAGAAGAATTATGGGAAAATACAGAATTTGAAAGAAAGCTATTTTATATCAAAAATCCAATAGGAACATTAGGAACATATGAAACAAAAGAACGAGCAAAAGAAGTATTACAAATGATAATAAAGGAATATAAAAAAGTTCTGACAACATTCAATAGAGGAACAGGCCAACAAAGATTTTACGATTTACCGAAGGTATATTATATGCCAGAAAAATAGGAGGGAAAATGGAAGAATTAGAAAAATTAAGGCAATTACTAAAAGAAAATAATATAGACTATACAAACAAATCCATTTTTAGTGAAAATGATGGGATAGATATAGACTATAAAGATTATGAAATATCTATAATAAGTCATGCATTTTCTTATGGTGGAAAAAAAGGATTATTAGAAATGATGGCATCATTTATTAAAGGAGAGGTAAGAGGATGTCTAACAGCAGATGAAGTCATAAAAGAAATTACAACATTAGGAGGAATAAAAAATAATGTATGAGTTTGAAATGATAGGAGAACTAGTAGGAAAGGCAAGACCAAGGATGAACACTAGAACAGGAAGAGCATACACACCTACAAATACAAAGTTGTATGAATATTCTTTAAGACAATGGTTTATAAGAGAATATCCATATTTTGTGCCAATAGAATCAAGAGTAAAAGTAACAATTATAGCTTATTTTGGAATCCCCAAAAGTACAAGTAAGAAAAAAGCAGCAGAAATGCTTGCAGGTAATATAAGTCCAACAAAAAAAACAGATGCAGATAATATTATAAAGATTGTGTTAGATGCTATGAATAATTTTGCATTTAAAGATGATACACAAGTTACTAAATTAGAGATTGAAAAGAAATATGATAATACACCAAGAATCTACATAAAAATTGAAGAATATTAGAGGTAAATAAATATGATGAACATAAGTCAATCCTATTGGATAGGGGATACATATCACGATAAAGTAGGTTTTTTGAAAGCTAAAGATTGTAATTTTAAGAAAGAAAATTTACAAAAAGAATTAGAGAATGAACTAATGGAAAAGATAGAACTCATTACAGAAGTTCAAGAAGGGTACTTTAGAATTCAAAGAACAGAAGAATTTATGATTGATGAATATGGTGAATATTGTTATATGCCTTGTGATAAAGGAAAGGGAGCAACACTATATTACTATGCAGCTTATAAAACTATAAAATGAAGGAGATATGAAATGTTAAAAAATGAAGTAGTTAAAAATAAAATGCAAAAGATAGCGAAAAAAGTTGATGAGGAATTACCAGAAGGGTATGGATTTGTAGTATTAACATTTAACTTTGGGAAAGGGAAAGACAATGAAATGATGTATGTATCAAATGCTAATAGACAAGATATTGTTAAAGCTATGAAAGAATGGATTAATAAAACAGAAAATGATTTTGGAAACGATACAGGAAAATATTAAAGGTAAGTAAAAATGATTAAAGATAAAGATTTAGTATATCCAAATGAAATTTGGAAAAGTATATTAAATTCAAAATACGAAATAAGCAACTATGGTAGAGTTAGAAAATTCTATAAATATAATTATAGACATTTAAAAACATTCAGAAAAGGATCTATACAAATAGTTAAATTAACTATTAATGGAAAAGGTAAAGATTATAATGTAGCAAAGTTAGTAGTTGAAGCATTTGTTAGTAAGCTGAAAGATAATGAAGTTGTATATCATAAAAATGGAGTGATAGCAGACAATGAATTATCAAATTTAGAAATTTTAACAAGGACAGAAGCGGGAAGAAGAACAGGATGGCAATCTCGAAGAAAAGGAATTGTTATGCTTAATGATGAAGGTATCATATCAAGGATATTTAAAGGAACAAGAGATGCTGCAGATAAATTATTTATAAGTAGGCAAACAGTAAGTGATTATTGTAATAAAAAAGTAATAAATCCAATGTATAAATTATATTGGGCAGATGAGTTAATAGAAGAGGAGGAAAAATAAAAGATGGAAGAAATTCTTACAATAGAAGAAATAAGATTTTTAAAACAATTAGCAAATCAATTAAAAACACAAGATAGAAGAGGCACTAATAAGCCTGTAATATATCAAATATTAGATATAAATGTGAGATGGGATAATGATGATTCACAAGGATTTGATGAAGTAAAAATATATGATAATGATGGAAATGTATTAGATACATTAGAAGAAATAAAACAATACATAATAGATTACCCAGAAGCATTTGAAACAGATTCAGATGATTTAAGGAAAGAAGTCATAGAAGATTATGGTATAGATGAAATTATAGAGATTTATAAAGAATCTGAATTTAATATAAGTTATGGGCATCATGAACGAGAATTAAAAAATGCCTTTTTAACAAAGAAAAGTGCAGAACAACATTTAGAAGAAAACGGACATCACTATCACGAGAAAGCACATGTATATGTAAGTTATGCTTGGAGAAATCCAGAACTTGAAAAGTTATTAGATATACTTGAAAAATTTGATAAGGAGGATTAAGAAATGCAAAGACTGAAATATTACATATTCTGCATCAAATGGTTATGGAAAAATAGAACATGGGATAATACAAGACAGAAATTTAAAGCTATGGAAAAAGAATACAAAGATAAATTGGGAGAGAAAAAATGAAAAGATTTTTATTTATAATTTTTGTTATTGCGATGACACCTATATATATAGGTCTATGTATTTTAGCACGTATTATAGAATTGCTAACTGATATTACAGAACCTATTGCAGATGGAATGAGAGAATTTACTGAAACTATGATTGAATTTTGGAAAAAATTCTTAAAGGGAAGAGGGAAGTAATATGAACAATGTTGGAAAAAGAGTTAAGATAACACATACAGAACGTGATGGAGTAACTGGAAGAATAATTAAGGAATATGAAAAAAGCTGCAAAGTAAAGTTAGATGCATCAATACAAGGGTGTGAATATTGCATTGTAAGAAAAGACGAACTTATCATAATAGAAGAAGATGTTCAAATTAGACATGTAACAATAGCAACAGAAAAACTAAAGGAGTTAATAATAGAAAACTACAAATGGGACAACTATACATTAAAAGGAAAGATAGATATAGTGACTAAATTAGCATATTTTGAAAATGATAAAGAGTTATTAGAATTTTTAGAATATATGGAGGAAAAGTAAATGTTAAGAAAAGAAAAATGCACAGAAAAAGAATGGCAACATTGTCAAGTTGAAAAGAGGGGATGCAAAGGATGCTATTATGACATAGCAGATGATCTACAACAAGCAAGAAGCAATATTTTAAGAGGAAATGACATAGAATCAGCAGCATTAATATTAGAAAGATGCGTATTAGACAATTACATTATTAAAGGTGGTAGAGTAAATATATTAAAAATTGCAGTAAGACAAATATTAAATTTTATTGAAATGGCAAAAAACAAAGGAATACTTGAATATATTAGAGAAAATGTAAGTTTAAAAAATGAATTAAATAAATCAAACAAAATAATAGATGAAATGACAGATTATATTAGAGTAGTTACAGTAGATATGAAAATACCTATTGGAGAAAATTTATTATGGGATAATGATGAAATAAAACAAACTTTTGAAAGGAAGGTAGAAAATGCTAGTATTACCAATAAAAAAGGAATGGTTTAAAATGATAGTTTTAGGAGAAAAGAAAGAAGAATACAGAGAAATAAAACCATATTATGATAGTAGGTTTAAAAGATATATGCCAAGACCTACGAATTTTAGAAACGAGTACATAGCAGCAGAGTTTTTCATAGTATTTAGAAATGGTTATAATTATAACTCTCCATCTGTTAAGTGTAGATGCATAGTAGACATCGGAACAGGTAAAAAAGAATGGGGAGCAATACCTAAAAAAAGATATTACATATTAAAAATACTTGAAATTATAGAAATAAAAAATTGGGATAATCCAAATCCATCAAAGGTAAAAGAAGCAATGGCAGTTGCAGCACCACCAGCAATAGCACCTATAACACCTATTGAAGATATGCAAAAAGAAATAACAAAAGCGATAAACAAACAATTTGCAATAGGAATTGATATAGGAGAAGAAATCAGTAGAAGCGGACAATCAAGAAAAAATACAATGATGTTTGGAGGATAAAAATGTTTGAAAAAGAAACACCGAAAATGACAGAGGAACAAAGAAAGATACTAAATGAAGGCATAATTGACAAAGAAAAAATTAGTATGATGAATAGAAAAGAAAGAAGAGAATATTTAAAAGAACATAAAAAAGAAATTAAAAAATTAAAATTTTAGTGAGGTACTAAATATTAAAAATGGAAAGGAGAAAATAATTATGCCAAAGAAATATGTTGCTTATAGGCATTACAATAATTTTATGTATTGGTGTTATGAGAGAATTGAACTAACAGAAAAAGAATTAACTCCTTACATAAAGAAACATTTAGGAGAATTAAAAAATATTGAAATATTTACAATGGAAAATAAAATAAAAGTAGAAATAAATGTGAATTTAGAGGTGATGTAAAATGAGTAAGGAAGATGAAAAAATATTAAATGATTTTATTAATAAAAAAGAAGAAATATTGGAATTTAACGAAATAAAAGCAATAGTTAAATTATTACTAGAGATCAATAATAAATTAGAAGTAGTAGAAACAAGCAGAGTATTAGATAAAACAAAGGAAGAGGTACAAAAAGATGGAAAATAGTAAACGATGTGGAAATTGTGGTAGATATCCATTTTGTAAAAGAACAGAAGGAGCTAGTTGCTATTGTGATGAATGGATAAGGAGAAATTGCCAAAATATAATTTCAAAAGAATCAAGGAGAAATAATAATGAAATTGAAAAAATGTAAATATGAAGATTTTACAATTGAAAAGGCAGAGTTTTTAATAAAAACAAACTATATTACTGAAATAGTGTGTGATGGAGATAATAAAACAATAGGAATATTAGAAGAGGAATATCAAGAAGCGGAAAATCAATTTGCAAAAATATATAATGAAACAATAAAACCAGTTATAGATTCTTTAGCTGCAGCATTCAAAACAATAGGTGAAGCTGTACAACCTGTTATAAATGCAGTATGGAATTTATCAAAACAAATTGCTAATAAAAAGATAACTAAAAAAAGATTTATTAAATTATTGCAAAGTCAAGGGATTCAAAGAAATGAAATATACGAAATTGTAAAAAACAATAAAGAGCCATATACATATTTTAGATACTATAGCATAGTTGATAATTTATCAGAAGATAAACAATGAAAAATAAAAAAACGATAGAAATAGTATTTTGTAAGAATAAAGCCATTAAAAAACTATTTGTTAATAAAAAGTCGAAAACGAACACGATAGAAAAGTGAGAAGAGGAAAGAAGGTGTATATCATGCTTTTGACAACATTAAAAATAGTATTTATATTCTTTCTAGTAATATTGTCATTATCTAAAATAACAAAGGAGATGAATCAAGAAAATAATGATAGTATTTCAAGAAGTATAATCAATATAATAGAAATAATTGTTAGTATAGCATTGATTTTCTTGATTTATAAAGTATAGGAGGTGCAAAAGATGAATGTTCAAGAAGTGTTAGAAAATTATAATACATATAAGGCTAGAATTAGCATAACAGAAGCGGAAATACAAGAACTGGAGAATGAAATTATTGATATTAAAAGTGCTAATTTAGATGGGATGCCTAAAGCAAAAGGATATGTTGAATCTAGTATAGAAAATCAAGTAATAGACAGAGAAGATAAAATATCAGATAAAAAAAGATATATAAAAAATCTAGAATTAAAAATAAAAGTAGTAGAAGATCTTGTAAAGACATTAAAAAAGTATAATCAAGACGTTATAAAATCAAGATTTTATGATATGGAATCAATAGAGGAAATTGCAGTAAAAAAGAACAAAACTTATGGTGCAATAACGAAAACAATAGAAAAATCAATTTTTAAAATGCAACGAGAATACAATAAAAGTAAAAAATTATAAAAAAATTATATAAAATTTATAAAAAAATTCCGTATTTTTGAAAAAAACAATCTGTTATAATTATAATTGCTAAAATATTAAATATTTTCATATTTCATTTAAATTACCCTTTCGATTAGCTACCTTTCCCCAACAGGTAGCTTTTTCATATGCGGTGATGGTGCAAAGGCAGCACATTGGGTTCATAACCCAAAGACGAGGTTCGAATCCTCTGACCGCAACCATAATAAAAAGGAATATGCCTATGAAATATGATATGTGTATGAGAAAAGAATGTAAAAATTGCATATATGAATCAAAATGTTTTAAGGAGTATGATTATGAATATCCAAAAAGTAAAAATACAAAAGCTAAAAATAGCAGAATACAATCCAAGAAAAAAATTAACACCAGAGGATCTAGAATATCAAAAATTAAAAAGAAGTATTCTTGAATTTGGATATGTAATGCCAATTGTAGTAAATTACGATATGACAGTTATTGGAGGACATCAAGGATTGATTGTGTTACAAGATCTAGGATATGAAGAAGTAGATTGTAATATCGTAAATTTAAACAAAACACAAGAAAAGGCATTAAATCTTGCATTAAACAAAATTGATGGAATTTGGGATAATGATAAACTTGAGAAGATACTTGAAGAACTAAAAGAAGCGGATATTGATTTATTATCTACTGGTTTTGATGAGAAAGAAATAGAAAAACTCTTTAAAGAATCAGAAGAAATAATCAATGATAATGAAGAGATTGATGTAACAGAATTTGAAGATGGAAAATTTCAATGTCAATGCCCTAAATGTGGATTTATGTTTGATATTAAGAAATAAGGAGTATTGTTATGGCAGAATATGAATGGAATTTAGCAGATTTAACTAAAATTCCTAAAAACAATTATAATGTATTTTCTTGTTTTTCCTGTGGTGGTGGATCTACTATGGGATACAAATTAGCGGGATATAATGTTGTTGGGAATTGCGAAATTGATAAAAAAATCAATGAAGTATATGTAGCAAATCATAAACCTAAATACAATTATTGCATACCAATACAACAAATGAATGATTTAGATGATTATCCTCAAGAACTATATAATTTAGACATATTAGATGGAAGTCCACCTTGCAGCACATTCTCACTTGCTGGTGAAAGAGAAAAAAACTGGGGAAAAAGTAAAAGATTCAGAGAAGGTCAAGCTTGTCAAGTATTAGATGATTTGTTTTTTGAATTTATAAAATTGGCAAACAAATTAAGACCAAAGATTATAGTAGCAGAAAATGTAAAAGGGATATTAATGGGAAATGCCAAAGGATATGTTAATTTGATTATAAAAAAGTTAGAAGAGGCAGGATATAGAACACAAATATTTTTATTAAATTCAGCTAGAATGGGAGTTCCACAGAAGAGGGAAAGAGTTTTCTTTATTTCAACAAGAGCAGATTTAAACTTTCCAAAATTAAAATTAGAATTTAATGAAAAACTTATAACTTATGGAGAAATAAAAGACACAGAATATAAACCAATAAATAAAGATACTATGTTATATCAAAGATGGCTAAGAAGAAGCAAAAAAGATAATAGTGTATGTGATACTGTTGAAAGAACTGAAAATGGTAAAATTAGTAGCTTTAACACACAATATGTTAAAGATGATAGGATACCAAATACATTAGCTGCTGGAGGTTTGTTTTTAAGATTTGATGTACCAGGTTCAATAAGTGATAGAGATCTTAAACTGATACAAACATTTCCGCAAGATTTCAAGTTTTTAACACAAAATGTTCAATATATATGTGGGATGAGTGTTCCACCTATAATGATGAAAAAAATATCTGAACAAATAAAAATACAATTGCTAGATAAATTAAAATAATGATGGAGGTGGGTGAGTTGTATTGATCCAGAAAAAAATTGAAAATATAAAAGCAGATTATTTGGATGGAATGAAGTATAAAGATATTTTTAAAAAATACAACATTACCTTATCTGATTTAAAGAAAATCATAAATAAATACAAATTGACCAGAGATAAAAGAGAACTATATAAAGGAAATCAAAATGCAAAAAACAACAAAGGTGGAAAAGGTGCAAATTCTAATAATAGTAATGCAGTAGTTACTGGAGAGTATGAACAAATATATGAAGATATTCTAACAGAAGAGGAATTGAAATTATATAAAAATTACAAGATTAGCGATAATGATGAATTGCAAATGAAAGAATATATACACGAATACAAAATACTTACAATAAGAGAAAACAGAATGATGAAAAGAATCAAGAAGTTAGAAGGCACAGAAAAAGATATGACAATAGGCCACATAAAAAAGAAAAATAGTGGTGGAGCAATTGAAACAATAACAGAAGCAGGACCAACAATAGATACAATACAAAGAATAGAAGATGGACTTACTAGAGTTCAAGAAGCTAAACGAAAGAGCAGAGAGAATATGATAAAACTTGGATTTAGTAAGAAAACATTAGAACTTAAAGAAAAACAAATAGATAATGAATTATGGTAAAGGAATAGATTATTATGTTTGAAAATGCTCATGATTTATATAAATCAAAAGAGTGGCAAAATTTATTAAAAGATTTAAGATTAGAAAGAGTAAATGATGAAGGTAAGTTGATTTGTGAACATTGTGGAGAAGAAATAGTAAAAGCCTATGATTGTATTGGACACCATAAAATACCATTGACCAATGCTAATGTTAATGATTATAACATTAGTCTTAATCCAGATATGATTATGCTGATACATTTTAAATGCCATAATAAAGTACATCATAGATTCGGATATGAACTACCTAAAAAAGTATATATAGTATATGGATCTCCTTGCAGTCGGAAAGTCAACATGGGTTAATAATATAGCAACAAACGATGATTTAATTGTAGATATAGATAAGATTTGGGAATGTATTAGCTTCTGTGATAAATACAACAAACCAAACAAGTTGCAACAAAATGTTTTTGAAATTAGAAATAACTTAATAGAACAAATTAAGATGAGACTAGGCAATTGGCAGAATGCTTTTGTAGTAGGTACTTATCCATTGAAGATGGAAAGACAACGACTAGCAGATAAATTAGGAGCTGAACTCATACTAATTGATTGTGATAAGGAAGTCTGCTTAAGTAGATCAAAAAATGAAAATTGGAATCAATATATAGAAGAATGGTTTGAAAGTTATCAACCATAACCCCCCGCCTTCAAGAAAGCGAAAGGAGTGCTTGGGGACTGTAAGGGGTACATCTTTTTCACTCGAGGCAAAAATTTCATTTTTTTTGAAAAAATAGAAATATATATGGGAAGAAGGGAGTTTATAGTGACTAGAAGAGAAGAATTAGATAACATATTTAAAGATATTGATGAAAACAAGAAAAAATTAATAAATCCACTTTTAGATAACATATCTTTTTTAGAAGAACGAATGGATGAAGCAAAGAAATTTCCATTTATTCAAGTTCATCCTAAAGATCCAACAAAACAAAGAGCAACGACTGCAGCTAAATTATACAAAGAACATTCACAAAGCTATATGAATGCAATAAGAATGTTATATTCAATGATTAATGGACACGAAGTTGAAGAGGATGCAGTTGAGAAATGGTTAGCAGAAAGAAAAAAGCAATATGAGTAAGACTTTTTTAGAACAATACTATGAGGAAATTAAAAGTGGGAATATAATAGCAGGAATAGAATTAAAAACAGAATTGCAAAAGCTAATTAAGGATTTAAAAGATCCAAAATATAAATATGATACAGAAGAAGCTTACTTAAGAATTGATTTTATGGAAAATTTATGCTTACAAAGTAAAAAACCTTTTTATAATATGCCTATGCAATTGCTATTATGGGAAAAGGCTTTTATAGAAGTAATATATTCTTTTAAGATATTTGACAATGAATTAAAACGATGGGTAAGACGATTTCAGATTATACTTTTATTAATTGCAAGAAAGAATGGAAAAACAACATTAATGGCAGCAGATGCTCATACCGATTTAAGAATTGGAGAGGGCGGAATGGACATAGTTTGTGCCTCTAATGATGACAAACAAGCTAGTTTGCTTTGGAATGAAATAAACAATATGAGGAAAAGAATAGATCCTCACTCTAAAGTTACACATAAAAATATGTCAGAAATCTGCAATACACAAAAAAATATAACAATATTCAAAATGTCAGGTAAAACTCAAAACAAAGATGGTAGAAATATTGATAAAATGTATATGGATGAAAGCCATGATGCACCAGATGATGAAATTGCAGAAGCTGGAAACAAATCAATGTCAACAAAAGATGAACCATTCTTCATAAACTTAACAACGGAAGGTTTTATAAATGATGGATATTTAGATAATGAATTAAAATATGCACGTGAAGTTCTCTTTGATGAAACTGATGATATTCACTATCTACCTTGGCTATATACACAAGATAGTGAGGAAGAAATTTGGCAAGATGAAAAAAGTTGGTACAAATCAAATCCACGGATTAGGTGTAGTGAAAAAATGGAAGTTTTTAAGAGGAGAAATTGAAAAGTCTAAAAAATCTAAATCAAAAAGAATGCATACTCTTTGCAAAGATTTTAATATAAAACAAAATAATGCTCAAGCATGGCTAAAGAATGAGGATTATTGTTATGAAATAGAACCATTTAATCTAGAAGATTTTAGAGGTTCTTTTTGTTTGGGTGCAGTTGACTTATCTGCAACTACTGACCTATCAAATGCAAAAATATTGTTAATGAGGCCAAATGATAAAACTAAATATGTATATTCTCATTATTGGATACCTGAAAGCAAATTACAAGATAGCAATGATAAGGAAGCTGGTGCAAAGTATGAACAATGGGCAAGAGATGGAATACTTACAATTCATGAAGGAAATGAAATTGACATATCTAAAATAGCAGATTGGTTTTATTCGCTATACAAAGATTATAATATAAAAACTTATAAGGCAGGATATGATCAGAGATTTTCAAAAACATTTACTGATAGAATGGATGAATTTTCTTTTGAAACAGAAATGATTTTGCAAGGTAAAGTTTTATCAAATGCAATGAAATTAGTAGAAGCAGAATTACAAGATAAAGTAATTAATTATAATAAAAACTTAATGGATAGATGGTGTTTAGGAAATGCTGCAATGGAGATGGACAATATTGGTAATGTTCAGTGTGTTAAAGTGAAAAAACAAGCAAGCAAAAGGATTGATGGAGCTGTAACATTAATCATTTTATATGAAATGTATAGACGTTATCGTAATGATTTTCATAAACTTATAAATAAGGAGTAGGTAAAGATGGGACTAATTGATTTTATTAATAAATTTAAGGATATAAAAACAAATATGCAATATGCAAAAATTTTAAGTGGGTACACTCCCATTTTTTCACAATTTGGTCAAGACATATATGCAAGCGATGTAGTACAACAAGCAATATCATGTTTAGTAACGGAACTAACAAAGGCAAATCCATATCATATAGTGAAAGAAGGAAACGATCTAGTTCCAGTCGACAAGAGCAATATACAAAAATTACTAGAACAACCAAATGAAAGAATGACACAAACGGATTTCTTCGAAAAAGTATATTGGCAATTGTTTTTGAACTATAATGCCTTTATTATTCCTACATACTTTAGAGATAATAAGGGAAATAAGTCATATACAGGACTATATCCAATACAACCAACAAATGTTACATTCTTACAAGATCCAACAGGGAATTTATTTATAAAATTTTTATTTGCGAATGGGTATGAAACTACTTTAAGATATTCAGATGTAATACATATAAGATATAGGTATTCTGTTAATGAATTTTTAGGAGGAAATGAATTTGGACAACCTGATAATAAAGCAGTATTAAAAACACTAGATTTAAACCATACATTATTACAAGGAGTTTCAAAGGCACTAAAAAGTTCATTTGCTATAAATGGAGTTGTTAAATATAACACATTAATGGATGATGGAAAAATGGAAAAGAACATCCAAGAAATAGAGAAACATTTAGCAAATAATGAAAGCGGATTTCTTCCTTTAGATATAAAAGGAGAGTTTATACCATTTCAAAATAAAATTCAATTGGTAGATGCTACTACATTAAAATTTATTGATGAAAAGATACTAAGAAACTTTGGTGTATCACTTCCTATTTTGACAGGAGATTACACGAAAGAACAATATGAGGCTTTTTATCAAAAAAGTTTGGAACCAGTATTAAAAAGAACAGGCGAATCTTTTACAATGCCATTATTTACAGACAGAGAGAAAGGTTTTGGAAACAAAATATTGTTATATCCACATGAATTAATTTTTATGGATACAGGACAAAAGATAGATTTATTTAATTTGCTAGTTGATAGTGCAAGTTGTTACAAAAATGAAGTTAGAAGTGCATTTGGAATGAGACCATTAAAAGAACTTGCAGGGCAAATTGCAATGTCAAGTAATAAATCAAATGCTGAAAACAATAAGGTAAAGCAAGATAAAAAACAAAATAGTAATAATGATGGAGGTACAAAAAATGAAGAATGAGTTAATTAGAAGAAATTATGACTTTGAAATTAGAGCAGAAAAAGATGAAAAAAGAGGAAACATAATTGTAGGTAGACCAATTGTCTACGATAGTAAAACTGATATTGCTGGAATGTTTGCAGAAGTAATTGAAAAAGGAGCTTTGAAAAAGACAAATCTAGAGGATGTTAGATTTTTAGTAAATCACGATCAATCTAAAGTTCCATTAGCGAGGTCAAGAAGAAATTCAAAGAATTCTACAATGCAATTATCTGTAGATGATGAAGGAATGGAAATTCAAGTAGAATTAGATACAGAAAATAATACAGAAGCTAGAAACTTATATAGTGCTATTGAACGTGGAGATATAACTGGTATGTCTTTCATGTTTGGAATAGATGATGAAGAATGGGAAAATCTTGATAGTGATTATCCTACAAGACACATTAAATCGATTTCGACAGTTGTTGAAGTTAGTGCAGTAACATTTCCAGCTTATGAGGAAACTTCAATATCTGCTAGAGATAAAAGTGCGGTGGAGACTGCACGCATAGCGGTGGAGACTGCTAGGAGTGGAGAGGTGGACACTTCTTCAAATAAACTGGAGCTAGAAAAGCTTAAAATAAAATATTTATTAGGAGGATTTTAGATATGAAAAAATTTTTACAAAAATTAATTGAAAGAAAAAGACAAGAATTAAAAGCAAAGGAAGAAAAAATGAAAAACTCACAAAACATTGATGAGGTTAGAAGCCTAGGAGAAAACTTAATAGCATTGCGTGATGAAATTAATGAGGCAGAAGAACAATTAAAGGAACTAGAAAAAGATGACAACAATGATGGAAATGGTGACGGAGAAGGAGAAGGCGAAGGAGAAAACAACAGAAGTGCAAGAAATAATGATGGAGCAAATGAAGGTAGAAGTGCAAATGGATTTAATCCAAATGCAGTATTTAATATTGTTGGATCTGCTCAAATGAACCAAAGAGGACAAGCTTCTAATGATGAAGATGTACTTTCTTCAATGGAATATAGAACAGCATTCAAACATTATGCACAAACAGGAGAAAGAAGTGAAAGACTAAATGAAATCTTAACTCAATATAGAAGCGAAAATAGAGCAGCAGGAGAAGTAACAAGTGATGCACTAGGAGTATTAATTCCACATACAGTTTTACAAGAATTAATTCAAGGAATTGAAAAATCTTATGGACAATTTTCTTCAAGAGTTCGTATGTTAAATGTTCAAGGTGGTGTTGAAATTCCTATAAGTGAATTTGAAGCAACATTTACATGGGGTGGAACTGATGGAAAAGATAAAGAACATGGAGTTAGCGATGAGCAAGATGCAGGAGGAGTAAAAGGAAGTGTTATATTCTCATATCATATTGGAGAAGTAAGAATAGCACAATCATTACTACAAAGCATTTTATCTGTTGAAGTATTTGAAAAAGAATTAGTGAAAGCATTATTAAAAGCTTATTTAAAAGCAAGAGATGAAGCAGTATTAAGAGGAACAGGAGATGGACAACCAACAGGAATTTTAACAGATGTTGCAGCAGGATTAAAAAGAATTCCAGAAGCTAACATTATAGAATTTACAGAAGAGGAAATTGCGGATTGGACACAATGGGAAAAGAAATTATTTGCTAATATTCCTATCGGTATGGAAGGTGCAAATCCAGAATTTGCAATGGCAAAACAAACATATGTAGGAAACCTATGTACATTAAAAGATGCTAATGGTCAACCAATTGACAAAGCGGGATTTGATGTTAGCGACAAACAATATAAATTTAATGAATATCCTGTACTTAGAACAGAGCAAGATTTATTCAAATCATTTGACTTATGTGCAAATGGAGAGTATTTCGGAATATTCTGGGTACCTGAAGAAGCATATGGTATTAACTCAAATATGACTTTCGGATACAAGAGATATTTCGATGAAGATAAAAACAAATGGATTACAAAAGGTTTAGTAATTTTAGATGGTAAACCACTAAATACTAACTATATTTATTTGTTAAAAAAAGCTGTTAAGGCTTAAGAAAGGGGATGAAAATCCCCTTGATTAATTATTTAAAAAGGAGGTCATATAAAATGGCAACAAAACAAGAGAATGTAAATGATGAAGAAAAATTAAAGGCAGAAGAGGAAGCAAAGGCAAAGGCTGAAGCAGAAGAAAAAGCCAAGGCAGAAGAGGAAGCAAAGGCAAAGGCTGAAGCAGAAGAAAAAGCCAAAGCAGAGGAAGAAGCAAAAGCAAAAGCTGAAGCAGAAGAAAAATCAAAAAAAGAATCGAAAGCTAATAGTGTAAGATTAAAAGTTTTAATTGCTTTTACTGATAAATACACTAAACAAGATTATGTAGTTAATGATGAAATATATGTTGATAAAGATAGAGCTAAAGAATTATTAGCTGATTCAAGAAGATTAGTTGAAAAACTAGGTTAAAGGAGTAAGTAATATGTTAGAAGAAGTAAAAAATCGTCTCGGACTTACTGGAGACTATCAAGATGATACAATTCAAGGCTATATTGAGGATGTAAAGCAATTTCTTCTAGATGGTGGAGTAAAAAAAGAGGTTGTTAATGCTTCTTCGACAGTTGGTGTAATTGCAAGAGGAGTATCAGATTTATGGAATTATGGAAGTGGGGGGACATCGTTCTCTCCATATTTCTTACAAAGAGCAATTCAATTAAGTGGCAAAGATAGTTCTGATATTGAAAAAGAAAACACCAAAGAGAATAGTGAAGGTGATAAAGATGAGTGATTATAGATTAGAAATAAAAAACCCTATTCCACTTATATTATTGGTTCCGAAATCAGTCTCTAAAATAAAGGGTGTTAATCAAAAACAATATCCGACAGTTGAAGAAGCTTTATCTGTAAAAGATAAAAATGGTAAACCTATAAATTTATTTTTTGGAAGTTTCAAAACTTATGGTGGAACAGAAAAAACAATAAATGGGATATATTCCATAGAAGATACTGCAAATATAGAAACTTGGTATAGACCAGAGATTACTAGCAATTGCAGAATTGTTAGAGCTAGTGATAATGCTATATTTGATATTATTAATGAACCAGAAGATATAAATCAAAGGCATCAATTTTTAAAATTCAAAGTAAGACGTGTAAAAGGTGGTGCTTAAGATGAGTAGCAAAACACGTATAGAGTTTGATGGATTTGAAGAAGCAATATCAAGACTTACTAAATTAAATGGAAATGTAAAAAACATTTCAGAAAAGGCCTTAAAGAAAACACATAAAATAATTACACAAAAAGCAGAAGATGCTATAACACCACATAATCAAACACATCAAACAGAGAAGAGTTTACGCAAAGAAGCGGAAATTGAATGGACTGGAACAGTAGCAAGTATAAAGACAGGATTTAGTATTAGTGAGGGTGGACTTGCTTCAATATTTTTAATGTATGGTACTCCAAGAATGAAAAAGGATCAAAAAATGTATAATGCTTTTTGGAGTAAAAGTACACAGCAAGAAGTTGCTGAAGCACAAAAAGAAATATTCTATAATGAAATAAGGAGGTTAAACGGTTAATATGGAAGATTTATTAATAAGCACAGTTGAATCGTTAGGCTATCCAATATTTCGACAAGGATCGCTAGGGGTAAATGAACCATATCCTGAAAGTTTTTTTACTTTTTGGAACAATAACTCAGATGGAGATGAGTTCTATAATAATAAAGAAAATTCTATAATATGGGATTTTGATTTGAATTTTTATTCGAGCAATCCAAGTTTAGTAAATACAATGTTAATAAAGGCAAAAGAAAAATTAAAAGAACATAAATTTATAATTTATGGAAAAGGTCATGATGTAAGAAGTGATGAGGTAACTCACACAGGACGTGGAATAAACGTCAAAATAATAGAAAAATAGGAGGTAAAGACATGAACCAAAATCTTGATGAAATTGTTGAATATAGAGGTGTGACAGATTTAGTTATAGCTGAAGTATTGACAGATAATAATAAAGAGGGAGAAGGATATACAACAGGAGAAGTAATTGAACTAGCTGGTGTTGGAGAAATTTCAAAAACTACAAGTAATTCAAGTGAATCAAAATATTATAATAATATGGCAGCAATAGTTATTAATTCTACTGGGGCAGATGAAATTAAATGTTCTGTATCTGTAATTCCTCAAGATAAATTAGCCTTGATTACAGGTCAAGACTATGATGAAGAAACAGGAACATTAATAGAGGGAGAAAGAAAAGTAAAATATTTTGCTTTAGGGTATAAAACAAAGAAAACTAATGGTGATGAAATATATGTATGGAGACATAAAGGAACATTCAATATTCCTGATAATACTCATGCAACAGAAAATGACGGAACAGATTCAAATGGTCAAGAAGTAACTTACACAGGAATTTCTACAACACATAAATTTGATAAGACAGGTAAAACCGCAAAAGCTATCAATGTTGATGTTGCAAAAAATCGTGCTGATGTAAGTACATTCTTTGATACTGTTACAACAATAGATACTTTGAAAAAAATAGCAATTGAGGCCTAGGAGGATAAAAAATGGATTTAAAATTAAATATTTATGAAAAAAGAAAAGTAGTTAAAACTTATACTGCAGAAACATACGATTTAATGTTTGGAACAGTAGAGGATCTATTAAATATTATTGATATTGATAATATCCAAGCTGGAGATAAAACAGAATTAATTAAAGCTGTTGCAAAAGTACTTGCACATTCTATGGATATTGTTAAACCATTACTTAAAGATGTATTTGAGGGATTGACAGATGAAGAATTAAGAAAAACATCTATAAAAGAAATCGTAGATGTTTTAGCTAATATAGTAACATATTCAATTAATCAAATAACTAATGGAAAAAACGGAAAAAACTAGAAGAGGGGGACATATCTGATGTTCCCCTTTATCAGATATTCTTTGAATTGGAAATGCAAATTTGCGAACGATTTCCCGCAGTTACACCGTTTTCAATAAGAAGGGAAAAAATAAAGGAAGTTTTTTTATTAGTTAGAAGATTAAATATTTATGATGATAAAGGTAAAACAAAAAAGAAAAAAACAAAGAGGAGACCAGCTGGAGACAGCTGGTTTTAATTTGCGTTAAAAAAGAGGTGAGTAAGAATGTCAAAAGGAGAAGATATAACAACCAAATATAAACTTGATATATCGGAATTTAAAAGAAATATAACTGAAGCAAATAATTTAATGAAAGTTTCCAAATCAGAATTTAATAAGGCAAGTGCAGGGTTAGATGATTGGTCAAAATCAAGTGATGGTTTGAATGCAAAACTAAAGCAATTAAAAACAACAATAGAAGCACAAACTTCAAAATTACAAGCTTATCAATCACAATTACAAACTGCACAAAAATATGAAAAGCAATCTGCTAATTCAGTTGAAACATTAAAGCAAAAATTGGAAGAAGCTAAAAGGACTTATGGAGAAAATTCTGATGAAGTAAAAAGTTTAGAAGCACAATTAAGTTCAGCAGAACAGGCTCACTCATCAATGAAAAAACAAGTTGCAGATTTAACAGTTGCTGTAAATAATCAAGAGGCAACAGTAGCAAAAGCTGAAAAGGAATATAGTAATTATAGTTCAAAATTACAAGAAGTACAATCAGCAGAGCAAAAAGCAAAAAGTGCAACAAGTCAATTATCAAGTACAATTGAAGCACAACAAAATGCAGTTAATAAAGCAAAGGAAGCATATAAAGAAGCAGTTATACAATATGGAGCAAATTCAACAGAAGCAAAGAAATTAGGTAAGGAAGTAAAAACTTTATCAACGGAATTACAAGAAAATAAAGAGGAAATGGAAAAAGTTGATAAAGCTGCAGATAAATTAGATAAAAGTATAAAGGATGCAGGAGATTCTGCCAATGAAGCTTCTCAAGGTGGTTTTACTGTTATGAAGGGAGTTCTAGCTAATTTAGCAACAAGTGCTATTGAGGCTGGAATAGGAGCTTTAGTGAAATTAGGAGGAGCAATAGTTGATGTTGGAAAACAAGCGATAGCAGCATATTCTGACTATGAACAATTAGTTGGTGGTGTTGAGACCTTATTTAAAGATAGTGCACCTATAGTTGAAAACTACGCAAATAATGCTTATAAAACAGCAGGACTTTCTGCTAATGAATATATGGAAACAGTAACTTCTTTTTCAGCTTCATTACTACAAAGTTTAAATGGAGATACAGAAAAAGCTGCTAAAGTTGCCGATACAGCAATAACAGATATGTCAGATAATGCAAATAAAATGGGTACAAGCATGGAAAGTATTCAAAATGCTTATCAAGGATTTGCTAAACAAAATTATACGATGCTAGATAACCTAAAACTAGGATATGGTGGTACCAAATCAGAAATGGAAAGGCTTATTGCAGATGCAAATAAGGTTAAAAAAGCAAATGGAGAAATGGCAAATTTAAGCATTGATAGTTTTGCTGATATTACAGAAGCTATACATATTGTTCAAACGGAAATGGACATCACAGGTACAACAGCAAAAGAAGCTAGTACAACAATTCAAGGCTCAATAGGATCAATGAAATCAGCATGGACCAATTTATTAACTGGAATGGCTGATGAAAATTCAAATTTTGATACTTTGATGGAAAACTTTATCGATAGTGTTGGTACTGTTTTAGAGAATATATTACCAAAAGTAAAATTAGTTATTGATAGTATACTATCATTACTAAATGAATTACTACCTCAAATAATAGATATGATAAGTGAGATGTTACCAGATTTATTAACTGGCCTTACAGGATTAATTCAAGGATTGATTGAAGCAATACCTTCTTTGATTACTTCGATAATAAATACATTGGCTGGATTTGCTCCTGATTTAATAAATGCTGGTGTAGAAATAATATCAAATCTTTTAGAGGGATTATCCACAGCAATACCGCAAATCGTTACTGCAATAGTGGATATGATTCCAAAAGTAATACAAGCATTAGTAAATGCTATTCCAGATCTAATAAATGGAGCGATTCAATTTTTTATGGCAATTGTACAAGCAATACCAACAGTAATTAAATCAATTTTGAATGCTCTACCACAAATAATAGATAGTATAGTGAATGGATTAATAACAGGGATACCTCTTTTGATAGATGGTGCAGTTCAATTATTAATGGGAATTATAGATGCTATTCCTCAAATTATAGATGCTATTTTAGATGCTTTACCAACAATTATAAAAGCAATAGTAAATGGTTTAATAAATGGAATAAGTGCAATTATACAAGGAGCAATTCAATTGCTAATGGGAATAATAGATGCAATACCACAAATTATACAAGCTTTAATACCTGAAATTCCTAAAATTGTTATGACAATAGTACAAGTATTAATTGAAAATTTACCAACACTTATACAAGGAGCAATTCAATTATTTATGGGACTTGTTATGGCAATTCCTCAAATATGTATGGAATTAATAAAAGCAATTCCACAAATAATTGTAGCAATTTTTCAAGCTTTAGCACAATTACCAGAACAACTAGGACAATTTTTTCAACGGAGCATGGGAAGGAATAAAGAATGTTTTTGCAAATGTAGGAAATTGGTTTAGAGATATGTTTCAACAAGCTTGGGACAATATTGTAGCAATCTTCCAAGGTATTGGAGAGTTCTTTGGTGGTCTTTGGGATAATGTAACTTCAATACTTAGTGGAATAGGCGATTGGTTTAGAAATATGTTCCAAGGAGCATGGGAAGGTATAAAAAATGCCTTTTCTGGAGTAGGAGATTTCTTTGGAGGAATTTGGCAAGGCATACAAAATGCATTTTCTCATGTTACTGATTGGTTTAAAAATATATTTTCAAATGCATGGCAAGCTGTAAAGAATGTATTTAGTGCAGGAGGAAAAATTTTTGATGGAATAAAAGAAGGAATTGTTAATGTTTTCAAAACAGTTGTTAATGGAATAATAGGTGGAATAAATAAAGTAATAGCGGTTCCTTTTAATGCTATAAATGGAATATTAGAAAAGATAAAAGGTATTGAAATAGTAGGAATTAAACCTTTTGACTGGATACATAGTTTTAATGTTCCGCAAATTCCACAACTAGAAATGGGTACTGTTGTAAAAAAAGGTAAGCCATACTTGCTTGAAGGAAAAGGAGACGAGGCTGTTGTTCCATTGCATAAAAATAAATATTGGATTAAAGCAGTAGCGAATGATATGAAAGAACAATTAAAAGGTAATAATGCAGCAACTACAAATAATATATCAAATACTACTTCAAATACTAATAATTTCACACAAATTATTAATGCACCAAAACAGCCATCAAGATTACAACTATACAGACAAACAAAGAATTTGTTAAATTTAGTAAATGCTTAAGGAGGGAAAATAGAAATGTTTACATTAAAAGTTGAAAATGCTAAAGGAGCGGTTTTAGAACTTACAAACAATGAAGAAAACTATCAAGTAGCAGATATTTCTGGATTAAACCCTCCAAATGCAAATATAAACACATCAAATTATGCAAATGGTGATGGATCTTCTTTTAATAGTTCAAGAATTCCAAATCGAGAAATTGTTATTACTGTTTATATTAATGGAGATGTTCAAAAGAATAGGTTAACATTATATAAATATTTTAGAACTAAAGAATGGTGTAAAATCTATTACAAAGATGATTCTAGGGATGTTTTTATTGAAGGATATGTTCAGACATTAGAAGTTACTCCTTTTGTACAAAAACAAGTTGCTCAAATTTCAATCTTATGTCCAAATCCATATTTCAAAGATATAGATACAATAATACAAAGCATTTCAAAAATTATAAAAAAATTCACATTTCCTTTTTCTATAAATATAGACAAGCCAATTCCATTTTCTACTCTAGAACTTGAAAAAGTAACAAATGTTATAAATGATAGTGAAAGTGAAACTGGATTAATAATAGACGTTACTTTTATGGGGACAGTTAGAAAATTAGAAATTCGTAATGTTGATAATGGAGAAAATTTTATTGTTGATTATGAATTTGTAAAAAATGATAAATTGATAATCAATTGTAATAGAGGAAGCAAATCAATAATTTTAACGAGGGATGCAGTTAAATATAACTTAATTCCTTATGTTAGAAATGGATCTACATTCTTTCAGCTAGGAATAGGAGATAATAACTTTAGTTTCTTGGCTGATGAAGGATCTGATGATATGCTAGTAGATATCCATTTTAATTATTACAAAGTATATTTAGGAGTTTAAGATTATATGGAAGAATTCTATTTATTAGATAATGAATTAAATAAAAAATATATAATTGATACATATTCAAGTGCAATATGGGCCAAAAGGTATAATGATATTGGTGATTGTGAATTAGTTATTTCAGCTTCTGAAGAAAATTTTAGAAAAATAGAAGAATGTAAATATATTACACGAAATGATGATGATATGGTTTGCAAAATTAAAAAAATAGAAATACAGACTGATGAAGAAAATGGAAATCAACTAATTCTAACAGGAAAAGATATAACAGACATCCTAGAACAAAGAATAGTAGTAAAACAAACTAATTTTAATGGGTTGGTTGAAGATTATATAAGAACACTTATTAATGATTCAATTATTAATCCAACAAATGCAGATAGAAAAATCAAGAACTTTGTTCTTGCAGATAAAATAGGTTTTTCTGATACTATACGTGAACAAGTGACTTATGATAATGTTGGAATTAAGATACAAAAACTATGTAAGCAATATGGATGGGGATATAGAGTTACCATTAATAATGGTAACTTTGTTTTTGCGTTATATAGAGGTGGAGATAAAAGTAAATATATTACTTTTTCTCATAACTACGATAATATTTCTACAACAGATTATTCAAAGGATAATAGTAACATAAAAAATGTTGCATTAGTTGCTGGAGAAGGAGAAGGGGTAGCAAGAAGAACAACAACTATTGGTAATGGTGTAGGAATTGATAGACATGAATTATATGTTGATGCTCGTGATATTTCTAGTGAAATTGATTATGATGAATTGCTAACAAATTACCCAAATGGTAAAGAAAAAGTTATAAACAATGTAATTTATTATCAAGTAAATGGAAGCAATATTGCAATAATTACAAAAAATGATGCAGGGGAAGTTACAAATGTTCAATTATGTAGCAATATTTATATTGAGAACTTAAAAAATACAGGATATGAAAAAATGTCAACATATACTTCTGTAACTTCTTTCTCTGGAGAGGTTATAGTAGGAATGAGTTATAAATATAAAGAAGATTATGACTTGGGAGATATCGTAAATATTGTTAATGAATATGGAATTTCTATTGATGTAAGAATATCTGAAGTAATAGAAAATCAAGATGATAATGGTTACACTATGGAACCAACTTTTGAAAATATAGAAGAATAAAGAAGGAGGCAGAAAATGGCAAATGATATGAAATATAAAGTAGATGCTGGATTTTTTGATGCAATTGATGAAGATAGAACATATTCAGCAGAAGATATGAATAGACCATATAGAAAATTAATAAGTAATGGAGTTTTTGCAACACCAAAAGGGACTCCATCAGATTTTCTACAAGTTTTTTCAGCAAAAGATGGAATGAATGTAATTGTATCTGCAGGTTATGCCTTGATAGGAGATAAATGGTTTGAAAATCCAAGTGATTTGACAATAACTATATCACAAAATTCAGAAGTGTTAACAAGAATTGATAGTATAGTTGCCCAAGTTGATAAAACACAATCTGGAAGAGTTGGAAGTATAGTTTATAGACAAGGTTCAGCTTCAAGTAATCCTATACATCCTAATATTAATACAGAAGAGGATATAGCAGAATTTAGATTGGCTGATATTAGAATAAGTCCTTCTTGTGTAGAGATTACTCAAGACTTAATTACGGATTGTAGAGGAAGTGATGAATGCCCTTGGGTTACAAGCTTACTTTATCAAGTTGATACTTCTACTTTATATGCTCAATGGCAAGCAGCATATAAAAAATATTATGAAGATCAAGAAGCGGAACATGATACTTACTTTAAAGAATTTAAACAAATAATGTCAAACTTTTTCACAGAAGAAGAGGAAAAATTTGATGCATGGTTCCAAGAAATGAAGGATCAGTTATCAGAAGATGCAGCAGGAAATCTACAGGTTCAAATAGATAAATTAAGCGAAATTGTTATGGATGCTATATCTCCAATAACAACCGAAGTAGGAGATATACTAGCAACAGAGAATGGAGAATATATTGTAGCTGGCTTGTAATACAGTTATATTGCAAAATAGTTATTTTAATTTAAAAAATATGTTATTTTATAGGAGGAAAAAATTATGATTAAGAAAATAACAGAATTAGTAAAAGGACTACCAGTTAATGAAGATGTAATTCCATTTGTTGATAGTGAAAATGGAGAAACAAAAAAGGTAGTAATAGATGATTTACTAAAAACTATTGTTCCTAAAAATGCAAGTGCACATAACGGAATATATAGAGGAAAAGATATAACAGATCTATTCTACGATGGTACACTATCACAACAAATAGCAGCAGGAACTTTTGACGATATATTTATAGGCGATTATATAATAGGAAAGGTAAGTAAAAGGAAGTATTTAGTTGCAGATATTAATTATAGGTTAAATTGTGGAGATACTGAATGTGCTACACCACATATTTTAATGGTTCCAGAAAGAATAATGGGAACTGCAAAAATGAATGATACTAACACAGTAACTGGAGGTTATTATGGTAGCAAAATGTATACAGAATATCTAGCACCATTTAAGACAGTGATACAAAATGATTTTGAAATAAATCATATTTTGAATCATAAGGCATTATTAACAAATGCAGTTGCAGATGGCAAAGCAAGTGGATGGGCATGGTATGATTCTACTATAGAAATTATGAATGAATGCATGGTTTATGGACACAATGCATGGGGATCACATCATGGATATGAAACTGGAGCAGATAAATCTCAATTATCATTATTCAGACTAAATGCAAGCAAAATTGTAGCAAGAAATGATGTAGGAGAAAGATATTGGTACTGGCTAAGAGATGTCGCTTCTGCGTCGGAGTTCGCTAATGTTGCCAACACCGGTTATGCTTCCCTCGGCGGTGCATCTTTCGCTGGCGGTGTGCGTCCAGCTTTCCTAATCAAATAATCGAACATCAGCTAGGGCTTGTCCCTAGCGAAAAGGAAAGGAGAAAATTTGATTAGCAATGTCAGATATAAAAAAGAGCGAAAGAACTGAAAGTAAATTACAAACAGTTCATAATGCATATAAAATAAGAACTGCAGTAACAAAGCTGGCAGAGAATAACTTTTACTTTGATTTGAATAAGATTAATGAAGTAGTAGATGAAAACACAAAAAATATAACTGATGAAAAGCTAAAAGAAAAAGCAAAAAAGAGAATATATCAGTATTTCAATAATCAAATATTAAGAATAACAGATAAGGTTATAAATTCTGCTTGCGGAATAAATGAACATTTAAGAATTGCCAATACAATATTTCCGACATATATGTCTGAATTTGAAGAACGCAGACTAGAACTAGATAAAGCAATGAGTTGTTGTAATGTTCTTCAAGACGAACTTCAATATGCTGGAGAATGTTTATATGCAGATTTGAACAGGTTTACTTATATTGTTATTGAAATCCAAAAGGAATTTAATATGATAAAAAAGCTCAGACAAACTGATAATAGGTTTCTTAAAGATATAAAGAAATAAATATAATTGGGGTAATCTTTAAATGTCGCTTCTGCGTCGGAGTTCGCTAATGTTAACAACAACGGTAATGCTAACCACAACGGTGCATCTAACGCTAACGGTGTGCGTCCAGATTTCACTACTATACAAATTTTTATATGGACTAAGTTTCCATTTGGTAATAGTATGGGAAAGGGAAAGGAAAGGTTGTCCCTTCAATTCGGTAAAAGAATCGATTGATAAATGCTAATCATTATGCAGTTAGTTACGACTATTACTGCTATAAAAGTGATTTTTATGAATAAATTTTATGATGCTAATCTAATTTATAATGCTGGGAAAAAAGCAATTGCTGGTGCTCCATTTAAATACAAGGCGCAGCTTTTTGAAATGAATCAGTTATTAGAAACTGCACAAATTCAAAAAGCAATGGTTGACAAAACATATAGGCCAACAAAACGGAACAAAATTTGTAATAAGAGAACGTGGCAAGAAAAGGAATATTACAACGAATATAATGGTTGACAAAACAGTTAACCATTTACTTTGTGATGAAATATTAAGCCCAGTTATTTCTCCTTATTTGATATATGACAATGGAGCAAGCCAAAAAAATAAAGGAGTAGCTTTTAGTAGAAAAAGGTTAGAAGCACATTTGCACAAATATTATAGAGAACATAAAAGTAACGAAGGTTATATTCTTTTAATGGATTTTAGTGGATATTATGCAAGTATTCCACATAAGAAATGTTTGCAAGTTATGAACAATTTATTAAGAAATGTGAATGCTGAAGAAAGAACAATGACAATGTGGATTTTGCAGAATATATTTCAAATATTTAGTATAGAATCAAACAAAGATAGGGGAATCAATATAGGATCACAACCAAGTCAAAATATTGGAATTGCATATCCTAGTAGAATTGATAATTATATAAAAATTGTTAAGGGTTGCAAGTATTATGGAAGATATACAGATGATAGTTATATAATACATGAAAGTAAAGAGTTCTTAAATGAAGTTCTAGAGGGTGTGTTGAAGATTGCAGATAAATTGGATCTTATAATAAATCCAAAAAAAACTCATATTGCAAAATTATCACAGACATTTAAGTTCTTACAATTAAAATATTCACTAACTGAAACTGGTAGAATCGTTAGAAGAATAAATTCAAAAGCAATAACAAGACAACGAAGAAAATTAAAAGCATATAAAAGACTATTAGATAATAATAGATTAACATACAAAGAGATTGAGAATATTTTCAAAGGCTGGATGGCAAGTAATTATAGAAATATGTCAATGCAGCAAATAACGAATATGTCTCAATTATATTATGATTTATTTAAGGAGGTACCAGGATGGAAAAATCATGGAAAATTACGTTGGCTGATGGAACACAACTTAAAAACCTAGGATTGAATGGTAATAATTTTATATCAGAAACAAAAATAACTGAAAAAGATTTCAAAGAAAAATTGTCAAAAGTTATTTTTGAAGGAAAAGTTGAAGAAAAGAACTTTAAACAAGAATGTAATAATATGGAATTAGTTCAAATTGCTCATTATGAAGATGGTTATTACTTTGTATTAAGAGAAATACCACAAGAAGAGCTAGACAAATTGAAAATGCAATCTGACATAGAATATATAGCAATGATGTCTGATATTGATATGGAGGAGGAAATGTAATATGAGTAAAAATTATGAAAAAGTTAAAAAATATTATGATACTGGACTTTGGAATCAAGCAAGAGTATATAATGCAGTTGGAAAATGGATAACAGGAGAAGAATACAAAGAAATAACTGGAGAGGAATACATAGAAAACTCTTAATCTCCTCAAATCAAGTAATAAAAGTATACTAATAGAAAAATAAAGCGCCTTAAAATGCATTTTAGAGCGCTGTTTTTTTACGTTTTTATAAAAAATTACAAGAGAGGAGGGAAACATATTGGTAACTATAATATGTGAAGTTATTGGAGCAATTGCAATGATAATCGTTGCTTTGATATCAAGAAATACTAATAGGAAAGTAAACAAATTTACAGAGATTAAAGAAGAATTCAAATCAGAGATAAAAAAAGTATCTAACAAAATCGATAATAATGAAAAAGACTATTTAAGATTCCAAATTTTGAATTTTGCTGGAGATTTAAGAGATCGGAATAAAAAAGACAAGGCAAGAATTTGAAACAATATTTGTATTCCACGATAAATATGAGGAAATAATCCATGAATTAGATTTGCACAATGGATATCTCGATAGTGAATTTGAGTATATAAAAGAAGAATATAGAAAAATATAGAAGGGAGGTAAAATATATGGTATTAACTAGTGAAATGATAATGGCTGTTGTAGCAGGAATTGTTACATATATATTTGGTGTTATTGCAAAGAAATTCAACTGGATAGAAAGCAAATATATTCCTATACAAAATGCAATCATAGGTATGATAGCAGGAATGATTTGTTATATGTTAAAAGTTACAGAAGCGGATTTATTAACTTCAATAATTTATTGTATTATTGGTGCAATGGCTTCTGGCGGAACTTATGATCTTACAAAAACTAATCAAGAATAATACCGTAAAAATTTTACGGAATTATAAAAATACTGGAGCTTTTGTTTCCAGTATTAATTTTTTATAAGGAGGTTTTCAAAATGGAAGAAAACGAAGAAGTTGTTTTAACACCAGAGATGGAAGAAGAATTATCAAATGGGGGAGGAGAAGAATAATGGGATTTTCAAATTTAATTAAAAGTCAAGTATTAGCATCTGCAAGTAATTACACAAATGGAAGAAAAGGTTATAAAGTTTGCAAAATAACTCCACATCACATGGCAGGGGTTTTAAGTGGAGAACAATGTGCAAGATTATTCCAAAATCCTAATAGACAAGCGAGTGCAAACTACTGTATAGGAAATGATGGTGGAATAGTAGGTTGTGTAGATGAAAACAATAGAGCATGGACATCTAGCTCTAGTTCTAACGATTGTCAAGCAATAACAATTGAAGTTTCTAATAGTTCTGTAGGAGGAGATTATCCAATATCTGCTGCAGCATGGAATGCTTTAGTAAATTTATGTGTTGACATTTGTAAAAGATATGGCTTCCGATTAACTTATGATGGAACACCAAATGGTTCATTAACAAGACACAATATGTTTGCAAACACAAGTTGTCCTCGGTAAATATCTACAAAGTAGATTCCAAGAATTAGCGGATACAGTTAATGCAAAATTAGATGGAAATACATCAACTACTACAAATACATCCAATAATACACCGAATACAAATTCAAATGGCTATTTAGTAAAAGTAACTGCAGATGCATTAAACATAAGAAGTGGAGCAGGAACAAATAATGCAATAGTAGGTTGTATTAGAGATAAAGGTACATATACAATAGTAGAAACATCAGGAAATTGGGGAAAATTGAAAAGCGGTGCAGGATGGATTTGTTTAGATTACACTCAAAAGGTAGGAACAACGAACAATGCTACACCTGCAGCACCAGTAACCAATTATTCAAAAGGTCAAAAAGTAACATTAAAAACAAGTGCAAGTAAGTATTGCACAGGACAAACAATACCAAATTCAATAAAAGGAAAAACCTATACCATAATGCAAGTTGGAAGCGGAAATACGCATCCAGATGGTGTATTATTAAAAGAAATCTATTCATGGGTTTATAAGTCAGATATACAATAAAAAGTATGAAAAATCAATGATTTTAAGCCATATAAATTATCAAATAAAAAAATAAAACCGCTTAAATCGAAACGTCGAGGCTTGATTTTTTAGCGGTTTTTTAATATTTTCTTATTATTGCATAGTTTTCAATTTTTGTTGTATATTATTAATAGAACGATATAGTTCTGAAACAGAGGTATTTAATAAGTCTATATTCTTGATTTCATTGACACAGCTTTCAATAATATTTTTCTTATTAAGCCTTTGTTTCTTTTTACTTTTGTATTCAATTAAAAAATTACTCATTTTTTATTCTTTCCTTTCTTTCTAACAATAATATCCGAAACATCGCAATCAAAAATATCACACATTTTTTCAAGTGTATCAAAACGAATACTAGTTGTTTTATTTTCCATCATTCGTGTAAGAGATTGATAGCCTCCTTCCATATTTTTTACAAACCAATATTTTGTTTTCTTTTGTTTTTTCAATAATTCTTTTACTTGTATTTGTATCATCTTAACACCTCCTGATATAACTATTTTAAAAGAAAGTAACGAAAAATTTAACTATCCGCAATTTGACTTAAATTCAAAATAACTATATTGAAATATAGATACTTGTGTTATAATATACTCAGATTAGAATAGAAGAGGTGTATATTGTGGAAAATAAGGACATTGTAGAAATGTTAGATGCTATAACTAATTATATAAATAAAGAGGAATATCAAAAGGCTTTGAACTATATTAAAGGAAAAAAAGCAGAGGTCAGTAACAAAATAGATCCTTCAAGTGAATATATAGATGAGCTAATAAAAGATTTGAAATAGATGTAGAAAAATGTAGAATTTTGTAATATTGTTATATCAACGGAAAAATGAAAAAATATCTAACTTCCAGTATAGTTATTTTTATTTACATAATATGGTATAATATATACAGAGATATCTCTAGATATTATCAATAGGAGGAAATATTTATGAGATGTAAAGTAACTATATTTTATAAAGATGATAAATTGCTATATAGAATAATTGCAAAAATATTAAATAAGTATTCCTATGAAGTTTATAGAAGAGGGATATTGGAAGGTTTTAATTCTAACAGAAATGTTGACAATGTCAACGATTTGTCAACCATACATAAGTTAGAATAAAATATAAAAAATTGAATTAAAACAAAATATAATAAACAGTTTCTTGCAAGATGCTGATATTATTGATATACAAAGATATGATAAAATGTAATAAAATTAGATAAGTTAAAGTAGTCTAATTTACAAACCATGTGGAGTGTTGCTCGGTGCTATATCTAAAAGACTCGATGAAATAGTTGAGTTTAGTGCATTTGAGGATTTTATTAGTTTTGAGAGAAAAGGTAAAAATAAGACTAAAAGAGTAGAAAATAATAAAATTAAGGTAACGATAGAAGTTGATATGGTGTGTGGAGTAGTATAATTTTGATAAGAAAATTTTATAAATGTTTGGAGATAAAACTTAATTGGAAGTGTTTGGAAAAGCACTTTCTTTTTTTTGCTATTTATGTTAAAATGATAGCAAAATAAATAATTGGAGATGAGAATTAAATGGAAAAAATCATAGTTTTAGGAACAGGGACAGCAAGTGTTATAGAAAATTTTAATACTTGTTTTGTATTGGAAGATAATAATAAAGAATATTTATTAGTAGATACAGGTGGAGGAAATAGAATATTAGGACAATTTAAAAAGGTAAATATAGATTTAACTAAAATTCATAATATATTTATATCACATAAACATATTGATCATCTATTTGGGATGTTATGGATATATAGATTTGTAGATTTAGCAATGCAAAAGGGTACTTATGAAGGAACTTTAAATATATATTGTCATGATGAAGTAGCAAAAATTATAAGAGAACAAATACATACTTTGTTAAGAAAAAGTCAACAACAATTTATTGATAAAAGAATCTTTATTAATATTGTAAATAACCATCAAAAAGTTAAAATTTTAAATTATGAATTAGAGTTTTTAGATATTATTTCAAAAAGTGATAAACAATATGGATTTAAGACAACATTGAATAATAGAAAAACACTTGCTTTTTTAGGAGATGAACCGTTAGATGAAAAATTATATAATGATGTAAGAAATGTAGATTATTTGTTACATGAAGCATTTTGTTTAGAAACTGAATCAGATAAATATAAACCAAGAGAGAAGAACCATGACACAGTAAAATCTGCAAGCATAAAAGCACAAAATATAGGTGCAAAGAATTTAGTATTATGGCATACACAGGAAAATTTAGGAAAAGATAGAAAAGGATTATATATAAAAGAAGCTAAAGAGAATTTTGCAGGAAATGTATATGTTCCAAATGATTTTGAAGAAATAATTTTATAGGGAGATATGAAAGTGGAAAATTTAGAATTTATGAAAAAATTTAGACCAGAGGAGCTGTGCATAAAAGAGTTTAAGTATTGGATTGTTTGTATTAGACAAAAGCAAACAACATTAGGAGATGTAGTTATTTTATTAAAGAGAGAAACAGAAAATGTTAGTGGAATGTTACCAGAAGAAGGTGCTGAATTTCCAGAAGTAATAAAATGGTATGAAGAATTGTGTAGAGAGAAGTTTGGAGCAATAAAGTTTAATTATATGATTATGATGATGAAAGATCCATTTGTTCATTATCATGCTTTTCCAAGATATGACAAAGTGATAAATTTATTTGATATGGAGTGGAAAGATAATAATACTTTAAGTAACTTTGCTTCAACAGAAGTATTAAATGATAAATTATTATTTAAAATTAGAGATTATATGAAATAGAATAGGAGAATATTAATGAATAGTTATGTTAAAAAGTTTCCTAAAACACCAGATTTTGAATGTAATAATTTTTTTAAAGGTTATTATTTAAGTGATGGAAAATTAGGAATAGAAGTAGATTATTTTATTACGACAATATTTGTACATGATGGATTTGAAAATGAGATAAAAGACCGACCAAGAACCGACCAAGAACCGACTAAGTTAAATGAACAAGAAATAAAGATATTAGAATTTTGTAAAGAACCACATAGCAAAAAAGAAATAATGGAATATATGGAATATAAACATGCAAGAAACTTTACAATGCTATACTTAAAACCTTTATTAGAAAAAGAATTGTTACAGATGACTATACCAGAAAAACCAAATCATAAGAATCAAAAATATGTAAGCATATAAATAGTTTTGTAATTATTTGTAAAATACTATAAAAAATTGTAAAACTGTAATATAAATAAAGAGAGTTACTAGATATAGTAAAGATTGGAGAATAATGGAATTTAGAAAAATAGAAGAATTTGAAAAATTAAAAAAGTTATTTCCAGATAAAGATATAAATAAAACTGATACAAAATCATATATAGGAAAAACAATTACAGCTAAAATAGACAGACAAATGGGTTCAAAACATCCCCAATATGGATTTATATATCCAATTAATTATGGCTATATACCAAATACAATAAGTGGAGATGGAGAAGAATTAGATTGCTACATATTAGGAATTTTTGAACCCGCAGAAAGTTTTACAGGAAAATGTATAGCAGTAATACATAGATTAAATGATAATGATGATAAATTAGTTTTAGTACCAGAAAATAAAAATTATACAAATACTGAAATTCGAGCATTGACAGAATTTCAAGAAAGATTTTTTGAGAGTATAATTATGAACTAATATTAAGGGGGATATAAATTGAAATATATTAATTCAAAAAAAGTAGATAGTATAAAGTTAACAAAGGAAAACTTAGAATTATATAAGTCAACATTTGATATTGTACTAACAGACAATTCTAGTTTTCAGGAAATAGAAAATGTAATTAATGGATAATCAGTTAGGAGAGAAATGTTAATGGAAGAAGTATGGGATATATTAGATGAAAAAGGGAATAAAACAGGAAGAATAATGAAGAAAGGATTACTACCAGAAGGATTTTATCATCAAGGTGCAGACGTATGGATTATCAATTCTGGGAATAAAATTTTAATACAAAAACGTTCTCCACAAAAAAGAAACTCACCAAATGTATGGGCAATGACAGGTGGTAGTGTTATAAGAGGAGAAACAAGTTTACAAACAATTCAAAGAGAAACAAAAGAAGAACTTGGTATTAGTTTAAATATGAAAGACATCAAGTTAGTAAAACAATATAAAACAGGAACGGTATGGCTAGATACATATTTAATAAAACAAGATATTGATTTAAAAGATATTATCATGCAAGAAGAGGAAGTATGTGAAGTTAAATGGGCGACTTATAAAGAAATAGAAGAATTATTTGCTCATAATCAATTTATGGAAAATAGATGGGAATATATTAAAGATATTATAAAAGATTTTATAGGAGAGAACATATAAAGAGGGAAAATATGAAAAAAGAAGAGATTATAGAATATGCGTTATCATTACCAAATACCTACGAAGATTATCCTTTTCCAGAAGACCGCTTTTCTGTAACAATGAAACATAAAAACAATCACAAATGGTTTGCCCTAATTATGAAAGTACAAGGTAAATTGTATGTGAATGTTAAAACACCTCCCGATTATTCTGATATACTAAGAAAGGCATATGACTATATTATTCTAGCGTATCACATGAATAAAGAACATTGGAATACGATTATTATAGGGGACAATACAGACGAAAATATTGTAAAAGAATTAATGGCACAAAGTTATGAATTAACCAAAAAATAAGAGATAGGAGGAGTAAGTATGCAAACATTTAATTATCACACTCATACGTATCGATGCGGACATGCAGACTTAAATTTGAAAGATGAGGAATATGTAGAAGAATTTATTAAAATGGGTTTTAAAAAGATTGCCTTTACAGACCATTGCCCAGAAAAAAATGAAATAGATACGAGAACCGACATGCGTATGAAATATAGTAAGAGAAAAGACTATTTAGAAAGTATAAAGAAATTAAAAGAAAAGTACGCTGGAAAAATACAAATTGAAACTGGGTATGAAGTAGAATATTTACCGGGAGAAGAGGAAAATATTAAAGAATTAAAAGAGGAAACCGATAAGCTAATTTTAGGGCAACATTTTATTTATGATGATAACCACAGCTTAAAGATTTTAAATTCAAAAGTTACTTTTTCAGAAGAAGAAATTCTTCGTTATGCACAATATATTGATATGGCTTGTAAACAAGGCATTCCAGATATTATAGCACATCCAGATATTTATATGTTAAGTCGAAAAAGCTTTGGTAAGGTGGAAGAAATGGTAGCTCATCAAATAGGAAAAACAGCACAAAACTATGATATACCACTAGAAATTAATTTAGGCAGAACTTTTAACAAAACCTATTTTGAAAATAAGCAAATGAATTACCAACCAATAGAAGAACAACGAAAAAAGTTGGGAAACGTAGAATATCCATGCAGAAACTTTTGGGAGATTATATCACAATATCATGTAAAAGTGCTTTATGGAGTAGATGCTCATTCTAAACAACAAATACAATTTTATAGAGAGTCAGTGCAATTAGCAAATGAAATTATAGGAGAAGAAACCATAGAGAAATTAAAGTTTATTGAAACAGACAAAAAAGAGAAATTTACATAAGTTTGCAAATTATGTATAAATATAGTATAATATAGATAGGCACTTTGCAAAATAATAGATTACATTAAAATGGAGGGACAATGATGGAGTTAATGACAAAATGTGAAGAAATGGTGATGTCGGTGATTTGGGACAAAGGAGAAGAAGAATCCTTGTTGCCGATTACGGAAGCAGTAAACAGGCGGTTTGATCAAGAGTGGAAATCGCAAACGGTGAGCACTTTCCTTACTAGACTGAGAGGAAAAGGATATTTAGAGTGCTATCGAATCGGAAGAGTTTTCTATTACAAAGTATTAGTGAGTAAAGAAGACTATTTAAGACAGAAAGTAGCTGTTCTTTGCGATATGTTTGGTATCACAAAGGAGGACATCGCAAATTTGTAATCTATAAGAAAAGTCAATTACAAGAGAAGTATGGACTTGTAATTGGCTTTTCGCCATTTAAAATCACATATTCTATTAGGTAGTCATAAAATAAGTAGAGGTGATTTCATGGCAAAAATTATTGTATATAATAACGATACAGATCGTATGGAAATATATTATCGAGATTTGTCGGAAGCAATGCCATATAATACAGGTCGAACCCTTACAGTAAGAGAATTCCGTGGTGCTAGTAGAAGCAATACTTTATGGACGACAAAGCGAACCATGACCTCATGGAATTCGCAAAGAAAATTGTATGGAGGACCAATCCCAGTAGGTTATGCTTTTCGAAGACCATGGGAGGGAGGTCATGCAGGGCAATTTTAACAAACCTTAAGTATACATTAATGAAATGATAAAAAGATAAGTAGTAAATTATTCATTAATGTAAACAAATCCAATATTTTAAAAATACTTAGCTTTTATATAGGCTAAGCATTTTTTATGTGTAATTTTATTACTGTCATTTTATACATTTCATTACAAAAATGTATAAAGGTGGTAATTAAATGAATATATTTGAAAATATAAATGATGAAATAATAGTAGTAAAAGCAATAAATGACAAAAAGGGAGAATTTACAGAAGAGACTGTTGCATTTATAGACTGTGATTATTCTTTAATTAGATTTTTAATCAGTCAACTATCACTAAAAGAAATTACTTTGAATAATTGGAACTATCCTGTTATAAAACAAGGCGATTCAATCACATTACTGTATAGATTAATTCTTCAATATTATTCAAAACATGATGAAGAATTAAAGAGAATTTTACAGG
>CAOKQZ010000020.1 GCA_948471055.1 uncultured Clostridium sp. | reverse complement strand
GAATAATGGTTTTGAAAAAAGACAGTATAAGTTTAAAAAGCGTCTAAATTAGAAAGAGAAATAGTACTTGCAATTTATAAAGAAATATATTATAATAAGTTATATTTTGATTTAGGAGATAAAAAATGTTAAATATAAGAAAGTACTTAAAATTGCATCATCATTGATATTATATGCTTGAAAATTTTTCAGGCATATACTTTGGTGTGTGCCTATAAGTATTTTTACATAAGAGGCACGCTCTTATGTTTTTTTTATGGAGGTAATAGAAGATGTATATTGGAACATTAATAGAAGATACTTTAAATGAAAGTTGTTCATTTCTCAGAAATGAACATGGATTATCATTATATATTAAATATAATAATAAAAATATTTTATTCGATTCAGGTCCTTCGGATGTTATTATTGCTAATAGTGAAAAAATGAATTTAGACTTGTCAGAAATAGACTATGTGATTATTTCACATGGACATTTTGATCATGGTGGTGGAATTATTCCTTTTCTAGAAAAAAACAAAAAGGCAAAGATTTATATTCAGAAATATTGTAATAAACAATATTATTTCGAAGAAAATAATGAAAAAGAATATATTGGACTAAATCGAGACATATTTGAAAAATACTCAAGTAGACTTATTTATACTGATGAATCAATATTTAATATTACTGATGATATTTTCTTGGTTCCTAATGTAACACTAAAAGAAGAAATTACATATAATAATAAAGCTATGTTAATAAATGATGATGATAAATCCTTTAAACAAGATACATTTGAACATGAACAAGCTATGGTTATAAAAAAGCAAGATAAATATTATTTATTTAGTGGTTGCTCTCATAAAGGAATTATTAATATTGCTAATAGTATAAAAGAAATTTTTAATATTAACAAAATTGATTTTTTAATAGGAGGATTACACTTAGTTGATGATCCAATATTAAAAACTGCCATTTGTGATTCTGAATTAGAAAAAGTTGCTATTTATCTTAATAATAATGTTGACTACACTTATACATGTCATTGTACAGGAGATACAGCATATAATTATTTAAAAAAGCAACTAGGGAATAAAATTCAATATTTGCGAACGGGAAGTGAAATAGATATATAATAAAACAGAGAGACTTTGCTAAGTCTCTCCGCTTTGTTACTTAATTATTAAAACATTCATTACGTATTAATATTCTCCAATACAATCATAGCCATATGCTATTAACGCATTATTAAGTCTCAAAGCATATGGTGAGGTTGCATTCATAGTGACTTTTAACTTGTTTTTACTTTTAAACTCAATTATTGCTCCATAGTTGCAATGTCGAGCATAAATCTTCGCATCGTCATGATTTTCAATGCCATACAGA
Organism: uncultured Clostridium sp.; assembly: GCA_948471055.1. Taxonomy (GTDB): domain Bacteria; phylum Bacillota; class Clostridia; order TANB77; family CAG-508; genus RGIG8482. The sequence goes on along the minus strand of CAOKQZ010000020.1, from coordinate 37,794 downwards.
ATACTAACATCGAAACTAGTTCTCAATTTAGATGCACATTCAACTGTCTCATTCTGAAAATTAGAATTATCCACAATCAAAACTTTCTGTGGCGAAATTTGCAACTGTTTTGTTAATTCCAGTTCTTCCATTGCAGTGATGATTCGCTCGAGTCCAAATGCCATTCCAACTGCTGGAATCTTTTCATTGCAAAATGCCTCTACAAGATTATCAAACCGACCGCCTCCTAAAACAGCACCTAACTCAATATTGTTAATTACTGCTTCAAGAATAAATCCCGTATAATAATCTGCACCTCTTGCCAATGTGAAATCAATTCTTATTGTTTTTCTCACATTTTCAGGAATATAAGACAAAATTTCTCTTAATTCTTTAACTCCTTCTAATGCTACATTTGAATCTGATAAATAATCTTGAATATTATCAAGAGTTTCAAATGGATTATCAGTAACTTTTTGTACCAAATCACAGATTGTATTAATAACTGTATCTGCAATCTTGCGTCTCTCTAAATCTTTCTTGATGCCTTCGACACCATTTTTGATTACCTTATCTGCAAAATCGATGGCTCTCTGAATTTACAAAAAGCCTTCTTCGGAACAAATTCCTGATTTCTCTGCAATCCCATGAATAATCTTTCGATGATTTAAACGAATTGTAAAATTAGAAAAACCTATTTCAGAAAGCCCTTCGTGTGCAATCATTGCAATTTCAGCATCTGCAACAAGTGTATCTGCACCTACAATGTCTCCATCACACTGAATAAACTCTCTAAAATGACCTTTATCCACATCGTCATCCCTAAAGGATTCCTGAAGTTGATATCTCTTATAAGGTTTCGGAATTTCTGGATACATGCTGACAACACGAGCAAGTGGAACTGTAGAATCATATTTTAATACAAGATTCGTTCCATTCTTGTCTTTCAGCTTAAACAATAACTTTTCTCCTTCACCATGATGCCCATTGAAGACTTCTGCATTTTCTAAAATTGGCGTGTAGAGTGGCTCAAAGCCATATCGCTCATACACCATTTTAATTTTTTCCAATACATAATCTTTAACTCTGGCATCAAAACCAACTACATCGGATGTTCCAACTGGAATTGTGTTTGCTATTGACCGTATCATAATCAATACCTCCTGTCTGATTTAATAAGTTGTTAATAAGTTTCAAAAAATGATAATATCACTTTTTTACATTTTTAAGGATTTGAACAGCTTCAAAAACACTAACGTTCTTCTGTTCTCCTGTTAACAAATTTTTCAGTGAAACTGTACCGTTTTTAACTTCGTCTTCCCCAAGTATAGCAGCATATGGAATCTTAAGCTTATCAGCATATTTAAATTTAGCTTTTAGCTTTTTATTATTCATATAAATTTCGGTATTAATACCTTCATTTCTGAATGCACTTGCAACTGGTAAACAAGCTGAGATATCATCAGACATTGAAATCACTAAAACATCAGAGATTGATTGTTTGTCAACTTTTACTGAATTTAATTCATTAAGTTGATAAAACAGCCTCGTTAATCCAATTGAGATTCCAACACCTGGTAAAGGCTTATCCGTATAGTACTCTGCTAAATTGTCATATCTTCCACCAGAGCATACACTACCAATTTGCTTATAATCATTCAAGAACGTTTCATATACTGTCCCAGTATAATAATCTAGTCCTCTTGCAATCGTTAAATCGATTGTGAAATTACTTTCTGGAACACCAAAAAGTTTGATGTTTTTAGTAACTTCTTTCAGTTCTAACAAACCACTTTTAAATGTGGTATTAGTGATATCTAGTTTCTCTAGTGCGATAATTTTGTCGTCATCATTGCCAGTTATTGAAATGAAATCCAAAATTTTAGCAATAGAATCTTCAGCAATGCCAAACGCTGCAAGTTCAGCTTTTACATTATCTATTCCAACCTTTTCAAGCTTATCAATTACTCGCATAATATTTGTTGATTCATCAGTTAACTGTAAAGATTCAAAAAATCCATTTAAAATCTTTCTATTGTTGATACGAATCGTAAAATTGTCAAATCCTAATTCTTTAAAGGTTGTATAAATAATGCTTGGAATTTCTGCATCATTTAGAAGTGATAATTCTCCATCACCGATAATATCAATATCAGCCTGATAAAACTCTCTAAATCTACCTTTTTGAGGTCTTTCACCTCTGTAGACTTTACCAATTTGGTATCTTCTAAACGGAAATGGTAATGTTCCATAATTCTGAGCTACATATTTAGCTAGCGGAACCGTAAGGTCAAACCTCATAGCTAAATCTGTATCACCTTTTGTAAAACGGTAAATCTGTTTTTCTGTTTCACCTCCTGCCTTTGCTAACAAAACTTCGGACAACTCCAAAACAGGTGTATCAAGAGGTAAAAATCCAAATCTTTTATAAGATTTTTCAATTTTCTCTTTCATTTGATTAAACATAACCTGTTCTGTTGGCTGTAATTCCATAAAACCCGATAGAGTTCTAGGAGTTACTTTACTTTGTGTTTTCATAGGGTATTCCTCCTTTTAAATGTTGGTTGGAAATAAATTTATTTCCTTATTAACTTTGTAGCAGTATTATTTTAGAATATTTTTCCAGTAATTTCAATAGTTTCCATAAAATTGTAAACATTTTTAAAATTATACAAATAATTATAACATATTATCTTTCTTTTGTTTTCTTCTTTTTATCTTGTTCTTTTTCAAATTGTTTTCGTTCATCTTCTAATTTCTGATGAAGTTCAAATTGCTTAATTTTTTCTAACCTTAATTCAATATTATTACAATGTTTTATTTCTTCAGCAAGTGGTGTTATTTTTTTAGAAATTTCTATAATTTGGTTTTCAATAGTTTCTTTTTCTTCATCTGTTTTGGCTCTTTTAAGCTTTTTCCATAAATTTTCTCTCTCACTTTTCAATGGGTTAATTTTTTCATAAGCAGATTTTTGATAATCTAGCAATTCTTGTTCTGTATTGATATTATTTTTACACACAAATCTAACTTGTTTAGAAAATTCATCCATTTTCTTAATTGCACTTATTAATTCTGGCGTCATTTTCGTTATATTAGGTTTTAAGACGATTTCTATATTGATACCGAGTAATTTCTCATAGTGAAAAATTAAATATGAAATAGAGCTTTTAAATTGCAAATGCTTTTGTTTTTCATTGTTATATCTTTCATAACTTCTGTTAGCTAATAAATATGGATCTGGAGAATATGGATATTGGGGCTGTGTTTCTAATATTCTTTTATAAATATTTTCTTTTGAGTAATTATTTCCAAATTGCCTTTCAATTCTAGTATTTCGTTTATATGGCTCTCTTCTTATAGACAATGTTTCGTTTTTATCTGTAACAATATAATCTAAATCTTGTAGTATTTTAATAAATTCGTTATAGTCTTTAGCATTTGCTATTGCATATTCAATAGAATCTTTCATTAGTTCTTTATACAAACTACTTGTAGCATATTTATTATATTTTTCTTCTTGTTTTAAAACACTCAATCCATATTCTTCACAAAGTTTATCTGAAGTTTTTCTCATTATTGCATAGTCTTTCTTTGTATTACAAAACCTCTTACCATCTAAAAATGAAACAGAGTTTAAAACAAAATGGTTGTGTAGGTTGTCTGTGTTTAGATGAGTAGAAACTATTACTTGAAATTTATCTCCCCATAGTTCTTCAGCAAGTTTAATTCCAATTTCATGTGCTTGTTCTGGTGTTACTTCTCCTTTTACAAAAGATTGTACTCCATGAAAACATTGTATTCCAGTTGTCTTGAAAAATTGCTTTTTAATATTTCTCATTTCTTGTAGAGCAGTATCAGGCATACAATTTATGCCTGACACATATAATTTTTCTTCTGTCTTTTCTCCATTAACTGCATATTCTATTGTATTATCTAATCTATCTTTTACTTTCCATATTTTTGTTACTGCCATAATCAATTACCACCCACTAATATTCTTTTCCTTTTGTGGTATAAGATAAACTTCTTCTAATGCTAGTATAAAATTTTGTATTTGATTTAATAAAGGATTGATTTTATCTTCTCTCATATATCCTTGATATTTATTATAAGTTCTTGCCATTTGATTTAAGTTTGTCGCCATCCCTCGAAGTTGTGAAAGTATTTCATAAAATTTTTCGTCTGGTTTTTCTTTTAGATGATAATCTAAAATTATTTTTCTAAAAAATTCTGATTTGTTTAATCCAGATTTTTTAACTTTTTCATTCAGAATTTGGTTTTCATCTTCATTTAAAAACACATTGATTTTTATATTTCTATTTCTCATTTTTTCATCTCGCTTTCTGTTTTTTCTTATTAGGGTTTGGGACTTGTTCCATTCTTGTTGGTATTTGTAGTGTGAGTACAAATACGTTGCTTGCATATTCAAGAAATCTACAAAGTACTCACTTCAAAATACCAAGCTTTTTAAAGAAAAAGTATGATTCTTTACCACCTAAAAAGAAAATTTCTCTTTCTTCTATTGATTGCATATCATAATAAATTTGTACCAATTTTGAAAGTGAAAAGCATTCTTCATTTGATAAATTTCTACCTTTAATATCTCCTTCTAGTATCCAAGTTAAGTTTTCATTTTGTTCTAATATTTTGTTATATTCATTTTTTAACTCTGCATATTTTTCATTATTATCTTTTAAATATCTTCTACTATTTTCTAAATATTCTTCAAACATATCTTCATATTCTTTATAAAAACTTTCTATTTTTTCCATAACTTTAACCTCCATTTTAAACATAGATTAGTTCACTAAATATAACTTCTTCTACACGATTTTTAATATTATTCATTCTGCAAACCCATTCCATTTGATTAGTTGCTTTTAATTTTTCAGTTATATTTTCTTGCTCTGCAAATTGTTTCATTAACAAATTAAATCTTTCATTTGCTGTTTTATCTATCTCAAGCAAATGACTTCTCAATTTATCTTCAACCCATAAAATTGTATATTCTGCTTTCTTATGCTCTAATAAATATTTTAATCTTAACTTTCCATATTTACCAAGTTCATTAGCTTTTACACTAGCTGAATCAACTAAATTTGGAAAGTAATAGTCGCCTTTTTTTATATATTCAATTCCTGTTTTTTCATCTATAAATCTTTCTTTTAATTCTTCATTTTCCATATCTAACTTCTCCTTTTTTCTAATTTTGATATAATCCATTAAAATTATTTGCATATAAAAAATCTAAATTATCATAATGCCTTTGTTCATAATTTTGAAAACTATATTTGCCTTTTCCTTTATAGTTATAATTATTATTTTTATAGTTAGGTCGTAAATTTTCCGTGTCATGACTCGTAGATTTTCCGACTCTTGACTCGTAATTTTTACGAATCACTTTCATAAGATTTTTATCGTGTTCTATTTTTCCTACATAAATCAAATTAGGTTTAGTAGAGCCTTGTTTTTTCTCATATATTAACTTACATTCTTTTAATTGTTTAAATGCCTTTGTAGCAGTTTTATCTGATAAATTCAATAATTCTTGAACTTCTTTTCTAGTAAATATTAAGAATATATTACCTTCTTCATCAAACCAATTATTTTTTCTAGATAAGGTTAATCTGTTTAATAGAAATCCATAAAGAATCTTACTATCTGAATTTAGCTTGTCTTTGTAATTTTTATTACAAAATAATTCCATTGGTATTTGATAATATAAATGCTCAAAGCATTCATTAGCTTTATAGGGTATAAATTCCATTTGAATAAGTTCTCCTTTTCTTTAATTTGAAGAACTTTGAAAACTATTGATATTTAGCTAAAAATCTCTTTGTTGAAATTTGTTGAAGCTTTTTTTGAACTTGAAAAAATTTTGTTAAAATTTTTTGTTGAAGAAAATGAGCATATTTTATAGAATTTTTCCGAACTCAAAAAAATTATGCTATTCTTCATTTCTATTGAAAAATAGCATAATTCATAATTTTTGAATTTTTATAAATTCTCTTAAATTCCCTTGAAAAAGGGCAAAATATGGTCGAGGTGACAGGGATCGAACCTGCGACCTCATGGTCCCAAACCACGCGCGCTACCAACTGCGCTACACCTCGAAATCCTTGTGCTTATATAATATAGCACAAAAATGGAAGGTTTGCAAGATATTTTATAAATTTTCTTTAAATTACTTGAAATTCTATTAAAAAGAAAGTATAATAGTACTGTTATAAAACATGTGCCCGTAGTTTAGCTGGATAGAATGCGAGGCTACGAACTTCGAGATCGGGGGTTCGAATCCCTCCGGGCACACCAGATGCGCGATTTTAACAAGTCGTAAGTGAAATGGTGAAGAGTTAATAATGAATAGTTTATTAGAAAATGTAACAGGCACATTTGTACTATTCACGATTAACTTTTTATTTTTTAATATGCACTTAAAATAAGAGGAGGAACCATGGAGTATTCTTTTGAAAGAAAAATTAATTATTATGAAACCGACCGAATGGGTGTGGTACATCATTCCAATTATATTCGATTTTTAGAAGAGGCAAGATGTGATTGGTTAGAAAGTATTGATATGCCATTTGATGTATTAGAAGCAAATGGGGTTACGATACCAGTATTAGGAGTAAACTGTACCTATCATCACCATGTTACATTTGGAGATACGATTATTATAAAACCATATGCAAAAGAATATACAAAAGTACGAATGACAATTGGTTATGAGGTAATCGAGAAAAAGACTGGAAAATTAGTATTAACAGGGGAAACAAAGCATTGCTTTACGAATTCAAACTTAAAACCAGTCAATTTAAAAAAGTATCGTAAAGAATTTAGCGATAAATTTGAAAATTTATTACACAAGCCCTAAGGAAGTAACGAAAAAAAAGTAATGTATAAAAATGACATGATTTTAAAGAATCAATGATAAAATGATAGAAAGAATGATTTTATAAAAAACGAAGGACTAGTTTGAAAGAAATACACTTTCATAACTACATATGCCTTTGAACAAAGAAAGGAAGGAATTTTTATGGAAGAAATGAAAATGAAAGTTAGCGGAATGGTTTGTGGAGGTTGTGAAAAAAGAGTGGTTAATGCTCTTAGCACAATTGATGGAGTAAAAGAAGTAGCTGCAGACCATGTAAATGGAACCGTTTTGGTAAAGGCAGATAGAAAAATTGAGAAAAGTATTTTAAAAGAAAAAATAGAAGACCTTGGGTTTGAAGTAAAAGAAAATTAAAAAAGATTTTTACAAAGAGTATCGTTTTGCCGGGAAAGTTAAGTACTTATAGCAAAAAGCGAGAAAGGAATGGATGTTGTATGAAAAAAATCATTTTATCCATTGAAGGAATGACTTGTAGTGCATGTTCCAATGGGCTTGAAAAATATTTAAACAAACAAAATGGGGTTTATCAGGCATCGGTTAATCTTGTTATGGCAAATGCTACCATTGAATATGATGAAAAAATATTACAACAAGAAAAACTAGAACAATTTGTAAAACAAGCCGGGTTTAAAAGCCTAGGAGAATTTAAAGAAATCAAAATAGAACAAAAAACAAAAAAAGAAAAAAGGTTATTTATTGTTTTTACCATATTAGCAATTCTACTTATGTATATCGCAATGGGCCACATGGTAAATCTACCAACCATTCCCTTTTTAGACCCACACCTAAATCCCGAAAGTTACATGGTAAGTTTATTGCTAATTACCATAGCCTTTTGCATTTATGGATGGGATATTTTAAAAAATGGATATAAAAATTTAATTCATGCCACCCCCAATATGGATACCCTAGTAGCAATTGGGGTTCTTACAAGCATCGGCTATAGCCTATACAATATGTATTTCGTGCTACAAGGAAATCATCATGAAGTTATGAACCTATATTTTGAATCCGCAAGTATTGTCATCTATTTTATCAAACTCGGACGCTATATGGATGGAATTAGTAAAGACAAAACCAAAGAGTCCATACAAAAATTAGTAAAAATCACACCAAATACCGCAGTTCTTAAAAGAAATGGAGAAGAAATACAAGTCACCTTAGACGAAATTCGAAAAGGAGATATTGTTATTTCCAAACCGGGTGAAAAAATTGCAGTAGATGGCGAAATTATTACAGGAAAGGCCCACTTTGATGAAGCCTTTATTACAGGAGAAAGTAAGCCAGTTACCAAAGAAGTAGGAAATAAAGTAATTGCAGGAAGCATGAATTATGATGGATACATCGAATACAAAGCCGAAAGGATTGGAAAAGAATCCACCATATCGGAAATTGTAAGGCTGGTATTAGAAGCAAGTAACCAAAAAGCACCAATTGCAAAAGTAGCAGACACTGTGTCTGGCTATTTTGTGCCAATTGTCATTGTACTTGCCATTCTTACCTTATTTAGCTATCTTATTCTAGGGCAAGGGCTTGAAAGTGCCATTTTAGCATTTGTCACAGTACTAGTTGTCGCATGCCCTTGTAGTTTAGGACTTGCTACCCCACTTGCTATTGTGATTAGCGAAGGGCGCTGTATCGAAAAACGGAATTTTAATTAAGAAAAGCGAAATACTAGAAAATGCAAAAAAGGTAAATACCGTAGTATTTGATAAAACAGGTACCTTAACCTATGGCACCCTAAAAATAGCAAAAGTATTAAATTATACCTCAAAAAAGGAAGAGGAACTATTACAAATAGTAGGAAGCATCGAGGGAAAATCTACTCATCCCATCGGGAAAGCCTTTACCGATTATTTAGAAGAAAAGAAAATACCACAAAAAACAGTAGAAAATGTGGAAAACATAGCAGGTTTTGGCATGACGGGAGAAGTTAAGCAAGAAAAATGGATACTAGGAAATGCCAAAATACTAGAAAAATATGATATCTTCAATTCACATTCGGAAGAGGAAAAACAGCTTGCAAAAGAAGGAAACAGTATTGTATATGTGGTAAATAACAACGAAATTCTTGCTATGATTGGGGTAAGAGACCAAGTAAGAAGTGAAGCAAAGGAAGTCGTAAACGAATTAAACAATCGAAACATTGAAACCATTATGCTAACAGGAGACCACAAAGAAACCGCCGAAACCATAGCAAAAGAAATTGGAATTCATAAAGTAATTTCCAATGTATTGCCTACCCAAAAGACCAATACCATTTACGAATTAAAAAGCAAAGGAAAATTTGTGATGATGTGTGGAGATGGAATAAACGATAGCCCAGCCTTAGCAAGTGCAGATATTGGTGTTAGTGTAAATAGTGGAACTGATATTGCCATGGATTCTTCCAATGTGATTTTAACCAAAAATGATTTAAATAGCATAATCCAGTTAATGGATATTAGTAAAAAAACACTAAAAAATATCAAACAAAATCTATTTTGGGCATTTTTCTATAATTGTATCATGATACCCATTGCCATGGGGTTACTAAAACCAATTGGAATTTCTATAAACCCAATGCTAGCAAGCCTTGCCATGGTACTAAGCAGTATCACCGTAATACTAAACGCACTACGACTAAAACGAATGTAAAATTTCTATGCTAGACAAACAGAAAAAAAGGCCCCTTTACTTAAGGGGGCTGTCGCGAGTCAGCGACTGGGGGTTCTTACAAAGAAATTAGTTCAAGGTCTTTAATGCTTGGGTCGTAAAGGGATTTTCCCATATAACTAAAACGAGAACCATGGCAAGGGCAATCCCAAGTTTTATCTAAATTATTCCAAGAAAGCTCACAACCTAAATGGCTACAAATAGGACGTAAGGCAAAATATTTTCCTTCCTTATCACGATAAATACCAAGTTTGGTATCTTCAAATTCAACAATTTTTCCCTCGTCTTTCGCAATAGAAGCTAAGGTTTCCTCTGGAATTTTCAATTTATCCAAAATAAGAGAATTGGTAGTTTGTTTTAACATATTTACAAACTCGGTTCCGTTTTGGATGGGATGAAATCTTGTGGACTCAAAGGTTTTCGCATAAGGACTTTCTTTTTCCATAATCATATCAAGGATAATATTGGCCGCAATATTAGAAGTTGTCATACCCCATTTTTTAAAACCAGTGGCAACATACATATGTGGCATTAAATTAGAAAATTCACCAATATAAGGAATTTTATCAAGAGGAATACAATCTTCAGTGTTCCAATGGTAAAGAATATTGGCATCTGGATAAAGTTCTTTTGCTCTATTTTCCAAATCACGGTAACAGCTAGACAAATCCTCTTTACTTCCTGTTTTATGAGAAGAACCTCCCATTAAGATAAGGCGAGTATCTCCATAAGGAACGGTTCGTAAAGAACAAATAGGGGATTTGGTGTTAATATACATACCGCAAAAAAGGCTCCGAATTAGTAGTAAAACCAATCACATAGGAGGTTTCTTGGTACATTTTTAAAAAGTAAAAACCCGGTGCATTGATAATAGGATAATGGCAAGAAAGTACTACATATTTTGCTTTAACATGTTGATGAGCAGTTTCTATTTCATAACCATTGTCCTTTTTATGAACATCATAAACCTTGGTATTCTCATAAATTTGTCCCTTATTATTGGTAATGGAGTTTATTAAACCTTGTACATATTTTAAAGGATGAAATTGTGCTTGGTTTGGAAATTTAATTCCTGCTAAAATAGGAAAAGGAAGAGAAGCGTTTTCTACCAATTCGGCAGGAAATCCAAGAGAAGTAACACTTCTTAGCTCATTTTTAATTTTAATCACTTCTTCTTCTGAATCCGTATAAACAAAATTATCTTGCCATTCAAAATCACAAGAAATATGTTCTTTTTGAATAATATCATAAATATTATGAATCGCCTTTTCATTTGCTTCTAAATAATTCTTAGCAAATTCCATACCAAAAGTATGAATTAAATAATCATAAAACAAGTCATGTTGTGATGTAATTTTCGCAGTTGTATTTCCGAGTCGTGTGATGACAAAGTCTATCTTTTTCCAATACACAAACCTCATAACCATTCTTTGCTAAATAATAAGCAGTAGAAAGACCAGTTATTCCACCACCAATAATACAAACATCTACCTTCAAATTTTTCTCTAAATTTGGAAACTCAGGCAAACAAACCGAATCCAACCAATAAGAATTTTCCATACAAAAAACCTCCTTTTTATTAGTGTTACCCAATAAAAGAAGGTTTATACAATTTAAATTTTTACTTTACGGTGCTATTTTAATTTGAAAATGATTTGACTTTTTTTAAAAATCTGAGTATAATATAGATAGAAAATGAGAAACCATAGCCAATATGGTTACCACTTGTAAAAAGTAATAACGGCACATTCCCTTAGGTCAAAAAGTAGAATGTGCTGTTATTTTATTCCTTATCTAAAATTCTATTTACATATTGTATGTATATAATTGTAAATAAGGTTACGTTTACGGTTACTGATGCCATTAAGGCGAACATTAAGAATAATATAAAACTCATAAACACCACCTCACTTTCCCATAGTCGAAACTATGTTAGTTAAAGTGGCAACACAAAACTACTTATCTCATTTCTATCTTTAATTACTATATTATATTATTTACAATAATACAAGCGAACAAAACAAAATTTTGCATATTTTAATACAGACTACCAATGATAGGTTTCGCCTTTTGCAATTTTAAAGGCGCGAAATAATTGTTCTAATAAAAATACACGAATTAATTGATGAGGAAAGGTCATTTTGGAAAAGCAAATTTTTTCCTTCGCATGAGATAAAATGTTATCATGTAGTCCCAACGTACCACCAATTACAAAGGTAATCGAGCTATTTTCACGTAAAGCAACATCTTCTATTTTTTTCGAAAAATCCTCACTGGAATATTCTTTTCCGTTTTAAATCCAAACAAATTATATAAGAATCTTTTTTCATATGTTCTAACATACGAGAGGCTTCTTTTTGCTTAATTTCTGTGATAAGAGAAGTATTCAATTTAACAGGCAATTTTTCATCTGCTAATTCGATTACTTGAATATGGCAGTATTTGGATAAACGTTTAGTATATTCAGTAACTGCTTCTTTTAAATAAGTTTCTTTTAACTTTCCAATACAAACAATATCAATCGAAAGCATAATAACTCCTTTTTTATTTCCTTAATGTGCCATATCAAAAGAAGAGTATACTTGCTCCGTGGTAGTTGGCGAAGTTCTACTAGCAACATAAATAGGAACAGCAGTATCGTCAATGCCCACAAAATGCAACTCCTCCCATACCGATTTTAAAGCAAGTTCTGGGAAATTATTTTCTTTACTCAAATGCCCAAGCATCACTTCTTTTAGACCGAAACCAACTAATTTTGCAATGGTTTGTCCGGCTATTTGGTTTGATAAATGCCCATTTGGTCCTGCAATTCTAGTTTTTAGTAAATAAGGATAACGAGAACATTTTAGCACTTCCGGTTCATAATTGGATTCCAATAACAAAAACTGACATCCTTCTAAACAATTCATAATTTCATTTGTTATATGCCCAATGTCGGTGGCAACTCCAATTTTTTCATCCTTACAAGAAAAGGTAAAACCGCAAGGCTCTGCTGCATCATGAGGAATTGAAAATGGCTTAATCATTAAATCACCAATCTCAAAATGGTCTGAAGTAACAAAAAACTTTTGGTTTTTTTCCTCAATTTTATCTTTCTTTTCTGGCATAGCCTCCCAAGTAGCTTGGTTTGCATACACCGGAATATCAAATTTCTTTGAAATGGTTGCCAAACTTTGCACATGGTCTGAATGCTCATGAGTTACCAAAATAGCATCAATATCGCTAGCAGAAACACCAACTTGCTCCAAACCTTCCACAATTTTTTTGGCACTTACACCACTATCAATTAAAATATTATGATGTTCGCTTTGAACAAGCAAACTATTTCCTGTACTACCACTATATAAACTCGAAAATTTCAACATTTCTTCCTTCATCCTTTGCTTTATTATTTAGAATCATTTATTTTTATACATATTGGGCTTGCATAATATGCAGGTTTTTACGTTCATACTTTGAGATAAAATCTCCAAAGATACACTAAAGAAAAGGCCCCTTTACTTAAGGGGGCTGTCGTTCGAAGAACGACTGGGGGTTTTATTCCTCTACACGTTCAATCTTTGCACCTAGTTTTCGGAATTTTTCTTCAATACCTTCATAACCACGGTCAATGTGTTCTAGATTGTACACTTCTGTAATACCTTTTGCACAAACACCGGCAATAATAAGGGCCGCACCAGCACGTAAATCGGTGGCATACACAGGAGCACCATATAAAGAATCCACACCTTCAAAAATAGCCGTTTTTCCTTGTGCAGTAATTTTGGCTCCCATTTTATTTAATTCATCGGTATATTGAAAACGGGATTCCCAAATACTTTCATTAATAATGCTATTTCCGTAGAGCCGTTGCAAGAACCACTCCCATTTGAGGTTGTAAATCCGTTGGAAAGCCGGGATAAGGCAAGGTTTTTATATTTGCTTTACTTGGTCGTTCGTCACACCATACATGAAGAGTATCTCCATCAATTTCTTCTACATGAGCACCAATTTCAATTAGTTTTGCACTAATACATTCTAAATGCTTTGTGGTACAATTTCGAATTACCAAATCCCCACGAGAAGCTACTGCTCCTAGCATAAATGTGCCTGCCTCAATCTGGTCTGGGACAACCGAATAAGTAATATTTCCCTCTAATTTTTCCACACCATTAATCTTAATTACATCGGTTCCTGCACCACGAACATCCGCGCCCATTGCATTTAAGAAGTTTGCCACATCAACAATATGAGGTTCTTTAGCAGGGTTATCGATAATGGTAGTACCTTTAGCAAGTACCGCGGCAAGCATCACATTAATGGTAGCACCAACGGACACAATATCCATATAAATATTCGTTCCCACTAAACCATCACAAGTAGCCGTAATATTTCCCTGTCCAACTTCCACTTTCGCACCAAGAGCCTCAAAGCCTTTAATATGTTGGTCAATAGGTCTTGCTCCAAGCTTACAACCGCCCAGGCATTCCCACTTGCACATCCCCTAAGCGTCCGAAGAAGAGCACCAATTAAATAATAAGAAGCACGAAACTTACGAGTAAGTTCTATGGGTGCACGTGTACAAGAAATATTTCTAGCATCAATTGTAATCGTATTTTTCCCAGTCCAAGTAATCTTAGCACCAAGCTCTTCTATAATCTCACATAGTAATATCACATCACTAATATGAGGTAAATTTTCAATTGTGGTTACTCCATTAATCAGTAGTGCAGCAGGCAAAATTGCAACTGCCGCATTTTTTGCACCATTAATCATAACTTCCCCTGTTAAAGGAGTACCACCAGTAATCACTAACTTTTCCAAAGCCATTCCTCCAAATTTGTATCTCTTTATTAACTTTTAAAATAATATCATAAACCAAAAGGATTTACAACTGTTTTTAGAAGAGAAATTGATAAGTGTATGGAGAAAAGAAAAAATTTTATCTAAAAATGTGAAAAAACAAGGTTGAAATGTTTCTAAAAATGTGATAAGTAAGACAAAAAAAGATATTGCAAAGAAGAAAAAAAATTAAAAAACGTGAAAAAATCACGAAAACAAATTACAAAAACGTGGAAATATCACGAAAATACTTGACAAGAAAATAAAAAAGGAATACACTAATAGTAGGGAAATCCTATATTCAGGGGGAATTCGTATGAAAAGGGAATTATATCAAAAACTAATCGAATGGAAAGAGAATAAAATCAATATGCCATATATGTTAGTAGGAGCAAGGCAAACAGGGAAAACTTATCTATTAACAGAATTTTGTAAAAAAGAATTTGAACATTATGTGTATCTTAATTTAGATAATATGGAAAATATAAGGCAAGTATTTGAAAGCACGATGATACCAGAAGAAATTATCATGAACATAGAAGCACTGATGAATATCGACATTAATATTGAGAATACCATTCTTTTTATTGACGAAATTCAGGTATCAGAAAGAGCAATTAGTTCACTAAAATATTTTTGTGAAAGTGATAAACCATACAAAATCGTTTGTGCAGGTAGTTTATTAGGAGTAAAAATAAACCGATTTAAAAGTTCATTTCCAGTAGGAAAAGTATGGATTGATTACTTATATCCGATGAATTTTAAAGAATTTTTACAAGCAATTGGCGAAGAAAAGATGTTGAACCTAATCGAAACGCATTATAACATGATGATGCCAATGCTAGAAGCAACGCATTCAAAAGCAATTGCCTTATATTATGATTATATGTGTATAGGCGGTATGCCACAAGCGGTTTTAAACTATATTGCACATGAGAAAAATGTACTAAAATTTGAAGATGAAATAAACGAAATGATGATTACCGCTTATTTAGCAGATATGGCAAAATATACGAGGAATACAGAAGGAATTAAAAATACTCAAATATACAAATCAATTCCAATACAGTTAGGTAAAGAAAATAAAAAATTTAAATACTCCTTAGTAGAAAAATCAGCAAGAAGTAGAGAATATGAAACATCGCTAGAATGGTTACTAGCGAGCAATATGATTATAAAGTGCCAAAATGTAAAAACACCAAAATCACCGTTAAAAGTAAATGTAGATGAATGCTTTAAAATATACCTAAGCGATATTGGAATTTTAAGAGTTCATGCCAAAATTGCAAAAAATGAAATCTTATTAAATAAAAATATGCTATACAAAGGAATCCTTGCTGAAAACTATGTAGCTCAAATATTATATGCCAAAACCAAGGAGCTTTACTATTGGCAACTAGGAAGCCAATATGAAGTAGATTTTCTAGTAAATATCGATGGAGATATTATTCCCATCGAAGTAAAAGCAGGAGACAACACGACTTCCAATAGCTTAAACTATTATATAAAACGATATAAACCAAAATATAGTATTCGAATTTCTAGCAAAAATTTTGGATTTGTAAACAATATTAAATCCATACCACTTTATGCGGCGCATTTGATTGTAAATTAGAAAAATAGTTACCATGGTAAAAAAGTCTTCCAAAAAATATATTAAATTATAAAGGATTAAAAGAAAAGACAGATAAAAGTTAGGCTTGCGATTTCCTTGACAAAAGTGCCTAAAAGTCGTACAATAGTGGTACGAAATAAAGGAGGATGTATGCAAAATTCAAATAAAAGGGCTTTTGAAATTATCAATTCAAGAACCAAAATATACTTAATTATTATTGCGATATTACTTGTCATTTTATGTTGTTATCAAATGGAACTTATTATACCAGCAGTGTTAATCTATGCACTGATTTGTTTTTATGCATTTTGGACAAGTAATAAAAGAAAAGCCGAAATTTCAGAGCACATACAAGAATTAACCATAGAGGTAGATTCGGCTGCAAAAAACACATTAATTAATTCTCCATTTCCACTAATTATTGTCGAAACCGATGGAAACATTATCTATAAAAGTTCCAAATTTGTAAGTGAATTTGAGAATGCTAATATAGAAGATACTCTAAATTACTTAATGCAGGAAATGAAGGTTGAAATTGAAGAAAAAATAAGAGATAAAGATAGTAATCGTACCAAGGATAGAACCATACAAAAAGAACAACAAATAGGAGAAAGAAATTACAAAATTATTGGAGAATATGTAAAATCCAAAAACAATGAACGAAAAAATCAAACCGAATATATGGTACTACTATACTTTATTGACCATACCGAATATGTAAAAGCAGTTAAAAAATATCATGATGCCCAAATTTGTATAGGAATTATTCGAATTGATAATTACGAAGAAATGATGCAAAGAATCGCAACAGAAGACAAACCACAAGTTGCTGCTAAAATTGAAAAAGCAATGTACGATTGGGCAATTGAAACCAAAGGTGTGATTATCAAATCGGACCGCGATACCTTTGTGTATATTTTTGAACAACGATACCTAGAAAAAATAAAAGAAAATAAATTCCAAATTTTAGATACCATTAAAGAAATTAAACTAGAAGGTGGACTACAAATTACGCTAAGCATTTCGATTTCGAATGACGGAGCAACCGAATACGAAAAATACAAATCCGCATTGTCTGGAATGGATATTGTTCTAGGAAGAGGAGGAGACCAAGCCGTTATTCGTGAAAACGAAAAGTATTTATTCTTCGGAGGAAGAGTACAAGAACTAGAAAAGAGAACCAAAGTAAAGGCAAGAACCGTTGCCCATGCCTTAGAAGAATTAATGCTAGAGGCAAACCATATTATGATTATGGGACATACCAATGGCGATATCGACTCCATGGGGTCTAGCTTAGGGGTATATCGAATTGCAAAAAGCCTTGGAAAAGAAGCCAATATCGTAAGCGAAAATATGAGTTTAAGCTTAAATGCATTTATCGATTCTGTAAGAAAAGAAGAAGACGAAGACATTTTTATTGATAAACAAGAAGCACTTGCGAAAATTACCAATGAAACCTTATTAATTGTTGTTGATACTCATAAAAGAAGCTATGTTGAAGTACCAGAATTATTAGAAAGAACCAACCGAATTGTGGTCATCGACCACCATAGAAGAAGTACCGATTATATCGATAATGCTACCTTAATCTTCCACGAAGTATATGCATCTTCTGCAGCAGAATTGGTAACCGAATTACTACAATATGTCGAAGTACCAGTAACCTTAAAAACCGTTGAAACCGAAGGATTATATGCAGGAATTATGGTAGATACCAAAAACTTTACCTTCAAAACCGGTGTTAGAACCTTTGAAGCAGCAGCATATTTACGAAAATGCGGAGTGGATATTATAAGAGTAAAAAAATGGTTCCAAAGCGATTTAGCAAGTTATAAAACCATTTCCAACATCGTAAAAGAAGCAGGAATTATACACGACACTATCGCCATATCTACCTACGAAGAAGAAACAAAAGATGCTAGCCTAATTTGTGCCAAAGCCGCAGACGAACTTTTAACCATTAGTGATGTAACCGCATCTTTTGTTATTGGCACCATTGGAAACAAAGTATGCATTAGCGGTCGTTCCATAGGAGATATCAACGTACAAGTTATCTTAGAAAAACTAGGAGGAGGAGGACACATCACCCTTGCCGGAGCCCAAGTAGAAGGCAAAACCAAACAAGAAGTAAAACAAGAACTAATGGCGAAAATTGATGAGTATTTTGAGGAATTAGGAAATTAGGAGGAAAGCGTATGAAAGTCATTTTAAAAGAAGATATTAAAGGGGTTGGAAAAAAAGACCAAATTATTAATGCAAACGATGGGTATGCTAGAAACTATTTGTTTCCAAAGAATTTGGCGGTTCCGGCAGATAAGGGGAACTTAACGAATTTGCAATCGAAAAAATCCTCCGAAGAGCACAGGAAAGAATTAGAAAAAGAGGCAGCAAAACAAACGGCAAAGAAAATAGAAGAAATTACACTAAAACTTCCAGTAAAAGCAGGAGAAAATGGAAAAGTATTTGGAAGTATTACCTCAAAAGAAATTGCGGAAAATTTAGAAAAGCAATATGGAATTAAAGTGGATAAGAAAAAAATTCTATTAAACGAGCCAATCAAAGTAATCGGTACATTTCATATTGAAATTAAATTATACGATACCGTAACAGCAAAATTAAAAATAAATGTTGTAACCATGTAGGTGTCGACCAGCGAGCGAGGCACAAAAACACATGCCGGTAGGGGCCAGCATATCATACAGGCCCTGTAAATAGTAGCAAATACCAACAAAAAGGAGCAAAAGCCATGGAATTAGGAAAAGTACCACCAAGCGATATAGAAGCAGAACAAGCAGTGCTTCGGAAGCATGCTAACCGACAAAGAAGCGGTTACCTCTGTTATTGAAGTCTTAAAAGAAGAGGATTTTTACCGTGAAGATAACAAAGCCATTTATGGCGCTATTTTAAACCTATATAATAAAGCAGAACCAGTGGATATTATTACCCTAAAAGCAGAACTAACTTCTCTTGGAAAATTCGACATCATTGGTGGACTTGAATATTTAGCAAGCCTTCCAGACATGGCACCAACCACAGCCAATATTGACAAATATATAAAAATTGTAGAAGAAAAATCCATGCTAAGGAGCCTTATTCAAACCGCAAACCAAATTATTGCACTAGGCTATGACCCAACCGAAGAAGTAGAAAACATCATGGACCAAGCCGAAAAAAAGATTTTTGATGTGATGCAAAAAAAGAACCAAAAGGGATATGCTTCCATAAAAGACATCCTAGTAGATACCTTTGCAGGTTTAGAAAAATTATATAACCAAAAAGAACACATTACCGGTATTCCTACCGGATTTGCAGACCTAGACTATAAAACAGCAGGACTTCACGAGTCCGATTTAATCTTAATTGCCGCAAGACCAGCCATGGGAAAATCCGCATTTGCTCTTAATATTGCAGCAAATGCTGCAGTTAGGGCAGGAGCACCAGTTGCCATATTTAGTTTAGAAATGTCCAAAGAGCAAATGGTAAACAGAATTCTATGTAGTGAAGCCATGGTAGATAGTAACAAAGTAAGAACCGGAAAAATTGATGAGGAAGACTGGATGAAACTAGCAGGAGCATTAGGACCACTTTCCGAATCAGGGATTTACATAGATGATACTCCCGGAATTTCAGTTATGGAAATACGTGCCAAATGCCGAAAACTAAAATTAGAAAAAAACATTGGATTAGTCGTAATCGATTACTTACAATTAGTACAAGGAAGTAGCAAAAGAGGCGGAAGCCGTGAACAGGAAATTTCCGAAATTAGCCGTTCTTTAAAAATACTAGCCAAAGAAATTAATGTACCAGTCATCGCCTTATCCCAATTATCAAGAGCGCCAGAACAACGTCCAGACCATAGACCAATGCTATCCGACCTTCGTGAATCGGGAGCCATCGAGCAAGATGCCGATATTGTTATGTTTTTATACCGTGACGACTATTATAACGAAGAAAGCGAAAAGAAAAACGTAGCAGAAGTCATCATTGCAAAACACCGTTCAGGCTCAACAGGAACCGTAGAATTATTATGGCTTGGCAATTACACCAAATTTACCAATATCGAAAAATACAGAGATTAAAAGGAAAGAGATATGTTAGAAGAAAAAGTATTACAGACCATTTGTAAATATCATTTGATAGAAAAAAATGATCATATTGTATTAGGAGTGTCAGGGGGACCTGACTCTACTTGTTTATTTCATCTTTTCCTACACCTACAAAAACAACTTAAGTTTACATTTGTGGTATGCCATATCAACCATGGTATTCGTAAAGAAGCTTTCGAGGAAGAGGAATATGTAAAAAACTTGTGTAAAAATAAACAAATTCCTTGCTATGTAAAAAAAGAAAAGGTATTGGAAAGAGCAAAAAAAGAAAAAATAGGAACAGAGGAGATGGGTAGATACGTTCGATACGCGTTTTTCACGGAAATTGCAAAAAAAGAACATGCCAATAAAATTGCAACTGCTCATACCAAAAACGATTTAGTAGAAACGACTATTATGAATATTCTTAGGGGCTCTGGGCTTTCTCGGGCTAAAGGGGATAGAACCCATTCGAGAAAAAAGATACATTCGTCCACTTATTGAAGTGGCAAGAGAAGAAATTGAAGATTATTGTAAGGATAATGACTTACACCCAAAGATTGACCAAAGCAATTTTGATAATTCTTATACCAGAAATAAAATACGAAACCAGCTAATTCCATACTTAAAAGAAGAATATAATCCAAAACTAATAGAAGCAATGACAAGAATGGCAAGTATTATCCGAAAAGAAGATGAATATATTGATAAAGAAGTAGAAAAAGCATACCAAGAAATTGTTATGGGGCAATCACCAAAGGAAATTGTACTAGATTTAAAAAAATTTAATCTCTTAGATGAAGTGATAAAAAGCCGTATGGTGCTTTATTCCGTAAGACAATTATTTGGTTCTAGTGTAGGGATTGAAAAAAAGCATATCGAGGACATTTGCCTGTTATGTAAGAGAAACATTGGGAATAAGTTCCTAATTCCCAATAAAAAAGTAAAAATTTTAGTAAAAAATCAAAAAATTTTTTTCATAAAGAACCAATAGTTCCGTAAGGAAAACCTTGATATGACTACATTCGACATGAAAAAGACACATTGAAATGCTTGCAATTAAAAATAAAATATGGTATAGTGCAAACAAATATGAAAGATAATAAATAAAAGTATGATAAAAGACACATACTTACAGTTAAGGGAGGAATCAACTTGAAAAACGGATTAAAAACATTAGCCATGTGGCTAATCATAGGAGTCATTTTTATTGTATTATTAACCTCTATTTTAGACAATCAAGATACCAAAATGACGTATTCAGACTTAATTTCTAAAATGGAAAGTGCTGAAATTTCCGAAATTGAATTATCAGCGGATAACAAAAAAGCATATGTTACCCTAAAAGGAGAAGCTAGCAAAAAAGAAGTAAACATACCAAGCATCGATAGCTTTATGGCATATGCCGAAAACACGTTAAAAGAAGGAAATATAAAACTAACGGAACAAAGCCAATCTATCTTTATTACAATATTAGGATTACTTACTCCATTTGGACTACTTATCATTTTCCTAATTTTCTGGTTATTTGTGATGAACCCAAACCAAGGGGGAAACAAAACCATGTCTTTTGGAAAAAGTAAAGCAAGACTAATGGGACAGGGAGAACAAAACCGTATTACTTTTGAAGATGTAGCTGGTGTAGATGAAGAAAAAGAAGAACTACAAGAAATTGTAGAATTCTTAAAAAGCCCAAAAAAATTCACCGACATGGGAGCAAGAATTCCAAAAGGCGTATTACTTGTTGGTCAACCGGGAACAGGAAAAACCTTACTTGCAAAAGCCGTAGCAGGAGAAGCAGGAGTACCCTTCTTCATTATTAGCGGTTCCGATTTTGTAGAAATGTTTGTTGGTGTAGGTGCTTCTCGTGTAAGAGACCTATTTGAAGAAGCAAAGAAAAAAGCACCATGTATTATCTTTATTGATGAAATTGATGCAGTCGGACGTCAAAGAGGAGCAGGACTAGGTGGAGGACATGATGAAAGAGAACAAACCTTAAACCAATTATTAGTCGAAATGGATGGATTTGGAACCAATGAAGGAGTTATTGTGCTTGCTGCTACGAACCGTCCAGATGTACTAGATAAAGCCTTATTACGACCAGGAAGATTTGACCGTCAAATCGTAGTATCTGCACCAGATGTAAAAGCAAGAGAACAAATTCTAGAAGTACATGCCAAAAAGAAAAAACTAGCAGAAGATGTAGACCTAAAAACCATTGCAAAAAATACATCTGGTTTTGCAGGAGCAGACCTAGAAAACGTATTAAATGAAGCAGCACTACTTGCCGCAAGAAGAGATATTAAAGAAATTGGAATGAAAGAAATTGAAGATGCCATGGTAAAAGTAACCATGGGACCAGAAAAGAAAACAAGAGTGAGAAGCGAAAAAGAAAACAAACTAGTAGCATACCATGAAGCAGGTCATGCCGTTGTTAGCCATTTCCTACCAACCCAAGACCCAGTACATCAAATTTCCATTGTACCAAGAGGAATGGCGGGAGGATACACCATGTATCGTCCAACCGAAGACAAAAACTTCATGTCAAAATCCGAAATGGAAGAAAACATTGTATCCTTACTTGGTGGTAGAGTAGCAGAAAAACTAATTCTAAACGACATCTCTACTGGAGCAAGTAACGACATCGAAAGAGCAACCAAAATTGCAAGAAACATGGTAACAAGATATGGTATGAGTGAACGTGTTGGAACCTTAACCTTAGGTTCTACACAAGAAGAAGTATTCCTAGGAAGAGACTTTGCCCAAAGTAAAGAATACTCCGAAGAAACCGCCGCCATCATCGATGAAGAAACCAAGAAAATTGTAGACACAGCTTATCAAAACGCAGAAGAAATCCTAAAAGCAAACATCGATAAACTTCATACCGTAGCAGGAATTCTATTAGAAAAAGAAAAAATCGATGCAGAAGAATTTGACCAAATTTTTGCGTAAAAAAACAAAAAATGGCACAGATAGTGCCATTTTTTGTTTCTCTTACTATAAATATCCATACGGAATAACCTTATTTTTTTCGTCTAAATCAATAAGATGGTCATACATACAAATAATAGCGCCTTCTGCAAGTTCTTTCATATTTTCTAATGCTTTGAAATTGGTAATCATACTTTTAGAAGGGGTTGCTGTTTTTTTAATTTCAATGGGATACAATTTGCCATTTTCTTCGATGATTAAATCGATTTCTCTTTTTTCCTTATCTCGATAAAAATAAATAGAAGGTTGTAATTCACCACTATTATAGTAACTTTTGAGAATTTCTACAATAACAAAATTCTCAAAGAAACTTCCTGACATAGTACCTGCTTCTAGTACTTCTTTTGTTTTCCATTTCGTTAAATAGGCTGCTAATCCTGTATCGAGAAAGTATAGTTTTGGTGTTTTCACCGCTCTTTTCATAATATTATTATAATAAGGTTCTAACAAATATACAATATTAGAAGATACCAAAATAGAAAGCCATCTTTGTGCTGTTGGTACACTAATACCTACTTCATCTGCAATATGATTTAAGTTTAATAATTGCCCAATTCTACTAGCCAATCCAATCATAAATTTTAAAAAGCTAAGAGTATCAGCAACTTGAGTCAAACTTCTGACATCTCTTTCAATATAAGTACTAACATACATAGAATAAAACATGTCAAAATCACTGTCTTCCTGATATAATGCTGGCATAGAACCTTTATGAATAATATTCCAAATCTCATCATAAGAAATAGAAGTTTGATATTTTTTTCTTTCTTCAAGGTATTTATTGGTAGGAAGAAAGGGAATATTGAAATCAATGTGATTAATTTCTCTTAAGCTTAGCCCCAAAAGATTTAAAATACCAATTCTTCCAGCTAAACTTTCACTAACATTTTTCATTAAATGAAATTGCTGTGAACCAGTTAAATAAAAAAGTGCTTTTTTATCACTATTATCAACAATCATTTTTATATTTTTAAGCAAATTTGGTGCATACTGTATTTCATCAATGATAATTGGTGGTGGATTGGATTTCAAAAATAAATTAGGGTCTTCTAAAGCAGATTGATTTAAAATCATATCATCTAAAGTGATATAATTAATATTTGGTTTTATATTTTTTAACATAGTTGTCTTACCAACTTGTCTTGCACCAGTTACAAGAATGGCTTTAAACATTTTTTCTTGTTTTTGAATGATATTTTCAGCATTTCTTTTTATATATTCCATATCTTGACTCCTTTCGACTATTTTAATATTCAATATTATTATAGTCGAAAACAAAGAAATTGTCAATACTCCTACTTATACAACAATCGAATACGATTTCCGCTTTTTTCGATAAATCCGTCTTCTTTTAGTAGTTTTAGTTCCCTCATCATGGCACTTCGATCAATGCTTAAATAATCGGCAAGATCGGTAAGAGAAAAAGGGATTTGAAAGGTTCTTCCCATGTTTTTTGAGGAAATGACATTAAAATAGCCTAGTAATTTTTCACGAATGGTTCGTTTACTCAATAATTCAATTCTGGTATTTAGTTCAATTACTTTATCTAAAAATAAAGTAGAAAGATGATTCGATAAGGTAGTATGGAAGGTACAATGAGGATTGCATTTGGTTTGCAAATCATCGTAAATAAAAAACAAAACAGTACATGTTTTTTTTGCTTCTACAAATAACTCATTATTGGTATTAACCACATAGAAAATTTCACCAAAAATATCATTATTGGAAAAATGTTCTACAATGGTACGGTTTCCGTTTAAGTCGTAACGAATTAAGTCAGCTTCTCCGAGACATCATAAAACAAAGCTGATTACGCTTTGCAATGTAAGAAGTAATAAGCTCACCTTTTTTAAATGATTTTTTTTGTGCTCTTGTACATTCATGGTCCAAATCGGTTACAAATTTAGATAAATCAAAATCCATGTTTATACCCATATCCATACCCATCTACCTCGTATATATGACGTTAAAATTTTCTAAGCTCATTCTTCGCTAAGAAAATCTAAGTTTCGCATAAGTAATTTCTACGTCAGTTGCATTAAAATGCAATTTCCTAGAACTTACTTAATTATACATAATGTAACTGAAAAATGCAACAAGAAAATAATCGAGGATTATCGGCGAAATTCGACAAAATGCGAATGTCATATATTTGTAATATAAATGAAATAAAAGAAATTTTCTTACATGTGAGCGGAAACGAAAAAGACAAAACCCCTATTCTCATAATTTGTTGCAATTGCAACAGAAAAATATAAAACTTGCGATATAATAAGAGCATAATTTTGAGGGGAGAGAGAAACATGAAAGTAATTAAAAGAGATGGAAGAGCAGTAGATTATAATCGAGACAAAATCGTAACTGCTATTGAAAAAGCAAACAAAGAGGTACGCTCAAAAGAAAGAGCAAGTAAAGAGGAAATTAATGAAATTATTCAATATATTCAAGATTTAGATAAAAAGAGAATGTTAGTAGAAGACATTCAAGACATTATTGAAGAACAATTAATGTTACATGAAAAATACGAACTTGCCAAAAAATATATTGTATATCGTTATACAAGAGCCTTAGTACGTAAGCAAAACACCACCGATGAATCCATTTTAGGATTAATCAAAAACCAAAACAAAGAATTATTAGAAGAAAATTCCAACAAAAATGCCGTTTTGGCTTCTACCCAAAGAGACTATATTGCAGGAGAAGTATCCAAAGACTTAACCAAAAGAATTTTACTTCCAGAAAAAATATCCAAAGCACATGAAGAAGGAGTACTACACTTCCATGATGCAGACTATTTCCTACAACCAATCTTCAATTGTTGCTTAATTAATATTGGAGACATGTTAGACAATGGAACCGTAATGAATGGAAAACTAATTGAAAGCCCAAAAAGTTTCCAAGTCGCTTGTACCGTATCAACTCAAATTATTGCAGCAGTAGCAAGTAACCAATATGGTGGACAAAGTGTTGATTTAAAACACTTAGGAAAATATTTAAGAAAAAGCAAAGAAAAATTCCAAAAAGAACTAGAAGAAAGCTACAAAGATAAGTTATCCAAAGAAATGATAAACGATATCGTAGAGGGGCGTTTAAAAACGGAATTAGCAGCAGGGGTACAAACCATACAATATCAAATTAACACCTTAATGACCACCAATGGACAATCTCCTTTTGTAACCTTGTTTTTAAACCTAGAAGATAATGACCCATACATCGAAGAAAACGCCATGATTATTGAAGAAATCCTAAGACAACGTTACAAAGGAATTAAAAACGAAAAAGGGGTATATGTAACACCAGCCTTCCCAAAACTAGTGTATGTTCTATATGAACACAACAACCTAACCGGTGGAAAATACGATTACTTAACAAGACTTGCCGTAAAATGTTCTAGTAAAAGAATGTACCCAGATTACATTTCCGCAAAGAAAATGCGTGAAAACTATGAAGGAAACGTATTTAGCCCTATGGGATGTAGAA
This sequence comes from uncultured Clostridium sp., assembly GCA_948471055.1. Taxonomy (GTDB): domain Bacteria; phylum Bacillota; class Clostridia; order TANB77; family CAG-508; genus RGIG8482. The sequence continues at coordinate 11,276 of CAOKQZ010000020.1, read as the reverse complement.
GTTTTTTATCACCATGGAAAGACGAAAATGGAAACTATCAATTTGAAGGAAGATTTAACCAAGGAGTGGTTAGCTTAAACCTACCTCAAATTGGAATTATTGCAGGTGGTGATGAAGATAAATTCTGGAAATTATTAGATGAAAGACTAGAACTTTGTAAAGAAGCTCTAATGTGTAGACATTATGCCTTACTTGGAACCACCTCAGATACAAGCCCAATCCATTGGAAATATGGAGCAATTGCTAGACTAAAATCAGGAGAAAAAATTGACCCATTACTAAAAGGCGGATATTCTACCATTTCTCTTGGATATATTGGAATTTACGAAGTAACCAAATTAGTAAAAGGAGTATCGCAAACCACCAAAGAAGGACACGACTTTGCCCTAAAAGTCATGAACCATTTAAGAGAAACCACCAACCGTTGGAAAGCAGAAACCAACATCGGTTTTGCCCTATATGGAACACCAGCAGAAAGCCTATGCTATCGTTTTGCCAGAATTGATAAAGAACGTTTTGGAGAAATTAAAGATATCACCGATAAGGGTTACTACACCAATTCTTACCATATTGATGTAAGAGAAAAAATTGATGGTTTCCAAAAACTAGCATTTGAAAGTGAATTCCAAAAAATATCTTCTGGAGGTTCGATTTCCTACATTGAAATACCAAACATGAGACACAACTTAAAAGCCCTAGAAGAAGTAGTAAAATTCATTTACGATAATATCCAATATGCCGAATTTAACACCAAATCCGACTACTGCCATGTATGTGGATTTGATGGAGAAATCATCATCAATGAACAAGGCGAATGGGAATGTCCACAATGTGGCAACAAAGACCATAGCAAAATGAATGTAACCAGAAGAACCTGTGGATACCTAGGAGAAAACTTCTGGAACGAAGGAAAAACCAAAGAAATCAAAGCAAGAGTATTGCATTTGTAGAACCCCCAGTCGTGCTACGCACGACAGTCCCCTTAAGTAAAGGGGCCTTTGCTCTATGATTTAAAGCAAGAGTAATGACAATTGTAGGGGCAAGCCTTGTGCTTACTCGTTTAAGGAGATGAAAGATTATGAATTATGCTAGTATAAAAGAATGTGATGTGGCAAACGGACCAGGAGTTCGTGTTAGTGTATTTGTTAGTGGCTGTAACCACCATTGTAAAGGGTGTTTTAACGAAGTAGCATGGAACTTTAATTATGGACAAGAATTTACACAAGAAACCATAAACCAAGTGCTAAAAGACTTAGACCATGATTACATAGAAGGACTATCCTTACTAGGAGGAGAACCTTTAGAATATCAAAACCAAAAAGGGTTATTACCACTAGTAAGACAAGTAAAGGAAAAATTCCCAAACAAAAGCATTTGGTGCTATACCGGTTTTGACTTTGAAAAAGATGTTATGGGAAAAATGTGTAATAATTGGAGGGAAACCAAAGAATTAATTTCCGATATTGATGTCATTGTAGATGGAAAATTTGAAGAAGAAAGAAAAAATCCATCTTTAAAATTTAGAGGTTCCGAAAACCAACGATTAATCGATGTACAAAAAAGTGTACAAGCAGGACAAATTATTTGGGCAGATGTAGAAGATGAAGAAATAAAAAAAGCAAATTAAAGGCAGAGTTTTTCTGTCTTTTCATTTTATTACGAAAGTAACAAGATTTCTTAAGTATCTCACCCATAGGCTTTGCCTGTGCGGTGGGTCAAGTTCTTATTTACATTTTTCTACAAAATATGAAAAAAGTATGTACAAAAGCGAAAAAGAAAGATATAATTATTGTAGTAAAAAGAGAAAAGGGGTTTTCTTATGGAAAATATTAAGATTTTTGCTTGTAGTAAATCAGCAGAAAAATTTACAAAAGATATTTGTGATTGCTTAGAATTACCAGTAGGAGAAATTAGTTCTATTAAATTTAAAAACGACAACAACTTTGTACAAATCCTAGAAACCGTTCGAGAACAAGATGTCTATATTGTCCAAACCACCGAACCACCAGTAAACGAAAGAGTTATGGAAATGCTAATTACTGTAGATGCCGTAAAACGTGCCTCTGCTAGAAGAGTAAACGTGGTACTACCATATTTCATCTACTCAAGGTCAGACAAAAAAGACCAACCACGTATTCCAGTTACCGCAAAACTAATGGCACAATTGATAGAAGCAGCTGGAGCAGACCGTGTCATTACTTGCGATTTACACAACCCAGCCATTCAAGCCTATTTTAATATTAATTGTGACAGGCTATCAGCACAAAACCTATTACAAGCCTATTTCAAAGAAAAGAATTTAATCGATATGGTCATTGTAGCAACCGATGCAGGAAGCTCCAAAAAAGCCTATAAATATTCTGAATATTTTGGGTGCCCAATTGCCTTAATCGATAAAAGAAGAGATGGAAACGACGATAGAGCCATTGCAACCACAGTTATTGGAGATGTAAAAGATAAACAAGCCATTATTTTCGATGATGAAGTAGATACTGCAGGTTCTATGATTGAAACCGCCAAAATCCTAGAACACTTTGGCGCAAGAGAAATCTATGCAGGATGTACCCATGGAGTATTATCTGGACCAGCCATTGAACGAATTCAGAATTCGCCAATAAAAGAACTAGTCGTAACCGATACCGTTCCTGTAACAGGAGAAAAACAAATCGATAAAATAAAAGTACTATCTATGGCACCACTATTTGCAGAAGCCATCAAAAGAATTAATGAAGCCACCCCACTTGGAGAATTATTTAAAATTGATTAAATTCCTGTAAAGTATTGACAATATTGCTCTTAGTAAGATATAATAATACTCGTATAAAAAATAGGGAAAGAAAAACAAAAAAGAAATAAACTTAAAAAACCCTTATATTACACATACTTGTTAAACTACGGAAGGAGGGGAACAAAATGTCAGAGGTAAAAGTAAATAATGGAAATATAGAAGATGCTTTAAAAAGATTTAAAAGACAATGTGCCAGAAACGGAGTTTTACAAGAGGTACGTAAAAGAGAACATTACGAAAAACCTAGTGTAAAAAGAAAGAAAAAATCAGAGGCTGCAAGAAAAAGAAAATTTTAAAAGCATAACATACATAAAAAGGTGTTTTCGTAAAACAGAAAACATCTTTTTTTAAAACAAGGAAAGGAAATTGTTTAAACAAAATAAAAAACAAAGATACCCAAAAAAGCCATTTTAATAAGGAGGACGAAAGCGGAGCGGTAGGAGGACTTAAAAAAATTTGTTTAAGCATAAAAACAAAAAACATGAAAAAAATAGAAAAAAAGGAAATCCTCCTGTTTTTAGGAATTGCAATATCCGCAAGTATCATGATATTTCAAATTCCATTGGCTGCAGGAGATGAAATATGGAATTTTCAAAATATTTATAAAATGGTAAATGGCTACAAAATTTATACCGATGCTAATGTGATTATTACCCCAATCTTTTTTTGGATAGGATTTGTCTTGTTCAAAGTATTTGGAGCAAATATCTTTATATTCCGATTGTTTGACGTTTTTGTATATACCATAGTAGCGTTTTTGGTTTACAAAATTCTAAAACAATTAAAAATAGAAAAAACAAAAGCCATACTATATACTTTAATCTTTCATTACTTTTCATACGATTTAGTAACAGGAGGAGCCAGTTATAATACACTAGCCGTGCTATTTGTACTAATCGGAACCTATTATGCCTTAAAAGAAATGGCAAGTAACAAATTTATCGTATTAAATGGAATTTTAATGTATCTCATTTTCTTTACCAAACAAAACATAGGCGCCTATTATGTAATGGCAACCATCCTTGTTCAAATCATAATAGAAGGAAAAAATAAGAAGGTTATTTTCAATATCCTAAAACAATTAGGAATTGCTTTTGTATTATCCATGGGAACCTTGGGAATATTATATATACAAGGCATATTTTGGGATTTTATTAATATTGCATTTTTGGGAATACGAGAATTTGGTTCACAAAATAGTATCCTAGACCCAATTTGCATGGCACATATGCTAATTTGTATGATTACCGTAATTTCAGCAATCATTCTTCGAAAACACGTTACCAAAGAAGAAGGCAAAAACATTAAAATATTACTAGCAATCGGAATACCAATGTTACTAATTATCTATCCAATTGTAAATGTAGCACACACCATGCTTGCCATTGAAGTCTTATTAATACTACTACTGTATTTAACACATCTTATGCTAAACCAATTCTTAAGCCAAAAAATTGTAAAAGGTGTTACGATCATTTTAAGCGTTTCGTTAATTGCCCTTTGCATATCGCCACTTTCTAGAATTCTAACATACGAATGGGCAATCAAAGACTACCATCATCCATATTATGGGCTTTCGGTAAGCACACCAATGTTAGAACATATTGAAAAAGTAAATGAATATATAAACAATCATGAAGGAAAAGTCATCATGTTATCCGATAAAGCAGCCATTTATAACATACCAGAAAAAAGAAACAACGGAAAAATGGACTTAGTATTCTTAGGAAATTTAGGCTATCATGGAGAAGAAAGACTAATAGAAGAAATAAGCCACATGAAAAACACCCAAATTTTAATGTATGAACCACTATTCTGGCAAGAATCCGAAAAATTATTAAATTATTTAAAAGAACATTACGAAGTAGTAGGAAAAATAGAAAGCTATGATATTTATCAAATACCATAAAAAAATGATTAAGAACCCTCCGTCAGTCCTTCGGACTGCCACCTCCCTTATTAAAGGAGGTTTCTTGAAGGTTCTTCGAAGATTTTAAAATTAAAAATATACAAGGAGGAAAATTATGTTAAAAGAAAAATTATTAGAAGATTTAAAAACAGCCATGAAGGAAAAAGACGAAATTAAGAAAAATACCGTGCAAATGGTAAGAGCAGCCATTTTACAAGTAGAAAAAGACAAAGTGATTACCTTAGAAGATGACAAAATATTAGAAATTATTGCAAAAGAATCCAAAAAAAGAAAAGACTCACTTTCTGATTACCAAAAAAGCGGAAGAGAAGACCTAATTAAACAAGTAGAACAAGAAATCGAAATTCTTGCTACCTATTTACCAAAACAATTAACCAAAGAAGAAATCACAAACATCGTAAAACAAATCATCGAAAAAACAGGAGCCACCTCAATGAAGGACATGGGAACCATCATGAAAGAAGCAAAACAAGCCATGGGAACCTCAGCAGACGGAAAGACAATAAATGAGGTCGTAAAGGAATTATTGGGGTAAAAAATACGTATGTGCCGGTAGGGGGTGCGCACCTGTGCAACCCAATGTGTGGAAACTAAAAAACACACAACAAATTTCTTAAAAAGTGTCGATTAAAACTGTTAAAAAGTGTCTAACAAATTTCTTAAAAAGTGTCGACCAAATATTGACTATTTACTGAAAGAATGCTATATTTAATAAAGAGGTGACTAAAATGGCAATTGATGAAAAAGAATATAGAAAAAGATTAATTGAGAAAAAGTTAGAAGATTATTTATCCGTATTTGGTGCTGTAAGTATAGAAGGACCAAAATGGTGTGGTAAAACATGGACATCGTTAAGACATTCTAAAAGTGAAGTTTATATGGATGATGATGATGTAAGAGAAATGGCAAAATTAGATGTAAAATCAATTTTTAATAAGGATTTAGCAAAGAAACCTCAATTAATTGATGAATGGCATTTAGTTCCAACAATATGGGATGCAGTGAGGCGTGAATGCGATAAAACCACAGAAAAAGGAAATTTTATCATAACAGGTTCTACAACATTACCAGATAAAATAATGAAAGAAAAAGTACATCATTCAGGAGCAGGCAGAATTGGAAGACTTAATATGCATACTATGAGTTTATATGAATCAGGAGATTCATCAGGAGAAGCATCTTTAACAAAAATGTTAGATAATACGCAAGAAACAATCAATACTGGCAGTATAGAAATATTGCAATTAGCAAAATTAGTAATAAGAGGAGGGTGGCCAGCTAATATAAATGTTAGTGAAAACAAAATTGGACTTATTCCAAAATCATATATAGATTCAATTTTGAATATAGACATGAATGAGGGAATGGAAAAAAGAAGAGATAAAAATAAAATGAAAATGTTGTTAAAATCACTAGCAAGAAATGAAGCATCAATTGTAGGAAATAAAACAATAATAAAAGATATAGAAGAATATGAAAATGGTACAGAACTTTTATCTAGTAGAGATACTATAATTGATTATTTAGATGTATTAGATAGATTGCATTTGATTGAAAATCAAGAGGCATATGGAGAAAATTATCGTTCTCCTAATAGAGTTGGAAAATCGCCTAAAAGACATCTTACAGACCCATCATTATCATGTGCTTGTTTAGGATTAACACCAGAAAAACTTTTAAGAGATTTAAAAACATTTGGATTTATGTTTGAAGCATTAGTAGAAAGAGATTTAAGAATATATATGGACTATTTAGATGGACATTTATATCATTTTAGAGATAATGTTACTGGATTGGAAGTAGATTCGATTTTAGAATTTTCAGATGGAGAGTATGCAGCTGTAGAAATAAAACTAGGCTACAATCAAGTGGAAGAAGCAAAGATAAATTTATTGAATTTTTATAACAATATGATAAAGAAACCTTCATTTATGTGTATTATAGTTGGAAAATGTCCAGCAGTAATAAGAGATAAAGAAACAGGTATTTATATTGTGCCAATTACAGCACTAAAACCATAGAAAGAGTAATTAGATAATTTGATAAAAGAATTTCTTAATATGGAGAAAACAAGAAAAGAAATAATTAGAGAGTTGATAGAAAAAATATTAAGAGATAACCAAAAAAGAACTGTATAATAATTCATGAAATACACATGCTATATAATAGACTGTAAAAAACAAGAAAGGAGATACCGTATGGAATGCCAAAAAATTCAAATAAAAGAGGGAATTGACCTTCATGTCATACCAACGAATAAATTCAAAACCAACTTAATATCCATTTTTCTAACCCTTCCTCTTAACAAAGAAAACGTAACCAAAGAAGCCCTTATTTCAGCTGTATTAAGAAGAGGAAGTAGTAAGTATCAAACATCAAGAGACTTAAGTATCGCGTTAGAAAACATGTATGGAGCATCATTTGATTGTGGAATTGAAAAAATGGGAGATAGTCATGTACTAAAATTCTATTTAGAAACCATTAATGAAGAATTCTTGCCAAACTCGGAAGAGGTACTAAAAATGGCAATGGATATATTATGCAACATCGTTTTTTCACCACTTGTTGAAAATGGTGGGTTTAAAAATGAATATGTAGCAATGGAAAAAGAAAACCTAAAACAAATTATAGAAGGAAAAATCGATAATAAAGGAAGGTATGCCTTAGACCGTTGTATTGAGGAAATGTACAAAGATAAGCCATATGGCTTATACAAGTATGGATACGTGGAAGATTTAGAATCTATTACCGCTAGGGACTTATATACCACCTATCTAAAAATAATTGAAACCGCCAAAATCGATATGTTTATTTCTGGAAAACTAGATGCTTTCAAAGTACAAAAAGAAGCACAAGAACAAAAATTACTACAAGCCCAAAAACCAAGAGGGGTTCATTTTATTCAAAATACACCACTAGAAAATAACCAAACCCCACAAGAAATAAAAGAAGAAATGGACATTACCCAAGGAAAACTAGTCATCGGTTTAAACTTAGAAACCAGCACTCCAGAAGAAAAATATGTAGCTCTTGTTTATAATACGATTTTAGGGGGAGGCGCAAACTCCAAATTATTCCAAAACGTAAGGGAAAAAGCAAGCCTTGCCTACACAGCAGGTTCAAACTATTTAAGGCAAAAAAACAATATTTTTATTCGCCTTGGAATTGAAATAAAGAATTACCAAAAAGCACAAGACATTATTAAAAAGCAACTAGAAGACATGAAAAGTGGCGAATTTTCAAAAGAAGATTTTGAAAACGCCAAAACCACCATTATCTCCACTATCGATTTCATACCAGACGAACAAGACACCCAAATTAGTTACTATTTCGGACAAGAACTATCAGGCGAAATCGTAACCCTAGAAGAATACAAGAAAAAAGTGGAAACCATTACCAAAGAGCAGGTAGTAGAATTAGCAAACAAAATAAAAATACACACCATCTACTTTTTAAAAGACATTACAAAATAGTAGAATATAATTGTTCAAACAATTCAAAAGTAAATATTGCTAAAAATTATATCAAACAGAAAGGAAAGAAAATCATGCAAGTCATTAAAAATTTACAAGTAAAAGAAGAAGTCTATATTGAGAAACTAGAAAATGGTTTAACAGTAATGGTAATTCCTAAAAAAGAAACCTTAAAAAAATATGCAATTTGGGGAACTAATTTTGGCTCAATAGATAATCATTTTATCGTAAAACCAGAAAACGAAGAAGTGCAAATTCCAGATGGAGTAGCCCATTTCTTAGAACACAAACTATTTGAACAAGAAAACGGAACCAATAGTTTAGATGTATTATCGAGCCTTGGCGTAGAGGCCAATGCCTATACCACCAATGACCATACTGCCTATTTATTTGAAGCAAACACCAACTTCTATGAAGCTTTAGATGAACTCATGAATTATGTACAAAACCCATATTTTACCGATGAAAACGTAGAAAAAGAAAAAGGAATTATTGGGCAAGAAATCAATATGTACGAAGATGAACCAGAATGGCAAGTATACATGAATGCCATGAAATTAATGTACAAAGTAAACCCTATTAATATCGATATTGCAGGAAGTATTGAGTCAATTTCCAAAATCGATAAAGAAGTCTTATACAAAGCTTATGATAATTTCTACGATTTATCCAACATGTTACTTGTGGTATGTGGCGATTTCGAGCCAGAAAAAATGATAGAAGAAATAAAAACAAGAATTACCAAAAAAAGCCGAGTAGGAGAAGTCCAAAGAATATATGAAACCGAGCCAAACGAAATTGTAGAAAAAGAAAAAACCGTGAACATGGAAGTAAGCATGCCAATTTATGCTATTGGCTTTAAAGATAAGCCAGACGAAAACATGGTAAAAAAATGCATTGCCATACAAATCCTACTATACCTATTACTAGGAAAAAGCTCAGAAGGCTATCAAACCCTATACAATAACGGAGATATCATAGGGCAACCATCACTAGATTACGAATTCTCAAAACAATATTCACATGTTTTAATTTCAGGTGGAGCCAAAAATCCACAAAAAATTGTGGAAATGTTAAAAACACAAATGGAAAAATTTAAACAAAGTGGATTAAACAAAGACGATTTTGAAAGAATTAAAAAGAAAATCTATGGAGATTACATTAGCGAATACGGAGAAGTAGGAAACATTGCAAGAATGTTCTTATCTGACTATTTCAAAGGAATTAACAGCTTCGACTATTTAGAACAATATAGTAGTGTAACAAAAGAATACACAGAACAAATCCTAAAAGAAGTATTCGACGAAAATAAAATGGTCGTATCCATTGTAAAGGGAAAAGAATAGAAAATATACATGTAGGGGCGACTAGTAGTCGCCCGGCTTCGAAGAAAATACCCTAAAAAAGGCCCCTTTATTCAAGGGGGCTGTAAAGGGTTCTTAAAATGGAGAGGAACAAATTTAAATGAAACAAATCATCTTACCATTTTGTAATATAGCATTACAAATAAACCCAATCGCATTTCATTTATTTGGTGTACCAATTTATTGGTATGCCATCTTCATCGTGGCAAGCCTAGGTATCGCCATGTTTGCCTATTACAAAAACGACAAAAAATTTGGCATACATTATGATGACATTCTCGATTTAAGCCTCCTACTCATCCCCATTAGCTTTATCAGTGCCAGAATTTACTACGTCCTATTCAACCTACAAAGCTATACCAGCCTTTCACAAATGCTAAACATAAAAGACGGAGGAATTGCTATTTATGGAGGTATCTTAGGAGGAGCTCTAACAGCCTATCTATTTTGTAAAAAAAGAAAGATTTCTTTTTTAAGTTTGGCAGACTACATTATCCCCTATGTAAGCCTTGGGCAAGCAATTGGAAGATGGGGAAACTTTGTAAATGCAGAAGCCTATGGTGGAGTAACAAACCTACCATGGAAAATGGGAATCCATACAGCGACAGGAATACAATACGTTCATCCCACTTTTCTTTACGAATCCATAGCCGATTTTCTGATTTTTCTACTACTTATCAAACTTTCCAAAAACAGAAAATACGAAGGACAAATCCTTTTTATCTATATGTTTACCTATTCCTTCATCCGCTTCTTTATCGAAGGCTTAAGAGTAGACAGTCTAATGCTAGGACCATTTCGCATTTCCCAAATTGTATCGGCTATTTTGTTTATAATTGCTATTTTTTGCATGATATGGTTGAAAAGGAGGCAAAAACAGGGTATAATATAGTTATGTAACCTGTAAACGAGCAAAAAAGTAAGAGGAGGCTAAAATGATAGGAAAGGCATTATATTGGTTATTACTGATTTGCACGATACCAACTATGATATGGGGATGTTTTAAAATAGGAGGACCATTATTCATATTTGTAGGAATTATTTTAACATTTTCTGTTTTCGTATTTGTTGGTGGAATTGTAGTAAGAGTAATTGGTTGCTTACTCGAATAAGCGTTCTTCGGAATGCTTATTTTTATGCCAAATTTTATCGTTTTTTGTCACAAAAAAATAAATAAGAAAAAAATAAAAAGAAAAACAGACATAAATGACAAACAAAGTCGTACGATTCTCTACAAAAATAGACTTTATTTGTTGACGAGTATGTAAAAATATGGTATTTTGGTTATAAAGGGAGTAAGAAAAATGCCAAAAAGGAGAGTGGTAGGATGTTAAATGATGAAATATGTAAAAAGAGAGATGAACTAAACAAAAGTATCGAAAATAATGACGATTATGATAAAATCTATAAAATCAGTGTAGAATTAGATGAATTAATTGCAAAATATTATATGGAAAAAAGCTCCTATGAAGGAATAGAAGAGGAGAAAGTAGAACAAAGAGAAAGAAGAAGGCAAAGAAAAGAGGAGAAAGTAGAACAAAGAGAAAGAAGAAGGCAAAGAAAAGAGAAAAAGTAGAACAAAGAGAAAGAAGAAGGCAAAGAAAAGAGGAGAAAGTAGAACAAAGAGAAAGAAGAAGGCAAAGAAAAGAGAAAAAGTAGAACAAAAAGAAAGAAGAAGGCAAAGAAAAGAGAAAAAGTAGAACAAAGAGAAAGAAGAAGGC
>CAOKQZ010000019.1 GCA_948471055.1 uncultured Clostridium sp. | reverse complement strand
AGGCTTTTGGCATAGTATTATGAGCCATTTTCATAAAAGAATTTGCTATGATAAAGATAATAACTATAAAATTGTTAGTGATGACTTATATAAAAATGGAATATTTGATGATAATGACAATGAAATTGCTAATAACATTACTAGAAAAGTAACTATACCAGATGAAAATAAGCAAAACAAGAATAAAAAGAAAAATAATGATACCAGATTTTAAGAGAAGGAAAAAGTTATGGAAAACGAATTACCAAAAACAAAAATTGATGAAAGAACAGGTATTGAATATCATTTAGAGGGAGATTACTATATACCAAACCTAGCAATGCCTAAACAAGAAAAAATTGTTTTAAATAAGTATGGAAGAATGAGATTGAAATATTTGAAAGAACACAAAAAAGCTGATTATACTATAATGTTAATGGACGGAATATTAAATACACATTTAAAAGAAATACAAGAAACAGCAGATACTAGAGTGCAACAGATTATTGCTGAATTAAAAACTAAAAGTAATTTGACTGAAGATATGAAAAATACTGATATACTTTATTGGGTAGGTACTATGAACTCTATTAAATCTCAAGCAGAAGAAATTGTTTTTAGTGAGTTGATTTATGTATAAAGTTTTTTTGAGCAAAAGGTTGAAAAAATCAATAAAAAATGATAGAATACTTATACTAATTTCTTTTTAATCCTGTTTTACAGGTTGATATATAGACATTTATTATAAAATAATTATTTTAAAAAGGGCTTAAAAATGTTAAAGGAAAAGTGGCAAAAACTACTGTTATGGGAAAAGATGTTGTTAATAAGTGGCATATTAGTTATATTAAGTATTCCACTTTCATTAATTACTTTGTATTGTATGGCAGTTTCAATGACATTTTTTGTAGTATCTGTTTTTTATAATCTGTATAAATTTATGCAGAGGGCTAATGTCTCAATTTCAGAAGCCTTAGAAATAGATACTCAAAAAGGTCTGGAAGAACTGAAAGAAGGTAAAAAAATATCTGGAACCGTAAGAACAATAGCATTACCTTTAGCTATCGGTGTAGGTATACCTATGGTATTTATATTATTGTTATACATATGGATAGCTATATAACTCGAAAACAAATTTGTTAAGGAGGAGAAAAATGGCGATTAAATTTGAAACTTTTGACATGCCAAATGCTATACACGAGCAAGAGGTATCACCAGAGCAGGAAGAGAAGATTGCTAAAAGAGTTGCAAAAGTAGATGCGAGTTTACGAAAAAAAATGAAAAAAATTGCTAGAGCTGAAGCTGAAGCATGGAAAAAATCTCGCCATAGAGGATAGAATAAAACTATTCATTAAGCAGAATGTACCATCCATTTTAGGTTGGTACATTTTGTTAATTTACAAGAATAACCAAAATTTTTCATATACCTATTGTTTTTTATAAAAATTATGATATACTTTAATAAATTGATTGATATTTGTATCAATCGTTATGAGAGCCGAAAAAAGTTGTAGATAACTACGTCAACGGCACCATGGGAGAGTAGAGGTTTCACGATTTCTACTCTCTCATTTTTTTGTGCATTTTTTCTAATTTGCTAATCTTTTGCTAATCTAATAATTAACTTGTTTTTAAAAATACGTCAAAGTTATTTGCTACTTCAATATTGGTTGCCTCATATATATGTAAGTATACATCCATTATCTTGAAAGACTTGGAAAGCATTTAAAGAACTTTACTAATTGTATCACTAGATTTCTTATACTATTTATGATATAAATATAGCTATAATATATTAGTTTAAAAAGATAAACAAAGTTTAATCTTATAAAATTGTATCTGCAATAACTTCCTTATTCAACCAAGAAAGGATTTAGATTTATGGCTTGTTTTATTTATCAAACTTCCATAGGAAATATTTACATTGAAGAAACCAACAATTACATAACGAAACTTCAACTTGTTTCAAACAATCTTCATTTAGAATTGCAAAATACACCTATGAATGAATCTCCTCTTACCAAAAAAGCATTTCTGCAACTAGAAGAATATTTTAAGGGAAAACGAACTTCTTTTGACCTTCCTCTTAACCCAAAAGGTACTCCTTTCCAAAAGAAAATTTGGAATGCTTTACTTACCATTCCTTATGGACAAACATGATTGTAATTCCTTGTCACCGCGTCATCGGCAAAAATGGTAAAATGGTCGGCTATGCCTGTGGCATATCTGTAAAAGAACAATTATTATCTTTAGAAAAAGAGGTTTGTGGTATATGAAAATAGAGAATGTAGTTTAACCTACATTCTCTATTTTCATATGAATTCATATATTTATTTAAACATATACAAATCTTATTTTTTGTTAACTAAATCTTTTAAAGCTTTTCCTGCTTTGAATACTGGAGCTTTTGAAGCTGGTATTTTGATTTCTTCTTTAGTTTGTGGGTTTCTTCCTTTTCTAGCTGCTCTTTTTCTTACTTCGAAAGAACCAAATCCAACTAATTGTACTTTGTCTCCTTTTACTAAAGCTTCTGTTACAACGTCAACGAAAGCATTAACAGCTGTTTCAGCACTTTTTTTTGTTTCTCCTGTCTTAGCAGCTATGGCTGCGATTAAATCTGATTTGTTCATTTAAATTACCTCCTAAAAGTTTTTCTTTTATGTAGTATCTTTCAACTACACTATAATTATTCGTCAAATTTCTATAAAATCCCTCTTTTTTTCTTTTATTTTTTTCTTTTAATCCTTGATTTTTCTAAGTTTTTCCTGTTTTTTGCTAAATTGACTCAATATTTATGCTATCTTTTTTTCCTTGTAAATGCCTAATTTTACAAGGATTTTGTATATTTTCTTCCCATATGGAATCATGTGTATTTCTTCTTTTGTAAATACTTTAAAATTAATAAGTGCAAGTGTATAAGTAAGTATCGCAAAAACAATTGCAATGATAGCTGCCATTCGTAAAGAAATGATATTTAGCAATATGGTATAAACGGCATAAGAGCAAACTGCCATAATTCCTGTTGCTAAAATTGGTTTTCCGATGTATTTCATAAAAGGAAAGGATATTTTTAAATTCTTTCGTAATACCGAAAATCCAATCATACAAGCAATTAAGTTACATACTACATTTCCAAGTGCTGCACCATTTACGCCAATTTCTGGTATTGGCACTAATGTTATATTCATAATGAGTTTTGCCACAACTCCTACGGCAAAAGCAGTTGCTGGAACCATTACTTTACCAATTCCCTGCAAAGCTCCATTAATGGTTTGTGCTAGTACAGCAAAAATAATACTTACTGCACTAATTTGTAAAATAACTACTCCTGCTGCTTGTTTTGGAAATAATAATTTTAAAATTGGTTCTGCAAAAATGACCATTCCAACGGTACATGGAAGTCCTATTAAAATAGTTACTAATATTGAAAATCTAACTCTTTTATTGGCAGTTTCCATATCTCCTTTTGCTCTTGCATAAGAAAGTGCTGGTACCAATGCCGTAGCAAATGCAATGTTAAACGATAATGGTAATGAAGTTAATGTATCCACTTTTCCGCTTAATATACCATATTGAACTTTTGCAGCTCCTTCTTCCATAAAGTTTTTAAGTCCTCGAACCACTGTAGTGGAATCAATGTTTTTATTAATGGACGATAGTACTGCGCTAAGCGAAATTGGAATAGATACTTGTAAAATATTTTTAATAACCTTTGTTGCACTTTCCTTTTTCGCGATAACTCCTGGTTTATTAATGCTTAAGATACGATTGTGTTTATAATATACAAATAAATAAATAAAACTTCCAATGGTTGCTACCGTAGTTGCAAGGTTTGCTCCTGCTGCCATAATAGTGGTATCCGTTCCCATAATAATGGCAACAATTTCCACAAATAAAATGGTTAATACAGTTTTAAAAATTTGCTCTAACGTTTGTGAATTAGCTGTTACTTTTAAAGTACTATTTCCGTTAAAATAGCCTCGAATGACACTAAGTAAGGAAACAAAGAAAATCGATGGGGATAAGGCAACCAATGTCCATTCTGCCTCTGGAATTTGAATAATGACATTGGATATATACTTCGCTCCAAAAAATAAAATTCCTGTTCCAATTAACCCTAGCATTCCAAAGGTCAAAAATGCAATTTTATAAATTCGGTTTGCCCCTTTGTTATCGCCAAGTGCCACTCTTTCGGAAACTAATTTGGAAATGGCATTCGGAATTCCTACGGAAGAAAGGGTTAGTAGTAAAGAATAAATATAAAATCCAGAAGTATAAATCGCATTTCCTTCATCTCCAAACCCCTCTCGGTTTGTTAAATACAATTTATACACTAACCCAATAAATTTAATTAATACCTGTGAAAACATCATCGCAAAAACGCCTTGCATAAAGCTTTCTTTTGCTCTACTCTTTTTTACTTTTTGCATATTTCGTCCCTTTCCTTTTTTTGTTATTACCAATTATATGCAAATTTATAAGAACATTCAAGTATTTTTTTTAAGTTTATATATTTCTTTAGTAATTATAGTAAATCCTTGTTTTTGATTTGTTCTTTTGTCTACTTTCTATTTTTGATTTTACTTTTAACTAATATACAAAGCAATACGAAAACCTATGTGGTCGTAAGCATATTCTTGTCTAGTATAACAACGATAACTTGCTGGTCCATCATTCGGATTATTAACATAAACTCCTCCTCGTCCTGTACAAGGCTCGATTTGAGAACTACAAACTTCCGTTGTCCATTCAGTTATATTTCCTCCCATATCATAGATATTATTTTTTGCTATACTTCCCATTCCAGTATGTTTTAAAATTCTTGAATAATTGCCTCCAGTACTATTGGTTGCATATCCTTCATTTCTATTTTCAATAAATTGTAGAGTTGTATCCCATGCATAACTACTACATAATCGGCTAGTCACCATATTATTAGTGTATATTTCTTCTGCTATTTTTTTTGCTAAGTCCCTTGTAATATAGTTCCATACTTGTTTATCTTCTTGTACTACTGCTGTCCCATTAGTATATCCTGTCCATTCCTTTTCATTATTTGTATTACTTGTTTTTACTTCTACATCATATCCTTCTACCCCTACTTCATACCTTCCTATATAAAATCCTCCATATTTTTTTATACTAGTTATCTCAATATTGGACATTTCCTCTGTAAAAACATATCCTACATAAGCTGGCACCAGTATTTCTCCTGTTTTTTCATCTTTTGTTTGTGTATATGCCCATCCTTGACTTGAAAAAGCATATCGATCATATTTAATACTTCCGTTCTTTCCATCTTCTGTACATGGTACCCATACAAACTCATTTCCATTGGTTTTCGTTGGATTTCCTTGACTATCTACGCTTATGTCCTTTATGACAAATCCAGTATCTTTTGTTCCTTCTACATGTTCAAATCCTTTTGGTACTGGCACCCCATCTACTATAGTATAGTTAGTCTCGCTTGGTAAATCTGGTACAACTGTACCTTCTATTATACTATCCATTTCATTTGAAATTTTTATTAATTCATTTTCTTCTTGTTTACTTGCCTCCCCATAATTTTTTCCTGCTTCTTCGGCACGTTTCAATATGCCTCTTTGTCCTATTGTTAGACTAATTGTAATTCCGGCTAAAATTAATAACACAATGATGGTAATTACCAAAGCCACCAATGTAATACCTTTTTCTACTCCTATATAAGTATTATCCCCTATACTTTTTTTCAATTTCATCTTTTGCCTCCTAATTTTATTTTTACTTAAATTTTATTTTGTCTTGATTTTCTACAAACTAAACTATTACTTTATATAATCTTTTATTGTTTACATTCTCCTTATAAATATGCATATTGCTTCTCCTATTCTTTCATTCGATACTTTCTTTTTCTACTTTATTATTTGATATATCTTTTCTTATGTCTCTAGTTTACATTTATGTATAGATATTGTCAAGGAATATTTCCACTTTTTTCGATTCCAACAATTTATTGGTATCATCGTCTTAATCTTTTCTTTTAAAAAATATCTTACCACAAAAATATTTTTCACAGTTTTTTTGCCTTTTTTTCTTGATTTTTTCTTGATTTTGTAGGATAATATATAGTGTATCATTTTAAAAGTAAGAAAGTGGTGAACAAATTGTTAAAACGTTTTGATAAATTTTTAAAATGGCTTGGGACTGACCGAAATACTTTTGTTACTTATTTATTAACCCTTGCTACAATATATATTATGGTAGACCGAATTGTGGAATTGCTAATGTTATTCTTTACTGGAATTGGAGTTTCGTATTGGGGACCAATTACCTATACCTTAGCACTTGCTTGTCCTGTATTTGCCTTCCTATTTTCGGGCTCTTCTAGTTTTGCAAAATCGTATTGGACAAAGGTAACCTTTTTATATGTTTACTGTGTTAGTTTGTATGTTGTCGGAATTTCCATGGCAGTGCAATGGCTAAATGCGATTTTATGGTTATTGTTTGTTTCCATTCCAAACTATACTACTATTGTTAGCGAATTTTCAAACTTAATTCGCCCAGCATTCCAATCGATTGCGATTTATCTGCCTCTTGTTACTTTTTACCCATTGTTTAAATGGTTATTCACTGGACTTAATGAAAGCAAAGATATTCGTGATGGTATTAATGATTATTCTGGTATTGACTTATCCGATAAAAAAGTTGGTATGGGACCATATACCTGCGAAAACGTTCTTTGCCGTGATAAAATAAAAGGTCATCTTGCTAAAATTCCAGAAGCAAGAAGATTTGACCCAGCACTTATTGTTGGTTATTCTGGTACAGGAAAAACAATGATGGTTTTTGAACCAATGATTGCAAGAGATATTGAAAAGAAAAACTTCTTTAAGGAAGTTTCCAAAGAAATGGGATTTACCGCATTAAAAACAGGAATTGCTCATTTAAACCTTCCTTATGATAATCATTACCTAAATGAAAACTTTAATTTAAACATGTTAACTCCTACTTCCGGAAAAGAAGCTATTTTTAAAGCTTATTTAAATAAAATGATTTACAATGATAAGGGCTCAAATGGTATTGTTTACCGTGATTTAGGATTAACCTTTATTGCACCAGATATTGAATCTACCAAACGTATGTTAGAAGTTGCTAGTAATTATAATGTAAAAGTAAATTTAGTAGACCCAAATGATATAGGTTCGCTTGGCTTAAACCCATTCGTATTTGAAGAACCTGCCCTTACCGCGGTAGCCGTTTCCACCGTTATTCGTGGAATGTATAAAACCAATCATTCTGGTGAAGAAGAAACTTACCGAGAAAACTCAGCAGCACAGGCGGTTGAAAACCTATCTATCTTATTAAAGGTCATGTACCCAAGGCTTCATAATGGCGACTTACCAAACTTAGAAGATATGTTAAAAATGTTAAATGATTTCGATTTAGTAGAAGACATGTGCCATAAATTAGAAGAAATTCCAGAACTTGCAGAAGAGTATTCTTTACAACTTGGCTATTTTAAAAAGAATTTCTACCGTGATGGGGAAATTCGAGCAGAAACACAAAAATATGTATATTCTGCCATTACCGAATTAGACAATCTACTACGACTTGCGAATGTAAGAAATGTACTATGCAATCGTAAAAATAACCTTGATTTTGATAAAATGCTTGCAAATGGTGAAGTTACCCTAGTATGTACAAGACGTGGAGACTTAGGAGCAGCTGCTTACAAAGCCTTTGGACTATTCTTTATTCTCCTTATGCAATTTGCTGTTCTTAGAAGACCTGGGGGCGAAAAATCGAGAATACCACATTTCTTCTATGTCGATGATTTCGGAGATTATGTAGGTCCTGCTACAGAACCACTTTATACTATTTATCGAAAATACCACGTAGGAACCATGCTTTCTATTCAAAACTTAGCACAACTTGGTTTCCATGGTCAATCCAAATACCGTGCTTCTATTTTAACCAATGCTACTACAAAATTAGTATTTGGTGGACTTACTCGTGAGGAAAGTGAAGTATGGGAAAAAGAATTTAACGACCATAGAGAATGGCTATATAATGTAACCTATAATGCCGACAAAGTAGAATATGATTCAAAAATTAGTAATCCTAAATGGGATTGGAAGGCAAATATTAAGGCTGGTAAGTTACAAGCCCTTGGCTTCAAAATGTGTGCCTATGTTTATAAGGATTTAAAAGGAAAAAATCAATATGGTGATGGAAAAGTTGATTTTATGGAAGATAAATACAAAGAACCACACCCTAGCAAATCTTATGATTTTGCAAAATTTACAAGTGGTATTGCTGAAGAAGAAAAAGTAACGAAAAAAAGAAAAATTGACTTAACCAAAATGGATTACGAGTCTGACTCAAATGGTGATACTGACCCAATTAAAATGGATAATACCGATTCTAGTTATTTATTCAACAACAATGATGCGATTGTGTTTGATTTGAAAAAAGGAAATCAATAGATAAAAAAAACAAACTTTGCATAAGCAAAGTTTGTTTTTTTAATCTAATAATTTAAGCTCTACATCGTCCATCCTATATTTGTTAGTTTGTTCATCTAATCGAAACTCTACCAAGGTTTTGGCTAAGGTTTCGTTATTTTGTCTTAAATCGGTGGAGAAATATAATTTAATTTGTGGTATTTCTATTTTGTTTGTTACAATGGTTTTAAAGCATTCTGCCATGTGTTTTTCATCTTCGCAAATGAAAATTAATTGTGGCATTGCAGAAAAACCGGAATCTCCTGCTACAAAGTTTGCATAGAAGTCTTGGTATAAACGTGCCTTTTCTACTAATTTTGTTTCCCAATCTTCTTCTCTTCTTATTACTTCAAATACAAAGATAATCGATTTATTGTTTTTGGTTAATTTTACACTACCACCTGTTGATTTAAAGGTTTTGGCAAGTGATTTTGCTGTAATAGTTGGTTTTACGGTATATTCATCAAATGCTTTTACTTTTCTTAAATAGGCTAAAATGGTTTGGTTTCCTGCTAGTCTTTTTTTAATCATTGCAACTGGTTTGGTATTATCGGTTGGTTGCCATTTACATTCAATTTCTTTAGAAGTTAACAGATATTTTCCCATCTTTTCTAAACTATAAATACGGTAAATTCCTTTTCCCTCTTCTGAACTAAAGTAATATCTTGTTAAAATTTTCGATTTTACCATTTGTTCTAATTTGTTATTTAACTTGTCTTGTGATTTATAATCGATTCCTTTCCAAGTTAAAATTTGGCATAATTGTCTTGATGTAATAAATTCAAATTCATTTACTAACTCTAATATTTTAAAGTGTAAATCATTAATATGTCCAATATTAATTTTATGGACAATTTGATTCATGGATACATATCCATCTTTTCCGTCAAATACTTTAATTTCACCCTGACGAATTGCGAATGGTGAACTTTTTGCTTCAATTTGGTTATCTTCAACCATAATTAAATCCCTCCTACAAATACTAATTTTACTTTTTTCTTTTCTGGTATGATTTTCCTAATGCTAACTTGGACTTTTTGCCCATATTGTATATTTTCTTTATAATCGGCTAATCCCACCAAATTTGGTTTTAGCTCGACGAAAATACCGTTTTTTTGTTTCTCTTCCTGCCTTGCAATCCCTTCTACAATGTCTCCTTCCGAGAATTCCTTAATATTATCTTCCCAAGTTCCTAAAAGTTCTTTATAAGTTAAAACAACTCTTTTATGGTTCCTGTCTATCCATTTTACCATAACATTGATTTTTTGTCCAATTTGAAATCGTTCTTCTGGCGATTTTATTCTTGCAACCGAAATATCTTCAATATGAAGTAACCCTGCAATGCCTCCTCCTATTTCGACAAACACGCCATATGGTCGTATGTTTCGCACAATTCCACATACTACATTTCCGAACCTGTAATTCATTTTGTACCCAAGCCAATGCCTCTTGTCCTACTGCTTTTCTTGATAAAATCGCAAGGTCCTCTTTAGGAATATCTTTTACCTTAAATTGTACAATTTTATTAACTTTCCCGTGCACAAACATTTGGCTTTGGAAATCCAGTTTCATCAATATTAATAGCTTCTACTTCTTCTCTTGGAATCATACCTTGTATATGGTTTCCCATATCAACATACAAATTATAATTGGAATCACACTTTGTTACAAGCCCTTGCATGATATCCCCTGTTTGATATGCTTTTGTTAATTCAGGATGTGTTATTGTTTTTGCTATCATTTCCCAACCCTCTGGAATAAATCGTTGGTTTTCCATATCATCACACCTTTTTTCTTTTGTTAGTGCTATTATATCGATAATTTTGAGAATTGTAAATATATTTTTTTGTAATTTGTTGCATTTCCTCATATAAATTCTTTAAACTATTTTTATAGTTAGGCGATTTATGGTATATTGTTTAAAGCAAAGCTCTCATGTAATGCAAAATGAGGAGAATAGAGGGGAATAAGCAATTGTAGTTTCTCTCTATTCTCCTAAAAAATTGCTATGCATTGTACTATTTTCTTAAGTTTTTTACTTCTTCTTTTCTTAAATATCGCCACTCTCCTATTTTTAGGTCCTTTACCGTTAGGTCTCCTATTTTACTTCTGTGTAGTGCTATAACGGTATGACCTATTGCTTCACACATTTTTCGTACTTGTCTGTTTTTTCCTTCATGGATTGTAATTTCAATTCTGGACCTATTTTTTTCTTTATCTATTTTTAATAGGTTTACCCTAGCTGGTTTTGTAATATAATCTTCGATTGGTAGTCCTTCTTCTAATTGTTGTTTTTCGTTTTTCGTTATGATTCCTTTTAGGGTTGCTACATAGGTTTTATTAATTTCGTGTTTAGGATGAGTGATTTGATAAACAAAATCGCCATCATTACTTAATAATAAGGCTCCGGGAAGTATACATATCTAACCTTCCTACTGGGACAATCCTTTTATTTACGCCTTTTATCAACTCCAATACATTCTTTCTACCAAATTGATCATTGGCTGTTGTAACATAATCGATTGGTTTATTTAGCAAAATATATACCTTTTCTTCTTGCTCCCCTATTTTCTTCCCATCAAACCACACTTCATCTTTTTTCGGATTTATTTTTGCACCTAGTCTACTTTGTATTTTTCCATTTACTTTTACTCTACCCTCTAAAATATATTCCTCACATTTTCTCCTAGATGCAATTCCACAATCTGCCATATATTTTTGTAATCGTATCTCTTCCATTATCTCCTCCTTGTCACATTTTTTGTTTTTCTTTCATATACTACTATACAAGCTATGTTTTTACTTTCTTTATACGAAATATCGTATAAAGTTTATATAGATTTAAAAATACCCCTTACGTTTTTAATGGCAGGGGTATTTTCTTAAATCATTTAATACTTCTTCAAAATACTCTGGTAATGGAGCTTTTAGGTTTATTTCCTTTTGAGTAATGGGATGTTCAAATACCAAATGATACGCATGTAGCATTTGCCCTTCTACTCCAAATGGGTTCTTACCATTGGAATACACCATATCTCCTACAATCGGATAACCAATGTGTGCCATATGAACACGAATTTGATGGGTTCTTCCTGTTTCGATTTTAATTTCTAAGAAGGTATAGCCTTCCAATCTTTCAAGCACTTTGAAATGAGTAATTGCATCTTTTCCTTCTTTTGCAACTGCCATTTTTTTCCTATCTTTTGTACTTCTGGCAATTGGCATATGAATGGTGGCTTCGTTTTCTTTTACACACCCTCTTACCAAAGCAAGATACGTCTTTTTTATTTCGTGATTTTTTAATTTTTCACTTAACACCATATGGGCGGTATCATTTTTGGCAATGATAATTAATCCGAGAAGTATCTTTGTCTAACCTATGAACAATACCTGGTCGTAATTCTCCTCCAATCCCAGATAGGGTGTCTTTACAAATATTCATAATAGCATTTACTAACGTCCCATCTGGATTTCCATTTGCTGGGTGTACTACCATTCCTTTTGGTTTGTTTACAACAATGATGTCACTATCTTCATAAATAATTTCTACTGGAATGTCTTGTGCCTGTAAACTTGTCTTTTTTACAGGTACTTCTTCAATCTCTACCACATCTCCTAAGCTTACTTTTGTAGAAGCTTTTGCACACTTTCCATTGATGTATATCTTTTTTTCTTCTATTAACTTTTGCAAACGATTTCTTGATAATTCCTCACATTCAAGTGCTATCCATTTATCTAAACGCATATTCTCATTTTTTGTTACTTCTATTTTTTTCAAATCTTATTTTTGCTCCTCCTATTTTTCTAAATGCTTTCATTTTTCTTTCTTGTAACTCTTTTCTTGTTTCCTTCTCCTTTTATTGTTTTTTCCTTTTTCTTTCCTGTATTTCTTTATAACTATATAATGCAAAACAAAAAGCAAGTGCTATCCAACCAATTACAATATAAATATCGGCAAGATTAAATACTGGAAAATGAGTACTTGGGAAAATTTGGATAAAATCTACTACATTTCCCCTACATACTCGATCTATGACATTTCCTATTCCTCCGGCTCACAATGATAAACAGTGCATACATGGTTGGTTTGTCCATTTGGTCTTTTTGTATCCAAATGAAACGTATGATAATTCCTAGTACAATTAGATTACTAACGATGAAAGTTCCCATACTCGTTCCTTGCCCTATTCCAAAAGCAATTCCATTGTTATACACTAATTTTAAATTGAGTACATTTTCGAATATGGTGATATTCCAATTACTCAAAACAGCAATTATTTTTATCATTTGGTCTATTCCTAATAAGACGATAAACATTACAATTGGCCATGTTAACCTTTTTTCTTCTTTTTGTTCCCCCACTTTTTTATATTGATTAGTTTAAAACTACTAATCTTCCCCTTTCCTTTTATTTTCTTAACTTTTTATATTAATTTAATTTGTCCTTGGAACAATATAGGATTAATCCCTACATCGTCCCCTTTAATTTTTGTACCTTGCTCGTGGGTCGATGTGGGCATCGACTCCTACAATCTTTTTTATTTTACATTTCTTTCGTATATAATGAAATAATCATCTTTATACAATTCTTTGTAGTTTTCATCACGTTTAATAAACATATTGATTTTTGTATTTTTTGGTATTAGTAAGTGCGTAAAATCGTACTTTTCAAATCCATCTTCATAATATTTACTAACATTCGCAATTTGAAGTGCATCGGTAAAAATATCCTTGTCTTTATCCCCATTAAATTCTGGTGTATATAAATCTGCTCTTGAATCGATAAAGACTGGTACTCCTTGGTATAAGATGTAGCTTCCATAATTATATTCATTATACAAACGTATTTCGCTTATATTTACATTTTGTTTTAGCCATTCAACTGCTTGTACAGGATAGTTTTTTTCATCAATAAACTTATTTCCTGCCTGTGGTTTAAATTTTACAATACTAACTAGAATTACTAGTAATATTGTAATCACTGCTCCAAAACCAGAAGTAATATTTTTCATGAACTTTTCGGTTCCGTCTTTATCATATTTATGGAATAAATCACAAACTAATCGATTAATCGAATATACCCCAATTAGCGTAAGCATTGACAGTTGTCGTTTTGAAGATAATGCTAAAATGATTAGACCTCCTAGCATAAAGAAATCTTTTAGGCGTATTTTGGTATCGGTAAATACTAATATTGCTAGTACAATAGCAAGAATGGTTAGTGTTCCTCTATTTTGAATTAATACCATTGGCAAATGTTCATTAATACTTTTGGTTGTATTTCCTTGCATTGTTTTTACTAAATAGGTATATGGCGCATCTCCAAGTGGAGTAAGTAGTCCCGTTAATACACAAATTAGCATAACCACAATTAACCATTTTGTTGCACCTTTTCGTTCTATCCTAATTTTATATGGATTTTTTCTTCTTTCTGCTTGTTTTTGTAAGCTTTGTTTGAATTTATCTTCTAAAATTTGTCGCTTATTTTGCAGGATTTCTATTTTATCTTGCCTATTGGGACATTTCTCTTCTTTTGTTGGTTTGTTTTGTGTTTGTTGCATTTTGTACTCATAATATCTTTTTTGTACCTTATAAATTATATGAGAATCTAACAATAAAGCAATTAGATACTCTGCAATATATGGTAGGAAAATAATAAAGTAAAATGGCCATACTGCTAAATGAACATTGGCAATAACCGTTGGAATTACAATTAAGCCAATCGCATAACGCTTTTTCTTTGTTTCCAAAAATTGTTCAATAAAGTATACGGTTAGTGCAAATAAAATAAAGGTAACAAGTTGTGCTCTTGCTGCAATAAAGCCTGTGATAATATACATCACTCCCATGGTTAATAAAAACGATACCAATTCGTTTTTTACTATCTTTTTATTCGTAATATATACAGTAACACCTAACATACATGCCAGTATTACAGTAGATAGATAAATTCCTGCCATTCCTCCTAGTTGGTAAATGAAATAAATTCCTACATCATATAACCAATGAGGATAGGTATAAGGTAAATCATGCATTGAAAATGGGTCTTTCATATCAATATTTCCACTATTTACAATATGTTCTCCTATTTTTATGGTATAAAATGTATCATTTTGCAAAGTAATTGGTGTAATAGCAAAACAGAAAATTATAATACATACAATTGCGATTAGATTAAATTTTATTTTTAATTGCTTGTCCTCCACTTTCTTCTCTCTCCTTTTTTTATAATGACCTTATTATACCAAAGAAAATCAAAAAAGCATAGTGCTTTTTTGATTTTCTTAAACTTCTACTAGAATGATATCATCTCCTATACAACGAATATCCTTCCACGGAATCACAATATCATTATTTCCCGAAAACATACTAAGTAATTTGTTGCTTCCGTGGCACAATAATAGAAGTAATCATCCCACTTTCTAAATCTGCTGTTACATCTTGCACAAACCCGAAGCCTACGTCCATCCTTTATATTCACAACTTCCTTATGCTTAAAATCTAACCCCTTTTGCCCCATATTCATCACCTCTTATTTATACATATTCAAGATTAGATTAATGTATGTTTTACGTAGTGTTTTTTTATTTATTATTTTCATTTAACATTTTCACCATTTTATCAAAATCACTTTCTAATTGCTTCATTTCCCTTTCTCTATATATTTCAAATTCTCTTTGCGCCTTTTCTACTGCTTCTTTATGTGATATTTTTCCATTATCCTCTAATAACTTTCTTTTATTTTGTACTATTTGATTATCTAATTCATTTACCCAATCATTCATTGTCATTTCTCTTTGTTCTAAAGCTTGCAATTCTGCAAAATCTAAAAATTGTGATACTAATAAATTTAATCGTTGTAATTCTATCTCTGATAAATAATTTTTTGCTATTTTTACATCATCAATGGTTATATAATCTCCTTTAAAATTAGTCATTCCTACAAATGGCTTTTTATTATCTACTCTCTCATATATAACTTCAGCTGCTGTATGCTCATGCACTGCATAATGTAACTTGTTTTGTACAGTTGCAAAAAATTTTTTTGTTAAATCTGCTCTTGGATCATAATCTATTGATGTTGCATATATGTCTGTAACTTGTTGATAAAAATTTCTTTCAGATGAACGAATATCTCTAATTCTTTGTAATAATTCTCTAAAATATCTATTTCCTCCTTGTTTTAATCTTTCATCATCCATTGTAAAACCTTTTTGCATATATTCATGTAGTCTCTCTGTCGCCCATATTCTAAACCTTGTTGCAACTTGTGATTGCACTCTGTATCCTAATGCTATTATCATATCTAAATTGTAATGGTCAATGTTTCTTTTTACTTGTCTATTTCCTTCATTTTGAACTTGCAAGAATTTCTTGCAAGTTGAATCTACATTTAATTCTTTATCATTATATATATTATTAATATGTTGTTCTATATTTTGCCTAGTAGTTTTATAAATTTCTGCTATTTGATATTTATTTATCCATATATCTTCATCTACAAATTTAACACCCACTTTTGTAATTCCATCTTCATCTTGATATATTATAATATTGTTATCATTTTTTGACATATATTTCCTCCATTATCAATAGTAATTTTTTCCAAGTATATCATAGCAACTATTATTTTTCAAGATTTTTGCAAAAATTTGTTCTTTTTTATTGTTTGAAGAAAAGCATACTTTCTTAAATATGACTCACATTTTCTTTAAATTTATCTTTTCGTTCCTTCACTTAATTTCCTTATTTCTTTTGCATTTTTATTAGAAATCACCTTTTTTCCTGTCTCTTTTTCCAATTGTTGTCTCGCTATTCTAGCAATGTTACCACCTTTTATAACTGATGCTTCTGCTCCGCTAACCCCATGTAGCTCACTACTCTTTGATATTTCTGTTGAAGACGTCTCTGCAAGCATATTTAAAACCAATTCCATATTGGCCATATTATCACGTAGGTTTTCTTTTTTCAATCCTTTCTTTTCCAACTTGTGCAAGCCATAATTTAAATGGCTCTGCTTTCTTTGATGGAATTGATTGCACTAATCTTAAAATTTGCTCTGTATTCATTACATCTGTATTATAATATTTTCCATCAGCGGATTTCATTTTCAGTTGGTTAGTATCACTAACCAACTGACTTCCTGATTTAGCTTATTTTTAAGCCATTTCCAATAATTTCTCGATTTTTGATAATCACTATTAGTAAGAATCCCTACCACGTCTACTACTGAAAAATACCAATTCTCCTCATCTTCATTCCATGCTACTCTAATATTTTTATCTTCAAATAATTTAATACTATTATTGGGTTCCATTTTTACCTCTTTTCTAACTTTTGCCATTTCAAATGATGAAATATCAAAAATTTGTTTTTTTCCTATCTTTATATCACATTCCCAATATATTTTCAATAGTTTTGCGAAATTTTGTTTTGTTTTCTTCTTATTAAAAAGAGCATACTTTCATACGCTCTCTTTAAAACTATAACTCCACTTTCTAGATTTACTTATTCCCTAAAATATTTAATATTTTCAATCTATCTTTTAATTGTTTAGGATTTTCAAATATTATTCCTTTAAGATTATTTCTATTTGCTACTTCTATATTATCTTTGTTATCATCTATAAATATCGTTTCACATGGTATCATTTTTTCATTTTCTAAAATATATTTAAAAGTTCTATCTTCATTTTTTAACATTCCATATTCGTATGAAAAATATTTACGTTTAAATACTTCTAAATCTTTATTCGTACTTAATATATACTCTACCCATTCTTTTACGTGGTCTGATAACAAAATAAGATTATATTTTTCTTTTAGATTTTCTATTATTTTCATTGTCCCCTCTACTTTTGTATCTAAATTTTGTCTAATAAATTTTTTTATTATCTCTTTATATTCATTCCAATTTGTATTTTGTATTAGTGCTTCTATATATTCATCTTCTGTATATTTCCCTCTCATTGTGTCTAAAAATATATTGATAGTTTCTTTTTTTCTTTTCAAAAATTCTTCTGCTGATATTTTTGTATTTTGTTCTATTATTTTTTCTACTCCATAATATCCAGAAATAATTACTTCAGATAAATCAAATATTATATTTTTTATCATATCTATTCTCTCCATTTCGAACTAATAAGAATTCCTTATATTTTATTTCTATTTGTTTTGTACTTTTACTTGGTCTTGGTATATCTTCTGGCATTATACCTCCTCTTTTAATTACCATTTTCTACAGAATCTTTTTTGCTTATATACATTTCTGGTAATAAATCTTTTAATGTACATACTTTATTTTCAGCCACCATCACTATCGTATTCAAATTTTTATCATTAACCATACGAATTAGCTCTCTACATCTACCACATGGAGCATAAATTTGTCCTTTTGCTGAATATGCTACTATCTTATCAATTTCAGTTTCATTATTTTTTAACATTTCTGCTATTGCTGCATGCTCTCCACAATTCCCTAAATTGCATTTTGCTTCCATGGATACTCCTGTATATACATTTCCATCCTTTGTAAGTAATGCACTTCCTACTTGACCAATCGTTGCATATTTCGTTAGTTCTTTTTTTACAGCTAATTTTTTAGCTTCTTGCACTAACATTTCAAAATCTTTATCCATAATATCACTCCTCATGTTATTTTCTATAACTCTATTTCATCTAAGTCATTTGGCACATATACATTCCCAGAAAAATTTTCATTTTCTTCCTCCTTTTAAGGTCTTTTGTATACTTATATCATACATTATATAAATTTCATAGTCTTTTATGTATATTTCCATATATTCTTAACAAAATATTATCACTTCGTTTCTAATATTTTCCCATACTTTTACAACATTTTGTTCTTTTTTAGTTTCACTTGAATTTATTTGTTGTTTGTGATATAATTCGTACAAATGAATAATAGAACAGCAATACTTAAGGTGGCACCGCGGAATGATTTCGTCCTTATATTTTCATAAGGACGTTTGTTGTTTTTTACTATGTTAAAGGAGGAATGGTTCATGATTGATATAAAATTTTTAAGGGAACATCCTGATTTCGTAAAGGAGAATATAAAAAAGAAGTTTCAAGAGGATAAGCTTCCACTTGTTGATGAGATAATTTTGCTTGACGAAACCAATCGTGCTACAAAATTAAAGGGAGATGAACTTCGTGCTAATCGTAATCGTTTAAGTGCTAACATTGGTGCACTTATGCGTGAAGGAAAAAAAGATGAGGCAGAAGAGATTAAAAAAGAAGTATCTCGTATTAACGAAGAATTGGTAAATAACGAGAAACAAGAAGCTGATTTTGCTAGTCAAATACAAGAGAAAATGATGAAAATTCCGAATATGATACATGAGTCTGTTCCAATTGGTGAAGATGACTCGAAAAATGTAGAGGTGCAAAAGTATGGTGAACCTGTGGTTCCAGACTATGAAATTCCTTACCATACGGATATAATGGAAAAATTATCTGGTATTGATTTAGATGCCGCAAGACGTGTTGCAGGTAACGGGTTTTATTATCTAACTCGGTGATATTGCAAGGCTTCATAGTGCTGTTATTTCTTATGCAAGAGATTTTATGATTAACAAAGGCTTTACTTATTGTATCCCTCCTTTTATGATTCGTTCTGATGTGGTAACTGGTGTTATGAGTTTTGAGGAAATGGATGCGATGATGTATAAAATTGAAGGAGAAGATTTATATCTAATTGGAACTAGTGAGCATTCTATGATTGGTAAATTTAAAGGTCAAATTTTAAACCAAACCAATTTACCTTATACCATGACTTCATATTCGCCATGTTTTAGAAAAGAAAAAGGCGCTCATGGAATTGAAGAACGTGGAATTTACCGTATTCATCAGTTTGAAAAACAAGAAATGATTGTGGTATGTGAACCAGAAGATAGTTATGCTTGGTATGATAAGATGTGGTCTTACACAGTAGAATTGTTTAGGAGTTTAGATATTCCTGTTCGTACTTTGGAATGTTGTAGTGGTGATTTAGCGGATTTAAAAGCAAAAAGTGTGGACGTAGAAGCTTGGAGTCCAAGACAGAAGAAGTATTTTGAGGTTGGTAGTTGTTCTAATCTTACTGACGCACAAGCTCGTCGATTGGGTATTCGTATTAAAGGCGAAAAAGGCAATTATTATGCTCATACATTAAATAATACCGTGGTTGCCCCACCTCGTATGTTGATTGCTTTATTAGAAAATAATTATCATGAGGATGGTAGTATTCGTATTCCTGAGGCATTACGACCTTATATGGGAGGCATAGAGAAACTCCATGCCTAGCAAATAGTGAATGGTCAAAGTAAGAGGTGATAGTAAAATGCTTATTAAAAATCCTAAATTTGAAATATCTGCGGTTAGTCCCAAACAGTATCCTACAAATGGATTACCAGAAATTGTATTGGTTGGAAAATCAAATGTAGGAAAGTCATCCTTTATTAATTCTATGATAAATCGTAAGGCTTTAGCAAGAACTAGTAGTGAACCCGGAAAAACAAGACAAATTAATTTTTATAATATGGATGACCAGTTTTATTTTGTGGACTTGCCAGGATATGGATATAGTAAGATGTCTAAAGTAGAGCAAGAAAAAGTGGGTAAATTTACGGAAGAATATTTGGTAAAAAGACAGACCATCTCAATGATTCTCTTTTTGGTGGACATTCGCCATAAGCCTACTAAAAACGATTTACACATGTATCATTATATCATGAGTTCGAATTTGCCTTTTATGGTGCTAGCCAATAAGGCGGATAAAATTGCGGTTACCAAGGTAGACAATTATGTAGAAGATTTAAAAAAAGAATTTGGTATGTCATTTAGCATTCTTCTTCCCTTTTCTTCGGAAAGAAAAATTTATAATGACGCAGTTTGGGAAGAAATTGAGAAGAATATAAAATATTTATCATAATATTGTAGGGGCGGACCTCGTGTCCGCCAAACAAGGAGGTATCAAGCATGAAATTAACAGAGGATAATGAGACATTAGCAGAAAACAAAGTATTAATTTTATATATTTTAAATCAGTTAAATAAACCAATTAGTAACGATAGTTTGCTTACCCTTGTACTAGGAGCAAAAGAAATGAATTATTTTTATTTTCAACAATTTTTATCGGATTTGTTGGAAAGTCGATACATTATTGGATATACAAAAGAAGATACTACGATGTATAAAATAACCGATGCTGGTATAAAAACGTTAAACTTAACCGATGATTTACTTCCCGGTATTATGAAATTAAAAATTGACAATGCCTTAAAAAAAGAAGTCGATACCGTACAAAATGAAAAACATGCCGTTTCTGAATTTATCCCACAAAATGAAAAAGAATTTGTTGTGAAATGCAAATTAGTACAAAATAATATCACGATTTTTGAATTAAACCTACAAGCTTCTTGCCGTGAACAAGCAAAACTCATTGCTACAAAATGGGAAAAAGAACATGAAGAAATTTATCCCATTATTCTAGAAATGTTGACAAAAAAATAGATCCAATTGAAATTGTCCTTGCTATTTTCTTACTTATCAACTGTATTAATTTATTAAGAAGCCTTTAAAAATAAAAAAGTCGCATTAGGAACATTTCAATCATGTGAATATATCTACATTAGCAGTAATAAAATTTCTAGGTACTGCTAATTTTTCTTTTATAGTAGTAATCTTTTCAAATTACTGTCACCTAAAGCTTCCATTCTTTTTATACTATTACTATCTTGCAGAATATTATATTGCTTTTTTGCTGTTTTATTTAAGTCTTCGAGTCTTTCTTTTTGAGGGATTCCTCGTTCTATCATTTCGGCATTTAAATTTTCTAAATTACTTAAAATTACTAACTGAAGAATATTTGCATAGTCTCGCATGTTACCATCTAAGTTAGGATTTTTATCTTTCCATTCTTTTGCAGTCATTCCAAATAACGCAACATTTAATAAATCTGCCTCATTTGCATATACATATAGCTTTTGCTTTTCCGTTAGTGTAGGAACTAAATTTGTTTTTATACTATCCGTATGTATTTTGTAGTTTGTTTTTGCAAGTTCTCTTCTAACTGACCAATTAAGTTTATTTTGATAACTTTCATTTTGTTTTAGCCTTTCAAACTCTCTTATTAAATAAAGTTTAAATTCAACATTTAACCAACTTGCGAATTCAAAGGCTAAATCTGGATGAGCATAAGTTCCAAAACTATATTTTCCACCTTTTGAAATTAAACCTATTGCATTAGTCCTTTGTATCCATTGTTTAGGGCTCATTGTATAAGAAGATGTTCCAATTTCATTTATTTTAATTTCACGATATTCCGTTAAATTAAAATTTTCATTATTAAGTTCTTCCCACAAACCAACATAAAGAGCCGTATCTTTATTACTTAACCAGTGAATAATAACATTGGCAGGATACCTATCATTTTTAAATTTTGCTAAATCTGTTAATGATATATAATCAACATCTCCAACTCTCATAACACTTATTAGGTTATCTTTTACATTCATTTGTGTTGTTATACGTTCTTTACTCATAATATCACGTCCCATCTTTTCAATTCTTTATATATTATAAAACAATTGTTTGTGAATGTCAAGTAAAAATCTAACTATCGGTCAGCGATAAAATAATGAAGAAGCAAATAAGAACGTTTTTGTTCTTATTTGCTTCTTCATTTATGGCTTTTCTATTTTTCGTCTTACATATTCATACAGAATAACACTAGTTGCAACGGAAGCATTTAAACTTTCGGTTTTTCCGTAGCATTGGAATCTTTGCAGTTTCGTCAGCTAAGGCAAGTACTTCTTGTGAAATACCGTTTGCTTCATTTCCGATAACCAGTACTTTTTTGTGGTAATCGATGTCGTAGATGTTATTCTCTGTTTCTAAAGAGGTTGCTAAAATTTTAAATTTGTGCTTTTTTAGTTCTTTTAGTGTTTTTATAATATCACTAGATACGATTACATTTACTCTAAAAATAGCTCCCATTGTCGACCTTACTACTTTTGGATTATAGGCATCTGCTGTGGTTTGAGATAAAATAATTTGGCTTAAACCTACACTATCAATGGTTCTTAAAATAGTTCCTAGGTTTCCGAGGGTCTTGTATGCCGTCTAATACTACAATCATATCTTCGTTATAATTAATGTCTTCTTCTTTGTTTTCTTTGTTCACTACTGCCAAAATTCCTTGTGGATTGTTCACTTCTGTAATTGCTTCAAATACTTTTTCCGCTACATAAATGCAATCATATTTTGCAATTTCATATAACAACTTTTGCTCAATGGTATGATTTTCTACACAATCTTCACATACTACAATCGTATCAATATTCGCTTTTTCTTCTACTGCTTCTTTAATTAATTTAATTCCTTCTATTACATATTTCTTTTCTTGTTCACGATATTTTTTGTCTTTTAATTTACGAATTCTTTTAATCACTTCATTATCCTTACTCGTTATAACTTGCATACTTTCTCCTCTATTTCATCTATTACTTTTTCGGACAAGCGGGCGATTAAAATCGCCCTACATTTTACATGTTAGTTAGCCTCCGAATCGTTTTTAAAAATTCTTTTACTTTCTTTACAATTATATTATCACTATTTTGTGACACTTTATACGTAATATATGGTTCTTTTCCCGGTGAAAAGCGGATTTCATTTCGGTATTTCTTGATTAATGTATCGGTTACTTCCATTTTGAAATTGCCCACATCAAAATGGAATACCACACTTTCTCGTCTTTGTGCAATTTTTACCACATAAGCTTTTTTGCATAGTTCTTTAATTCTTGCAATTTCTAGTAAGTTGTTTACCTCTTCTGGTAATGGTCCGGAAGCGGTCTATCATTTCATCGGTTACATTACTTAAATCTTCTTCGGTTCTTGCAAGAGCAATGTCTTGGTAAATCTCAATTTTTTGACTGCTACTTTCAATGTATTCATCGGGAATATAGCTTGAAATATCTAAATCGATTTGTACATCGATTTCTTCTTTTACTTCTACTCCTTGTATTTCTTTAATTACCTCATCTAATAACTTACAATACGTATCATACCCCACTTGGTCCATGTGTCCATGTTGAATTTCACCGTAACAAACTTCCAGCTCCACGAATTTCTAAATCTCGCATAGCAATCTTAAACCCAGAACCAAACTCGGTAAATTCTTTAATCGCTTTTAGGCGTTTATCTGCTACTTCGCTAAGTAGTTTGTCTGGTTTGTAGGTAATATAGGCATAACTTTGAATATTACTTCTTCCTACTCTTCCACGAATTTGATATAACTGTGCCAGTCCTAAGCGGTCGGCATTTTCTACAATAATCGTATTGGCATTTGGAATATCAATTCCCGATTCTAGTATGGTGGTACATACTAATACATCTACCTTCTTTTCAATAAAATCGATCATAATATCTTCTAATTCTCGTCCTGTCATTTTTCCATGGGCATAGGCAACATGTGCTTCTGGCACTAAACTTGCAATTCGTCTTGCTTTTTGTTCAATGTTCTCCACATGATTGAACAAATAAAACACTTGTCCCTTTCGTTCTAGTTCCTTGGTAATGGCTTCTTTTACGACTTCTTCATCGTATTCTAACACATACGTTTGTACTGGTTTTCTATCTTGTGGTGGTTCATAAATAACCGACATATCTCTTACTCCCACAATCGACATATGTAGGGTTCTTGGAATTGGAGTTGCCGTCATAGTAAGCACATCCACATTGGTTTTTAATTCTTTTATTTTTTCTTTATCCTTTACCCCAAAACGATGCTCTTCATCTATAATTAATAACCCTAAGTCTTTAAATTCTACGTCTTTACTTAAAATTCGGTGGGTTCCAATCACAACATCCACTTCGCCTAATTTTAATTTTTTTATTACTTGGTCTTGTTCTTTTTTGGTACGAAAACGGTTTAATAATTCTACTTTTATGGCAAAAGCTTCCATACGTTCTTTAAAGTTTTCATATTGTTGGTTGGCAAGAACAGTAGTTGGTACTAAATAAGCAACTTGCTTTTGGTTCATACATGCCTTAAAAGCTGCTCGAATGGCCACCTCGGTTTTGCCATACCCTACGTCTCCACAAAGAAGTCTGTCCATTGGCTTATCTTTCTCCATATCCTTTTTTACTTCTTCGATACAACGTAATTGGTCTTCGGTTTCTACATAGGGGAAACTATCTTCAAATTGGGTTTGCCAAGGGGTATCTTTTTCAAAAGCAAATCCTTTTGCCTTTTGGCGTTTGGCGTACAATTCAATTAACTCCCTTGCCACCTCACGTAAGTTATTTTTTACCTTCGATTTGGTATTGTTCCATTCCTTACTACCTAATCGATTTAGTTTTAATTCTTTTTCCCCTGCTCCAATGTATTTTCGAATATTATCTAATTGATTGGTGGGAATGTACAAAATATCGTCATCACGGTATTTTATTTTGATATAGTCTTTAGTAACATTGTCGGCTTTTATGGTATTAACTCCAATAAATTGCCCAATTCCATGGGTTTTGTGAACTACATAATCGCCTTGTTTTAAATCGGCAAATACCACTTTTTGTCCTTCCGAAAAAGCAGTATGCGGTTTTCTTCTTTTAGTATCACTGTTTAGTAATTCTTTACTACTAATTACCATGAAGTGCAAGTCATAGTCTTCAAAACCCGCTTCTAAGGAGCCCGGTGTTACCACTACCATTTTACTTGGTAGGGCATGGTTTAAGTTTTCTAAATATTTATGAGGAATTTCTTTTTCTAGCAATAGTAGCGATAATTTTCGGCTAGTTTCTTCATTTCCGTCCTAATACAATAACGGTTTTTTCTTCGTTTATGGCTTTTTGGATATCTTCTAAAAATGCCTCCATATTGCTTTTGTAGTAATGGATTTCTCTTGCTAAAAAACGAATTTCACTTTTGTGTGGCTTACCTGTTTGCCCAGTTGTTCCTAAGTCTTGTTTTTCGAAATATACTGTTTTTTGATTTTCTAATTGTTCCAATATGGTGGTTTCATCTCTTAATGTCAAAATTGCTTCTGGAATGATTTTTTCTTTTTCAATTAGCATATTTTGAATGTTATGATTATCTTCTATGATGTTTTTAGCTCTTGCCTTTATTTTACTAATTTCATCTAAAAATAGGATATTGTCTTTACCGATGTATTCTAGTAAACTTCCACTTTTTTCATAAAAACAGTTAAAATATTTATCTATTTTACTAATATAATCTCCATTTTCAATTTGCTCTATATCTTGTTTTACGACTTCTTCAAATTTGTCTTGGTATTCTTTTTGAATGGTTTGTATCACTTCGTTTGTTGGTCTTTCTAATACAAATTCATGGGCAGGAAAAATAGTAATTTCTTTACACATTTCAGTAGAACGTTGGCTTGCCAAATTAAAATAACGAATAGAATCCACTTCATCTCCCCAAAATTCAATACGAATTCCCTTTTTTTCGTTTAAGGCAATATCTAAAATACCACCACGCATGCTAAATTGACCTCTTCCCTCGATTAAGTCATAGCGAACATAACCCAAATGTACTAAATCATTTTTGATTTGTTCAAGAGAATACGATTTTCCTATTTGAAATTGAATTTGATGTTTATATAAAACATCTTTTGGTATCATTCCTTGCATAAGGGCTTCTATGGTGGTTACTACGATATCTACCTTGTTTTGTTGCAATTGATTAAAGGCTTCAATTCTCTCGTAGGGCAGTTCTTTACTATCCACAATATAATCATAAGTAACAATTTCTTTTTTGGGAATAAATACCACTTTACTGGTAAAAAATTCTAAATTTTTTACCATGTTTCTTGCTTGTATTTCATTATAGGTAATAATACCAATTGGTTTTTCTAAATATTGTCCAGTAGCGTGTGCTAAATACACTTTCATAACATCAGTAAGCCCAGTTAAGCTAACTGGACTTTTTTTATTGTTTATTTCACTTAAAAAGCTATTAAATTTTGCCGAATTCGATAGCATTTTAGTCAGTTCATTCATGTGTGCTTTTCTCCTTCGATTTTAATATAGTTTATTATACACTATTTTTTTGGATTTTAGAAGAGGAAACGAAAATGTAATTTGAAAAATTGTAATATATTAGCAAATGACCACAAAAAGAGGGGAAATGTTCTTTAAAAGAACGCCCCTCTTTTTGTGTAACAGATAAAAATCCCATCACAGATTAAATAAACTGAGAATAATTATTAATGCGTATATGGATATCATACCCATACCGCTGAGCACGAGGAATGGAACTATTGAGACTCTTTGAAGTACTTCATCGAATTTTTCGATACTTTCTCCTAATATACTCCAGAAGTTTTTTGTTTTCTCGAAAAACTTATCAACTTTCTGTTCTATCTTTTTTTGTATCTGCTCTAGCTTTTCATCAAGCTTCTTCTCTATCTGCTCGAGCTTTTTTCCGATAAAGCTTTTTTCTTTTTTCTCTTCTTCCTCGCTTTCCTCATCCTGCTCATCTTCGAGTTCTGATTCTAGAATCAGTTCTTCCTCATCCTCACTTAACATCATATAGCCTAATAATTTTGTCCGTACGCTCATTTTAATCTCCTTTACAGTACATTTATTTGTTTTTATACTTCCATTATACTACATTATGGAGACTTTTTCAATTAATACATTCCACCCATATCAGCTGGCATATCATTATGACCACAACTGCATGCTTTTTCTTCTTTTTTATCGGTTACAATGCTTTCGGTTGTAAGCACCATAGAGGCAATACTTGCTGCATTTTGAAGTGCACTTCTGGTTACTTTGGTTGGATCAACCACACCTACTTTTTTCATATCAACATAATTGTTATTGGCTGCATCAAAACCAAAACCTGCTTCACTGTTTTTTACCTTTTCTAAAATAACGGCTGGTTCTAAACCTGCATTAATTGCAATTTGTTTAATTGGCTCTTCTAATGCTTTTAATACAATTCTTGCTCCTAATTTTTCATCGTCTTTTAAGTCTTTTGCAATTTGTTCTACTTTTTTACTAATATTCACATAGGCAGTTCCACCACCTGCAACGATTCCTTCTTCTACTGCTGCTTTGGTTGCAGATAGGGCATCTTCAATACGTAATTTCTTTTCTTTCATTTCCACTTCTGTTGCTGCACCTACTTGAATAACCGCTACTCCTCCTGCAATTTTAGCAAGTCTTTCTTGTAATTTTTCGGTATCATATTCACTGGTTGTTTCTGCTAAATTCGCACGAATTTGTTTTACTCTTTGGGCAATTTTTTCTTTGTCTCCTGCACCATCAACAATAATGGTATTTTCTTTTTGTACTTTTACTTGTTTTGCTCTTCCTAATTGCTCGATTGTTGTATCTTTTAATTCTAGACCTAAATCGGATGTAATGACTTCTCCACCTGTTAGAACAGCTATATCTTCTAACATTTCTTTTCTTCTATCCCCATACCCTGGTGCTTTTACAGCTACTACATTTAGTACACCTCTTAATTTATTTAAAATTAAAGTAGATAGTGCTTCTCCTTCAATATCATCACAAATAATGACTAATTTTCCAGATGCTTGCATTAGGCTTTCTAATAATGGTAAGATTTCTTGAATGTTACTAATCTTTTTGTCTGTAATTAAAATGTATGGATTATCCATAATCGCTTCCATTTTTTCGGTATCGGTTGCCATGTATGGAGATACATAACCTTTATCAAATTGCATTCCCTCTACAACGTCAACATAGGTGTTGGAGGTTTTGGATTCTTCAATAGTGATAACTCCATCTTTGGATACTTTTTCCATAGCGTCTGCAATTAAGGCACCAATTTCTTTGTTGTTTGCGGAAATAGTTGCTACTCTTGCAATGTCTTCTTTTCCATTTACATTGGAACTAATGGTTTTTAGTTCTTCTACGGCTACACTAACGGCTTTGTCCATTCCTCTTTTGATTGCCATTGGGTCTCCTCCTGCTGCTACGTTTTTAACTCCCTCTTTAATCATGGATTGTGCAAGAACAGTTGCTGTTGTTGTTCCATCTCCTGCTACATCATTGGTTTTTGTGGATACCTCTTTTACCAAACGTGCTCCCATATTTTCGTATGGGTCATCTAATTCGATTTCTTTTGCAATGGTTACACCATCATTGGTAATAAGAGGTGCTCCAAAGCTTTTGTCTAATACAACATTTCTTCCTTTTGGTCCTAAGGTTACTTTTACAGTATCTGCTAATTTATTAACACCTTCTAATAATTTTTTTCTGGCTTCTTCACCATATTTAATTTCCTTTGCCATTTTTATCTCCATCCTTTCTTTTTCCTTGCGGGTTTCCGCTCTTATTTCCGCTCCCATGTGATATGTATTTAATTTTCTACATGTAACCCTTCCAAGCTGACGGGTATTCCCCCGTCTCAAAGGACTGTCAGGGCTTACATTCCGAAAATGAAATACATATCACATTCGCGCTAGTTTATACGCTTATTCAACGATTGCTAGTATGTCATTTTCTTTTACAATAATGAATTCCTCTTCTTCGTATTTTACTTCTGTTCCTGAATATTTACTAACAACAACTTTATCTCCTGTTTTTACTTCTAATGGAACGTTTTTTCCATCTTGTTTTAACCCTGGTCCTACTGCAACAACTTGTGCAATTTGTGGCTTTTCTTTGCTATTTGCTGAAAGAATAATTCCACTCTTAGTTGTCTCCTCACTTTCCATCATTTTAATTACAACTCTGTCTTGTAATGGTTTTAGCATGATTTTTCCCTCCTTCAAATTTCGAAGAACCTCACATTTTTCTTTGCTAATCTCTATATTAGCACTCCGTTTCCTCGACTGCTAATAATGTATACCCAATGCCTGTAAATGTCAATACCTTTTATGAAAATTCACATATTTTTCACAAAAAAACGCTCATATCATTGTATGAACGTTTTTTTAGGTTATGCATGTATTCTTTTTCATATGATTGGAACAAAAAACTACTTGTCCTCATTTTTTATGATTGTTTTTCTTTTGCTGCCCTTACTAATGCTTTAAACAATGGTGCTGGGCGGTTTGGTCTGGATTTAAATTCTGGGTGAAATTGTCCTGCTATGAAAAATGGGTGGGATGGAATTTCTACAATTTCAACTAATCTTCCATCTGGCGATGTTCCAGAACATATCATGCCTGCTTGTTCCATTCTTTCTTTATAATCATTGTTAAATTCATAACGATGTCTGTGTCTTTCTGAGATATTTGTCTCACCATAAATATCGTTTGCCCTAGTTCCCTCTTTTATCGTACATGGATATGCCCCAAGCCTCATGGTTCCACCTTTTTTGCTAATTCCTACTTGGTCGTCCATAATGTGGATGACTGGATTTTTACAAATCTCGTCAAATTCCGCTGAGTTAGCATCTTCTAAGCCTAGTACATCTCTTGCAAATTCAACAACTGCCATTTGCATTCCTAGGCAAATTCCTAAAAATGGGATGTTGTTTTCTCTTGCATAACGAATGGTTTGAATTTTTCCTTCAATACCACGGTTTCCAAATCCTCCTGGTACTACAATACCATCTACTCCTTGCAAAATTTCTTTTGCATTCTCTTTTGTTACGGTTTCTGAGTCAATAAATTTTACTTTTGTTTTTACTCCATTTGCAAAACCGGCATGAGTAATGCTTTCTGAAACTGAAAGATAAGAATCTTCTAATTGTATATATTTTCCAACAATCGCAATGGTAACCATATTTTCTTCTTTAATCTTTCGAATGTTTTGAATCATTTCTTCCCATTCATGGTTATCTGGTATTCTTTCTTCTAATTGCAATTTTTTACAAACTTCTTTTGCAAGTCCTGCTTCTTCTAACATTAATGGCACGGCATATAAGCAATCCGCTGTTTTATTTGGAATAACGCTCGATTTTCGAACATTACAAAACATGGCAAGTTTGTCTTTAATGGCTTCTGGTATATCAGTTTCGGTTCTACAAACAAGAATATCTGGCTTAATTCCTAAGCTTTGCAATTCTTTTACAGAGTGTTGAGTTGGTTTGGACTTTATTTCGTTTGAACCAAATATGTATGGTAATAGGGTAACATGAATATAGACCACGTCTTCTGGATTTTTTTCTAGTCCAATTTGTCTGATCGCCTCTAAGAAAGGTAATCCTTCTATATCACCAACGGTTCCTCCAATTTCAGTAATAACCACATCGATATCATCATTTTCAAAACTGTAAATGTTTTCTTTAATTTCATTGGTAATGTGAGGAATAACTTGTACCGTTCTTCCTAGATAATCGCCTCTTCTTTCTTTTTCAATCACATTGGAATAGATTTTTCCTGTGGTAATGCTCGAATTTTTGGTTAAGTTTTCATCTACAAAACGTTCATAATGACCTAAATCTAAGTCGGTCTCTGCTCCATCATCGGTTACAAAAACTTCTCCATGTTCAAATGGACTCATGGTTCCTGGGTCAACATTAATATATGGGTCAAATTTTTGAATGGTTACTTTATACCCTCTATTCTTTAGTAATCTTCCTAGTGATGCAGCTGTAATTCCTTTTCCTAAGCCAGATACAACTCCACCTGTTACAAATACATATTTTGTGTTCATCTTACCCCTCTTTTCTTTAAAAACAAAAAAACAGATTAAAAATTTCCCTGAAAATTCAGTTTTTTTTTAATCTATTCCTTCTATGTAATTAGTTTATCATGTCATTCTACAAATTGCAACCTATTTTTACAAAAATTAAAATATTTTTTCAAAACGGTCTTTTTGAATTTCATCTGGTACTTCGATTGGATATTTCCCTGTAAAACATCCCGTACAAAATCCAGTTCGGTTCGATTTTTTAGCAATTTCTAATAAGCTTTCCATACTTAAATATTCTAATGAATCGGCTCCTATTTCTTTTCTAATTTCTTCTATGGTTTTATTATTTGCGATTAGGTTTTCTTTACTTGCTACGTCAGTTCCAAAATAACAAATATCGGTATAAGCTGGGGAAGCAATACGTAAATGTACCTCTTTTGCTCCCGCTTTTTTTAGGGTTTGTACAATTCTAGTAATCGTGGTTCCTCTTACAATGGAGTCATCTACTAGTACAATCTTTCTGTCCTTTACGTTTTCTTTAATGGGATTTAACTTTAAAGCCACCTTACTTTTTCTTTGTGCTTGTGTTGGAAGGATAAACGTTCTTCCAATGTATTTACTTTTTACAAATACCATATCATATGGTATTTTCGATTCTTTAGAATAACCAAGTGCTGCATCATTTCCAGAATCTGGTACACCAGCTACAATATCCGCATCAACAGGTGCCTGTTTTGCCAAATACTTCCCTACTTCTTTACGGAATTTATGAACATTTAACCCATCAATGGTGGAATC
Source organism: uncultured Clostridium sp. (assembly GCA_948471055.1). Taxonomy (GTDB): domain Bacteria; phylum Bacillota; class Clostridia; order TANB77; family CAG-508; genus RGIG8482. The sequence continues at coordinate 7,689 of CAOKQZ010000019.1, read as the reverse complement.
TGGTCTTGCTAAATAAATATATTCAAAAATACATAGTCCATCATTTTTTTCCTTGGCATAAAATTCAGAACTTACTTTATTATCAGTTACAATCACCATTTCTCCTGGTTCTACATCTCGTATAAATTCTGCTCCAATGGTATCTAATGCACAACTTTCAGAAGCAAATATTATATTATCCCCTAATTTTCCCATACACAAAGGACGAAATCCTTGTGGATCTCTAAGTGCAATTAGCTTTTTAGAAGACATTACCAATAGGGAATAAGCTCCTTTTATATATTTTACTGCATTTTTTACCGCCTCTTCTACACTATGAGTTTTTAATCTTTCTCTCGCAATTAAATAGGCAATCACTTCTGTATCACTGGTTGAATTGAAAATTGCACCTGCATTTTGTAATTCTTCTTTTAAATCCATTGCATTGGTTAGGTTTCCATTATGAACTATGCTAAGATTTCCTTTCGCATATCTTGTTACAATTGGTTGTGCATTTTCTTTTTTGGGCGCTCCTGTGGTAGAATAACGAACATGTCCAATACCCATTTTTCCTTTTGGTAGGGTATCTAAAATATGTGGCTTAAACACATTGGAAACAAGCCCTACATCTTTATGGTAAGAAACCACTCCACCACTATTTACCGCAATTCCACAAGCTTCTTCCCCTCTATGTTGTAAGCTAGAAAGACCAGCACAAATCACTTGTGCTAACTCTTCTTCATTTTGCATAGAATACATTCCAAAAATTCCACATTCTTCTCTTAATTTACGAAACATCGTTTTTGCACTCCCTTGTACCAAAATTTGTCTTTTTTCTCTCATCTTCAACTTTTTTTGCGCTATACTTTTATTATAACGGAAATTGAATAAAAAGTATAGAGGCTATTGTAAATTTTTTTTGTTTTTGATATATTGTTTGTAGCAAGATAAGAAGGATTGCTTGAAAATAAATTTTTCATAACGATATGTGCCTTTTGAACAAAGTAAGAAAGGAAGGAATTTTTTATGTATCATTTAGCCGTATTTGCTTCACGGTAATGGAACAACCTTGCAAAGCATTATTGATGCGATCGAAAATAAAACATTATCTGCCAAAATTTGTGTGGTGGTATCAGACCATGAGGATGCCTATGCCCTACAAAGAGCAAAAAATTCTGGTATTGCTACCTATGTAATTACCTCTAAAACGAAAAAAGAAATCGATGAAGAATTGGCAAAAGAATTACAAAAATATCCGATTGATTTAGTTGTTCTTGCTGGATATTTACGTATGATTGGAGATAATTTGTTAAAGAACTATACCATAATTAATACCCACCCTTCTCTTCTTCCAAAATTTGGAGGAAAAGGAATGTATGGCATGAATGTCCATAGAGCCGTTATAGAAGCAGGGGAAGAATATAGTGGAGTAACGCTTCACTATGTCAATAATGAATACGATAAGGGAAATATTATAAGGCAAACCAAGGTAAAAGTAGAGCCAGATGATACGCCTGATACTTTGGCTGCTAAGGTACAAAAAGCAGAAAAAATCCAATTAGTAGAAGTGTTACAGGAATTTGCAAATTGACTTTAGAAACAGAGGAAAAAATAACATTTTAAATTAATGCTTTTTTCCTCTGCCCCTAAAATTATCTTATTTCTTTTTACTCATTCTTATTGACTTATTACATCTTTCGATTCACTCTTAGCAAACATTTCTTCTGTATTATCTCCTTCTGAAATAATCCAAGTTGAGTTGCTAGCATATTATTTTATTTTTTGTTTTTCACAATCTCTTACTGTTTTGTTACTTCTTTAGTTCCACAAGCACTAAACATTCCCTCTATATTTGCTTCTGGGATAATAACCCACGTTGAACTATTAACCAAAATTTCTGTTAATTTACTATCCTCCGCAAACATATGACCTAACCTCGTTACTTTCCTGATATCAAAACTGGTCAAATCCAAACTCGTTAGATTAATACAGTGTCGAAACATATTATTCATATTAGTAGTATTACTTGTTTTAAATTTAGACGAAAACTTTATATCCTTCAAACTATCACAGTAAAAAAATATTCTATCAAAAGTTGTTACTTTTTCCGTATTAAAACTTGATAAATCTAACCTTTCTAAATTAGAACAATTTGTAAACATTAAGTCCATTTTTGTCACATTGCTTGTATCAAAACTACTTAAATTCACTGTTTCTAATTTTGAACAACTCCTAAACATTTGAGTCATTTGTGTCACTTTGGATGTATTAAAATTTGACAAATCTAAACTTGTTAAACTCGAACAATAATAGAACATACTCCACATATCGGTAACATTGCTTGTATTAAAACTTGATAAATCTATATTGGTTAATTTGAGACAGTTTCCAAACATCAATCCCATATTCGTAACATTACGTGTATCAAAACTCGATAAATCTAAATTTTCTATATTGTTACAACCATTAAACATTGCATAGAAACTCCCTACTTTATTAGTATTAAAATTGTCAAAATTTGCCGTTTTTAAATTTTGACAGTCTTCAAACAGATTCGCCATATCTCTCAAGTTGCTTGCATTAAAATTAGACAAGTTAACACTTGTTAAATTACTACAACGTTGAAACATGTTTGACATATCAATCAAGTTGCCTGCATTAAAATTAGATAGATTAACACTCGTTAAGTTACTACAGTCTTGAAACATATATCGCATATTCGTCAAATCGTTTGCATTTTTATTTGATAAATCTACTGTTGTCAATGCTGTACACTTCAAAAACATACTTACCATATTTTTTACTTTTCCTAATTCGAATTTTGTTAAATCGATCTGTTGTAACTTACTACAATTACGGAACATTCCCTGCATACTTATTACGTTATTTGTTTTTAGATTATTTACATTACTTATTTGGGTTAGTTCTCCTAAATCCGAAAAATAATTACTCATATCGATTGGACTTATTTCTTGTGCTATGTTTATCGTAGTAATAGATTGTCTATCCTCAAACCATGGTGTATTTACTATTCCCTCATCATTACATACAAAAGTTTTATCTATTTTACCATAGGATTTTCCTCCTTCATTTGCATAATTTTGCATCTCCTTTTCGTCATTAAAAAAACTTAGGGTATCTCCTTTTAATGCTACATATATTTCTGGAAATTTAATTTCTATATTGTTTATAATATCATCTGCTTGGCTTAAAAAATTTGTTAACTCTTCTTCTTCTCTTTTTGATGCTTCTTGGTAGTTTTTCCCTGCCTCTTGTGCTCGTCTTATAATTCCTCCTTGTCCTATGGTTAGATCGATTGTAATTCCAGCTAATATTAGTAAAATAATGATCGTTATTACTAGAGCTACCAATGTAATTCCTTTGTTTCTTTCCTTCATCCTATTTCTCCCTTCCTTTTCTTTTCGTATGTTCGCATTTCTTTTGTTTATGATTCTAGTTTATATTAACTTATATATGTTTGTCAAGAGGTACTTCAATCAATCTCAAAATCCTAATTTTTTTTAATGTACATAGATATTTCCAATGTCTTTTCTATAATCTAATTTGGTATCTACATTTTGGTCAATTACATCATATACCTTTTTCCTAATTTCATCTAAATTTTTTCCAGTTCCGCAAATGGCAAATAGTCTTGAGGTACTAACAGATGTATATGTATTTTCTCCTATTTGTTTGGCATTGGCAAAATATAGTTTTAGTCCTGTTTGTTTTATTTTGTCTGGGTTTAAGGTAAATACACAAGGTTCTGTGGCTTTGCTAACAGCGTATTCTTTGCTAACCATATATACGGTAAACGTACTGTTATTGGAAAATTTACAATTTTCACTTGATAAATCACCATTTATAATATGTTCCATTACTTCGGTAAATGGGGTTTCTAGGGCATTTAGTACGTTAATTGCCTCTGGGTCTCCAAATCTTGCATTAAATTCAATAAAACGAATTCCATCTTTGCATTTGAAAAATCCTCCATAGATAACACCAGTAAATTTCATGGTATCTTTGTTTACATATTGAATAGTTTTTTTAATTAAATCCGCACATTCGTCTATATCCGACTTGTCCAAAAATGGTAGTAATCCATTTTCAAAACTCATACAACCCATTCCACCAGTACCTGGGCCTTTGTCGTTTTCATAGCGATATGGGTAATCGAAGGTAATTGGTGTTACCACAATATTTTTGCCATCGGTAAGAGCCATAACCGTAAATTCCGAACCTTCTACTTTATCTTGCACAATAACTCTTCCACTCTCTTCAAGGCAAGCCTTGGCATACTCATATCCCTCTTGTTTTCCTTTAAAATGAATACCACCTACTTTTACCCCTTTTCCACCAGTTAATCCTTCTGGTTTTATTACAAATTCGTCATTTTCATAAACCTTAATTGCCTCTTCTAATTCTTCCTTTGAAGTAACACAAAAATTCTTAATCACCATTTCTGGTTTTAATTTTTTTACAATATCTAAAGCATATGTCTTACTCCACTCTAACTTGGCTCCTTTACTAGTTGGTCCAAACACTTGAAGCCCAAGACTTCTCGCAAGGTCAATTAAGCCCTCTTGTAATAAGTTATCACTACTTACTACACATGTATCAATTTCTTCCTCTTTAATAAATTTTGTAACAAGCTCCTTATCAAATGGAGAGCCTACTATATACTTTCCACCAGACTCTTTTATTTCATCTACCATGGATGGGTTCTCATATGGTAATACACTATATAACGAATATCCTTTACTAATATATTCCGCAAGAACCGCTTCTCTTCCACCATTTCCTAATAATAAGCACTTTTTCATATCTCATGCTCCTCTCTTTTTTTCTTATCATATGATGAATTACAAAGATTGTCAAGTGCCTATAAAAAGAGTTTTTTTAATGTATCTCTACTACTTTCTATTGATTGGTAACATCGTATTGTTGATACAAAACTATTTAAACTAATTTTTTCATTTTTATACTGATAATATTTGTATTTAATTTTTTTATTTATCGTTCGGTAATTCGCATATCTTCCGTTTTTCTTTCTACCTAAAAAAATAAATTTCTCTCTATTCGAATATAATCTTGTTTTTCGATTTAATTCAAGTTTCTCTTTTTCTAAAAATATTCGTATTTTATTTAAACATTCTCTCAAATATTCCTTTGATGGATGGTACAATAAAAAATCATCTTGATACCTTACATAATACTTTATTTTCAATTCTTCCTTAATGTAATGGTCTAAATCATTTAAGTAAAAAATCGCTAATACCTGTGATGTCATATTTCCTATCCCTAATCCTTCTTCATAACTATCAATAATTGTTCCTACAATGTCTAATGCCTCTTTGTCTTTGATTCTTCTTTTTAGTTTTTGTTTTAGAATATCGTGGTTTATACTTGCAAAAAATTTACTAATATCGCACTTTAAGATATAGTATTTTTCGTATTTTATATCACAGATTCTATTATAGTTATAAAAATACTGCAACCCCGCCTTTGTGCCAAGTCCTTTTCTACTAGCTACGTTATAATCTAATAAACATGGTAATATAGCCGGATATAATATGTATCTTGCCACTAAGTGATTTACCATTTTGTCAAACATGTTTTGGCTAACTATTTTTCTTTCTTTTGGCTCATATATAGTAAATTTAACATATGGCTGTGTTTTATATCCTCTATTTTTTAGTGTTTCATAAATTTGATAAATGTAAATACATTTGAATTCTTGATACTGTCTAACTTTCTTTTTGTTTTTTGTGTTTTTACATACTTCTTTATATACTTGCATGATGTTATTTATATTATAGCAGTTTTCATATAAGTTATTTTTTCTCTTCATTGTTTCTTCTCCGTAAAAAAAGCTAGTAATTCTTCTATTTTGAATTACTAGCTTAAAAATGGTACTAAAATATACTCCCTTTCAGAAATGCTTACTAACAAATATATTTATCCATTTTTACTTTATCGTATTTACATACGAAAGGATATTGCTTGTTTCTATATTTTTCTTATATAATCTTTAATTATATAACCTAAGTGTATAGAAGCTACGAACGAACCCCAATAGCGTTGTCGTTCTCATTCAAGTTATCAGAATTGCCGTTACACAAGTTGTTGTTGCCATTCACATTGCCCTCATTGACATCGAACACGTTAAAGTTCGCATTATCTGAATTCGAGTTCACACCACGAGACGTTATCCCTTCAGCAATACCCACATTTTTACTTACTGTTGCATTTTTCCATGCAACGATATATCTTAATATACAGTCCAATTTTTCTCCAAATTTAATGTACTTTTTCCCGTTGATGATTTCTTTGTCATAGCACATATTAATAAGAAAATCGATATATTTTACTTTTGCGATTGCTTTTTCTTGCAATTCTTGTTTTCGTTTTATATTTGTTGTTATATTTCCTTCATAGATAATAAGTAGTAAATCATATGAGTTATCTTTTATTTTATGTTTTAATTCAATTTCTTTTTTTGGGAAATTGGTTAAGTAGTTGTCTATATTTATAATAAACTCTTTTAACAAATTTGTAATTTTAAACTTTTCATACTTCATATAGCAATTCTTCTATCTTAACAATTTTTTCTTTCATATTGTCTTTTGATATGTTTTCTAGGAGATATTGGTAAATATCATTTATTCTTGTTTTCTTGCTTATGTACTTGTGTGCAATAGAATAGTAATATGCATATTTATTATCTTTGCCTTTTTCTTCTTCCTCTACTTCGTAGTTTTCACTACGACTGATTAATAAATAATTTATTTGTTTTTCTTCTAATATTGCTTTTACTTTATTTATCGTTGATTTTGGAAAACCACATGTATCATAATTGTTGTCTACTTTCTTCATTTGGTAATTAAATAAATATGCTACGATATAGGCATCTTTCCCATATGCATGGTAAAAACTTCCTACTTTTAGTAATACTAAATCTTCTGGATGTATTTGTTTAATAACTTTTATCATATTTACCAACTTCATTTTCTGCTACCCCCTATATACCCCTCCCGCAAGAAGACCTGAGGCCTTCTCGCGGTTCTTATGCATCTATTTCTCTACTCACTTATAATCCATGCTCCACTCGCATCTTTGGCACTTGTCTGGATATTCGATTTTAGATAAACTATCGGACGAACCCCAACGGCGCAGCCGTCCTCACTCAAGATAGCAGAACTGCCGTCACACAAGCAGCCGTAGCCACCCACACCGCCCTCATAGACATCGAACACGAAAAAGTCCGCACGAGCTGAAATCGAGCCCACACCACGAGACGCCATCCAGTATATTAGGTCGCTACTACTTCCAAATAGCATTTGATATATTGGGCTTGTATCTGTCAAGTATTGTGAACCTTGGTACATATATGCCGTAAATTTGTCTGTTCTTTCTACTGCACTTGTGGAGGCTCCGTTTGCTTGTGTCTTTGTTGGGTGGAATATTGTATGTGTATATTCTTGCCCATATCCTGCTTCTTTCATTGCTTCATCGTTGCTTGGATTGTATTTGGTGATTGCATTAATGTCTTCTACTGTTATGCTTCTTGCTCCGCTTCCTGTTATGCTTCCTTCTGTTAATCCTTCTACTACATCTCCTGTTTTATAGCGAAATGTTTTTCCTGTATTGGCTCTTTTTCCATATCCATATATTTTACATATTTCGTTTAGTTCCTGCTCTGCATATAAA
>CAOKQZ010000018.1 GCA_948471055.1 uncultured Clostridium sp. | reverse complement strand
ATGGGGTGGAAGATGGGACTCGAACCCACGATCTCCAGTGCCACAAACTGGCGCGTTAACCAACTACGCCACATCCACCATAGACTTGCACTGTTACGCTTTGTAACAGTGCAATTATTATTTTACCGAAATATGGTGTGTTTGTCAATATTTTTTTGCTGGAAACTTAAAATTTTTTTATTTTTTTAAGATTCTCTTGCCCAAATAATTAATCTTCCTTTACTATCGTCGGTACAAGTTGTTAGTGAAATTTCTCGTTTTCCTTCGGTATTTCTTGTTAAATATTCTCCGTCATTTGGTGTTGTTTGGTATATATTATAGATAGTATATTTTACTTTTTTTCCAGAGTTATCTGTAATATAAATAATATCCCCGTTTGCTAATTTTTTATTCTTTCCAAAAAAAGCTCCACTACGATAATTGTGTCCCGCAATTGTTGTGTTTCCTACTTCATTTAAGCCTGGTCCATAATAGTAACATACTGCTGTTTCTAATGCTTTTGGTGTATAACTATTTAATACTGGATATTTGATATTTGATTTTGGAATTTCGATGGTTCCAAGGACTGTGAATCCCTTATAAGTGTATTGGCTTGCTGGTTTGTTACTACTGGGTGCACCAATTGAATTTAGGGTGTCATTTCCTGGGTCAATAAAGGTATTGGTAACCTCTGTTGGCTTTTCTTGTACCGTGGTATTTCGGATTTGTTCTTCATATCGCTCCATAAAATCAGTGGCATCTTTTTCTATATAATACTTACGATAAATATCATATCCTAAAAATGCAATTAATCCTACAATGGCAATAATAACAACAACTAATAAAACAGTTAACAAATTACTATATTTACTATTAAACATGCTCTTACCTCCCTTTTTTCGTTTGTTTTCTACTCTCTTTTACTATTATATCACATTTTCTATCAATTTGTATAGCTTTATACCATTTTTTCAGTAAGTTTTGTTCCTGCTAACAAATGGAAATGTAAATGTCCTACAGTTTGCCCAGCGTCTTTCCCACAATTTACAATTACACGATATCCTTTTTCATCTACTCCTTGTTCTTTTGCAATTTGATTAATAACACTATAAATTTTTCCTACTAATGCTTCATCTTCTTTCGTTAAACTTACTAAAGATGGAATGTGTTTTTTGGGTACAACTAAAATGTGAATTGGCGCTTGTGGTTGAATATCCTGAAATGCAAGAATGTCACTGTCCTCATAAATAATATGGGATGGAATTTCTTTTTTGATAATTTTACAAAATATACAATCTTCCATGATTCTCTCCTTTGGATTTTTATTTTCGGACGAGAAATCGCTCGCCCCTATGATTACGTTTTTTATTTTTATGTATCTATTGCTCCCTAAATTATTTTTCTAAAATGGCTTTAATACGTCTTACACCGGCGGAGCTTGCTTCTTCTTTTTTGATTTTGAAGGTACCTAATTCGGAGGTGTTTTTCACATGTGGTCCTCCACATAGTTCTTTTGATACTTCTCCTATGGAGTATACCGTAACAATGTCTGGATATTTTTCAATAAACATACATTCTGCACCAGATTTTATAGCATCTTCTTTTTCCATTTCTTCTATGGTTACTGGTATGGCTTGTTTTATCCATTCATTTACTAGGTCTTCTACTTTTTGCTTTTCTTCTTCGGTTAATTTATGGTCACAAGAAAAGTCAAAACGCATTCTTTCTTTTGTAATATTCGAACCTTTTTGATGAACCTCTTTGCCAACTACTACTTTTAGTGCTGCATTTAAAAGGTGTGTTGCTGTGTGGTAGCTAATCGTTTCTGGGCTTTGGTCAGCAAGACCTCCTTTAAATTTTTGCTCTGAACCCATTCTCGATTTTTCTTGGTGCTCTTTATATAATTTTTGGAAGGTTTCCATATCGATGTGAAAGCCCTGTTCTTTTGCTAAATCCATGGTTACTTCTGGTGGGAACCCATACGTATCATATAATTTGAAAACAGTTTGTCCATCAATTATATTTTTTCCTTCACTCTTTATTTTTGTAATTGCTTTTTCAAACTCCTTTTCTCCATGAGCTAATGTTTTCATAAACTTGTCTTTTTCTTCTATTAATACTTGTTTTATCGTATCTTTGTTTTTTTCTAAATCTGGGTACATTTCTTTTAAAGTTTCAATGTTCAAATCAATTAATCCTGATAATTCCCTTAAGTCAATTCCTAATTTATTTAGGTGTCTTGTCATTCTACGAATTAGTCTTCTTAGTACATACCCTCTATCGACATTACTTGGTCTTCCGCCGTCCGAAATAATCATCATGCTTGAACGTAAATGTTCTGCTACAATTCTTCTACTTGCAATTTCTTCGTATTTCGCAAGCTTTTCTAATTTTTCCATAATTGGTAAGAAAATTTCGGTATCATATGGGGTTTCTTTTCCTTGTAATAACATATTCATTCTTTCAAGCCCAAGTCCTGTATCTACGTTTTTCCTTTTTAATTTCGAATACACACCATCTTTTGATTTATAGTATTCCATAAATACATTATTCCATATTTCTACATATTTACCACATCCACAAGATGGGTTACACTCTTTGCTACATGGTGCTTTTCCTGTATCATAGAACATTTCGGTATCTGGTCCACAAGGTCCTTCTTCTCCTGCAATCCACCAGTTGTCGTCTTTTCCAAAATAATAAATATGGTCCTCTGGCATTCCTACTTCTTTCCATATTTTTGCCGATTCTTCATCACGAGGAGCATCCTTATCTCCTGCAAATACGGTAACTGATAGCTTTTCTACTGGAATTTGTAATTCTTTTGTTAAAAAATCGAAGCTCATTTTAATGGATTCTTCTTTAAAATAATCTCCTAATGACCAATTTCCTAGCATTTCAAAATACGTTAAATGACGGTTATCTCCCACTTCATCAATATCAACCGTTCTTACACATTTTTGAAAATCAGTTAGTCTTGTCCCTTCTGGATGTTTTTCCCCAAGTAAGTATGGCACAAGTGGTTGCATTCCTGCAGTTGTAAATAGTACAGATGGGTCATTTTCTGGAATAAGTGGTGCACTTGGAATTACTTTGTGCCCGTGATTTTCAAAAAATTTTAAATATTTATTACGAATATCAATTGCTCTCATGTCTTCTCTCTCCTTATTTTCATTATGACCCAAATTATATTACAAGATACAAAAAAAAGCAAGTGCTACCTTGCTTTTTTGGTATTTTCCTATATCCAATTTTTTCTATTATTTCTTTTTTAAGTCTTCAATCTCTTTTTCAGTTAATTTTGTAATTTGACTAATAATTGAAACTTCAAACTCTTTCTTTAGCATTTCTTTCGCTATTTCTACATTTCTCTTACTTTCCCCTTGCTTAAGTCCATCTTCTAACCCTTGTTTCATGCCTTCCTCTAGTCCTTGCTTAAGTCCATCTTCTAACCCTTGTTTCATGCCTTCCTCTAGTCCTTGCTTAAGTCCATCTTCTAACCCTCGTTTCATGCCTTCCTCTAGTCCTTGCTTAAGTCCATCTTCTAACCCTCTCCTCATTCCTTCTGTTAATCCTTCTTTTTTTCCATTTAGTCTAGCATCAATATAGTCTCTTTCCCACTTTTCCCTTAGCTCTGCTAGTCTTCTTACCTCTGCATCTCCTGTTAAATAATTCATTTCTACTCTTGCTTTTTCTAATGTCTTGTTTTTCTTTTCTGCCATTTGTACCAACCCCCTATCATCGTTATCGATAAACGCTAACCACTGATTTATTTTCTCATTCATATTTGGATGAGCTCTTCGAAATTTTGGTAATTCTATAAAATACCATTTCATTCCTCTTATCACTTCATAATCTCTATGCTTTTTTAATACCGTTACCGTTTCCGATATATAATCTTCTACCTTTAAAGCTTCATAGTTTAATATGTTTATCATAATAATTTGTTCAATATTAGAATAATCCATTCCTCTTTTGGTATGTCTTGATAATGTTTTTGCTCCATATGTTAAACTTCTTTCTTCAATATTATGCTGATTTTCAATTTGCATCTCAATATTTACAATGATACCTGTATTTAACCTTGCTTGTAAATCTAGCCTTCCTCCCTTTTCTAACTGTGCCAATTTTTCTAAATTGACTTCTTCTCTTATTTCAATATCTGTAATCTCAATTTCTAACAGTGCACTTAAGAAATCAATTAAAAATTCCTCATTTCCCTTTCTACTAAAAAATGTTGTAAAAATCACATCATTTTTTAAATCGTATTCTTTTGTTTGTTTTTTTAGGTTCATCATAATGTCACCTTCATTATACCAATTCTTATCCTACTTTACAAGTAATTTGGCATACCTTTCTTAATTTATTTTCTTTTTGACACATTTTGCACCTAAAAAACACACATAACATAAGGATACGTGAAACTTTATATGAATTAATATAGGCTTTTTTCTTTTTTATCTTGGAATTTTATTAGATTAAAATTCATTGATATAAATTAATTTGAAAAAGCACAAAATGTGCTAACTAGAATATACTTGTTATAGCATATTTTGTGCTTTTTGTAAACAATTTTCTTATATTTTTATAATTATTTTAGAAGCAATCTTTTTCCATATGAATACGTTATTCGCTCTAAATTGTTACTTATTTTTCCTTTTTCTCATGGAAAAATATTTTCATCATTTTGGATACAATCCATACAATCATACCACTTTTCTTTTTTGCAAATCCTTTTCCTAATGCTTTTCCTCCAACCGTTAAAGAGGCTACTAAGGCACTTATCAAAAATTGAATCGGAAAAGATATTTGATACTTTTGGGTTATTTTCATAGCAATAATGGCACTAATAGCTCCACTTAATACTCCACAAATATCTCCTATCACATCAGCACAGATATTGGCTACAATGGAAGAATTTCGAATGAGTTTTACTGCTGTTTTTGCTCCCGGAATTTTTTTACTTGCTCTTGCATGGAATTCTTCTTCTCCTGCTATAGTTACTGCTACTCCTACAATATCAAATAAAATACCTACAAAAATGACCGCAAGTAAAATTAAAATGGCTGGTCCCATTGGTATGTCATTAATGGCAGTGGTGGATATGTATGAAAAAAATAGCGATAATAAAAACGTAATAATAAATACTTCAATAAACCATTTTATTTCGCTATTACTCTTTTTTTCTTTATTTTCTTTCAAATTTTGTCTCTCCTTGTTTTTTTATTTTCCTAAAGAAAACTATCGTTTCCTATGAAAAATTTTGCTTTTTGTAAAATGGATTTAGATGGTAAGAACTTAAGTAAACTTTGTAGTATAGGTCTAGCCGAATTTCTCTATTTTCTACTAAACATTACTGTTTAGCCGTTTCCGTTTCAAGAAAATAATCTATTTTTCAAAAAAAGATTACCAGACAGCCACTAAAATCTACACCTTAATCCTTAAGTTCTTATGTACTTAAGGTAGTACAAACATTCTAGAAGTTTTCCTTGAAATATTGGCTCTATTACTAGTCTTTTTTGCAGTAATAATTTCATAATCATAATTTTTTTATTACTTAGCTATTGTAGTAAAAAAACCGTTTCGATTAATCCCAAATTTACCACTCGAGACAGGCTACTCTATATATTGTGTCTTGGCACTTTATATAGGTTTTACTTACCAATATGTGTTACACCTATTTGGTAAGCCTCCGCGACAACAGGGGAACTGCTATGTATGCCATTACATATTTCCCTATTATCTTTACTCCCTGCAAGCACACAGAACTGGGCGTTACCGCGCACTCACAAGAAACTTCATCGATATGCCCTTTAGTGGATTTTTAGCCCCACCCTCGTAATAGACAATATTACTAGAATAATGCACCATCAATTGGTATTATAGCATAATTTTGGAAATTCTCAAAATGATTTTTCGGTTCATTTTGAACCTTGCTTGATTGATTTTGTTTTTGTTGGTTCAAAACTTGAATAAAAAATAGTTTTCAATATGTTTTCTTTGTTTTTCTTGCATTTTCTTTTGTTTTTAAAAATAGAGTAAAATTCTGTTTTTGTGAAATCGTTTCGGTTTATGCGTGACAAAAGGGTTGCATGATATGCAACCCCTACATTTATTCTAACACATATAGTAATTTGTAAGTGGCAGAGCCACTAACACAATCATTTATATATCCATTTGACTACTTAAAAATCCTGCTGCTGACTGAACTACCTTTAATTCCGCATCTCCCATTTTTGTGTTATTATCTTTTGATAAAAGAATGACACTTCCAATGACATCTCCTTGTGAGATGATTGGGTATACGACTTGAGAATTGTATTTTCTTTCGGTATTGTCGTTTTTGGTAATTGGTAGTGCTACTTCGTTATTTTCTTTACTAGTGTATACTTCCTTATCTTCTAATAATTGCTCTAGTTCTTGGCTTAGGTCTTGTTCTAAAAGTTCTTTTTTGGAACCTCCTGAAACGGCGATGACGGTATCTTTATCGGTAATACATGCAATATGTCCTGTGGTTTTTGCTAGCGTTTCTGCATACCCTGTTGCAAATTCGGATAGTTCTCCAATTGGTGAATATTTCTTTAAGATAATTTCTCCTTCTTTATCGGTAAATATCTCTAGAGGGTCTCCCTCTTTAATTCTCAATGTTTTTCTTATTTCTTTTGGAATAACAATTCTTCCTAAATCATCAATACGTCTTACGACACCTGTTGCTTTCAAAATTTTCCCTCCTTTTTGTTTTTTGATTTACCTTAGTATTTGACTAGAGGAAAATTTTATACATAATTTTGACAATTTTTCTATATTTTCTTTTATGACTTTTTTATTTGCTTATGTGATAATTTTATATTGGTATATATTTTCTACCATTTTTTCGGAAAAGTAGGCAACTGTTCTTGCCTACTCTTCCGAATTTTAAGATAATTGTACTTTTGGAACGCCTGCTTGTAAATCGTCTCTTTTTCCACCTAAAATTGGTACTTTGTATTGGTCTAAAATGTATTCTAGGTCTTTTGAGAATTCTCGTAACATAACGATTTTAATGGTAGCATCTTTGTTTTTGGTATAGTCGTCGATTAGTTGTTTTAGTTGTTTGATGTTTTTCATTTCTGGTTCGATTTCTGCTTGGTATAGTTTCACACGGTTTACTAGTTTTTCTTTTATGGTCATGATGTCTTCATTGCTCGCACAAGAAATCCTTTGGAACATTTGGAATACATCATAATATTTGAAAATTGGTATGTTCATACATTCTTCATCAAATCGTTCGTAGAATAAGTCCATTCGCATTGGAATGCATTTAAAAATTTCTTCTGCTTTTTCAATGTACATTTTGTCTTTTAACTGAATGTTTAATTGGTTAAAATATTTTAATACTTCTTCAATATCGGAATTGACTTCCCCTATGGTTACTCCGGCTAGTTCTTCTTCTACGTTTTCGCAGTATTTAGAATTTAGGGAAGCGACATTCATTCCATTAAAGAAAATGCTTTTTACGGTTCTCATATCATAATGAATAAGTCCTTTTTTGATGAAATAACTAAAATAAGCAAATAACTTCATCACATCAATTAAGCGGATTTTTCCTTCCTTGACATCTTCTAATACTTCATCAATCACATGATCAAATTGGTCATCGCTAATTTTCCAATATTCTTCGGTTAATAGTCGTTTGTAACCAGGTAACTTGTCGGTATCTACCGTATTAATAATAACTTCCATGTTATCTTTAAATACTTTCATATCGAAAATTCTGGTACGCACATAGATTTCAATAAATTTAATAAAACGATATTCGGATTTAAAGTTGTAGTAATAGTTGTTATCAAATTCTTTAATATAAAATTGACGGTTATCGGTTAATAGCACTCTAGAAGATACTAAAATGGATTTGTATTCTTCATTGTCTTTGATGTTAACAAATTTGTCTTTGGTAATTTTTCCTGCTTTTATTTCAAACGATACCGCAATGGTAAAAATAAGCATGGTTTGTAATACGATATTATTGGTATTAGGATAATATTTGTTTACCATGTCAAATATCTTTTTAAAGTCGTTTAGGGCATGTTTTAAAATTCTTAGGTTTCTGGTTCCACTTTTGTTAAAAGTAGAAATAATAAGCCCTGTATTTTCTCGAAGAAAACGAATTAAGTCTTCATTATTTTCGTAACGCATCAAAAGACCATTAATAATGTACGTAAATTCTGGTGCATATTCAAAGGTTTCTCCTATTAGCTTTTCTTTAATTCTTTCGTAATCATTGGCTTTATCGAATACATATTCAATTTTGTCTTGAATTTTTTCTACCATTGGTTTGTCGCTTACCTTGTCTAGGTCTCCTTCTTTGTCTAATAGATAAGTCGCAATAAAGGTTTTCATTTCTAGGTTACTGCTTTTTAGTTTGGTAGATAGTTCTTTTTCATTACAAATGATGATGGTTTTAATATGGTCGTGTTCTACAAAGTTGTTAATATAACCTAGAATATCGATAACATCTACATTGGCTCTTTCTAGGTCATCAAAACATAATACCTTATCGTCTGTGGAAAAGAATTCCCCATAATCGATATGGTCTCCATTTTGGGTAACACCAAAAAAGTTCGCCATATCTAATCCCGTTTTTGCGTATTCTGGAATGGTGGTTTGCTCATTGGCGTCCATGTATCGTTTTAGGTTTTTATCCATTAATTGAGTAGTTTCAATAAATATTTTTTTACTAATTTCTTCTAAATTTGAAATTCCATATAAAGACATGTAAATGGTAGTATATTTTTTCCCATTTAACTGCATGGATTCAATTTTATTTTTAATTTTATGGTTCCAAAAATAGGTTTTTCCGCTTCCCCATTCACCGTTAATCATGATGGCATAATCGGTATAATCGTTTCTTACATAATCTAAAATACTTTCTACTAAATCTTCCATGTTCCACCCCTTTATTTATTCTAACGCATATAATGATTTGTAAGTGGCAAAGCCACTAACAAATCATTTATTTTAACGCAAGTTATTTTTAATCTTTGGCAAGTGTTAGTACGCCAATTTCTTTTGCTCCTACTTGTTTTAGTGTTCGACTACATTCATTTACGGTTGCTCCTGTTGTATAAATATCATCAAATAATAAGATTTTCTTATTTTGTACCTTTTTTTCGTTTTTTATGTAATATGCCCCTTGTATATTTTTTTGTCTGTTTTCTTTATCTAAGATACTTTGTGGTGATGTATCTTTTATTTTGTATAATACATCTTTTTGATACTCTAGTTTTGGTACCTGTTTTGCAAGGGTTTTGGCTATGATTTCACTTTGATTATAGCCTCTTTTTTGTTTCCTTTTTTTGCTAATTGGTACTGGGATTATTATATCATAACTTTTTAAAAATCGACATATTTTTTCATCATTTGCTATGATTTTTGCAAAGCTATGGTAAATATAGGTTTTTTCTTGGAATTTGTATTGTAAAATTTTTTCTCGTATGATGTCTTGATAGTCAAATAGATACATATGGGTATCGTAATATTTCGTTAAATAGATGTGCTTTTTTACTCGCTTATATGGCTTTATTTTGACGTTGCAATGATTACATATGTCTTCTTTGGAAATTTCTCCACATATCCCACAGACCTGTGGGTAGATGAGGTTTAATATATTTTTCATAGGTCTTTCTCCCCTTTCGGGTTGCGCATGGCGCAACCCCTACTGGCACATTTCTTTTAATTTATACATTAACCCAGTGTTTCTTTTTTTGGTGTCGGCATTTTGTATCATGAAATTGATTAATTTATCTTGGCTAATTAAAATTAGCAATTTTTTTGCCCTTGTTAAACCTGTATATAGTAAATTTCTGGTTAGTAGCATACTTGAGGATGGTGGTACTACCATAATAACAACATCAAATTCACTTCCGTTGTGCTTTGTGTATGGTAATGGCATAGGCATGTTCAATTTGGTCTAAATCGGAAAAGGCATACCATGCTTCCTTATCATCATCAAATCGAATTTTTACTTGTTTTTCCACTTCATCTATTTTTTCAATTATCCCCATTTCCCCATTAAATACACCACTTCCATATTCGTATTCTGTCCCTTTTCTTTCCCAGTAAATATCATAGTTATTTCGAATTTGCATAATTTTGTCTTGTTCTCTAAAAATAACGCCCATACTATGTTTTTCGCTTTTGAATTCAGACGGTGGGTTTAGGGTTTCTTGTAACACTCGGTTTAATTCTTTTGTACCTAACTCTCCTTTTTTGGTGGGAGATAATACTTGAATGTGTTCAAAAAAATCATAGTCTCCGAATTTGGATAATCGGTTACTGCTTAAGGATACCACTTGATATACCATTTCTTCCCCGTGTGTTTGGGCGAATGTAGAAAAAGTCTTCTTTCGAGTCCATTTCGTTTGCTTCCTCTTTGGTTAAAAAAACTTGTCCTTCGTTTACTCTATGTGCATTTACAATAATCTTACTTTTTGCGGCCTGCCTGAAAATGGTATCTAAGTGAATGGTCGCAATGGCCCCAGAATTGATAATATCTTTTAAAATGGTTCCCGGTCCCACTGATGGTAATTGGTCTATATCTCCTACCATAATTAGTTTGGTTCCTTTGTAAATTGCTTTTACTAAATAGTTCATTAAAAACACATCTACCATGGAAACTTCGTCTACAATAATCACATCGGCATCAATTGGGGTAATTTCTGCTTTTAGGCTGTTTTTCATACTTTCCTCTTCTATTTTTCCAATTTCTAATAAACGATGTAAGGTTTTAGCTTCTTTCTTTGTTGCCTCGGTCATACGTTTGGCAGCTCTACCGGTTGGGGCACATAATACTACCTTTTTATCCTTTTCCTCATAAATGTCGATTATGCTTTTGATTACTGTTGTTTTTCCCGTTCCTGGTCCTCCAGTGATAACACAAACATTTTCTTTGTTTACCATTTCTAGCGCTTCTTTTTGTTTTTCGGATAATTCGATACTTGAATTTTGTTCTAGTTTCTTTAATTCTTGTGCAAACTTTTTCATTTCTTTTATGTTATCGGCATCACGTAAACCAATTAACTTTTCTGCAATGGTCTGTTCTGCTAAATAATATGGGTATAAGTATATCGCATCAAAGTCTTCTCTATGTTCGATTACAATTTCTTTTTTTACATTTAGATTAATCAAACTATTTTCAATATGCTCTTCTTCTACTTGCAATAAATCTTTTACAAATTGTACTAATTTTTCTTTTTGTACACAAGTATGTCCGGTTATATCCGAATACGAATTAAACTGTATTTTATTCCACTTTCAATTCGCTTTTCATTGTCATAGCCAATTCCAATATCCATCGCCATTTTATCAATTTGCTTAAAATCGACGCCTCTTGCTAGGTCCACTAATATGTAAGGGTTATCTTCAATTTCCTGGATAGCATTGGCTCCTAGGCTTTGGTAAATCTTTTTGGCATTTTGTGGACCAATTCCAAATCGCTCTAAATAACCAACAATTTGCCATAGTTCCCAATTTTCGTTAAAATCTTCTGCCATGATTAATGCTTTTTCTTTGTTAATTCCTTTGATACTAGCTAATTTTTCTGGTTCATATTGGAAAATGTGAATGGTTTCCTCTCCAAACGTATTTACAATTTTCTTTGCTGTTGCAGGTCCAATTCCTCGAATGTTTCCATTTGACAAATATTGTTCCAGTGCTTCTAGGGTTTGTGGCATTAGTTTTTCAAAAGTATCTATTTTAAATTGTTCCCCATAGTCCTTATGGGTCACATATTTTCCAATTAATTTTAGGGTATCTCCGGAATGAATAAAAGGAAGATAACCAACAACGGTAATTTCTTCTTCATCGGTTTCAAAGGTTGCAATGGTATAGCTATTTACTTCGTTTTGATAAATGATATCATTTAATCTTCCTTGAATTTCCATTTTGCTTTTTCCTTTCTTTTTAATACCTTCCTACTATATCACAAGAAAAAAAATAGTACAATTGTTTTTGTACTATTTTTCTTATTTTATTGTTACTGTTTTCGGTTATTCGTCCTCATAACGGTCGAAGTCTTCGTATTCGATTTGGATGGGTTGGGTTTCATTTTGTGGTTCTTCATATTCGTATTCATATACAATATTTTGAGGTGGTGTATTTCTTTTTGGTCTTGTTTTTGGTATAACATTTTCCTTATTTTCTTCTTTTTTTGCCTCTTCTCGTTTTTGCCTAATTTCTTCTTGCCTTACTTTATTTTTTTCTTCCTTTTTATCTTGCATCATTTTATTCATTAAGTTATTTGCCTTTTCCATAAAGTCTGGTAAATAGTCTAATACACGGTCAATGGAAGAACCATGTTCTACTGGTAATAATTTTACACCACTTCCTTGAATCACCAAAAATGCCACTGGGTTAATATTAACTCCTGCTCCAGAACCTCCACCAAATGGTAAGTTATATTGAATTTCTTCATCTCTGTCTTTTCTTGAATATTCTCCTATGGTTTCTCCTTTAAATTCACTTCCTCCTGCTGCAAACCCAAAGCATACTTTGGAAATGGGAATAATCACAACATTGTTTGAGGTTTCAATTGGCTCTCCGATAATGGTATTAACATCTACCATATCTTTAATATTGTTCATAGCTGTAGTCATAAGACCTTCGATTGGATGTTCGCTCATGTTTTTGTTTCTCCTTTCTTTTTCTTACTAAAGTAAAAATTATACCAATAATATGTACCATTTTTACCTGAATTATACAATTTGCGTTTAAGTTTATGATATTTTTATTTTGATAGACTGGTATCATTTTATATTCATACTTTTCTTCTTGGTATTTCTTAATTACCCTAGCAATGGCAATTCCTAATATACTTGATAAAAATGCAATCATGGCAGAGGTTATTAATACATCTTTTGTTCCCAGTTCTAGTACACAATGAAATTCTTCTAGGTTTATTTTTAATCTTTTTACAAGTTCTATTTGCTCTTTTTTGTCTGGTAAATTTTGTTTCATTTGCTTGAAATTCATCTGCCTCATTTTTTCTTTTACTTTGAATTTTTGGGCTATTCTTGCCATTTTTTTCGGATCAATTCTTAGTTTGATGATTTTTATCATACCAAACAAAGATAGTTCCAAGAAAACGAGATAATCCCATTTCATTTTTTCTAAGTTTTGATTTGAAAAATATAGTTTCTGTATTCGAATATTTAGTGTGCTAAAAATAGTACCTACTATTACAAGCATTACAAATATCAATATAAAAAAAACTATTATCATAAGTTCACCTTCTTATAATAATAGTTTTTCCATATTTTTCATGTTTATTCAAATTTTATTACCTTTATAATTCCATCCTTACATAACCCAAAATATTCTAATAGCTTCTCTGCTTTTCCGGATTTGCCGAAGGTGTCTTTCATTCCTAGTCTTGTTACTTTACATGGGTATTCTTCGGAAAGCACTTCACATACCGCACTTCCTAATCCGTTTATAATACTATGGTCTTCTATGGTAATTAGTCGTTTGGTTTCTTTGGCGCATTTTACAATTAATTCACGGTCAATTGGTTTTATGGTATGAATATCGACTACACGAATGTGGATTCCTTCTTTTTCTAGTTCTTCTTTTGCCATGATTGCTTCTGATACCATAAGTCCTGTTGCAAATACTGTGGCATCGGTTCCTTCTCCTATTTGAATACCTTTTCCAATTTCGAAGGTTTGGGTTTCGTCATAGATAATTGGTGATTTTAAGCGACCTAAACGGACATAGACTGGTCCTTTTATTTTTAAGGCTTCTTCGATTGCCCATTTGGTTTGGGTGTCATCAGATACACTAAGAACCGTCATATTGGGTAATCCTCTCATTAAGCCAATATCTTCTAGCATTTGATGGGTTGCTCCATCTTCCCCCACAGATATTCCTGCATGGGTGGCACAGATTTTTACATTTAAGTTTGGGTAGCAAATACTGTTACGAATTTGGTCATAGGCTCTTCCTGCTGCAAATATGGCAAAAGTGCTAACAAATGGTATTTTGCCACAAGTTGCCATTCCGTGCTGCGGTTGCTACCATGTCTTGTTCTGCAATTCCCATATCGAAGAAACGATTTGGGAATTTCTTTTTAAACATACTGGTTTTGGTTGCTTCTGCTAGGTCTGCATCAAATACGACAATCCTGTCGTTTGTTTCGCCTAACATGGCTAATTTTTCTCCATAGCTTTCTCTTGTTGCAATTTTTATTTCTTGGTTCATCATTTTATCTCCTCTCTACTGGGGCCTTGTTTATTTGTAAGAACCCCTAAGGGAGCTTCGCTGACAGCCCCCTTAAGCAAGGACCCTTTTTCTTATTTTTTATATTTCGCCTAAATCGTGCATTGCGGTATTGTATTGTTCTTCGTTTGGTGCTTTTCCGTGCCATCCTACTTGGTTTTCCATAAAGCTAACGCCTTTTCCTTTGATAGTTTTGGCAATGATAGCAGTGGGTTTTCCTTTTATGGTTTTGGCTTCGTTAAAGGCGTTTATGATTTTTTCTATGCTATGCCCATCTATGTTTATCACATGAAAGCCAAAGCTTTTAAATTTTTCATCAATTGGGTATGAACTCATAACTTCTTCGATGCTTCCATCAATTTGTAGGTTGTTGTTATCCACAATCACACATAGATTATCTAGTTTGTAATGGCTCGCACTCATGGCTGCTTCCCAAATTTGTCCCTCTTCTATTTCGCCATCTCCTACTAAACAATACACACGATTTCCGTCCTTATTTAATTTCGAAGCCATTGCCATTCCATTGGCACAAGATAAACCTTGTCCTAAAGAACCCGTACTCATGTCTACACCGGGAATATGTTTCATATCTGGATGTCCTTGTAAAACACTATCAATTCCACGAAATGTCAATAGTTTTTCCTTATCAAAATATCCTCTTTCGGCAAGGGTACTATATAGGGCTGGTGATGCATGTCCCTTTGATAAGACAAATCGGTCTCTTGCTTGTGAATCTGGCACCTTAGGGTCAATGTTCATTTGGTTAAAATACAATACTGTTAAAATATCGGCACAGGAAAGAGAACCACCCGGATGACCAGATTTTCCATGATATACTTCTTTCACAATGCCGATACGAACTTGATTTGCAATTTTTTCTAACTCTTGTACGTCCGTTATTTTCAAAAAAAATCACTCCTATCTCATTTTTTCTTTATCTTATCATATGAGCATAAGAAAAACAAGATGAAATTTAAAAACAAGTTTCCAATCCACTCCAAATTGCATAAAATAATGTATAGCAAAAACCATTTTGGTAGATACTAACTTATGGCACCAAAAATGAAAGGAGACTTTTAGGGCATGAAATCCGTGTGTGTAAAAAGCAATAATAAATATATCATTGACTATCTACTAAAAGAATTTTCAAATATTAACCTAGAACATATCTATTTATCCAATCTTTCTTTTAAGATTTATCATAATGTGATTATTCATTATACTGGTGATGATATTGCTACTTTCCATACTTATGTATGTGATATTTTAACAAAATGCATTCTCTTTTTTTATGAAAGAAAAATGGTAAAAAACTTAATTCGTTATCATTATTTTTATTTTAACGATATTGAAAAACAAACCATTTTAGATACTTGTTTTGAAGCGTTTCATGAACCAGAACTTTACGAAGAAAAATATAAATCTATTTTTTCTTCTTTTGATCGATACCTATCAGAACATCATTCGATTGTACTTTCAGGGTTTGTCAATTTCCGATTACAAGAATATCGTGACCTGTTAGATTATCATACCGATTTATCGGTTAGTAATTTTTTAATTGAACGCGAATACCATGAATTTATCGATATTTTACATTTATATGTAGCCTCCAAAGAAAGCTCTACTAATGTCATTCATCTAGTCTATCGTAATAAGGATTCGATTTTACTTGATGGAAATAAGGATTTTATCCCTATTGATACGAATCTTTCCAATGCAACCTACTTATCGGATATTTCTTTTTCTTCTAATGATTACTGTTTAAATACCTTGTTAACGCTTTTACCAGAAAAACTATATATCCACTTAATCCATGAATATGAAGATGAATTTATTACTACTTTAAAATTAATTTTCGATTCTCGAGTTTCCATTTGCACGGATTGCGATATTTGCCACGTGTACCGTTTAACCAGTAAACAAGTTTCCAAAGAATAGGCAAAATCTCTTTACTCCATACAAATTATACGGTATAATAGCTTGTATGGAGGTTTATTTATGGAAAAAGATATAAAATTAGTTACCATTCTTGTTCCTGCTTACAATGAACAAGAAGTATTACATATGCTATATGAAAGACTAAAAAATATTATGGACAACCTTTCTTCTTACCGTTTTGAAATATTGCTGGTAAATGACGGAAGCAAAGATAATACCTTAGCTGTTATGAAAGAGTTACGAAGTATGGATAATCGCATTTGCTACTTAAACCTTTCTAGGAATTTTGGAAAAGAAACGGCCATGATTGCTGGTCTTGATTATGCCAAAGGCGATTGTGTGATTATTATTGATGCGGATTTACAAGACCCACCAGAATTAATTCCCGATATGCTAAAGCTTTGGGAAGAAGGTTATGATGATGTATATGCCAAAAGAAAATCTCGAAAAGGAGAAAGTTTTTTAAAGAAATTTACCTCAAAAATGTATTATAAAATGTTACAAAGTGTTACCAATATCGAAATTCAAAAAGATACTGGTGATTTTAGGTTGCTTGATAGGCGTTGTGTAGAAGCTCTAAAATCCATTCGTGAATCGCAACGTTATACCAAAGGGCTATTTAGTTGGATTGGTTACAATAAAAAGGAAATCTTATTTGACCGTGACCCACGTGCTGCTGGAAAAACAAAATGGAATTATGGGAAATTAATTAATCTTTCCATTGATGGCTTAACTTCTTTTACCACCACTCCTCTACGATTTGCCGCTGTTATGGGAATTTTGGTTTCTCTTGCTGGTTTTATTTACATGCTAGCCATTATTATAAAAACCATTATTTATGGAATTGACGTTCCCGGATATTCGTCTACCATGGTAGTTATTCTATTCCTTGGTGGAATTCAGTTAATCTTTTTAGGGGTAATTGGTGAATATTTAGGAAGAACCTTTAACGAATCCAAACGTCGCCCTATCTATTTTGTGGAACGTTATAATGAAGAAAAAGAAACCAATGAAAAATTGAATTAAGAACCCCCAGTTGCTCCGCGACAGCCCCCTTAAGTAAAGGGGCTTTCCTGTAAGGTCTTTGGAGTTTATATGCAATATCCAAGTACAAAATGATAAATTACTAATAACTCAAATTTACTTGAGCTTACGAAGCATTGCAAGAAAGCCCCTTTAACAAGGGGGCTGGCACGCGAGAGCGTGACTGTGGGTTCTTAACGCTGATTATTCGACTCTAAATAGTTACCATATTTTTATAAATAGGGAGGATGTTCTATGTCTAATTTTGTATTAAAAATAATTGCTATGGTTACTATGTTTTTTGACCATTTGGGGTATGCCCTTTATAGTCGTTTTTCAAATTTTAATTATGTGGGGCGAATTGCCTTTCCTATTTTTGCTTTTGGCATTAGTGAAGGGTATGCTCATACCAAAAGCAAAACGAATTATTGTATTCGTTTACTAATGTTTGGCATTATTTCACAAGTACCCTTTATGTGGTTTAATTCGATGTTCCGAGCAAACTCTCGGTTTAAACATTTTCTTTACTCTATTTTTAGGACTACTT
Organism: uncultured Clostridium sp.; assembly: GCA_948471055.1. Taxonomy (GTDB): domain Bacteria; phylum Bacillota; class Clostridia; order TANB77; family CAG-508; genus RGIG8482. Next base: position 22,139 of record CAOKQZ010000018.1, on the reverse strand, counting down.
GCCATTATTGGTTATGAGCAATGCAAAAATAAAGGAATTGGCATACTATTAGTTGCATCCCTTGCCTTAACTGCTGACTTTTTCAAAACCGATTATGGGTATTTTGGTGTATTAATGATTTTCATTTTCCACATATTTAAAGAGAAAAAATGGCTTATGAACCTATCTTATATTGGTTTATGCCTTGTAAAATACATTCCTCTTGCTCTTACTACTGGACTGTATTTCGAATACGGACTATTGTGTGCTTGCACCATTTTACCTCTTATTCTCATCCATTTCTACAATGGCGAAAAAGGACCAAATGTGAAATATGCCCTATACACCTTTTATCCAGTGCATTTAATACTATTGTATGTGTTCCATACATTATTTATCGTGTAAGAACCCCCAGTCGTTCTTCGAACGACAGCCCCCTTAAGTAAAGGGGCCTTTTTTTATAGTTATTTCTTCGGAGCATTATCCAATTTCTACATCGATTCATTCACATTCTCCGGTTGTGTGGCGATATTTATGCCTCTTGCTACAATGGAGCTCATGTTTTCGATTAGGTCGTCGATTTCTTTTGGGGTTACGATGAAGTTGTAGTCTTCTGGAACTAGTACTTCTTTTATCATTTCGTATTTGTCTTCTTCTTGTAGATTGTTTAAGAAATCATTGGAATTGGCGTCTTGTTGTAGTTTTTGAATGAGTAAGTCTAGGCTGTCTGCTGCAATGGTGGCAGCGTCTACTACGGTTGGAATACCTAATGCAATAACGGGAATTCCAAGAGTGGCTTGGCTTAGGTCTTTTCTTTTGTTTCCAACACCGGCTCCAGGTGTAATTCCGGTATCTGCTAGTTGTATGGTACTGCTTATTCTTTCTATGCTCCTAGAAGCTAATGCATCAATTACTATTAATAATTTTGGGTGAACATTATCCACAATTCCTTTTAGAATTTCTAACGTTTCAATTCCGGTGGTTCCAAGTACCCCCGGAGAAATCGCACTTACTGGTCTTGTATCTTCTCCTAATACTTGTGGCATATAGGTTAAAATATGTCTTGTTACATCAATATCATTAATTACTTTTGGACCTAATGAGTCTGGCGTTACATATTGGTTTCCTAATCCAACAATTAAAATTTCATCTTTTGGTGTCGCATGTTTGGTTAGTAATGCTCGTAATTCTTTTGCAAGCACTTCTGCCGATTCTTGTATATCCTCTTCAGTTGCTACTTTTAGTTTTTGAATATCGATGGTAATGTAATTTCCTACTGGTTTTCCAATTGCTCCCGCTCCATTTTCATTTAACACCTTCACACGAGCCGTTCGAATTCGTGGTCCATTTTCCTCTTCTTCTGTTTCAATCCCATCAATCTCCTTATCTAATTGATTGGCTTTTCGATATAAGTCACGTCTTTCTAATGCTAAATCAGTTCTAAAATTCATCTTATTCATCATAAAAAATCTCTCCTTTTTATTTATTGTTTGAAAAAGAAGAGATTTTATACCTATTTTTATTATTTCGAACAATGCCCTGTCAAAATCGTTTCCAATCCTAGTTTTAAATCGATTTTTCCAGATTTGTAGTTTGCATCTAAATCGATAAATTCATTTATCATTTGTTTTAATTCGATTTCTTCAAAATAGCTTGCTTGGGTTTTGTATTTTCCTACTAAAAAAGCTTGGTTTGGTTTTAGTGCTAAACTTTCTCCGAATATTTCGGTTTTGTTTTATGGCAAGCTTTGTTAGGTATAGTTTTTTGAAGTGATTGTATAGTGTAATTAAAATTTTTTGGATTGGTTCTTTAGCATATAGTAGATTTTCAAAAACCTCCATAGCTTGTTTTGTGTCCTTTTTTCCTAAGCTATCGGTTAGGTCAAAAATAACACTTTCTATTTTCTTTATGCTTAGTAAATCAATACTTTCTTTGGTAATAGTACCGCCACTTCCTACATATTCAATTTGTTTTCGGATTTCATTCATTAAATCTTGCAAATTCACTCCGTACACATTCTACAAAATATTTTAAAGTACCATCCTCCACGTTTACCTCATATGCCTTACAAATAGCCTTTAATCTTGCTACAATATTTTGTAATTTTTGATATTCAAAATTACAAATATTAGCCCCAATTTCTTCTAGGCAAGAAAGCATTTTTCCTTTATCTACCGATTCTTCTATAAAAATAAGCACATTATCTTTTTTAATGTCTTCCCCATTTTCCTTTATATAGCCACAAATTTTATCTCTTAATTCTTGAAATCCTGCTCCTTTTTTCTTTACTTCCCTTTTAAAAAGCCCTGTATTTTTTACCACAACTAATTTTTTGGGATACCCAAAACTAGGGGTTTGTAAATCGGATATTAATTGTTCTAAATTGGTGTCATCTATTTCAACATAATTAATTCCTTTTACCATTTCCCCAAATAGTTTTTTTATCTTTTTTACGCAAGCTTCCATTAAATAAGTTTCTTCCCCATAAAAAAGATAGATTTCGCTTAATTTTCCCTCTTTTAATTCCTTCTCTAACATCTCAATTGTCATTTTCTTGCTCCTTGTTTATGTTTGTTTTGCTGTCCTTCTTCTATATTAGAACAATAACCAATGGCCCCTTTACTTAAGGGGGCTGTCGACGTAGTCGACTGGGGGTTCTAGGGTTCTACAATTTTTGTGAAAATTTGGCGCTGTGGGCATGGCATATGGCTGCTGCCATGCTATCTGTGGTATCGTCTAGCTTTGGTAAGTTTTCTACGTTTAATATAGTTTTTACCATTTTTTGTACTTGTATCTTGTCTGCTCTTCCATAGCCTGTTACTGCTTGTTTTATTTGAAGCGGTGTGTATTCAAAAGTTGGAATTTGTTTTCTACAGCCTACTACTAGAATAACACCTCTTGCTTGTGCTACATTAATGGCTGTTTTTACGTTATTGTTGAAGAATAGTTCTTCTACTGAAATGGCGTCTGGCTTATATTCCTCTATAATTTGCTCTAGGTCGTTATTTAGTTTTAGAAGTCGTAAGGGAAAGGATTCTCCTGCTTTTGTTAACACTGCTCCTGAAGTGATTAGTTTAAATTTGTTGCCAATATAATCGATAATACTGTACCCAGTTATGGCAAAACCTGGGTCTATTCCTAATATTCTCATTTTTCCTCTTTTCTTATTTTGTTGTGATGTTTTTTCTTTGTTTCGAGTCGATGTAGGCATCGACCCCTACAGTTATTTTTCTAAGATAATTCGAAATACTTCGGCTACACTCCAACCTTGTGCTAAAGCTCCTTTTGGAAGATATGGGGCTTTGGAATCGTATAGTTCACTAATGCTTCCTACCATTCCTTCTTTATAGAACATTTTATCAAAATTTTTTCGAAGGTTTTCTTTGAAACTTTGATATTCTTCTTGCCAAATTTTCTTCTTTTTCTTATCTTTACATGCTTTTATCATTGCTTTTTTACTATCGGCATAAATCCCCAGTAACCATGGCCATGTAATGCCTTGATGATAGCTTGTATCTCGTTTATAGCCATCTCCTTCATAGGTTTCCGTATAGTTTTCTTCTCCTTTGGCTAAAGTTTTTAAACCATAGGAATTTAATAGTTTTTTGGTAACTGTACTCATCATTTCTTCTGCTTCTTTGGAAGTAGGATCTAGGATTGGATAGGATAGTGCTAAACCAAATAACTGATTTGGTCTTATTTTGCTATCCCCTAATACATCATATAAACACTTACGTTTTGCCTGATAGAATTTTTCACCAAACGCCGTTTTACATTTTTTGGCTAACTCCCCATATGGCTTGCTTAATTTTATTCCTTCAAACCCAGTAGTTAATTCCTCCATAATTTTTAGAGCATTATACCATAAACTATTCATTTCTACTGCTTTTCCATTTCTTGGGGTTACAGCAAAGTCTCCATATTTTGCATCCATCCATGTATTTTGTGTTTTTGGTGTTCCTGTTACTAATAGATTATCCTCATCTACATAGATATTATTATCATCTACATCAATCCCCGTTTGATAGGCTTGTATGATTTCTTTTAAATAGGGATATATTTTTTCTTTTACTAATTTTTCATCCCCTGTATAAGTGATGTATTTTTTGACTTGTTCAAATAATAATAAAGAAGCATCTGCACTATTATATAAAGGTCTATTGTCAAATCCGGAATATCCATTTGGTACTAACCCAAATTTGATGTTTTTGGTAAAGGTTAATAATACTTCTTTTGCAATTTCAAAACGCCTTGGTATTAGCAATAATCCCTCAAAAGAAATTAGGGCATCTCTTCCCCAATCTAAAAACCATGGGTACCCTGCAATTAACGTATGTAGTCTAAAAGATGGGCGGTATACCACAAAGTTATCCGTAGCAATAATATAGTCTCTTATTTTTTCTTGTTCTTCTTTCGTTTTTGTTTCTTCTTTTAGCGAAACAAAACCAGATTCTAATACTAATTCATTAATACGAACAATTTCTTTATTAATCATTTCTTTTACGTTTAAAGCATCAATATTTTCTTCCAAGGAACATACCATCGAAATTTCTTTTTCTTCTTTTGGTGCTAATTCAATTTCGTATCTGCCAATCACAGTATGGTTTTCCTCGGCTAAAAATCCTCTTTTTTCTTCTTCTACATAGAACATATTTTGAAAGGTATCTTGTATGTGTTCAATATAATTTCCTTCGCTTGCATTTATATAAACTGGAGTATCGCGATTATCGTCGATAATGACCTTTACTTTTCGGTTTTTTATTTCTTGTTTTACCTCATAGGTATGGTCTTTATTTACCTGATGAAAATCTCGGTAATTCATAATTGGTGCTAGTGTCAATTTGGCTTGCTTTTTTCCGTTTTTAATACGATATAAAATTCCTACTGTATTTTTTCCATGCTCCATACAAATTAGTTTCTTTATGGTTATGTCTTCTACTTTGTAAGTAAAAATAGGAATGTAATCTTTTTCAAAGCTTTGCTCATATTGGTACCCATCGGATATATAATCTTTTCCCATGTTGGTATAGAGATTGTATTTGGTTTCTTCTATTTCTATACTTTCATCAATTTTGGATAATATTAGAAATCTTCTTGCAGGAGGGGTTAAGGGTGCGATTAGTAATCCGTGGTATTTTCTTGTGTTACATCCTAAAATGGTAGAGGAGGCATACCCTCCTATACCATTGGTAATAATCCATTCTTTGGTTAGTCCTTCTTCTAAATTCATTTGCTTTTTTCCAAATTTCATTTGTATTGCTCCTTTTTCTGGTTCTTATCTTTCTTTATTTCAATTGAGGATTCTTATCTCGGCTTTAAGAACCCCCAGTCAGCTTCGCTGACAGCCCCCTTGTTAAAGGGGCTTTTTTGTATGTCTTTGTAGTTCTCGGGCGACTACTAGTCGCCCCTACATATTACTCTTTGTCGAACGTTTTTATGAATTTTATTATTCCTTGTTCTATCTAGTCGCCCCTATATATTATTTTTTGTCGTCGTCCATTTGTAGTTTTTCGATGAATTCTATTTTTTGTTCTCTTTTTTCTTCACTGGTTTGAATGGAGCGAATTCTTTCGTGGTATTTTTCAGCGAACTTGCTGGATTTTCTTTCATGTCTGCCGGCTTTTGAGGCTAACTTTCTATTTGGTCTTTTATCTTCTCTTGTTTTTGCTCTTTTTGCGGTATTACGTTTTTTGGCTTTCTTTTCTTCTTTTAATCTTGTATTTAACATGACATATTCTGGGTCATTTTGCATGTCTCGATATTTTAAGTCATCACAGATAATTTGTATAATTGCTTCTGCTACTGCTTTTGGGCTATGGCGTATATTGTCTTCTACAATAGTAGATAAGTCTCTTTGTACTAAGCGAACTCCTTTTTCTTTTGCTTGTATAATGTCTTGGTCTACTAAGTCTTGCCCTTGTTTATTATACCTTCTTACAAACTCTGGAACCACTTCTCCGGTATCATAAATACAATAGTCAATAATACCTTTTCCTGCATGGTCATGAATTGCTTGAATATGGTCTGAAATTCCAAAATTGTCTGTTTGTCCCGGTTCTGTCATAATGTTACTTACATAAATTTTAATGGCTTTGCTTTCTTTTATCGTTCTTGAAACGTGTTTTACTAGTAGGTTTGGTATTACATTGGTGTATAGGCTTCCTGGTCCAAGAATAATAGCATCTGCATTTTTAATTGCCTCTAGCACTCCCGGTGCTGGCACACAGTTGGATGGTGTAATATAAATTCGGCTAATTTTGGTTACTTTATCAAATACAATTTCTGGTATTTTCTCTTTTTCTTCTACTACCATTCCATTTTCTAGCTCTGCACATATTTTAAATTCGTCAAGAGTAACTGGTAATACTCTTCCTGTCATTCGTAAAATATCTTTACTTTTTTCAATGGATTTTGTAAAATCTCCTTCTAAATCTCTCATAGCCGATAGGTAAACATCTCCAAAAGATAAATTGGTTAAATTGCCATGTCGAAATTTTAAGTTTAGTAATCGTTCCATTTCCTCTTCGTTATAAGATAAAGCAATTAGCGATTCTTTTATATCATCCATTGGTAATAATTCTAATTGTTTTCTAGAATCGGTTGGTAATTTTCCATAGTCTGAAACCGTAACAATCGCAGTAATATTACTGGTATAGTTTTTTAAGCCTCTAAGTACCGTATTTAAACCATTTCCGCCTCCAATGACAACAACATTTGGTCCTTTATCATAAACCTTTCTGTTAAAAATAAGTGAATTTACATTAATGTCTTTTTTCTTACCTTTTGCTAAACGCACATCACTGGCTTCTACTAATAGCTCTAAGGTACGTTTTTGTGCAAAAATAATTCCTAAAATGGTAAAGGTAAATCCTAGTACAAATAATACTGCCACTCCTCCTAATTGTAGAATGGTCATTTCATTTTTTACTAGTATTTGTGCTATTCCATAACATAATAACACAATTCCTACTAAAATCATCATAAGCCATCTTTTCATTTTTGTACTGTTTTTAAACCATGCTAAAAATCCTTTCATTTTCTTCTTCTTTCCTTTCTTTTTTTGGTTTGTAAGAACCCCCAGTCGCTATCTCGCGACAGCCCCCTTAAGTAAAGGGGCCTTTTTTGTAGGGCTTCGTAGCTTTTTATATTGTTTATTGCTATTTTTCTCCTAGTATTTCAATTTCTAAATTGATTTCTTTTTTAAATTTTTCATAAACTTTTTGTTTTGTGTATTTGATTAAATCTAGTACATCTTTTGCTGTTGCGTTTCCTGTGTTAATGATAAAGCCTGCGTGCAAGTCTGAAATTTTTGCTCCACCAATTTGGTACCCTTTTAATCCACATTCGTCAATTAGTTTTGCGGTAATGTAATCCTCTCCTCGCTTAAAAGTACTTCCTGCATTTGGATACGAGATTGGCTGTTTTTCTTTTCGGTAAGTCGCATACGCTGCCATTTTTTCTTCTATTTCCTTTGGGTTTCCTTTATTTACCTCTAGTGTAGCCTCTGTAATCATTCCTAATTGATGCTTCGAAAAAATACTTTGGCGATAATCAAACTGTAATTCCTCTTTTGCCAATGTTTTTCGATTTCCATCAAAATCGATATAGGTAACAGAGGTTACAACATCTTGCATTTGTCCACCATGTGCTCCTGCATTCATACGTATGGCTCCTCCAATTGTCCCCGGAATTCCATAGGCAAATTCCAAACCAGTAAGCTGTTTTTCTTTGCACTTAACGGCAAGAGCCGTTAGGCTTTCTCCCGCACCGAACGGTAATCCTCGTTCCCTCTTGTTTTTCTTCAAATTTAAGTTTTTTTAGATTGGCTTCTAGCACCATCCCTCGAATTCCCTTATCGGTTACCAATACATTACTTGCATTTCCTATTATAGTAAGGGGAATGTGATGTTCTTTTGCCAATAGAAAAACGGTTTTACTATCTTCCTCTTCTTTTACTTTTATATACACATCTGCATTTCCACCAATATGAAATGTTGTATGGTTTCTCATTGGTTCATTTTCCAAAACAGTCGATGTTTTTAAAACTTTTGTAAGAGTTTGCACAATTTCTTTTTGTTCCATATTCTCTCCTTTACGCTAAAAACTCTTCGCCCTTACATAAAGAGCATTTCCTTCACTTGTTGCTTTTTTCGTGATATTCATAACTTCTCCAGAAATATAATTGACAACATACTCATCGTCTGTATTTTTAATGCCAATTTCCAATAAGCTTGCTTTATCTAGTTTATAATATGCCCTCTCTTTTTCCGAATAACTAGAAGGAACCGTTACTAAAGTAACTCCTAAGGTACTTGTAATGCTATTTAATTCTTCCCCACTTACCATATTTCCTACCAAATAATTGGCATTCTTTGTTGTTTTGTATTTCGTATACTGCTCTAATATGGCATGTTGTACCATGCTTAGTTCAGATACTACGGTATTATCCTTGGTTTTGGTTATTTGGTCAGTACCTACTTTAACACCAATTCCCGCCACAATCATTAATACAATTACCGTTATTACTAAGCTTACAATAGTTACTCCTGTTTGATTTTTCTTTTCTTTCATCGTATTCTCCTTTGTAAAATTGATAGTTAAATCTTATCATTTTTTTGCATATTTTACAACCGATTTTGAAAAGTTTTTTGTTACATTTCGTTCGTCACATTATCTTCATTTGCGAAATGTTTGTTATATACAAAAATTTCTAAATGGTACTCTCCATTTAGAAATTTTTTGATTTCTTATTTTATTATTTCTTCTTTTCTCCCCATTCCTAATATTTCCAATCCTTTTTTTATGGTTTCACTTTGCATAGCATATTTCCATATGGTTCCGGTGTAAGTAATTTTCTATCATAACCATTGAAATTCCTTTATCAATTCCAATATATTCTTTGGATACCCATAACTTATCTTTTTCTAAATTGTATCCATCCAAAAATCCATATTTTGACCATAGCTTTGGATATGTATGGTATAGGTATTCCATCATTTCCATGGTTTCTTTTGGCATAAATACCACCGAACCAATAGCTCCACATGGGGCTACTGTCCCATCGTTTTCTATGTTTAAATCCACGAAACATGGCTTTGCTCCATAGGATTTATACCCATCTGGTCCCACACATGCGGTTAACCCCCACGAATTTTGGCCATATGTTTGATAGGTATCTTTATTTTTTATACAATATTCCCTATTTGCTTTTGTGGCTTTTACGGAATTTTCAAACCAATCAATTCCGTTTTTGTCTTTTATATTTCGAAAATCAATCCAGGCATGTGAAAATTGGTAGGTAAACAACGTTCCACAATAAGTAAAAATAATGTCTTTTATTTCTCCATAGTCTTGTTTCTTTTTTTCAAAATCGTCGTATATAGAGGGATTGACTGTGTGTGTGTTTGAGGCAACACTTAATATGTACAACATTAATTGCTCTGCATACATGTCCCAACTGCCCCAAAAGCCTTGTTCTTTGGTATAACCCATATAGAATTGATTTGTTTCTTTATTTCGATACCATTCCCAATCAATTTGTTCATATAACTTTTCTGCCTTTTTCCTTATTTCTCCTCCGAAATATTCTCCAATTGTTAAGGCTCCACAAATAAAAATAGCAGTATCAATAATGGATACTTCACAGTTCCATTCTCTTTTTGCAGTTCTTATATTTACAAAATGATAGTAAAACCCATGAATAGTTTCTATTTTCTGTAAAAACGTATCTAGTGTTTTATTTGCTCTATCATATGCTTTTTCATATGATAACCAACCATGTTCTACTCCAATGATTAGTGCTGCAAGCCCATAACCAACCGATGCAATACTTGCAATCTCTTTATGGTAAGGCGATTTATCACGAATTAACCCATATCCCTTTGTTTGTTTATCTAGGTTAATTTCTTTATTAAAAAACTGAAAACACCCTTTCAATTCTTTTTGTAAAATTTTTTCTTTCGTGCATTTACGTATAATCAAAATAAACCACCTCTTATTTTGATTATACTTTATTTTTCTTTTCACTTCAATGGAAGTTTTTGCTATTATAGTTTATTTTTGTAATATCGAAATGCTTCTGGAATAGGATATTTTTCTAATATTTCCTCTTTTTTTACCCATATAAAATCCTTGTTTTTCTTCTCTACCTTTATTCGCCATCCCTCCATATTCCATTCTATATGAGAAAAGATATGTTTTGCTTTTCCTAATTCTTCTTTTTGTTCTATTTTTAGGTTCCATTCTTGTAATACTTGCTCTTTTTCCAACTCTTCTTTTTCTATTACATTTGGAAATTCATACATGCCTGCTAATAGCCCTTTGTCTTCTCTTTTTCGAATTGCAATATTATCTTCCCATTCAATTAGAAAAACCCATCTTTTTTCTTGTTTTCGTTTTGTCTTTTTTATTCGTACTGGAATTTGACTTGTTAACCTCTTTTTATATGCTATACAATACTCTTTTATAGGACATTTCTTACAAATCGGTTCTCCATTTGGAATACAAATTCTTTCTCCTAATTCCATTAGACCTTCATTAAAATCCCCTGCCTTGCTTGGCATGATTTCTTTTAGTTTTTTTGTTATTTCTTTTTTGGTGTCCGAAAGTAAAATATCCTTTGTACTCGCCATAACCCTCGAAATTACTCGTAATACATTACCATCTACTGCTGGTATTTTTTCATTATATGCCACCGAAGCAATGGCACCTGCTGTATATTCTCCAATTCCCGGTAGGGTTACCAATTCTTCGTAAGATTTTGGCATATCTCCTTTATATTCTTCGCAAATTTTGATGGCTGCTTTTTTTAAGTTCTTTGCTCTTGAATAGTAGCCAAGTCCTTCCCACAATTTTAGTAATTTTGCCTCTTCTATTTTCGCCAATTCTTCCACATTTGGTACTTCTTCCATAAAACGTTCGTAATATACTTTAACTGCCTCAATCCTCGTTTGTTGAAGCATAATTTCTGAAACCCATATGCTATAGGGATTTTTTTCCTTTCGCCAAGGCAACATTCGTTTATTTTCTACATACCATTCTACAATTGGTTCTACTATCTTTTCTAATTCCATTTTATAACCTCTTCTTATGAAATAAGCACTGTTTACTATTTTTCAACCAAAATTACAACTTTGGACAAGTAACATACTTTTTCGTTAAAAAATAAAAAAATAGCAATTTTCAAAAGTCTTGAAAGTCACTATTTCTGGCGGAATGGGTGGGATTCGAACCCACGGGCCGGTTTCCCGACTACTACAGTTCCAGTGTAGCTCGTTATGACCACTTCGATACCACTCCATTTGCTTCCAAATTATTATATACGTTAGAAAAAGAAAAGTCAATGGAAAGCGGTAAATCCATCAACTTTTTCTTTTCTTATCGTGCAAACAACAAGGTTTTTAGGTACCTCACACACAAACTATGCTTGTAAGGTAGAGCAGGTTCCTATTTTGCTTGACCTAAATATAATAAACTTGCAAGTTTTGAAACTGGCATTGTTTGTAAGTATACTGTTCCTGGTCCTTTTAGTGATGTAACAAATAGACCTTCTCCACCAAATAAAACATTTTTAACACCTTTTACCGTTTCGATATCTAGTTTTACATCTTGTGTCATAGCTGCAACATAACCATTGTCTACTTTGATTTTTTCACCTTCTGCTAATTCTCTTTTAATAACATTTCCGTCAATCTCTAAGTATACTTTTCCTGGTCCTGTTATTTTTTGCATAATAAATCCTTCTCCACCAAAGAAACCAGCACCTAATTTTTTACGGAATTGCATTTTAATATCGACTGTTTTCTCAGAACATAAAAATGCTCTTTTTTGTGCAATAATGCTTTCTCCTTCTTTTAAATCAAATTCTAAAATTTGTCCTGGAAAAGAAGATGAGAATGCGATTTCTGCATTATCTTTTTCGGCTGTATATAAGTTCATGAAAATAGATTCTCCTGCAAATGCTCTTCCAATTCCTTTCATAATTCCGCCATTGGTTGTTGTTTTCATTTCAATTCCGTCATCCATCCAACTCATTCCACCATTTTCAGTAATAACAGATTCTCCTTTTGCTAATTTACAAACAACAGCTGGTAACATGTCTCCTACAATTTTTGCTTCCATGTTTCATTTCCCCCTTTAATTATTTTAACTGACATAATTATATCATTTTTTCAAAAAAAATCAATACCTAGTTTATGTAATGTGTCTGTTCATTTTCCACTACTCTTCCAACAAAACTTTATTTAAATTCTCCAACCATTCAAACCCTTCATTATCTAGGTTCTGTAATTCTTCTATTTTGAACCATTGTACTCCGTGCTACTTCTTCTTTTTGCAATTTGCATTTTCTTAAATCAATATTTTTTCTTGTATAGTATACAGTAAAATGTAACTTTCCAATAACATCCATACTAAAAAAAGTTAACTCTTCTTTTTTTAGCAACACGCCAATTTCTTCTAATGTTTCTCGTACTCCTGCTTCAAGTGGTGTTTCTCCAAAATCCACTTTTCCACCACAAATCCCCCATTTATTAGGATTTACTCTTTTATTACTACTACGTCTTTGAAGTAAAATTTCATTTACCTCATTCAAAATTACAACTCCAACAACCGATATGTAATATCCATCTGGTATATTATTTAAGTCACGAGCCTCAATATGTGTTAATACTTTTCCTGTTTTATTCCCATTTTCATCTACCAATTCATGCTTTTCCATTCTCTAATCTCCCATTAATTTCTCTCTATTATAATATCTGCAACTGTTAAATTAGTTTCATTTGTTACATTATCTATAATTGTTTTAGCAACATCATGTGGTTTCATAAATGTAGATTGCTTTTCTTCTGATACATAATCTCTACTGTTTTTATAAAATTCTGTATTAATTCCACCTGGATATACTCCTATTACCTTTACACTTGTACCTTTATAAGCTACTTTTAAACTTTCTGTATATCCTCTTTCTCCCCATTTAGTAGCACAATATACCGCTTCTTGTTTATTTCCTCTTAATGCTGCTGATGACATTATATTTACTATTTTTAAATCCTTCTCTTCTTTTACTTTTAACGTTTCTGTAGAAAATAAAATCATACCTTGCAAACCTTTAAAGCATTTGTCTATATCTTCTTTTTCATATTTTGTAGGTAACTTAAATGATGGCTCACCTGCATTATTAATTAGTATTTTTATATTTCCTAAATTTGATATTTCATCAATAGTATCTTTAACAAATTTACTATCAGAAATATCTCCTATAAAACCTTTGTAGTTATCTTTATATGTATTAGCTAATATTTTCATTTTCTTTAAATCTCTATCTATGTTACATACAAAGTAACCTTTTTCAATAAATTGTTTAACAAGTTCTAATCCTAATCCACTCGCTCCACCTGTTACAATTACTATTTCTTTGCTCACTATAATTCCTCCTTAATTTTGCAATATCATGTTGCAATTTTCATGATTTTCTTGTTTTATATCATAAATTTTCAATTATTCTATAATTTCATAACCTGCTATCTTATATCCTTTCAGTCTTCTATTATACATTTTTTCAAGTACTTTCATATTGTCTAAATAATCATATACAATTACTTTTTCCTTATCTTCATGCTCTCTATGAAGTCTACCTACATATTGTATAATTCTGCCTTTCCATGAAACTGGCATTGTTAAAAATAATGTATCTAATCTATTGTCATCAAATCCTTCTCCTATTGAACTACTTGTTGCTAAAATAATTCTTGGTTTATGTTTTTCATCCGCTTCTCTTAACAACTCTTGTATTTCCCTCGTTTTCTTTTTGCCCATATTTCCTTTATATATTACAACTGGCACATTCAAATCTTCTAGTGCTTCTTTTAAAATTTTTAAATGTTCTACTCTTTCAGTTAAAACAATTGGTATTCTTCCTTCTAAAACACTTTTCTTTATATCTTCTACTATCATACTATTTCTAAAAACATTTTGGCACATGTCATTTAATATTTCTGAAATCTGTATCTTGTCCTTTTCTTCTGTTGGAATATATTTATAGTTTGTTTTCTTAACAATTACTTCGTGTTCTATTTCTCTATTTTGTTTTAATTCACGATTAGATACTCTTGCTCTTATATCTCCACATTGCATATAAATAATTTTATGCCATCCATCTTTTCTTGTTGGTGTAGCCGTTAATCCATATACATATTTTGCTTTAATCTGCTTTAATACATTTTCAAAGCTAAAAGCTGCCACATGATGACATTCGTCTACTATTACCAAGCCATAGCCTTTTATTAATTCTTCAAAATTATCCTTTTTAAACAGGGATTGAAAACTTGCTACATCTAATTTCCCATTTAACTTTTCTTTACTTGCTCCGACATTGCCCTATTTCTTTTTTATCAATACCTAAAAAATAAGATAATCTTTCTTTCCATTGTTCTAGTAAATTGTTTCTATTAACTATCACTAAAGCATTCGTTTTTAATTCTGAAATTATTTTTGCTCCTATCACTGTTTTTCCAAAACCTGTTGTTGCACAAAGTACACCTGTTTCATGCTGTAATAATTCATTCTTTACTTTTTCCTGTTTTTTATTTAATTTTCCTATAAACTCATAATCTGTCTTTGTAGCTTCTTCCCTTGTGTCTTTGATTATTAGTTTAACATTACTTTTTTCGCATGTTTCTCTAATTTTATCTATGCATCCTCTTGGTAAGATTAAAAATCTTTCATCTTCCTCAAAACAAGCTATAATTCTAGGTGTTGTCTTATAATATATTGGCATTCTTAACTTTTGCAATTCGTAAAACTTAGGATTAGTAAAACTTGCCAATCTTTTCAAATATGTTATTTCATTTGGTAACAATTTTAACTTTTTTATATAAATTTGATGGTCAAATATACATTCAATATTGTTAGTAAATATAATATCTTTCAAATTTTCTTTTTTAGGAATTTCATCATCTGATACTTCTTCTGTTTCTGGTTCATTATAATCGTCTTCTTTATATTTATTAACAAATTCATATACTTCATCTGAAGTCATTCTTTTTATATCTGTTAAAATATCTATCTGCCTTTTCTCTAGCTCGAAATACTTATTTACAAAAACTGTGTTTCCCTCTTTTGCACTTTCTCCTTGATATGGTAATGCTATTAAATTGCCAAACCCACCTTTAGGCATAGTATCTTGATTTGGAAATAGTCTATCATAAGAATTTAAGTCTAATGAAGCTTTTTCCATTGTCTTTGTTAATAATATATTTCCCATTTTTCTCACTACATTAGCAGGCATACTTTCTTCAAGGAATATCCATATATGGGCACCATTTCCAGAACGTGACTTTTCTACATAAATAGGGATATTTAATTCATCACATGTACTCCAAAATGCAGTAACATCTTGTTTATAAGTTTTCTTATCAAAATCTATTGCTAAAAAATTGCATGTGTCTCCTGGTAATAAAGGATATATGCCAATTGTAATTTCACCTTTTAAATGGTTTAATATAATTTCATCTGTTAATGGTTCTAATACTCTATTAGGACATTCATTACATTTTATTCGTGGTTTATCACATTTATATGTACTAAATTCATTTCTACATACAGGTGAATAACCTGACTTTCCTGTTTTATTACTTATCCATCTTTTAGCATATAAATCTGTTCTTCCTTTAAATATATCTCTAAATATTTTTACTTTTTCTTCGTTTGAAATAACTTTTTGCTCTTTTGGTATTTCTTTTTCTTCAATCTTTCCATATATTCTTTCTTTGAGTTCCTTATTTTCTTTTTCTAACTTTTGAATAATATTTATTAATTCTTCTTTTTCTAAGCTTTCTAGCAAAGTTATTTCACCACCTTTATAAAGTTTATTGGTCAATTTATTGGTCAATTTTTAACCAATAAAATCATTTCAAAATCTTCCATTTTCCAATTTTATTTGAACCTTCCCTGTCAATTATGTTCATATCTTTTAAAATTGCAATGTTATACTTTATCTTTTCTCTTGAAACTTCTAATATTTTAGCCATCTCTTTTTGTGTTATTTTAGAATTTTGATTAATTAAACTAATTATTTTATTCTGTATATTACTCAATTCTCTTTGGTCATTTTCTTGGTTAATTTTTTGGTCATATTCAAATGGATTTTCTCTATATTTAAATGAAACTCTTAAAAAATTATCCATAAATATAAAACAATTTTTGTCATATGCTTTCAAAATTCTTAATATTCCAGAACCTATATTTTCAATTAAATCTACATCTTTGAAAACTCTTATTAGTTCTTTGTTTCTTGGTGCAGTAACACCTCTAAAAAAATCCGTTTTTGATAATTCTTGAGGCAAACCTCCTGCAGATGTAATTTCAATTCTATCAGAGTATAATTCTATTATTGGAGAATTTCCATAAGAATAATCATTATGCACAATAGCATTTATAACTGCTTCTTTTAATGCTTTTTTATCTATCATTTCAACTTCTTTTCTACCTTTATACTCTATTTTAGCATAAACTGTATTTTCAGCTTCTAGTCTGTCTAATACTCTTTGCGTTGCTGTTATTATACATCTATATCCATATTCTTGATTTTTTACTAAATCCATTTTGTCTGTCCCTAAATACTTGACTACTTTGATAGATACATTGTTTTCATCTGCTAGTAAAAAAGCATTATAATTATATTTTCCTTCACTCGTCAATAAGTCTAAATTCTTCAAAAAGTTTTCATTTAATTGTAGTCCCTGTCCTTCGTAATATATCTTTAATTGATTAAATGTCAACTCTTGTCGAGGCGATTCAATTTCTTTTAATGTATTTTTTACTCTTTTTGCATACATATTATCAATCATTTCAAAAGTCATTCTTTCTTTGCTACTTCCAACTCTTAAATAGCAACCTTCTGGCGTTCTTCCTTTTTTTCTTAGATAATATGGTTTTTCTGTACCACTTGATATTACAACTTTTATTACTTCTTGATTTTCTATTTTCTCTACAATAACATCAAATAGTCCTAATGTTGATGGTTGTATATTATTTTTTATTCTATCTTTTATTTGTAATTGCATTGGGTCTAAATTATCAACTCCAACTACTTGTCCATCTTTTCTAACACCAACATATATAATTCCACCTTCTTTGTAATTAAGAAAAGCTATTACTTCTTGTTCAAAATCTTCATTTAATTGTTCCTTGTTTTCTATACGATTCGTTTCAATATTTGGCATACTCTAATCTCCTTTCCTAAATTTCTTTATCTTACTTTCTTCAATAAAAAACAAATTATTTTTTGTTCTTGTACAAGCAACATACAATTTATTCCTTGTTGACATTGTTAGAGAATTTAAATTACCTTTTTTATATAAATCATAGGTCTTTTTGTTTAATACTACACAAACATTATCATAAGTAGAACCTTTACTATTTCCCCAATTTTCTACATTTCCTTTATAATTTTTACTTTTTTGATAAAACAACTTTACTATATTATTATCATTCATAATATTGTTAATATTCGTATCATCAATTAGTTCCTTAACAATAACGCTTTTATTCTCTTCAGGATATATATCAATATTTATATTATTTCTAATGAATTCACAGACTTCTTTTTTACATCTTCTGCTTTTTTCTAAAGAATGTAAATCTATTTCTAAATTCTTATTATTTTTTCTAAATTTATTTAAATATTCATTTATATCTTTATGCAGATTAGCATTTACATTTCCATCTCTGCTTGTATCAAATGTATGTTGATAAAAATCTCCAACATATACACTATTTACATCACATTTTGTTAAATCATTTATAAAATTAAAGTCATTACCTGCAAAATCTTGAACTTCATCTATAAAAAAGTAATCAAAATACTTTTCTATTCTGTTTTTTATTTTCATAAGCAATTTTTCTTTATCACACAACTTGGCTAATCTACTTGAATACATCTTTTTACTTTCTTTTGCCATATAATATGAAATTTGTGTACTTTTTACTCTATGATTATCATTTATTATATTAAAATCCAAACCTTTAGTCCTTAAATTATCTCTTGGACATAAATTAATTTCAAAAGGTTTGAAACAAAAATTATATAAAAACACAAAATATGTATATATTTTTATATTGGATGGTATATACGAAAATTTATTTACTATTGACTTTTTTATATCTTCATAATTAGTTTTTGTATAAGTTACTATTAAAAATCGATCTACTTCATTTAATTTACTCAATAGTAATGTGGTTTTTCCCGCTCCTGCAACTGCTAATATTAACTTTTTATCCATCTTATCGCCTTCTCTATATATTTAGGAATCACAAAATTCTCTGTTGTTTTATCTAATTTTTCTAATATTCTATAAGCATTTTCTGATTTATTATTAAGCATAAATTTTTGAATATCTGTACTTGTAGTAACTTTATTATTGTTCAAATATTTTATATTATTGTTATATAAAGATATTTCAAAAGTTTTTAAATCGTTATTCGTTTCAGCAAATACTTTAATATTGTCAGAGCCTTTATATTTGTCATATTTTTCTTTTATATTCTTATCGTAATTACTATCATTATCTGTTATTACTGCTACCTTTATATTTAATTTTTCTGCTATTTCTAAATATCTTTCGAAACTTAATCCACTAATTGCTATTATACTAACATTGCAATCATCTACCTTTACTTTTGTTATCATTTCAAAAAACTTTTCCATCAGTATATATTCTGCTGCACCTTCAACTAATATTACTCTTTTTGATAATACAAAGTTTAAAATGTTATTATTAGGAGATTTAATAAAAAATTTTGCAGTATCTTGATCTATTTTATTAAATTCTAAAGCTTTATCAATGTTACTATTCATACAGATTAATTTTCTTAAATCTAGTCTTGAACATATCATATTATTGTGAGTAGTTAAAAAAATTTGTTTATCTTTTGCTTCTGTTATATTAGTTATCAATTTCTTCATATTTAAATGGCTTAAATGATTTTCTGGTTCTTCAATTAAAATCATATCTATATTATCTATTTGCTTTTGTAAAGCAAACTCTGTTTTTATCATTGTTTGTTTTCCAGTTCCTTTATTTGATATATTAATACCATTTTCGTAAACAGCTAAATTATTTTCAAGACTTAGTTTATTTGAATTAGATAATCCAAATTTTACATTATTTAACGATTCATTTGTCTTATTTAACACTTCTGTTTCAAATAAGTATCTATATTGCCTATATTGATTTTTATTGCTATTTTGGGCATTTCTGTCTGTATATGCTTTGTATACAGATGTAGTATATTCTTTAATTGCATATTCATTATTAATATTTGAATTGTCTATCAAAATATGTTTTATGTATTTATTGTAACTATTATATGGGTGATTAGAAAATGTTGAAAAATTACAAATATAATATTCAAATGGAAATACACAATTCTTATTTTTTAATATTTCCACTATTTGTTTTGAATATGCTTCATTTGGAATACAAGTGAACTTTAGTCCATCACATTCGATATCATTGCTATTTAAGTAGTTTTCACCATTTAAATCAGATATTCCTGTATCCTTAAGAAAAACTTCAATATGTAATTCAGGCAAACATGAATAATTTCTGTCGCTTTCTAAAAAGCTATTTATAGCATTAATATTAAATAAAGTATCTATACCTAGGGCTTCTACTTTACTAAAACTCCCACTAAATACAATATCTAATGCTGTTAATATCGTACTCTTTCCAGCTTCATTATCTCCAATTAACACATTAATATCATCATTAAACTTTATTTCTTTTATTCCTTCAAATTTTTTAAAATTCTTTACTCTTATTTTTTCTACTATCATATAATGTTATCCTTTTTAGAATTTGCAATGCTGCGTTGCAAATTTCATATTTTACTTATTTATACCATAAAGTTCATAGAAATACAATTATTTTCTAACAAAAATAAGGCATTTATCAATAAAAACGCCTTATTTTTGTTTAAATTTATTGGCTCTTCTTGTTGGACTCGAACCAACGACCTATCGATTAACAGTCGAGCGCTCTACCAACTGAGCTAAAGAAGAATGTTACTTTTATTATAACTATCTTTCTGTCTTTTTATTCATCTTGACAAGCATTTTTTTCATTTTCATTCCAATTTTTCCATCCATAGGTATCATTGATTAATAAAAGAAACGGTTCTATTAAAATTGGAAGTAAAGAAATATCTCCTTGCAACACTGGTATCCCCCATAAAATAAGTAGTATTATATCATTTATGATAAAGAATAAGAAACTATACTTATTTCTTTGTACAATTAAATATGTTGCTGTTAAACTAGCAAGCATAGATAGAGTTGATACCAATAGTGCATTTGTATGAAAATATTGTAATAGCATGTATAATAAGAAAAATAACACTATATTTAAAATTAATAACAAAAGCCAATCCTTTTTTGTAAAAACCTTTGCTACTACCGTATCGGTATCTTCATTTTTATGTGTAACCCAAGAATAAATTCCAAATAAATAAGTAGGAAGTACTACAACTGCATAAATAATTACTTCTCCATAATATTGGTTTTGGAATGACAAAATGGAATATAATATTGCTTCTAATACTCCCATAAATTGACTAATAACTTTTCCTTTTGCTTGCATTAATGCACAGGTAATTCCCACAAAAGATGCTATTATAGTTAATATTTCACTTTTCGTAATAATCCCTGATGTTCCAATTAAAAGAATACTTACCACCAACAATATTTTTTCAAATCGAGTCCAGTCTTTCAATACTTTTTCCATTACATAAACCTCTTTTTTCCAGTTTATGCAATTTTATCATATGTATTTTAAATTTACAACCCCTCTTTCGCATAAAAAAGACTACCCGAAGGTAGCCTTTTCCTATTTTCTAATTCGAGAATGTATGATAACTTCATTCCCATCTTTATCTTTTGTTTTTTTCGATTCCCATTCTGGTTGCCGTAAATATACAGCTTTTATGATACCTTCTAATATAAGAAGACTTACCAATACATATGCCCAAAATGGTTCTAAATCTTCAAAGAGATATAATATAAAATTTACCATCTCTTTTATCATATTTTGCCTCCAACTTTAAAAGTTAATCCTATTATATCTCACTTTTCACATTATGTCAATTTTAGAATTATGTCACTTATTTGGTTCTTTTCCTTCTGGGTAAATTTTACAGTTCTTTTTGGTTCTTTCTTCTCCTGAAATTGCTTTATAGATGTCAAACATTGCTTGACTAACTCTCATATCCTCAAAAAATATAGTTTCATTACAAGGTAATACATAGATTGAATACATTACCATATATAATTCAATATCAAAACCCATTTTTTGAAAACCTAATCTTTCATAAAACCTTGCTCTTTTTTCTCGAAAACTATTTTCTTCTTCATTTTTTCCTAATCCACACTTCTCTATTTCTATTATGATTCCCTCTAAATTTTTATTCTCTTCTTTCAATAATTTAATAGCTTTACTTCCATATCCCTTGTTTTGATATTGAGGCAAAATTGCAAAAAAATCTAACATAGCATATTGATTATTTTTTAGTGTATTGACTATAAAAAATCCAACAATTTTATCACTTTCTATTATTTCAATCATATCTGTAATATTATTTTCAAAAGTTTTTTTAATTAAAGCATAGGGTTTACATTCTTCCTTAGGAAATATTTTTTTGTATTCTGGATAAATTACTTTCTGAAATTCCTCTAATCCTATTTTTCGCAAAGTCATATTCTATTTTCCCTCCATCATTTACTAAAAAAGCTGATACGTTGTATCAGCTTTTTTATGGCTCCTCTTGTTGGACTCGAACCAACGACCTATCGGTTACTTTACTACATTAATTTTCATTAACACTATTATAAATAGTTTGTAGTCTGGACTTTATCTTTACCATATCTTTCGACTTAGGTAGGTGGTGTAAAGTCTCTACACATAGCTTTTGCCTTGCTCGGTATTGTCGTGTAACTATCGTTACTTACGAGTTTCACCGACTTAGCCACCTTATCAACTACTGATTTCTCAAGTAGTGCTGCTAACATTCAACAGCCGAGCGCTCTACCAACTGAGCTAAAGAGGAATATAAACCTGGCGACAACCTATTTTTCCAGCAGGGTAACCCGCAAGTATCTTCGGCAC